>JAUWNJ010000036.1 GCA_030612725.1 Planctomycetales bacterium
GGCCACGATAAGGCTGACTTGTTACAAACGTGGCCGCAAACACCGCGGCCACGGCACCCCGTTTCATGCACCGTAGCGCCTGCCCTCGTCGAGCATGACGAGGTAGTTTTCCAGCGGGACGTAGTTGGCTACGGAATTGCCCGTGCCCAAACAGTATCCCCCGCCGGGCATGCACACGTCGAGCGTTTCGCGGACACGCTTCCGAATGGCCTGTTCGTCGGCCCGGCAGAGGAAGTCCAGATCAATCCCGCCAAGCAGTGCAATGCTATCGCCATAGGAAGCCTTGGCTTCGGTTACAGGCTGGATGATGTCTTCGAAACTATGCTTGGCGTCTATCTTCACATCCTCTATCAGGTCGGGCATGATTTCGCGGAGGTTCCCGCAGGAGTGAAGCATGTACAATCGACCGGCTTTGTGGGCCATCTCGACCAGGGCCTTGTGCCCGGGCAGGACGAACTCGCGCAGGTCGGCAGGCGAGATGAGCGTACCGGTCTTGAAGCCCATGTCGTCGCTGCCCCAGACGGCCTTGACGCAGTCGAACTGAAGGAGCCTTTCGGTCACTCCACGGGCAATTTCCAGCAGTTTCTTCGCGATGGCCGACACCAGGTCGCGGTTGTCATACAGGGCGAAACACAGCGTCTCGTAGCCCATCAGCCAGGTGAGAAACTCGGCGAAATGAGCGCGGGTGTTGGGAACCAGACACATGTCGTCGGGCAGGTTCTTCTCGTACCATACAAACGAGCGGTCTGAGACCGTCGCTATGTCAGGCCAGGGATATTTCTCAAAGTCCTCCCATGACATGACAGGCCCGCTGTGCTCGTCTTGAAATACCCGTCCGTCCCGGCGCGCCAGTTCGGCGGTGTCAGCCGCCGTGGCTTGACGGAGGGGCATGTCGAATTCAAGATTAGCGTAAATGCAGTCGTATCCCAGGAACCGCTGGATGGCAATCTGGCGTTTTTCCGCGAAGTACGGATCGTCTTCGTTCAGCCCTGCCGTCAGGTCGAACCGCTTGCAGACGGCCTTCTGGATTTCAGCGTCCAGGAACAGTTCCATGTGGTGAACGCGCTGTGGCGTTCCTTCGCGGCGAAGATTGGCAAGGAACGCCTCGGCGTCAGGCTCGACTTTCCTGCTGAAGACTTTCACGATTGCGTTTCTCCCCTGACCTGATAGTAATCCTTATCGTTCCGGCGTTCGGGGATGATTTTACCTTCCTCGGTGAGTTGGCCGATGAGTTTGGCGACCTCCCAGCGATGACAATTCAGTCCTTCGGCCACATCGTCGATGGTGCAGGGTCTGCGAGCCAGCATACCGAGAATATCATCCCGACTGACGGCCCCTGCCCGTTCGGTCGGTATGGCATGTGCGGCAATCACGCTGGCGTTCGGACCCAGGATTTTGCAGAGGCGATTGAGTCTTTCGGCATCCACCGCGCGCGCGTATTCCTCCGCCGGTGGGCGCGTAGCCGTATTAATCTCAATGTGATCGAAACCGATGTCGTCGATAATCGCCTTAATCTTTCGGACGTGCGATTCGCTGTCGCTGATTCCGGCTACGAGAAAAACCTCCAGGCGTATCTCGCCCGGAAATTCCTGTCGGAACGCCTTCAGACCATCCACCACTGATTGAAATGTAATCCCCGGACAGGGACGATTGATTTTCGCAAAGGTCTCGGCGTCGCCGGCGTCCAGCGAAGGCACGACAAGATCGACATTCATTATGTCCGAGCGGACTTCCGGATCCGACAGAAGCGATCCGTTGGTAATCAGCGCCAGTGGAATGTCCGTCAGTTCCTTCACTGCCGAAACGATTCGCCCCAGGTCCTTGTGCAGCGTCGGCTCACCCGAACCGGCCAGCGTTATGTAATCGCAGAGAGGTTTCGACGACAACTTCTCCGCCAGTTCCGCCAGTATTTCATCGGTCGGTACATAGACGTCTCGGCGGAGCGTATGAATTGTCGTTCGCCCCAGTTGGCAATAGACGCAATCGAACGAGCAGACCTTGAAAGGAACAAGGTCAATGCCGAGGCTCCGCCCAAGCCGTCGCGACGGCACAGGACCGTAAATGTACTTGTATTGCTTTTGAGGCATTTTGTTCATTATATCGCAACCTGTTTCCGTAAAATGACATTCAATATCTAAATTCGAAGCACGAAATCCGAAATCCGAAACAAATTCTAAATTCGAATGTTCCAAACGTGTTGGAACCCGTCCGGAAATTCGTTTTGAAAATTTGAATTTTGGTCATTTGATATTGTTTCGAGTTTCGAAATTCGAATTTTGTATTTTGAGGTAGTCAATAGGCGGTTTTCCAAGCCGCTTACGGACATCCGTCTGCATTTCGACCATTCGCCGATGAACGTCGGCGAGGAATTCGTCAGCCTGCATCTGCTGGACTTCGCGGCGATGCAGCGGTTTTCCATAGACTACCACAATTTGGCTCATTATTGAAAACAGAGGCTGGGTTCGAGGCCAGGCCTCGAATGCGCCCACAATCACCACCGGCACGGTCCACTCCGCAGCCCGGCGTGCGAGCATCGATACGCCCGGCGCGAAAGAACCTATCGTCCCATCGTGCGTTCGCGTCCCTTCGGGAAAAACAACCAACTGTCCACCGGCGCGAAGGCGGCGAAGCGCCTCCTTCAATGCGCTCACGTCAGCCGAGCCACGCTTGACAGGAAAGGCCTTAACCGATGCAATCCACGCCCCGAAAATCGGGACGCGAAACAATCCATCCCTGGCCATAAAATTCACAGGCCTCTTCAGCGACAGGCTCATAATGGCTGGGTCGAGGTAACTCTGGTGGTTGCAGATGTACAGCACCGAACCGGTTTTCGGCTCGTAGTGGCGATTAAATACCCGCAGTTGCCAGAACGGAATCGCGAACATTCCGAAAGCGAACCGGCAGAAGCGATACCACAGGTTCGGTTTCGGGACGCCTTCGGGAAGCGACCACGCGCCAAACTGCTGATTGGGATGACTCGGAAGACCTTTCATTTGGCTGACCTTACATGGCTCAGTAATTCCGCTGTTACCTCTTCTATGTTCATATCGGTCGTGTCTATTACGACGGCTCCGTCGGGTTTTATCAGCGGCGCGACAGGGCGGGTGCTGTCGCGTTCGTCGCGGGTGCGAATTGCCCGGAGAACCTGCTCGTAGTCGGCATCGGGCATCTCGTCGCAACGACGACGCGCGCGGACTTCGCAGGAAGCATCCAGGTAAAATTTGACGTCGGCATCGGGAAAAACGACCGAACCCTGGTCCCTTCCTTCCGCCACGAAACCGCCCGATTCGCCGACAAGTTCAGCCCCCATCCGCCGCTGCATCGCTACCAGCACGTCGCGGACACCGACAGAGCAGGCGACGTAATGGGAGTTATCGGAAACATCGGCAGCGCGTATCTCACGCGAAACGTCCTCACCATCGAGAGTTACACGAAGATTACCGTCGGTATAACCCATCTTGATGTCTATCCTGCCAACCATATCAATCAGGGCGGATTCGTCTTCAAGGTCGATCCCCGCCCGCAAAGCAGCCAGCGTAAGGGCCCGATACGTCGCGCCCGTGTCCAGGTGCGTAATGTCCAGCGCCTCAGCCAGTTTCTTCGCAGCCGTG
Source organism: Planctomycetales bacterium (assembly GCA_030612725.1). Lineage (GTDB taxonomy): Bacteria > Planctomycetota > Phycisphaerae > SM23-33 > SM23-33 > JAUWNJ01. Next base: position 3,612 of record JAUWNJ010000036.1, read on the forward strand.
CTTTTACCCGAACCGGCGGGGCCGTCTATTGTGATAATCATAGCGGGTTTTATACCCCATTTTCGACCGATAGTGTAGCGCGAGTAACATTATCTGTGTGTTTGAGCGTGCGGCAGTGGTATAATGAATATCAAGGAGTAACAGATGCGATACAAGGTTGTGTTAAGCAAGAATGAGGACGGCTGGTCGGTTCATTGTCCGGCGCTTCGCGGATGTTGGAGTCAGGGTGCTACTGAAGCAGAGGCGATGGAGAACATTCGCAGCGCGATCGAAGAGTACATATCGGCCATCGACGAGATAACAACAGGCGAGGAAATCCGCGAGGTTGAGGTAGCCGTTGGCTAATATTCCGTCCTTATCTCACCTGCGAGTCGTACGGGCTTTGGAACGGCGCGGTTTTCGCGTTCTGCGCCAGGGGAAACACATCGTGATGACCAATGGCGAGGTCGCCGTTACGATACCCCGTCATAATCCCGTTAACCGCTGGACGCTAGCCGGGATATTGAAGGACGCCGGTATAAGCCCGGATGAGTTCCGTGAACTTTGCTGATACATGCTGCGAGAAAGACCATGAAAAAGGTGTTCGTCGGTATGATACTGATGGCGAGTCTCATCGGGTGCAACGGTAAAGATAAGGACTCGCAGACCGATTCGGACAAACCCAAATCGCAACTGACGCGGAACCAGGCCGGTAGGATACTCGATGATCTTCCTGAGGTCGTCAAATGGTCCAACGATGTCAGGAAAGTTTCCGGCGGGAAGGCCGTACCCGTTTGTAAGGTTGATCGCACACCGGTCGATTGCGAAGCCGAGGGCGAGCAGCCGGCGTGGATATTCAAGTTCTACCAGTCCCACAAGGACCGCACCGAACTCTGGCAACAATTCCGGGTCGATGCCGTCAGCGGAGACGTAACAATCTGGAACCCGTACGATGGCAAATTCGTCCCCCTTTCCGAGTGGAGAAAATAAATTGCGTTCAAAAAACAGGTTGCTTTGCCCGGCAGATAAAAGGGTATTGGCGTGACATTTGCGATAAATCGGGGCGAATTCGAGGTGGAATTTCCGCTGGGGTCTTTCGTACCGGAGCGTGACGGCGCGAAGACCGTCGCCGAACCGGCGCGGAGGATACCGGTGCTGACCGAGTGCGACGTAGCGGTCTTTGGCGGCGGGCCGGCGGGCGTGTGTGCAGCCGCGGCGGCGGCGAGGGACGGAAAGCGAGTTGTACTCGTGGAGCGTTACGGCTTCCTTGGCGGAATGGCCACTGCCGCCAATGTCAACTTGCTGCATTCGCTCTACGGGACCGACGGGAAGACCAAAATTATCGGGGGCCTGCCGGAAGAAATCATCCGCCGATTACAGCGGCGCGGGGCTGTCCGCAACCATGCCACCGATGGTCGGACCGGCCCCTGGACAATCTGCAGCGAGACGGTCAAGTTCGTCTTCGACGATCTGATGATAGGCAGCGGCGTCAAACTGCTGCTGCACACGACCTTTGTGGACGTTCTACGCGACGGAAGGCGGATTAAAGCGGCGGTCATCGAGGGTAAGAGCGGTCGGGAGGCCGTCGTCGCCGACGTGTACATCGACTGCACCGGCGACGCCGACCTGGTCCGCCGGGCCGGGCTGGAAACGCAATCCGGCAGCGCCGACGGACGCCGCCAGCCGCCATCGCTGTGCTTCCGCCTCGCGGGTATAAAACCCGACGCCGCAAAAGAAAACGCAATCCAGGACGAACTGGCCAAGACACCCATGGACTACAACGGCCAACGTTATTCCAACTTCCTCTGGAGCACAGCCGGGATATGGGACAGCGGCGAGATGATGCTGTCGGGCGTGCGTGTCCCGCACATCAATGCCGCCGACACACTGGATTTGACACGGGCTGAAATCGAAGGACGCTATCAACTTCGCTGGCTGATGGACCGGATCAAGACCATGCCCGGATGGGAAAACGTCCACCTGGTTGACATCGCCACCCAGATTGGCGTCCGCGAAACCCACCGCATCATTGCCGATCATCAACTAACCCGCGAGGAAGTTCTGGAAGGTGTAGCCTTCGAGGACACCATCGCCCAGGGCGCATACCCGATCGACATTCACTGTCCCGACGGCCTCGGCATCCGCTTCGAGCGACTCGACGGCGGGTGGAAGCGGATTAACGACGACGGCTCCGTTGAGCAGGGACGGTGGGACGGTCAGCCCGCAGACGCGCCGCCGCGAGATACGCTGTGTTACCAGGTCCCGTACCGATGCCTTATTCCGCGCGATCTGGACAACGTGCTGGTAGCAGGCCGGTGTTGCGGAGCCGACCACGAAAGCACCGGTGCGATCCGCGTGATGATTAACTGCATGCAGCTCGGACAGGCAGCCGGGACCGCAGCGGCAATGACCGCCCGCGACAGAAACGTCCGCAGGATTGACAGCGGAACCCTGCGAAAAAACCTCATCGCCGCCGACGTACCCTTACAGCCAATTTAGGACCTTTCTGGTTATGGCGATGCCGTGCGGCGGTGCTGTTTCCGTCCGGAACCCGTTCAAGGGCAAGGACAACCCGCTGGCCGACTGGCGTGGCATGTTCCGCCCCTGATTGCGGTCCGCCTTTTTCAAACTACCAATTCATTCACCGCCAGTAGTAATACCAGTTGTATTTCAGATCGACGCTCTTTCCGGCATCGAGTTTCAGTTTCCAGGTGATCCGCCCGATGCCGTTGACGTGGTGCCACCAACCCGGCCAACTGTACCACTGCCACCAGTAACGACCGCCGGAGGGCGCGAAACCCGGGTCCTCCAATACGTTGACCATCTCGGCCTTTCCGTCCTGGTCAGCCTTGCCCACGTTGCCCAGAACGTGCCGCGTGATTTCCAGTTCGGCGGTCTTCTTACAGTAGTTTGTCAGTTTGATTTTCCCGGCCAGGTCGATCCGGGCGTGATTGTAATTGTTCCACTTCATGGCATTCGGTGTCCGGTCGGTTTGCTTCTCATCTTTCTCGACACGAATATCAACAGCCGTTGTAACGGTCAAATCGACCTCGGAACCTGCGGAGGTGTACTGCATCATGCCCTGCGCGAGCACCCGGCCTTTGCAGAAAATCAACGCCGGCGCAGTCGTCAGCGGATACTTGCTCTTATTGGTCAGGCGTATCTTGTGCATGACTTTCGGCGCGTGGAACATTCGTGCGACCTCGGTATTCCTGGAATTGCGGCTCTGCTGCCAGTAGTGCTGCCGGACACCGCCCCAGACTTCGGCCGGCGGGGTAAAGGGAATATCCAGCGTATAGACATCCCTGTAAGGGATGGTGAACTCGGTAACGGGAATGACCATTCGCTGGCCCTTCTTGAGCGTAACGTTCTTGACGTCGAAGACGAACAGGTCTTCGTTCTGTTGCGAACCTGCGACAGCGGGTCCGAGGTCCACGCCGGCCGGTCGGGCCACGGCGGCAGGCTGATTGTACGCAACCTGCGACATGATCGCGTTCGACATCGCGTAAGCGGTCTGCGATGACCTGCGAAAATACTGCGACAATTGCGCCGCCTGATGCTGAAGCGAAATCGGATCCACCGTATCCTTGAACTGGAACGTCGGAACGCCGACCACCAGGTGAACGGTTACGCCTTCGAGATCGGTCAGTTCGTTGATGATTGTAGCCTGAAGTTTAACGTGGGCCTTTCCTTCCGAGTCGAGGGTTATCTTGTAGTGCGGAATCCATCGCACGCCCTTCTGGAGGTACATCATTCCCACGTCGGCAGCCTGTTTGGGCTTACCTTTCCAGCCCAGTTTCAGCGTCAACAGATTGCGGAACTCCTCCCGCCGGGACGTGGATCGATGTTCGCCTTTGAAGGTTATATCCCGGATACGGTCAATCTTGACCACCTTGGTGCCGTTGTCCGTCTTCAGCAGGATCAGTCCGCCTTTTTGGGGTAATTTTTCTCCCGAATTGGGCGGGCTGACCTTTTCCAACTCCCTTGAACTGCGAGTGGGAATCCCCATAATCGTACCCAGATACGTCTTGGCGTCGGTCTCGGTAATGAAGACTTCGGCTCCGACATTGGCCTCCAGTAACTCTCTTAATGTCAGGGCGGTTTGTTTAATGAGCACTTTGCGTTTACTGGCGACCACTGCCGAGAGTTTGGCGCCCTTGTCCGCCGAGTAGGGCCAGAAAGTACCCAGTACGGGCGTCGGCAGATAGTCCATCAGCACGTTTCCGGAGGCGTCCGTCGGCATCCGCCCGGCGTGCAGCACAAAGGCGTGCCCATCTTTGAAAACGGTGATTTCCTTGACCGGCATTTTCGCAAGTGCGCTCAACGGCGCAGCCTCTTCGGCAACGACCAAAGACGCGGTAAGAGACAACACGACCACAACTGCGATCAGCGTTCTGTTCATAGGAAATTCCTTTCATAAAGTGAAGAACCATTCGATTCCGTATTGTTTTAGACGCAGCGCGAGACGAAAGGTTCCCGTTTTTTTTCTGAATAATGAATATTGAACAGAGAATGTTGAATTTTGAAGTGAAAAGAAGAAAAAGAAGATAAATGAAACCCAAAGCATGGATTCTCGTCTTTTTTTTCTTCTTTCTGTTACTTCAAAATTCAACATTCTCTGTTCGATATTCAATATTCTCTTTACTGCGATAAAGGTGGGACTCCGCGGAGTTTACCCCTTGGGGGCTCCGTCCCAGCCTATGGATTCGTGGTGATCACTCGTCTTCTGCAACGGTTTCGTTTTCTTCGTCCATCGCATCGTATACGCTTTCGACGAACTCGAGATCTTCGTCTGAAATAGTCAGGCTTTGGCGGTACTCAAGCGCTTCCGGGTCGGCAACGTATTGAACTTCACCGTGGTTTTCTTCCACGACTTGACATATGGCATCGATGTCAGTCTTGAAGAACTCTTTTCGGGGATTGGCCTTGTTGACTCGCGTTTTGTGCATCGCCTTGTGAAGCGAGTTTTCCAACGCAGGGGCATTGTCAGAAGATATCATCATATGTACATCGAACGGAAAGGGGACCGAGGCGCAACTCAGTTCTCTAACCCGATCTCTTGGTTCAAGTCTCCGCGTCATGCCGATTTTGAATACGCCTTCACCAAACGATCCGATGTTAGAAATAATGTACACATGGCCTGACTTGGTCATTTGGGCGCGGGAAATGGCGCGCTGGGACTTTTCTTCTGCTTCGGCCAGCTTGGCCTTTAATCGCTCGATTTCCTCGCTGTGCTGGTCTTCGGCTTCCGCGAGAGCCTTGTCCAAGGCAGCCTGAATGGCGGCGCGTTCACGATCCAATTGTTTGAGTTCACGTTCGATTTCCCTCTCAAGCCTCTGTTCTTCGCGAATCTGGGTTTTGATGCGGTTTTGCTCTTCGCGTTCAAAAGCAGCACGAACGATCTTCTCGTACTCCTCCTTCAAGTCTGCAAGCAAAGAAGCCTCTTCTTTCGCCGAAACGTCAAAACCTATTCCGCGACACCGCTCGATGACCTTCTGTAGGCGTTGATTAGAGGCGACAAAATTATTTGTGGTAAGCGACGAACCGATCCACTTAATGTTTTCTTTCAGGTAACGGCCTCCCAAATCGTTGCTTCGTTGGTCGAGCGTCTCCTGGGTCTTTCGTTGCAATTCGCGATCTAACTGTACTTTTCGCAGGTCAACATCTATGTTTTGCAAGTCGCGCTTAATGATCGCATTCTCCTGCTGCAATTCCGTGTAGGAAACAACGCGAGCGTCGATTTCTTTTTGTTGTACTTGCAGTTGCGCTGCCTGCTGTTCCAATTCCTGTTTTTTTGTCTTAGTCGCCTGAAGAGTCTCGCGGATATTCTTTCCTTGGGCATCCTGTTTGCTTTTCTGCTCATTCAGTCTTATTCGCTTGACCGCCAAGACCAAGAACACACAAACACTACCCGCAACCAGCCCCATTGAAAATGTGAAGACGTAAAGCATTGATCACTCCTTCGTATTAGTCACAGTTTCTGTTGAAAGGATAACGAACAAGACTGTTGCCCGGCACTCAGGACAGGCCATCTTCTCCAGGAACATGGCCTTGGGTGCTTTGCCAACGTGGCCACAAGAAGAACACTTGGCTGAGACCAACCCTCCCATTCTCGTAGAGAGTGCCAGCCGATAGGAACCGTCCTCCGGTGTGCGCCGAAGCAACCCCATGTTTTCCCATGCCTCCGCCACTGACCGCCATATATCCTGATCGCCCCCAAGAACCCGACGAAGCTTGTCCTGTTTCGATTCCGGGTTCCGCTCCAAGTGGTCCCACAGGCGATGAGCGTCCCACAGCAGTGCTCTAGCCTTGGCAAGTTTGTTGGCCATGTTTTCCGAAGTGTTCTTATCGATTCGTCGGTAGTTCTTCAGGAGAGTTTCAAGAGTATCAAGACTGTTGAAGTCGAGAAGTAAAGGGGCATACTTCAGGATCATGTCTATGCCCTGGATACTGGCGAACTCTTTGTTTTCATACCTTCGCTCATACTGCATCATTCCATCGACGTGATCCCATGATGACAGTGCCGAATCGACGACCTCGCGGTAAAGCCCCTTCCGCTCCGCTGACAGTGCTTTGGCCATCAGGTTTTGATACTCAATCCGATGGTGCTCCATTTCCGTCTTTTTCATGGCCACGCTTATCATCCTTTTCGTACTATGCCAACCCCGCCAATTAACCGATGATATTGATTTTCATGAGTTTAAATCGTCCTTCTAGCCGAGTCAACCAAGAGGGTGATTCCAGAAAGCGAAAGACGTGGTCGCTTTAACGTGGCCGCAAACACCGCGGCCATGGCACCTACAAATCACTGATAGACGGATTAATCTATCTTCATTCCCTTCGGCGGGAAGTTTTTGCGGTAGAACTGACTGCCGAAGCGTTCGGCGTCGTCTTTGAGGACGAACCACCCGCTACCGCGCCATGATTTACCGGCGAGAAGCCAGTCGAGAATGTCCCGCTGAAATTGTGTCTCTCGCGGGTAGTTTTCCAGATCGTCGTCGCTGCGATAGAAGATGAAAAAATATCCCTCGTCGCGGGGGCTTGGCATCGGATAAAGGTAGCCTTCAAGCAGGAATTCGACGAGGTTCGAGTCCGCCTCGAGAATGTCTTCCAACTGGTTGCCGAAAATCCACGAGTAGCAGTCGATGCCGACAACAGGCTCGTCCGGGAAAAATTTCCCGAAAAACTCGAACGCATCCCGCATGGAGTCGATGCACTGTCGCAGCGGCATCGGGCCTCCGACGGGGATGTGCATGCTGAGCATGAAAGCCCCCTTGCCGACCTTGTGCTCCCACTCGGCCAGGTCCAGCGCAACTTTCTGCTTCAACGTCATCCCTTTCGGCGAGACGACGTAACCGGTGGCTGTATTGGCCTGGGTGTCCACGACGTGCGTGGTCGTCCAGGTTTCCGTGCCTTCTTCGTCTCTGAAGACGATGTAGCCTTCGTCGGTCATTTTCATGCCGTCTTCAGCCAGGGCGAGGACCTCGTTCGTTTGGCGATTACGGTAGATTTCGACCTGGCCGGGGAACTCGTGGATATAATACTGCAACCGACCGAGACGAAAGAGTCTGCCGGAGGCGTGATTCTTGTACCAGGCGAGTTCGCCCCGCACTATTCCAAGCCGATCCTCGTTGGCCTTGCGATAGCGCCAGTTGGAGACGCGAACGTCCGAAAGAGTATCGCGTGTAATCTTCTCGTCCACGCCCTTCTCGGCGTGAATAGCGCGGACGATGGGAACCATCGCCATACCGATCAGCAGGTAAAAGATTCCGTGTAACTCCTTGCCCAGCGACTTTTCCAGCGCCGGCCAGGCGTGGAACTTCCCGTACCCGTATTCCGGATGATGATATTCGAGGCGGTAACAATGCCAGATAAGGTGAAGGAGGTTCGGGTCGTCGGCGATGCGCTTGGCCGCTTCCAGTATTTGCGGAGCCATGTATTCGGCCAATCGTCCCCATTTCATATTTTCGGCGATCTGCTCAGGCTGGAGAAACTCCGGCAACTCGTCGGGAAAACAGGCCTCCGACTCGTCCCAGTGCGGACTGATAAGTTCCAGACAATCTTCCTCTCCCAAAGCCGATAAAACATTCTCAAGTTTCATAACGTTTTCCTTATTAATTACAATTTGCGAAACGGGTTATTTTATTTTCACACCCTTCGGCGGGAAATGCGAGCGGTAGAACTGATTCCCCATTTGCTCGACGTCTTCTTTGAGGATGAACCATCCGCCGACCCGCCAGGGTTTTTTGGCCAGGACCCAGTCGAGAACCGTATTCTGCAACTCGTTGTCGCGCGGATAGTTCTCGAAGTCCCGGTCATTCCTGTAGAAGATAAAGCCCAGTCCGTCGTCCTTGCGCCCCCAGTGGACGGGGTAGAGATAACCGGCTTTCATCAGTTCGACAAGGTTCGAATCCGGTTCGAGCATATCTTCCAATTGAGTCCCGAAAATCCACGAAATGCAGTCAATTCCGACGACAGGCCTGTGCGGGAAATGCTTCTCGAAGAATTTGAAGGCATCGCGGGCTGATTCGATGCACTTTTTCAGCGCCATCTGCCCGCCGGCGGGAATGTGCATGCTCAGCATCAGGCTGCCTTTTCCGAGAACGTGCTTCCAGACGTTCAGGTCCAGCGTAACGGGCTGATCCATCAGCACGATACCCTTATCCGGCGAGACGACGTAACCTGTGGTAGTACCGGCCTGGTAGTCCGTGGAGTGCACGGTGGTCCAGGTGGCGGTGGCTTCTTCGCCCTTGAAGCAGAGGAAACCCTCGTCGTTCATCTTCATACCGTTCTGGGCAAGGGCGATGACCTCGTGAGTCTCGCGGTTACGGTAGGCCTCAATGTATCCTAATGACGGACTGATGAAATACTGCATCCGTCCGATGCGGAACAGTTCACCGTTGATGTGGTGCTTGAGCCAGTACGACAGACCAGCGCCCAGGCGGTCTTCGTTGCTCTTGCGATAGCCCCAGTTCATATCGCGTATTTGTGTGAGGTTGTTGCGTGTAACGGCTTCATCCACGCCCATTCGCCCGTGCAGGTCGCGGAGGAACGGAGCAAGTTCCATCTGGATAATCAGATAGTAGATGCCCATCTGCTCCTTTCCGAGGGCTTTTTCCAGCCTCGGAAAACCGCTGAATGCCTTGAACTGCGGATACTGATACATCAGTCGCCAGCAGTGCCAGGCAAGATGCAGCAGATTCTCATCCTCTGCGACGCGCTTGGCGGTCTCCAGTATCGGCGGCTCCATGTATTCTGCCAGCAGACACCATTTCCGATTTTCTTTAATCCGCTCCGGTTTGAGAAAATGCGGCAACCCGTCTGGGTAACACGCCTCCGATTCATCCCAGTGCGGCCTGACCGCCTCGATACAATCTTCCTCACCCAATGCGGTCAAAACGCCTTTGAGTTCCATAACAGTCTTATCCTTTTAGATTGTTCCCATGCGATGGACAGTTTCCTGCCCGGAATAAGGTGGAACCGTCTCCATAGATGATGTTCCCGCCGCTGTTGCGGAGGCGAGGCGAAGCGTAGCCCGGAGCAACAACAGCAACATCGCCGCAACGGAAGAACGCCCGCCGCTCGTCTCGATTCTATTACTTCTCGTCGGCTTCACAAGGATTCGCTCGTCCTACGGTACATCGACAACGCTGTTTTCGCGTCGGGCACGTTCGGCGGCGAAGACCATCAGGTGGCTTTCCAGCGTCTCTGCCGGGCCTGAAAGGATTTTCGACGGGTCGTTATCGCCGACGGCTGCGATGAAACCGCTCATCAATCCGTAATCCCCCCCGCCATGGCCGCCGAGGATCGAGGCGTCCGACGCCTCCGTGTCTATCACCTCGGTCTTATCGGTGAGAAAATCGAAGAGCGTTATCTTCGAACCGTCGCCGTAAATCTCGCCGCGAGTACCGAAAATGCGCGTCTTTCGATGCCCCGCCTCATTGAAGGCCGTCATTGTGAACGAAGCCGTCCTGCCGCCTTCAAAGAGCATGTTGACCACCTGGTTATCGACCACGTCGTTGTCGCACGCATAGACACACCGGCCATAAGGCCCGTCGCGGAGCGCCTTGGTTATGCCTTCGGGCGTTACGTCCGGCGTAAGGACATCGACAGGCCAGCCTTTATCGCCACGCTCCAACATGCCGAGGTAAATCTTTTTAGCGGAGTATGGACAGTCGGGCTCGACGGGGCATTCCATGCAGCGGTCGGCAGCACCGGCGGGCTTGTGCTCCTTCCTGAAATGGAACAAACTTCCGAAGGATGAGACCTTCAGGCAGCGAGCGTCCATGATGTATCGAATCCAGTCGAGATCATGGCAGGACTTTGCCAGCAGCATGGGCGCCGATTTCGCCTCATTACCCCAGTTTCCGCGGACGAAGGAATGGGCCTGGTGCCAGTACCCGACCGGTTCGAGGTGCTGGAGGCTGACGATTTCGCCGATTGCGCCCGAATCAATGATGGCCTTGAGTTTCTGCGTGTAGGCGGTGTAGCGCAGGACGTGGCAGACGGCGAAGATGATATTGTTTTCGACCGCAGCGGCGACTATCCGCCGGCAGTCCGCTTCGTTCGGCGCCATCGGTTTTTCCAGCAACATGTGGTATCCCTTGGCTGCGAATGCGACAGCCGGATCGGCGTGCATGTTGTCCTGCGTGGTGATGACGACAGCGTCGGCAAATCGCTCGCGTTCAGCCGCCGCCCGCCAGTCCGTAAAGACGTTCTCGGAAGGGATGTTATGCGCCTCGACGAGTCGATTTCGATAAAAATCCCTCGGCTCTGCCACGCCGACGACCTTCGCCAGGTCCGGATGCTCTGCCGCAAATGTCGCATATCCGCTGCCGCGACCGCCGGCGCCGATAATGAGTAATGTTACGGGTTTCATACTGTTAGTCTCCTTTGGAATCTTTTCCAGCGGCCTGTCAATTTCCGCCGGTTCTCGAAATAACAACGGAGTCAGCATAGACAGCCGGGGCGGTCTGTCAAGAAACCTCGCAATATTAAATGCGATAATTAATTATTTCTTGTAACCCCTGTCGCAGATTCCCTACCATGCGAATCCTTGGTTATTATGCCCTCATAGTCGAGCTAATGAGGAGAGAAAAAGTGACTCCGAGAGAACGAGTCGAAAAGGCATTACGAGGCGGACATGCCGAGAAGGTTCCGTTCACGATGTACGAATGCATGATCCCCCAATGCTCGGCAGAGCGGGAGATGCGCAATCGCGGTCTTTGCATCGTCCAGCGCGACACCGTATTCAAAACCCACCGCCCCAACGTCAAGACTACGCAGCAGACCTACTGGGAGGGCGAGAAGGAATTCGTCCGTACTATCCACGAAACGCCGGTGGGGACGCTGACGGTGCTGCGAGAATCGGCTGGGTTCACCTCCTGGGCACACGAAAAGATGCTCAAGGGACCCGACGATTACAAGGCCATTCTCTTCTACGTTCAGGACGAATGTTACGAACCGGACTACAAACGCTTCGCCCAGGCCCAGCAGGACTTCGGCGACGACGCAATCTTCCGGGCCATGATCCATCTGGAGCCTCTTCAGGCGCTGATCTCCAGCGACATCATGGACATGCAGGACTTCTGCATGGAATGGATGGACCGGCGAGACGAGGTGCTGAAGATTTATGAAGCCGTCGCATCCAATCGGCGGAAGATATATCCAATCGTGGCCGAATCCCCCGCCGGGCACGCCAACTACGGCGGAAACGTAACGCCGGAAATCATAGGCCTGGAAAACTTCGAGAAGTATTACGTTCCCCATTACAACGAAGCCGCCGAGGTCCTGCATAAAAGCGGCAAATTAATCGGCTGCCACTTCGACGGTAACTGCAAATTGCTCTCGGAGGCCATTGCCGCGACGGACCTGGACTATATCGAAGCGTTCACGCCTGCGCCGGATTCGGACATGACGCTTGCCGAAGCCCGGGCCGCCTGGGGCGAGAAAGTCCTCTGGTTGAATTTCCCCTCTTCGCTGCACTTGAAGAGCGACGCGGAAGTCGAGGCCGCTACTGTGGACTTGCTGAACGAAGCCGGTACGCCGGACGGGCTGATTATGGGAATAACCGAAGACATACCCGCCCACCGCTGGCGGGACTCCTGCCGGGCCGTCATGAACGGCCTGGACCGCCACGCCACGGATAACCCAAACTTATACTCGTAAGAAAAAGGGGACGGGAGTCTTTTTCTTTTACGACAGGTATCCGCGGGCGATCATTGCCGAGCAAACGGTGCTGACGCCGAGGTACATCGCTGCGTCGCGCATTGAAAGTTTCCGCTCATGCGCCAGTTCATGGACATGAGCGAATTTTTCAGCCATTCGCTGCTGTAATCGCGTTTGCACTTCCTGTTCGGTCATCTGCTCCTGCTGGGTCTCCTGCGTGAACTCCAGATACGATACGAACACGCCCCCGGCGTTGCAGAGAATGTCGGGAATCATAAAGACGCCGCGCTCGGTGAGTATCTCGTCGGCTTTGGGACTGGTCGGTCCGTTGGCGCCTTCGGCTATGATTTTGGCGGAGATCCGCGGTGCGTTATCTGCGGTTATCTGGTTGGCCGAAGCGGCCGGGACAAGCACGTCGCACGGTATCTCCAGCATCTTCTGACCATCGCCGGCGGAACCGCCGGCGAAATCCTTCACGCTTCCGGCCTTTGCGACGTGCTCGATGAGGGCGTCTATGTCCAAACCTTTTTCATTGGTAACAGCCCCGTACAGATCACCGACGGCGATAACGCTTGCGCCCGATTCCTGCAGCACCTTTGCCGCTATCGCCCCGACGTTTCCGAAACCCTGGACAACGGCGGTAGCGCCCTGCATCTCGATACCGAGCGCCTTGAACGCTTCTGCCACGCATATCACCACGCCGCTACCGGTGGCTTCACGTCGTCCCGGGATGCCGCCGAGGATCACCGGCTTGCCCGTAACGTAGCATCCCTGCGTAGTGGCTTGGCCCTTGGAGAAGGATATTGCGTCTTTGATGTGCCCCATGTCGCGCTCGTTGGTTCCCATATCCGGAGCGGGCACATATACCTGCGGACCGATATGCCGACTTGCGTTACGGGCGTAACTGCGAACGAGCGTTTCCTTGTCGAATTTGTCCATGCCGGTGGAATCGGCGACGATTCCGCTCTTTCCACCGCCGAAGGGAACGCCGATCAACGCACATTTCCAGGTCATCTCCATCGCCAGTCCGGTAACGTCGTCCAGCGTAACGCCCGGCGTCATGCGAATTCCGCCCTTGGACGGGCCTAATGCTTCGCTGTGCCGGACGAGAAACGCGCGAAACAGGTGCAGTTTCTTGTCGCCCAGTTGAGGTCCGAGCGTTATCTCGATCCGTTCCCTTGGCTGACGAATCTTGGCGAGCAGTTCGGTATCAACCTCGCCTCCCAGCAGCGCAGCCGCCTTGTCAAAATTCGCCATCGCCGTCGCCAGTATCGAATTTTTCGCCATTGTTATGCTCCTGTGTAATAGAAACCGGTTGCAATCCTCAATTTGCGCAGAAGGCTACAACAATGCGATAAACAATTCAATCCCCCCGTGCGGAGCAATTTGATTATTTCTCACGAAGAATAAACGCTGTTGCCGACTACAGGTGTTCGCCGATAAAATCTATAGAGACGCAGGGGTCGAAAGATTATGGAAGTCATTAACGCAATAGCCAAGATTCGTTTTAACTCAGCCAAGGCCCAACGGGTTCAGCTCAACCGCTTCGAAGGTTTCGCATGTGACATGCTGTGCCTGGAACCGGGGCAGGAGTTCTCCGCCACAGGTCGATGCGCCTATTATTTCATAGCGGGGACCGGTGTCATAAAGGCGGGGAAAACCAAAAAAGAGGTCAATATGGGAAATTTCGTCGCCTGCCAAAACGATGAAGCACATACCATAGTGAACTCCTCCGAACAGCGATTAATCTGCATGGTCGTCTCGCCCCACCAGTGAAAAAAATAAATTTTCACCGCAGAGAACGCAAAGATCGCAGAGAAAAAAAGAGTTTTTTTAAATAAAAGAGTTTTTTATTTGTTCTCTGCGTTCTCTGCGGTGAAAAATGTTTTCTTTACAGGAGTTTCGCATCATGATCGCACAGACCCTTTCGATACCGCAGTTCTTCGAGGCCGGGATGTTAATCTGCTTCGGCATCTCCTGGCCTATGAGTATCTTCAAATCGCTCCGGACGCGACACGTCGCCGGTAAGAGCCTCGCCTTCATGGTGCTGGTGCTTATCGGATACCTATCCGGTATGACGGCGAAATTCGTCGCCGCTTCCATCGATAACCAATGGCCCCAAGCGGTAACAATCCTTTACATACTCAACGGCCTGTTCGTAATGATAGACATCACCCTGTACTTCAAATACCGCCCGAAACCTGTTGGTAATTTATAACGGTCCGGGTGCCGTGGCCGCGGTGTTTGCGGCCACGACGAAAACCGACTTGACGCCAACGTGGTCGCAAACACCGCGACCACGGCACCCGTTCATAGATATTACTTCTTACCGATCGCCTTGGCTGTCTTTACCAATTGGATAAACTCCGCCCGATAGCCTTCCTTGTCCTTGCCTTTGGACGACTGGGCCAATTCAATCACCGCATCCAGCGTGTACGTGCCCTTGTACTTCGAATCACGCAGGATCATTCCGAATGAAGCCACCGCCGTTGCGAAGCGGAAATCGGCAGACGCCTTGTCAAACCGCCCGCCGGCGTCGGCTACCGGATATTCCATCAATGTGCTCTTGTCGCCGTCAGGCCTCTTGTACCGGAGTTTCAGCGTGAGCATCTCCTTGCTGTCGGCGGCCTCGGTAGGTCTGGCGGGTGTCTGATACTTCAACGGAGCCACTGCCGGCGTTTCGACCTTTTCGCCGGCAGGGACGACCTCGTACAATGCCGTTACCGTGTGCCCCGCACCTATTTCGCCGGCGTCCTTCTTGTCGTCTTTGAAATCCTCCTTGGCGAGGATGCGGTTTTCGTATCCGATAAGGCGATAGGCAGCCACGCGGGTCGGATTGAACTCGATCTGAATCTTCACGTCCTTGGCAATCGTAATCAGCGTGCCGGACATCTGCGTAACGAGCACCTTGCGGGCCTCTTTTATCGTGTCGATGTAGGCATAGTTCCCGTTGCCCTTGTCAGCCAATTTCTCCAGGCGCGAGTCCTGGTAATTGCCCATCCCGAAGCCCAGCACGCTCAGGAACACGCCGGTCTTGGCCTTGCCTTCAATCATGCGGACAAGTTCGCTCTGGTTGGTAATGCCGACGTTGAAGTCGCCGTCGGTGCAGAGGATTACGCGATTGACGCCGCCTTTGATGAAGTTTTTGGCTGCCACCTGATAGGCCAGTTTAATCCCCGCCGCCCCTGCCGTCGATCCGCCTGCGCGCAGACGTTCCAATGCCGAGAGGATTTTCTGCCTTTCATCGCACGTTGTCGAATCCAGCACAAGCCCAGCCGCACCTGCATAAACCGTAATGGCAATGCGGTCGTTCTCGCCAAGGCGCTCGACGAGCATCTTCATCGCTCGTTTGACCAGCGGCAGTTTGTTGGCGGGCCTCATCGAGCCGGAGACATCCAGCAGGAACACGAAATTGCTGCTGGGGCGTTTTTCCGGGGCGATTTCCCTGCCCTTGATGGCCACGCGGACCAGGCGATGCCTGGCGTTCCACGGGCAACCAGCCACGGCTGCATGTGCGGCGAATGGATGCTTGTCGCCCTTTTTGGGGCCTGCGTAATCGTAGGAGAAGTAGTTAATCATCTCTTCGATGCGGACCGCGCCCTTAGGCGGCAACGTGCCCTGGTTCAACAAGCGGCGGATGTTGGCGTAGGATGCGGTGTCCACGTCAATCGAGAAGGTCGATAGCGGATGGTCAGCCACACTGCGAAAGGGATTATCCACAATATGGTCATACGCCTCACGATTCCACTCCTCACGCCGTCGGCGAAAAGCCTCGTTCGAATCGCCGGGCAACCGCTCCAGCCATTCCCCAGAGCCGACAACGTGACCATCAGCATAAAGCACGTTCGACTTTCTCATACCCCTCTGTCTGACTATCGCGCTGGCCCGTTCGCTAAGTTTGGACGCAAATTTGTAGGCAAGTACCCTTGCCGGCTTGCTCGGCTGGGGCAACGCATCTATCGGCTGGTTTAACCGACCGATTTTAGCCTTAAACTGTTCGGCTTTTGTTACGTCAGCGATCTTTTCCGCATCGGTTACCTGCATTACGTCCCTGTCTTTCTCAAGGGCGAGTTTCTCATCCTGCAATGAGGCAACCTGATGTCCCAATTCCCGCGATTTGCTCAACGTGGACAAGAAAGCGACGACAATCAGTATCGAAGCCGCTGCTGAGAGCGGAATCCATATTCGCAACTTTCGTTGCGGTTTGGCTGCCTGTGCCTTGACGGCCTTTCGCTGCTGGGAAGTGAGTTTCGGAGCGGGTTCTGCCTTGAGTTCCTCGGTCAGTATGCCCGCGACCTTGCGGATTTCCTCGACTTCCCTGCCGGCGGCGGGGTCGCTCGCCAGTTGGGCCTCGACTTCCGCCCGTTCCGCCTCGCTAAGTTCGCCCAGTGCGTAGGCGGTCAGTTTCGCTTCATCATGTTCGTTTTTCATCACTAGTTCTCCTTCAGGCCCCACTGATCAGGCCCAGGGTCTTGAATTGCTTGCGGATAGTCCTGATTCCTGTATGGATAAGAAATCCGACGTTTGTAACTGAATGTCCGGTAATGCCGGCGATTTGCCTGTATGTAAAACCGTTCTGGAATTTCAATCGCAGTACTTCCTGCTGATTCACCGGCAGGGTTGTCAGCGCCTTTGCCGCCCGCCCCGCCGCTTCGCGCTTCAGCGCGACAGCCGACGGTGAAAGCGCCGGGCTGGGACGGGTTTGTTCCGCCTGTTCATTCAATCGAGTCATTCGTCGCTCCTTTCGTCGCACGTCAATTGCGCGGTTCCGGCATACTCTGAAGAGCCACTCCGGAAGATGGTCGCCCAGCCCCGCCCGATCAGACCGCCACAGGCGCAGGAACGTCTCCTGCACGACATCTCTGCCGAGTTCCAGATCGCCGCCGAGAACCTTGGCTGCATATCGCAGCAAAGGCCCTTCGTAGCGTTCCATCACCCGCTGCATCCAGCCTGCATCAACACCACTCTTTTCGGTTTTCATCCATAGTCCCCAATCGCGCTTGGTTCTCTACCAATATGACGCACGAAGAAGTGATTTGTTAGAACGCTTGAGAAAAAAAATTCACCGCAGAGAACGCAGAGAGCGCGGAGATGAAAAAAGTTAAAAATAATAATCCTTTTTTCTCTGCGTTCTCTGCGGTGAAAAATGTTTTTTAGACGCCCCCAGCCACGCTATCCGCCGTTAAGGTTGTTGTTCTTACGTCCGGATTACAGTCTGCTCCATTCTTAAAAGCAATCGCCCCAGTTCATCGGGGGACTGGGCATCGAGCAGTTCGTCTATCGCCCCACGGTCATGCAGCATCCTCGCCAGGCGTGCAAGGACGTGCAGGTGCGTCCTGTCGTCCTTGCAGCATATCAGGAAGAACAATTGCGTGAGGGACCCGTCGGCTGCTCCGAAGGGGATGCCCGTGTGCGTCAGGCCTGCGACTACGAAACTCGCCGCGATGTCATAGGGCAGGGGATGTCGCGGGTGAGGCATCGCCACGCCCGGAGCCAGGGCGGTCGAACACATTTCCTCACGCTTGAAGACCTCGTCGAGAAGGTCGGACCTGGAATAGACCAGTCCCGCACGGTCGGCCAGGTCCACAAGCTCTCGCAGCACCGATCCCCGCGTCCTTGCTTCCAGCGGCGCCGCCAGACCGCCCGCGGGGATCAGCAGGCTGACAAGCATCGCAGTTTCGTCAATGCCATGATGGGTGCTTACACCCTTTTCTATGCCATCCAGGCGATCTTTCGGCATCTGCGACATCTGCGATTCGACCCAGTGCTCCACATCGCTCTTTCGGAAGCGAAAGACCCCCGCGACCTTCCAGCAGGGAATCTTTCCGCGCGACGCCAGCTTCAAAATCTCGCGCAAGTCCATATGCAGGTAGGAGGCCACCTGCTTCTCGTTCATATCTTCATGCGGCATGAAGGAATCCTTCACCGGTGCGAATGTTGCACGATATGCGCAGTCGGTTGGGAACCCCGCATCGCGGAGATTGTCCGAACCGGCCCGCTTTCTACACGTCCATTTCCGGTCCGAGCAGATCGTCGTAGGTTTCTCGTCTGCGAATGATGCGGAACTTGTCGCCTTCGACGAGAACTTCCGGGCCTCGCGGGCGGGAATTGAACTGGCTCGATTGTGCGAATCCGTAAGCGCCGGTTGTGAAGACCGCCATCAGGTCGCCGCGACTGACCTCCGGCAGCATCCGGTCCTTTGCGAGGAAGTCCGCCGATTCGCACACCCCCCCTACCACATCGACCAGGACGGTCCCGTCGGGAGCGTAATCGGGCGAACGCTTTGGCACCTCGTTGGAATTCGTAGGCCAGACGAAATGCTCCGCGCCGTACATCGCCGGGCGGACCAGGTCGGTCATAGCGGCGTCGGCGATAATGAACTTCCGGTCGAACCCGTCTTTGACATAAACAACCCGCGTCAGGAGGATACCGGAGTTGGCGGAAATCTGCCGACCTGGTTCGAGGATAAGTTGCAGTTTCCTTCCGTCAAGCAGCGGTACGATCTCGGCTGCGTAATCAACCGCCGGCAGCGCGTCGCCCGTCTTGTAATCGGCGGCGAAACCACCGCCGATGTCCAACGCGTTTATCTCGAACCCCCTGGTCCTGAGGCGGTCGATAAGCCGCATCGTCTTTCCGATGGCTTCGACGTAAGGCTTGGGCGAATAGATCGGCGAACCGAGATGGAAATGTATCGCGTCGAGACGGGCGTTGGCGTCGTGGCCATAGGTTTCGAAGAACCGCTCCGCACGCTCGATATCGACGCCGAACTTGTTTTCTTTCTTTCCGGTGGTGGTGTAGTGGTGGGTCTTGGGGTCCACGTCGGGGTTGACCCGCAGTGCGACGCGGACGGTCTTACCGGCTTCGGCGGCAAGGCGAGCGAGGTTCTCGAATTCGGCCTCCGATTCGACGTTGAAATAGGCAATATCCGCCGCGATAGCAGCCCGCAATTCAGTATCCGTTTTACCCACGCCGGCATAGACGACTTTCGCCATATCCCCGCCCGCCTGGGCGACGCGGTGCAACTCCCCGCCCGACACTATGTCAAAGCCGGAGTCCTCCTCGGCCAGCAGTTTGAGGATGTGGACGTTCGAGAGGCTCTTGACCGAGAAACAGACCATCGTGTCGAGTTTGCTGAACGCCTCGGCGATCCGACGGTAGTGATGCCGGAGCGTCGCTGCCGAATATATATACGCCGGCGTACCGACCTCGTCGGCGATCCGCTCGACCGGAACGTCTTCGCAAAACAATTTCCCGTTTTTATAGTCGAAGTAATCCATCAGCCTTCTCGCTTATCGTTTTGCGCCCGCCTGCCGGGCAACGAGTGGAGAAGATTACCTGCGCAAACCGGATTTCACAAGCCCGCATTTCGAATTGCCTCGGAAGCCCGCTCGGAAAGCAAAGCCTTCGTTCGCTGCATGGCATCGACCACACTCACACCTTCAGCCACAAGCGGACGGACATCGGCGAACATCTCACGCGGTGCGTCGGCGCTCGCCTGGCCTGGGATGCAGATGCAGGGCACGGAAGCGTCGGCGGCGATTTTGCCCACGCCGACGGCTGCCTTGCCGGAGGCCGACTGGGAATCAAACTTTCCCTCGCCGGTGATAACCAAATCCGCTCCCGCGATGCGTCCTGCCAGGCCTACGGCGTCGGCGACTATCTCGATTCCGCTTCGGAGTTTCGCTCCGGCAAAAGCGACCAGACCCGCCCCAAGCCCGCCGGCAGCGCCTGCGCCGGGGATATTTTCGACATCAACGCCCAACTGTTCACGAATAACGCCGGCAAGGTTCGCAAGCCCCGCGTCGAGGGCTTCGACCATCTCCGGCGTAGCCCCTTTCTGCGGGCCATAGACTGCCGACGCTCCGCCCGGGCCGGTCAGCGGATTGGTTACATCGCAGGCGACGAGGATTTCGCATTGCCCTACCCGCCCGTCGCAGCCGGTGATGTCGATGCTTTTTATGCCGCCCATGTCGCCGCCGCTCAGGCCACAGGCGAACGCCCTTCCGCGCTGGTCGATGAATACCACGCCGAGCGCCTGGGCGCATCCGGTTCCGCCGTCGTTAGTGGCCGAGCCGCCGATACCGATAATCATCCGATTCGCCCCGGCGTCCAGTGCAGCAAGGATGAGTTGGCCTACGCCGAAAGTCGTCGTCAGCAATGGGTTGCGTTTTTCGGGTTTGACAAGTCCAAGCCCGGCGGCTTCGGCCATTTCAATCACAGCGGTATGCTTGTCGCCAAGCAGGCCGAATTGTGCTTTTGTCGGTTTGACCAACGGGCCGAAGACCTCGACCGTTCTGAACTCGCCGTCCGTCGCAGCCACCATAGCCTCGACGGTCCCCTCGCCCCCGTCAGCCATGGGGCAAAGGTCGATCTCCGCCTGCTGCAAAGCGACCCGCACACCGTCGGCCATCGCACGGGCGACTTCAATGGCCGACAGCGACTCCTTGAATGAGTCGGGTGCAATTACGATTTTCATGTTCATAACTTCTCAATTCAATGGTAGCGCGCAGGTGAAAGGGATAATTATTGGATATGCCCCTCTATCCCCGTCCTTCAGACAGCCTCGACGGGATCGTAATGAAGGATTATCAGATGGTCTTCGTTTAGAGCGGCCGTGGCGTAAGTGCGTCCGTCGTTGTCGCAGAACTCGACTTCGAACACGCCCGGAGCGAGTTCTTCCACCACCGTGCCTACCTGCCCGAGCACCAGACCGTGTTGAGGCACATCGACCGACATCGCCACAACATCAAGAATCTTCACTCGCCTTTCCATAATACAGCCCTCCTCTTTTTTATAATACATAGCAACTTGTCAGCCGGGCAAAATCCTCGTCGCTACGAACAATCCATACGCTTCGAACCACCGGATTTTTACCGGAGGGCGAGACGATCCTGCCATCTATAATATACTTACGCCCGTGAGACGTTTCCATGCTTTTAACGACCGCTCCGGCGACAACCAGTTCTTTGCCAGCCCTGAAAGGGCGAAAGATGTTAGCCGTGGGCGTAAGCCCACGGTCAGCGGCCCCAAAAATTCTCAAGCCCCGTAGGGGCGGCAGAAACTTCTCGGATAAGGTCTCTGTCGCCCCTCCGGGGCTTGGGGTAATGGGGGCGACCGTTTTCCCAGGGCTTACGCCCTGGGCTAACTTCTTTCGACCCTTCGGGCCTATAAATCGATTACGAAATCTTGTCGAATTCGGTACCGCTGCAACTTGGGCAGGGAGGAAGTGTATCGCTGTCATCATCAAGTGTTACAGTTGTCCCGCATTTGCGGCACTTGTACGTCCCTTTCCCGGGCTTTTCACCTGTCCTTGGCATAATGCTTCCCTTGCTTCCAAGAGATACTTTATCAAGAGTATTCCGCGGAGGCTGTTTGCCTCCGTAGGGTAATCCACGTCTATTCCATGCAGCACACCGTGACGATTAAGATTTTGTGCGCGACGCCCTCTCTTCTCTGTATTTTCCTGAATGCTTGAATTCGCTTTTAAGGGTTCAAGAAATATATTATGTAGACACCCGATAAGAACTTCCTCGTCGAAGAAGTCAATGGGTTCCATGTTGGTTCTGGGAAATTTACTCATAAAACGCTTACGTTTGCTATGACCAGTAAAAAGAAACGCTTTTGTTGTTATTTCATGGTAGATTCCATCAGCCTGCGAGAGAAAGACTGGGACGCTGAGGACGTATTTTCCTTGTCGGTGTGCATCAAAGCACTCTTCAAGGATATGTGCGCGTTGAGGCCATTCGTGGGATGCTTCCGCTTGAGTCTTATCCACCACCGAGCGAGCGTATGTTTGCATAAACTCTTCTATATCTTTCTGGCGTTCCTCTTTTATTGCACAATCTAATTTCAAATAGGTTGAACCATGAAAAGCGCCTCCGATATACCATCCTTTTCCCGAGAGATAATGCTGAACTCGGTTATAGCTTTCCGCGATGCTTTGGTTGTCCTTCATCCGCTTCCGCCATGAATTGAGATGGTCTAAAAGGGGCTGCACGTGTTGCATTGCAATTCGTATTTGAGCCGCTTTCCTGGACAACATTTTTTGCAGAGCCGCTATTGTTGCCATCGGTTGTTCACTTTCATACTGCGTTATCTTCGATAATCACAATTTCTTCTTCCGTCAAGCCATACAACTCATAAACCAGTTTATCAATCTGTTTATCCGTAGCCGAAATCTGCCGCTGAATCAGCGTCTTGTCGTGCTCTGCCCTCGCCGCCGGTAACTGCTTGTGCAAATCAAGCACTGACTCGACTAATGAGACCATACGGTCAGCACCAGCCCTGAAAGGGCAAAGGACGGTAGCCGTGGGCGCAAGCCCACGGTCAATGGCCCACGATAATCCCAAGCCCCAACGGGGCGATGGAAACTTTTTTTCCGATGGCAAGCCCCTCCGCCGCCCCGTTGGGGCTGAATTTATTGGGGGACTTTTTCCGGTGGCTCACGCCACCGGCTACCATCCTCCGGCCCTTCGGGCCTGTCAACCCGCACCCTCTTCTACAATCTCAATCTCTTCGTCCGTCAAACCGTACAACTCATAGACCAATTTATCAATCTGCCCATCCGTGAAATCAATCTGCCGATGAATCAGCGTCTTGTCGTGGTTGGTAGGCCGGTCCGGGTTCGCCGGCGATATCGACTGACGGTTTCTTGGCTTCGAGGAAGAATTTTCTCGCCCCGCCGATTCTGAAGCAGTAGTCCGGAGCCTTGGTTGTTCCGCCGATCTTTATGGCGTCTTCGTGGATGACGTCTTTGTAGGCCTCGGCGTATCCGAGTTCGTTATGAACGTCCCAGCCGAGAGCGACGAAGAACGGGTTGATAAACTCGTTTCGGACCTGGGTTTCGCCATATCGTCCCCTGTGATAATCGTCGCGGTGTCGTGCGAATCGTTCTGTGAGGGACTGTACTAATTGCGGTGGCTTTGTCATGGCGTAACATACTAACCGGAACACCCGCCTTCGCCAAGTTGTAGAAATATCCCGCTCCCTACCGGTCGCAGCTAGCCGCGAGTGGGAACGAGCGGGTTTGACTCAACGGCGTCGGCGGAATATCCCGCTTCATTGGCAAAATATCCCGCTCCCTACCGGTCGCGGCTAGCACGCCACCTTGATCGCGCTGTGTTCGCATCTGCGCGCGCAAACGCGAACGTAAAAATCGGGCGAACGAAAAATTCCAAAAAAACTTTCCCCAAGGCCACCAAGGACTTATGGCGTCGCTATCCGT
>JAUWNJ010000035.1 GCA_030612725.1 Planctomycetales bacterium
TTGCGTTCGCGTTTGCGCGCGCAAACGCGAACACAAAACGGATAGCGACGCCATAAGTCCTTGGTGGCCTTGGGAAAAGTTTTTTTGGAATTTTTCATCTCCCTGATTTTTACGTTCGCGTTTGCGCGCGCAAACGCGAACACATGGATTTTTTCATTGGCGTATAAAGCCGACGGATAGCTATGGGAAATAAGGGACGCTAACCTATTTTCGCCTTTTCTCCCTATCATTTCAATCACTTCGCGCGGATGTCGTAGGCGAAGAGTTTGTCTGCGTGGCGTACGTACAGCCGGGTGTCTTCGCCGAACCGGAAGCGTACTCTCTAATTGGCACTTATCACCAATATCCCCCAGGGCGACAGCGCCGGTATCCTGATATCCGTAACACCGCCTGTAGTGATCCAACTCACACCAGGCTTTCGCAAGAGCGATGAGAATTTTTTGCTTTTCTCCGCCGCTTTATGGAGTGCCTCGTCATATGCGGCAGGGACAAGAAGTTCTATCGCAAGCACCTTGTCCTTGAAAAACCGATTGTTGGAAAGAGTCAGTATAAAAGGTTCCGGTTTTTCGGACCATTCGACCAGGTGAATTACAATGGGCTTGTCTTTCGATTCGGGGACCGCTCGCACAAACGCGCGGACTTTCCCGCTTCCTCCCTTGAACCTGAACGAAACCGGCGGGTTGACCTTGTACCGGCTGTCGGATATCCCTTTGCCCGCCACAGCCGCATCCTCATATCCATCCAACAGCGCGGCGTTGGCGCGGACAAACCCGTACAGGTCGGCATACTCCTCGGGTTTGCCGAAGTACCGCTCCGAGCCGGTGGGCGTGGACTTCAGGTACACGTCCCATGGGACAATCAAATGGCTTCCGCACGCATAGGCGGTGGCAATGACTTTTCGGGTATGCCGCACATCGGTGGATACGAACGTAAAAACCTGGGCTTTTCCCAGTTTGCGGGCTTCGGCGACTCTTGCGCGTATCTTCGCGGGGTGCAGGTCTTGCTTGCCGGAAAGTTTCAACTCCGCAATACCAAAATCGAAAAGGCTGTAGGGATACACTTCCCAATTGCCGTCATAGTTGTTCGTCGATATGGGTACATGTCGGCCGGCGTATTTGTCGATTTCCTTGCGTATGTAAGAAAAGAATTCTCCTACCGACTGCTTTTGTATCTCTTTGACTGATTTGCCCAGTTTTTTGGCTTTTGCCCGGCAATACTTGCAGTAGCACCCTCCCCATTTTACCGCGGCGTGGTTCATGTGTGCATCATCCACGTGCAGGCTGTCGGCACCGCCGTCGATGAGTACTTTGGCGTGTTCCAGAAAACTCCGGCGGTATTCCGGGCTGTTCGCGCAGCCCCACCAGGCGTTCCATCCTTTCATCCAGGGAGCCGTCACAAATTCGCCCTTCTGGTTCTTGAGGCGTCCCTTTTTCCGTGTTTTGAGTCCTGGGCCGTCGGGCAACTTCGAATTGAGCGCGCCTCCAAACACATAGCCCATTTTCTTGCACTTGCTTATCCATTCCTTGTCCCAGCTGTACACCCAGTCGAGTCGGGTGGCGTGAAAAGCCGCGGCGTCACGGAACGTGTCGTGAGTGTCCTTGTCGTTCTCGGGTCGCTTCCATCGGCTGCTGAAACAAACATCGCTGTATTTAGGCGCGCCTTGCGGACGTTTTGTTTTTTGAGCGATATCGGCTACGGTTTTCATCATTTTTTCTTTCGCGGCGGTTGTGGTTGCGGCCTGGCCGAAGTTCAGCCGCAGCCATTCGGGGGTTTTGCCCCCTTCGGACAGGTGGGTGATCTTGTGCCTGTCGCATGTTCGGCAGAACTCTGCGACGGCGTCGGCACGGGTCGCCGGGAACGGCCAGGGCTGATTGGCTTTCCGGGTCGCTTGTACCATCTCAGGCCAGCAGATGATTGCGACGTATTGAACGGGCAGATGCGCGAGCCTGACCCGCTCCAGCACCTCGTCCTTGCCGGCGACCGAGCGCTCGGCGTCCTGAAACATCTTCTCCGCCTGAAGGATCACGCCCGGCGACAGGAATGGCGTGTCCGTGTTGTGGTAACAACGCAGGTAAAAGTCCGTCCGTTCGACTTCGTCGTGCATGAGGTCGAGGTATTTCCCGATGAAAGGCGCTGCCTCTTCGTAGTATCCTGCCAGGAATTCCTTAATCAGTTTCTTCTCGTCGGCCTTTGGGTTCCACAACAGTTTCGCCAGCACCCACGCTCGCAATTCGGCCATCTCCCCGCCGGCAGACTTGCCGTTGCCCTGCTCGAATACGCCTTTTACTCCGTGGGCGGCGAAGAATCGGATATTCGGGCCAAGAACGCGCAGGTTAGGCTGAGGCTGAACGTAGTTGGTGAAGTTGGTTACGTAGTCCCATATGTAGATGCGGCTGCAAATCTTCGACCACCCGACAAGATCGTCGCGAAAAGTCCGGTTCTTCTCGTGAGAGAGAGGATGAGCGAAGGAACATTCTATGCTGCACAGACGGACGATGACGTTCGGGCGGGGTTTTGTGATTTTCGGAGGCTTGCGAGTGTACTGATACGCCAGCGTGCTTATGGCGACGTTGGGGTGGTCTTTTTCCACGGCCTCGGCGACGGCGTTGACGAATCGCAGGAGCGGCCCGGAAGGGCAGTTCCCCTCTGCCCGTTCGACGGCAAGGCACTTCGAACACCGACAGCGGTTTTGGTTGTCGTCCTGAGAGACGGACACGATGTTGGCGTCCGGGCTCTCGGCGAGCAACTGCTTTACCCGCCGGATGACAAAGTCCTGCAACTGCTTGTTCGTCAGGCACAACTGGCTGCGACGGGCGGACTTGGCGACCCGCTTGCCGTCGATTTCCGAGAACCACTCCGGGTGCTTCCCGAAATGTTTTTTCGACGGCACGAGGCTCTGGAAGGTGTGGACGAAGCCCTTGTAAGTGATCTTACCGCCCCGTTTTTTGTCCAGTTTGTGGCTGTGCCCGTTGGCCTTGTTGCGAACCGACCAGTCCGCATCGAAAGCATCGAAGTAGAACGGGCTGCGGAACTCGAATACCGGTTTGTATCGGATGTTCAGCGGGGGGATTTCCAGCGTCGGCGTGCGGGGGATTGTGCTTGCCTTTGGGCTCCACCATCGGCAGCCAACCACATCCTCCAGGAAGGTGTACACCGCGTAGAGTGTTCCTCGCGGCGCGCCTGGCCCGCCCGTGAGGATCAGATGCGGCGGGCGGGTCTGAATCACGATGCCGTCGTTTCCCAGACCCTTCAGGTTGATGTCGGGGGCCAACTTGAGTGCAGCGGCAGGCCCAACGGCGATCTTTGCGCCGGCGCCGCCCTTGCCGACGGTGCGAATCGGGAACTTCGCACCCGTTACCTTTTCGAGAAAATGCGCCAGTTCCCTGGCTGCGTGTTGCTCGTTCGCCGGAGCATTCTCCCCGACCACAATGACGTATTCGCCGCGACTCTTCGTAGCGAGCGTCAGGGCGGCAGACTTCGAGAAAGCCGTCCCGACCAGGCAAAACAGACAAACAACAAAGATGGCAATGGTAATTCTCATCGTTCAATCTCCTTATTCGGTTCCTGTTGGGAAATGGAAAATAGGGGACGCTGGGGTTGTTGAAAAAGTCGTAACACGGGCGTCTCGCCCATGTTACCCATCAGACGACTTTTTCAACAACCCCACGCTAACCTATTTTTGCCTTTTCTCCCTGTCATTCCCATCACTTCGCGCGGATGTCGTAGGCGAAGAGTTTGTCTGCGTGGCGTACGTACAGCCGGCCGTCGCAGACGACCGGGTGTGCCCAATACAATCCGTCTCCGCCCTTCGGTAATTTGAATGAGCCGGCGAGCCTGTGGGCCTTCGGCGTAGCCTCGACCAGGGACATCGTTCCCCGTTCGTCCAGGCAGTACAGCATTCCGTCGGCGTAGGTCAGGGAGCCTTTGCCGCGTGCGTTCCATGCCGGCTTGCCGGTCATCACGTCCAGACAGAACCACCCCTTGGACCGATGGCCTGACCCGTAAACGTGCCCATCCAACAGCACGACGCCGCCATGGTGATTGTCCATGATCTTGTCGGCCCAGACCATCTCAGTCTTAATGCCGCCGGCGACCGGCTTGAGCTTGATCAGGATGCTCCCTTTACCGTAGCCGCTGGATGCGAACACATGCCCCTTATGGAAGATGGGATCCGTTGCGTTGTTGTTCCGCCGGTTCCCGTGCTCCACGCTCCAGAGCAGCCTCCCGCTCTTGATGTCCACGCCGAAGACGACCTTCGAGCTCATGCTCAGAACCTGCCGGAAGCCTCCGAACTCGGCAATCACGCCCGAGCAATAACCCCCCGTTCCCTTGATCTTGTTGTTCGCCCACACGACCTTCTTGCCGGTCTTCTTATCCAGGCACACAATGAAGCCCTTGGCGCCGCCGGGGCTGCAAATCAAATTGTCACCGTCTATCAGGACGGACTCGGCCAGGCCGTACGTCGGCGGCTTGGCGTCGAACTTCTCGAAAAGGTCCACGTGCCAAATCTCTTTTCCGCTCTTCGCGTCGAGCGCGACCAGTCGTCCCAGCTCGCTCAAATGGTACACTCGTCCCTTGTCATACGTCGGCGTGCTTGCGCGAGCCTGTGTACCCGATTGCCCAGCGACGCGTCGTCTTCCATGACCGCCCGTTCAACCTGCGCCACTTCTCCTTGCCGTCCAGGTCAAACGCGAACACGTGCGTCTGCTTGTCGATCATCCCTGCCGTGTAAATCAGCCCATCGGCAATCGTTACGGAACTGTAACCTTTTCCCAGCCCGGGTGCGGTCCACAGCAACTTCGGACCACCGTCAGGCCACTTCTTCAGAAGAGACTTCTCGGTCGATTTGTTGTCCCGCTTAGGCCCGTGGAAACAAGGCCATTCGGACTTGGGTGCACCGACGCCGGGTTGAGAAACGAGCAGGCCGAAGATGATTGCCGCCAAGGCTAACGTGCGCATGGTTGTGCTCCTTCTAATGTAAGTGCTTGAGTATAGATTACGCGAAAATGCTTACAGCCGCAATAATCAAACGTTGTTACGCTCGGCTTGAGGCATTATGATGGGGAACATAATGAAGCGAACGCCGATGAAATCAGAAAACGCTCGACGCGGACTATTGGCTGTGCTGATGCTGGTCGTATTGACCGGGTCGGTTGGAATCGCCTGGATGCTTGAGCGTCGCTCCGACAGGAAAATCGAGGCCGGTGCGGAGATAATCCGTCAAATCCGCGAGAAGGGGCTTGGGAATTACTGGTCCGACAAACTGCAAATCGACTGGTTCCTCGTGCAGGCATACGGCGAGACAATCGGATGGAAGGCGTCGGCAAGGGGGAAAATCGCAAACGGAAAATTTGTCGGCGTTAACATGCAGATTCTCCAGAATCGCGGCCATTCGCATGAAATATGGGCGTTGAACCCCGACGCCACAATCGGAATTTATCACGCCGATTTTCGCACGGCGGACGGCGGCGATTTCAAGACGGATATTTCCCTGAAAGACGGCGTGGTCAAGGTGCGTCAGCACGCAGGCGGCTCCAGCACACCGGTCGCCCACTCGCAAGCGCCGGAAAATTACCTGCCGGAGGGAACGCTGCAATTGGCTGTTCAACACATAGCCCAGTCGCAGGCAAAGACGCAATTCGCAATGGTCTTCAATGAACAGGCAATCGCCGACGATACCGTCGAGTTCGGAACGATCCGCCTGGAGTACGCCGGGAAGAAAAAGAACTCCCAGGGCCAAGACGTGAACCGCGTCGAAATGTCGCGGGGATTGGGCAAACAAAGCAGGACAGTGTACGACCTGGACGAAAAAGGAAAAATCATGGTCGTATATGGCGAAAAGATGCAATGGACGTCAGCCAGCAAGCAGGACGTACAAAAAGCATTCGCAAACGCCCCGCAACTACTGCAACAAATGCTGCTGATAGCCTCGCACGCCGGTAATACGGACGCGGGTTTATAGAAATGTCCGGCTACTCCGGTTCTTCGAGATTGCGATGACGGAGTTCTTCAGCCCTGCCGATTAACTCCTTGTCGCTCGGAACAACCTGTTTAGCCAACTGGTAGTGGAATTCGCGATTGTCGTGATATGTCCACGGCGCGATTGCGCTGAACAGGTCCAGCGGCGGAACCTCGTAATAGGGAGGCATGATCTTTTCGCTCGTCTTGAGAGTCTGACAACCCTCGCGGCGAAGGATGATTTCGTAATGACCATACCAGGTGAAGGGGACCGTTACCGGCGTCCGCCCGATTTCCGTACTGGAAACATAGACAAGCGCCCCGCTCGGTTTGGACGTTACGGTAAGCGTCCGCTTAACACAACCAGCCATCGCCAGAACCAACACGCACCCAGCCAATATTTTCGCCACACCCGTCATAATGAATGTCTTGTAACTTACCGGCCGGTCCAACTGCAAGAAAAAACCGAACTGGTTTCTTCCCATTTTACTCTGTAATCATCAGGTCTTTTATGAGCGACATCGCCTCTTTGGTCCGGTCCATTGATATGGCCACCACTGCCCGGTCCTGCTGCCGGTGAATGATGCGAATACTGCGCACATGGACGTCGGCGTCTTTGAATCGCTTGACCACTTTTGCCAATGCGCCGGGTTCGTCCCTGATGCGAACCAACACGGCGTCTTCGGTAATCGCATCAATCGAAGCGTCCCGCAACGCCTTCAGCGCGTCGTCGTAACGGTCCACCGTCAGCGTTACGATATCGAGGTCTTCAGCCTCTCGCGCGTTGAGGGTCTCGATATTGACTCCGCCCGCCGCCAACGCTTCGGAAATGTCGGCTGTCAGGGAACCGTGGCCATGCCTGACGATCATGATCTGTTTCATAATAACTGACTCCGATTTATTAATCCGTCATAGCGGCATGAATGTCCGCTACCAGTTCG
Organism: Planctomycetales bacterium; assembly: GCA_030612725.1. Classification (GTDB taxonomy): domain Bacteria; phylum Planctomycetota; class Phycisphaerae; order SM23-33; family SM23-33; genus JAUWNJ01. Next base: position 6,900 of record JAUWNJ010000035.1, read on the forward strand.
TCGATTTGACCGGCTTTGATATTCGGCAGGACAATGATATGGGCGATATCGCCCTGTACGGCAATTCCCCACTTGGCAAGGACCGATTCGGGCGGTTTGGGAAAGACCACCGTCATTGCGTATTTGTTGCGCCAGGCGTCCAGTCCGATTTCGCGGAATTTCGCAATGGCGTAATCGGCCAATTCGAAGCATTCTCGCACCAATCGTTTGAACCCTTCCGTACCTGTCTTGCGAATGGCGTACCACAGGAACAACGGCGTAATCCCGTTCCGCGATCCGGTCAGAGTGGTATCCAGGGTGCCTACGTATTCGATAGATCGCGCGATGCGTTCGACGTTGCGTTTCTTGGCCAATACCATCCCGCATGGGACAGGCGAACCAATGAACTTATGGCCGCTGATGGATATGCTGTCGATCCCCGCCCGGAAGTCATAGACAGGAGCGCCGTCAATGAACGGCAAAGTCATGCCGCACAAAGCGGCGTCGCAGTGGATGTATGAATTGGGGATTGCCAGGTCTTCCAACATTCGGCGTATCCTGCCAATATCGTCGATTGCCTCGGTCATTGTCGTTCCGACGGTGGCGAAGATAATCGGCGGTACGTCGCGGTGGATGCGGATAGTTTCATAGAGGTCTTCATAATCAATCTCGCCGTTGGCCTGCGACTTGATCATTATGTTCTGCATCTTCAGCACGCGAAGGTTCTTGCTTACGCTGTAATGAGTGTCCTGCGAATAATACACCATGCCTTCGGGAAGCAGTTCGCGGGCCAGGAAAAGCCCGTACATATTGCCTTCGGTTCCGCCGTTAGTAACGTATCCCCAGTAGTTATCCTCCGGGGCGTGAGTCAGGCGGGCGAACCAGCGCACCACCTCGCATTCGATTTGACGCGTGTGGACACGGTACGTACTGGGCACAAAGGGATCGCCGACGTTGTTAATGGGATAGTGCATGAAGCGAAACAACTCCGAGTAGTCCAGATCGCCCCTGCACGGATAGCCGACAAAAAACCTGTATTGTTCCTGAATGTACTCATACAGGTCGTCCAGGTGTTTCCGATCTTGAGATGACAGTGTGTTTTCGCTCATGGATTCCCGAAGGAATTATAACTTGCAACGGCTGGCTGAATCAAGAAAATCAGCGAGGGTGTCCCTTGTTATGGTAGAATCGCGCGGGGAAAATGGCTGTGAAAGATCGACAAAATTCGTCCAAAATGCTGTTTCGCTTCAGCCTCTACGGATTCCTGAAGAACCAGCGATATTTTGACCCTTTTCTGATTCTGTTCTTCAGGCAGGCGGGGTTGAGTTTTACCACTATCGGATTTCTCGTCGGCTTCCGCGAATTGCTTATCAATCTGTTCGAGGTTCCCAGCGGGGCTTTGGCGGACCTCTATGGCCGACGACGGTGCATGATCTTCAGTTTCTGCATGTATATCGTCTCTTTCGCCGGCTTTGCTTTCTCGACGGAGGTATGGCATTTCTTCGCGGCCATGGCTCTGTTCGCGCTGGGCGACGCATTCCGCACCGGTACGCACAAGGCCATGATCTTCGGATACCTGCTGCACGAAGGAAGAAGCGGCGAAAAAACCAGATACTACGGTACGACGCGGTCGTTCTCGAAACTCGGATCGGCAGTTTCGGTCGTCATCGCATCGGCGATAGTATTCATCGCAGCCGGTTTCGGGGACGGAAACGGATTGAGGATTTACAGATACCTCTTCGCCATCAGTATCCTGCCGTACGTCCTCAGCCTGATTAACTTTGCCGGTTACCCCGAATATCTCGATGGTTCCGTCGAGCGGACCATTTCGTTCCGGCAGGTCTTAAGCCATCTTTTCCGCGTCGGTAAAGACGCATTGAAAACCTCTCGCCTCCGCAGGCTGATGGTTGAGTCAATGGGGTTTGAAGGCACTTACAAGGTGGCCAAGGATTATCTCCAGCCAATTATCAAGGCGGCGGCTCTGTCGCTGCCGCTGCTGGCGGGACTTGAGGACATTCAACGAACGGCGGGGTTGATACTGGTGGTTTATGTCGCGCTTCATCTGCTTGAGAGCCTTGCCTCTCGCCGGAGCGACGTCGTTCGCCGGCGGGCGGGCGGTTCCGAAAGCGGCGCAAGGTTTCTGTGGTGGGCGAATCTGTTCGTTTTCGTCGCTATCGCCGCTGGGCTTGGGCTTGACTGGTGCGTTGGAACGACGGGCGCTTTTATAGGTCCAGCCGTTGCGATTGTCGGTTTCGTTGCCCTGGCGGCGGTTCAGAACCTCTGGCGTCCGATCCAGGTTGGTCGGCTCAGCGCCACCGGCGCATCGTCTGAAACTGCGACACTGTTGAGCATCGAATCGCAGGCGAAGAGCATCCTGGCTGTGGTCATCGCCCCGCTGCTGGGTCTGGCGGTGGACTACCTCGGTTCCTTTGGCCTGTCCTGCAGCAAAGGCGCTGCGTTCATTCCGGTCGCGCTGACCGGCGCGGCGATTACCGCAGCGGTGCTCGTCTTTTACAGGGCGAACAAATCTTCACAATCGCCCGACGAGGATGTATAATTGGAACAGACAGGCATTCAGCGGTCAGCGATCAGCAATCAGCAATCAGCAAAAGCATACAGAAAAGAAGAAACTGCCTGCTGTGCGTAGCACCACTACGTGGAACGCTGATTTTTAATCTATTTCTTCATCGTTTCTTTTTTATCTTTTGCTGAATGCTGACTGCTGACTGCTGAACGCTGACTGCTGAATGCTGAACGCTGAACGCTGAATATGAGGTTTTGAATCATGGTAGAGCATCAAAAACGCACGGTCATTTTCCCCGGTACGTTCGACCCGATAACCAACGGGCATCTTGACGTAATTCAGCGGGGGCGGAAACTCTTCGACGAACTCATCGTCGCCGTCGGGACAAACCCTGAAAAAAAAACGCTCTTCACCGCAAACGAGCGCGTCGAACTGATTCGCAAGGTGCTGGTCGATTATCCCGACGTTCGCGTGGAGGCGTTCGACGGGTTGACCGTGGATTTCGCCGGGAAGATCGGGGCTGAAGCCATTCTTCGAGGTATCCGGAACAGTAGCGACCTCCAGTTCGAGTTCCAGGTCGCATTGACCAACCGTGTCGTCGCGGGTGTCGAGACGGTCTTCATTATGACCAACCCGGACTTCGCGTTCACATCTTCATCGCTGATAAAACAAATAGCCTCAATGGGAGGCGATGTGTCAGCCCTGATCCCCTCGCCGGTAATGGATGCCATTCTGAAAAAACGCAACGGAATCATCAGCAACGATCAGCACCTGGAAGAAATGGATTAGAAATTAGCATTCAGCAGTCAGCGGTCAGCAAAAGATAAAAAAGGAACGATGAAAAGACGGATTAGGAATCAGGAATTAGCGACCAGTTTCTTCTTTCTGTATGTTTTTGCCGACGGCTGATCGCTTAAAAAAAGACGGCATCAGGGGAGGGGGGCCTGACGCCGTCAAATAACTCGGCCAATGGAGGGAGATCGGCCGAGGAGCCTCATATTCATTCACTGTGCTTCACTCCTACCCTATCTTCTATCACTAAAAGGAGGTTTTGTCAAGCAAAATAATCGTGATTTTTTCACCGGTTTTCTGAAATGATCTCTCCGGCGAGTCGGCCGCTCCGGTTCAATCGGTATGGTAAAGCCCCCGCCTGCGAATGTAATCTATTACGGCATCGGGCATTAGGTATTTTACTGTTTTTTCCTGTCCCAATCGGCGACGAATCTGCGTGCTGGAAACGTCAATCAGCGGCGTCGAGACTACGCGCTCGGACAGGCCTGAGACCCGCTCGGCGGAGAAATGCTCCCGCAGTTCATCAAGCATGGCGGGAATGCGTTGGTTGTAAGGCGGACGAGCGGCTGTGATAATCCGCGCAATTTCAATCACCTCGCCGGCCCGATACCACGTCGGAAGGTCCCCAAGCATATCAGCGCCGATAATCCAGTACAGTTGTGCATCCGCACCATACATGCGGCGGAGCGACATCAGCGTATCGAACGTATAACTGGGACCGTCCCGCTGCAACTCGACGTCGCTTACGTCGAACATATCCGAGCCGGTAACTGCCAGGCGAACCATTTCGAGACGGTCGTCGGCGGGGGCTGATTTGTGTTGCGCGTCGCCCTTATGCGGCGGGGCCTTCGCCGGTATGAAAGTAACCTTCTCGAACCCGAAATGTTCAGCCACCGCTCGCGCGGTAATCAAATGCCCGTGATGGATCGGGTCAAACGTCCCGCCGAAGATGACAATTCGTTCAGCCATGGGTTGTACCCATCAGGTCGTCCACGTCTGTAACCGGCCCTGCCGGGTTTCTTGCGACGTCGTCTTTTCTGGCGGCAGCGATTACTGCGCCGGCGACGGCGGAAGCGACGCCCGGCTCAAATGCCGACGGGATGATATAGTCGCTGCGAAGTTCGTTTTCGCCCACTACCGATGCGATGGCTTCGGCAGCGGCAATCTTCATACCTTCGGTAATGCTCGACGCCAGGCAGTCCAGTGCGCCGCGAAAGACGCCGGGGAACGCAAGGACGTTATTAATCTGGTTCGGATAATCGCTCCGTCCCGTCGCCATCACTGCTACGTGAGGCAGCGCGTCCTCAGGCTGGATTTCCGGGTCGGGATTCGACATTGCGAAGACAATTGCGCCCTTGGCCATTCGCTTTACGTCATCGACGCCCAGCGTGCCCGGACCTGAAACGCCGACAAAAACATCCGCACCCTCAATCACGTCCGCCAGCGTTCCTTTCAGTCCTTCGGGATTGGTGTATTCGGCATACTCCTGCTTGGCGGGGTTCATGTGCTCGCCCCTGCCCTTGTAGATCGCTCCCGCCCGGTCGCACCCGATGATATTACCCGCGCCGGCGGTCCGGAGCAGTTTCGTGCAGGCAACGCCGGCAGCGCCGACGCCGCTGAAAACGATCTTCAACGATGCAATGTCCTTGCCCACTATCTTCAGAGCGTTTTTCATAGCCGCAAGAACGACAATTGCCGTTCCGTGCTGGTCGTCGTGGAAAACCGGAATGTCAAGTTCATCACGCAATCGCCGCTCAATCTCGAAGCACCTCGGAGCCGAGATGTCTTCGAGATTAATCCCGCCGAAGGTCGGCGCAATGGCTTTGACTATCGCTACGATCTCGTCCGGTTCGTGTGCGTCCAGGCATATCGGAATGGCGTCAACGCCGCCGAACTGTTTGAACAGAAGAGCCTTTCCTTCCATGACAGGCATCGCCGCCAGCGGGCCGAGATCGCCCAGACCGAGAATCGCGCTTCCGTCGCTTACGATGGCTACGGTGTTACACCTTATCGTAAAGCGGTATCCTTGCTGCGGGTCTTCGCTGACAGCCCGGCAGACGCGGGCGACGCCCGGAGTGTAAAGACGGGACAGGTCTTCGGGATCCCGCAGCGGATACCGACCGGCGATTTCCATCTTCCCGCCTTCGTGGCAGGCGAAGGTGTCGTCTTTCGCCCCGATTATCTCGATTCCATCAACGGCCCGGACCGCCGCGACAATAACCCGCTGGTGATCCACGTCGCGCGCGAACACACTGACGCTACAGACGGCTCGCTCCGCCGTTTTCTCATCAACCTTTACGGACTTGACCTCCCCGCCGACAGCGCCGACGACCGAAGCGACGCTATCAAATATTTCCGTCCCGGAGGGGCTGCGAAGGCGAAGAGTAAGACTATATGCCGGACTGCAAACTCGTTTCATAAATTATCTCTCCCTGTTGTTATCATATTAACCGCGAACCACGCGAACAGAAATAACAAAATGCGAAGCCGGTATTCCGGTTACTCACATGTCAGGTCGTGGAGGTTTTCGTCGGCGGCGCGTTGCGACAGCAGGGCGGCGCGTGAGGCCGACAGCACGTCGGCGGTGGTGAGCGCCTCGCCTTTGTCCCCGCCCCGAGGAGACAGGCCGCGGACTTCGTTCAGGAAGTCTTCCCAATGTCCCGCCTCCCTGGCGGTGGCGGGCTGGACGTGTTGCGGCGAATCGGAGTCGTTCGAGTAGAGCGTTACCCCGTCGGCAACGGCCGAGGTCTCCGCCAGGCCGGCGTCGCCGTGAAGCGTGAACCGCCAGTAGCACGGGATGTTGTAGGCGAAGTTTTCGGGCGTCAGGTACGAGACGTCCCCGATAACCCCGCCGTCGTTGTCCAGTTTGAGCATCAACTGCGCGCCGTCCTGGAACCAGTCCGGATCGGACAGGCGCGCGTTCCAGGCGCGGGCCGACGTAATCGAAACAATCCGCCGACCGGTCAGCCACGGAATGATGTCGAGAGCGTGAACGGAAATGTCGTTTATCGTTCCGCCCTGTTTGCCCGGCTGGAAGTACCACTCAGGCCTGACGCTGCGGGCAAGAGGATGCTGACCGTTGAAATAAATCGCGTGCACCTCGCCGATCCGACCGGAGCGAACCACCTCCCGCAATGCCAGGAAATTACCGCCGCTGCGCAAGTCCAGTTGACAGCCGACGGAGAGATTCTTTTCCCGAACCAGTTCGGTAATCCTGTCGAGTTGTTCCAACTTCGTGCAGATTGGCTTATCGGAGATGACGTGTTTGCCTGCTTCCAGTGCTCGGATGGCAATTTCGCCCCGCCGGGCGTAATAGTCCCCCACCGCCAGGACGTCGAAATCGACCTGCCGATACATCTGGTCATATGAGTCGTACGTCAGTTTTACCCGTCCCGACAATTCGAGCCGCTCCCGCGTGGGGGCGTCTTCCTCGCAGGCGGCGGCGATCTCCACGTCGTCGCATTGACCGGCAAGGTCGTATATCCCAAGAATGTGCTCGTGACGGAATCCCGCAAACGCTATGCGAATTTTCATAATTACCCTTTCTTATCCGGTACGTTCAGGACATACCGCAAAATAACCGCGAACTATACAGACAAACAGAGAGAAGATTATAAGACAATCCGCCTCGAAATCTTCTTTTTCTGTGTTTTTCCCATTATTTTTTCTGTTTTGTTCGCGGCGTTCGCGGCTATGATATGCGCCATGAAATTATACCGATTACTGGATAAGGATTCGCGGACTACCTACGCAGCCGAGGCCGACGACGGAACTTACCGCCGCATCAACGGCGACATCTTCGGCGAATATGCCGTAACCAACGCGCCCGTGCAAGCCAGGGAGGTCCTTGCGCCTCTCGCGCCGGCGGCCATTTTCGCCATAGGCGGGAATTACCGTTCCCACATCGAGGAAGTTCACGCCTCCTTCCCGGATGCGCCGGTCGTCTTCGCAAAGGCGATTACCTCCGTCATCGGGCAGGGTTCGGAAATTCATCTGCCGGCGGTCGGGCCTGACCACGTTGACTACGAGGTGGAACTCGCCGTCGTCATAGGTAAAACATGCCGGGACGTCCCTGCTGAATCGGTCGGCGAGGTTATCCTCGGCTACACCGTCGCCAACGACGTCTCCGCCCGCGACTGGCAGAAACGCCTGGGCCAATGGGTCCGCGCCAAGAGTTTCGACACCTTCTGCCCGCTCGGACCTTGCATCGTAACCGATATCGACCCGTCAGACCTGCACCTGAAAACCACGCTCAACGGGCAGGTCATGCAGGATGCGTCCACCGCCGAGATGATCCACTCCGTGCCGCAGTTGGTCGAATTCATATCAGCCGACCTGACGCTACCGGCAGGGACGATCATACTGACCGGAACGCCCAGCGGCGTAGGCGAGGCCCGCTCGCCACAGGTCTATCTCCGCCCCGGCGATACGATTACATGCGAAATCGACGGGATAGGCGAACTGACAAATACCGTAAAAGAGAAGCACTAGGGACTTGGTATCCCGGTCATTCGGACAGTACATATCGCAGGAGGACGTCGTCGCCAATCTGCTCAACCTGCGGCTTCGACAAGGCGAACGCTTTATCAATAGTATCAATATCAGGCCAATCGACCGGTCCGATGCTGCCGGGGCCGCCTGCAATCTTCGGAGCAATGAATACCAGCAGTTCATCGACCAGACCCTGGGCGAGAAACGAACTGTGCACGCTTCGTCCGCCCTCGACCAGCAGATATGTCCACTCCCGTCGGCCTAGTTCGTCCAGCAGCACCGATAAGTCCACGCCGCCGGCCCCCGCCGACAGTGTCAACACTTCCGCTCCGGCACGGGTGAGTTTTTTCAATGCGTCCGCCGGTGCATCCTGCCGGGTCGCTATAATCACCGGGCCAACGTCAATGCTCCGCATCAGCCTGCAATCGGGCGAAATCTCCAGATTCCCGTCCAAAATCAGCCTTATTGGTTGCCCGCCTGTGTTGCCTCGATTTGTCAGCAATGGGTCGTCGGCGCGGACGGTTCCTGCCCCGACGCAAACGCCGTCGCAGAGGCTTCGAATCTCGTGGACACGCCGGCGGGACGATTCGCCCGAAATCCACTTGCTGCTGCCGGTGTGCGTGGCGATCTTCCCGTCGAGACTTTGCGCCCACTTGCAGATGACCCAGGGCTGACCTTTGGTTCGCAGTTTTGTATAGGCCGACAGAAGTCGCCGGGCATCGTCAGCCATTACGCCGGTTACGACCTCGATACCCGCCTGTCTCAAAGCCAGGAACCCTCCGCCGGCGACGTTCGCGTCGGGGTCTTCCATTGCAGCCACGACGCGGGAGATACCGGCTTCGATAATGGCCTGCGTGCATGGCGGGGTTTTGCCCTGGTGGCAACAGGGTTCGAGCGTAACGTACATCGTAGCGCCGGCCAAATCCGCCCCACACGCACGCGCAGAAGCAATCGCTTCGATCTCCGCATGAGGCCCGCCGAAACGCTTGTGCCAACCCTCGCCGATAATTTCGTCGTCGCGGACGATAACCGCGCCGACCATCGGGTTCGGCTCGACCGCTCCCCTGCCCCGCCGGGCCAGGTCCATCGCACGGGCCATGAATTTCTCGTCTTCGGACATACCGTCATTATAACGAAATCTTCGGAGTTTACCTTTTCATAAAGGAGCCGACCCAACTATACTTCAACCCCTGCCTTATAAAAGGAATGGTAAAAATGTTCAAACCGAAAACCAACGTGTCCGTAAATGGCGGAGAAATTCACATCAACGGCGCGCCGACCTATCCCGGCTCCGCCCGCGCTGAAGGCCTGTTGTTCAACGTCCGCACCGTCAACGCCACTTTCGACGACACGCTGGGCAAGGTGGGTTGGTGGGACGACGACGGCTCGCATCCGGAGAACGGCTTTGCCAATTACGGTAAGTGGGTCTCGCCCGAATCTGCCTTCGCCAATACGCAGCGATTCATCGCCGCACTCGGCGAGTACAAGAAACACGGCATCCTCGCGGTCAACCTGAACTTCCAGGGCGGGCATCCGCTTTGGGACAGGACGGACATACCCGAAGGCCACGGCAGCGCAGGCGCACGCCCCAACGGCCATCGGGATTTCTATCACAACAGCGGTTTCGGCGCCGACGGCTCTATCGACCCGAACTACGCCAAACGAATCGGCGACGTCATCGAGTCCTGCGACAGACTTGGCATGGTGGTCATTTTGCAGATGTTCTATTTCGGCCAGGACACGGTCTTCGAAGACGAACAGGGCATTCTCGCTGCCGTCGATAACGGCGTGGATTTCATCTGCGAGCGGGGCTACCGGAACGTTCTGATCGAAATCGCCAACGAAACCATGGAAGGCCACTATCACCATCCAATCCTCAAGCCGGGGCGGACGGCAGAACTGATTTCCCGTGCTCGAAAGAGAGGTTTGGAGAAACATGACAGAAAACTCTTCGTCAGCACTTCGGAAGCGGCGATGCTGAAAGTCGATGAAGGGTCGTTTATGGCAAGTAATCAATGGACAACCGAAGAGGTGGACCGCGTATTCCAGGAAGCGGATTTCATCCTCCTGCACGGCGGGGATAATATCGAAGTCGGGGCGGTCGGAAGCGTCAGCCTGGTGGCCTGCAAAGTCGATTACTTCCATTCCCAACCGTGGTTCACCGAATCGCCTAAGCCCATTATCTTCAACGAATCCAACGGCCAGAGGGCCTTTGACGCCGTGATAGAACGAGGCGCGTCCTTCGGTCTGCACGCGAACAATGCGCAGGCAATGTGGCCAGCGAAATGGGGCGTGTGGGAACCGGAACATATGTGGTTCTTCAATAAGACGAAGGCCCTGACCGGAAGTTGATTCGCCCTTTACGCCGAAGCCTTATTCGCACGCAGCCACGATGCGCTCCAGCAGCGGGCAGGCGATTTCGTTGGCATCTTCTTTCGGGCTTCGGTCCGGGCTTTGTGCTACGACCAGGTCGAGGCTTGGGCAAACCCAGATGTGATTCCCCGCTGCCCCTGCGGCGGCAAATGAATCCTTCGACAGCGCCGGCCAGAGGAGGCCGTGATCGTTGGTCCAAAACCCGTGGCCGTAGCACCACTTGTCCTTGGCGTTATTTGCGAGAATATCCGGCGAGGTCCGGCTGGCTTGGCGCATCCAGTCCTCCGGGATAACCTGCTTGTCGCCCCATCGCCCGAAATGCAGCCACAGCAGCCCCATCCTGGCCATGTCGCGGGCGCTGGAGACGCAGCGCGAGCTGTGTCCGAAGATGTTCTTGAGGGCTTCGGGTGGGTGCTCGAAGTCCGTGTAACAGTGTTCCCATGTGCCGCCGATGGGGTTGCGTATCTTTTCTTCCACCAGTTTATTGAAACCGCCCAGACGGTCCGGGTCGCTGCTGTCGTAAAGCCCGTAGGCCATTTCTATCGCGTGGCAAAGAATGTTCATCCCGAATGTCTGGTAGTGAAATATACCGCCGGGTGTCTCGCCCGGTTTCATATACCCGGAGGTGTTGCTTATCAGTTGGCGGAGTGTAATGCCTCGATCTTCAGGCTTTGCGAATCGCCCCGGCTTGGGACCCTTACCTTCGGGCACGTCCATCATCTCCGGGTAGTAGTCCACCGCGAGGTCGTCGGGCGAACCGATCTTCCCCTCAGCCAGGGCGACGCCGAGGACGGATGAGAAGACGCTCTTGGTGGCCGACGCCATACCGCGTTTTTCGTCCGTTGGTACTCCCTGTTCCCACTCGGCCACCATTCGCCCGCTGCGCACAATGACTATGCGATACGGACTCTCGCCGGCTTGGGCCTCGTGCCACTGCCGAACGGCCTCCAACTTATCGACGTCAATACCGACCTTCTCCGGCTCGGCCCGTTCCCACTCCCGCCCGGGAAATACCGTATCCATTCCACGGCTCCTTTTAGATATACTCGTTGAGAATATTCTCCAGCATTTCGACTCTGCCTGAGGCGTTGGGGGCGATTTCGCCCTTCTTCAACATATATTCGCTCAATTCGCCGAAGTCGAGATTACCGGCTTCGATGTCCGCGCCGACGCCGGCGTCCCAACTGGCGTATCGCTGTTTGAGGAAATCCTCAAGCCGGTTGTCTTTGCGAATTGCGGCGGCGGCTTTCAGGCCTCGGGCGAATGCGTCCATCCCGCCGATGTGAGCGTGGAATAAGTCCACCGGCTCGAAACTCTCGCGGGCGACGTGGGCGTCGAAGTTCAGCCCGCCGGTGGTGAACCCCCCTCCCCTGAGGATCGTCAGCATCGCCATTGTGGTGTCGTACAGGTTGGTCGGGAATTGGTCTGTGTCCCACCCCAGCAGCAGGTCGCCGCGATTGGCATCGACGCTGCCGAGGATACCGTTGGTCAGGCAGAACTCCAACTCGTGAATAAACGTATGCCCCGCCAGCGTGGCGTGATTGGCTTCAATGTTCAGTTTGAGGTGATCGACCAGGTCGTACTTTTGCAGGAAGGCGAAACACGCAGCCGCGTCCGAATCGTACTGGTGCTTGGTCGGTTCCTTGGGTTTCGGCTCGATGTAGAACTGCCCGTCGAAGCCGATCTGCTTTTTGTAATCGACCGCCATGTGGAGGAACCGCCCCAGGTGGTCCAGTTCCCTGCCCATGTCGGTATTCAGCAGGCTCTTGTATCCTTCGCGTCCGCCCCAGAAGGTGTAACCGGCGCCGCCGAGTTCTTTTGTAACCTCCATTGCCTTTGCGACCTGAGCGGCTGCATATGCGAAGGCGTCGGCGTTGCAACTGGTTGCGGCCCCGTGCATGTAACGCGGATGTGCGAACAGATTGGCCGTTCCCCAGAGCAGTTTTACGCCGGTTCGCTCCTGCTCGTCCTTTAGAACCTTGACGACCTCGTCGAGGTTCCTGTGCGATTCAGCCAGCGTTGCGCCTTCGGGGGCGACGTCGCGGTCGTGGAAACAGTAGAATTCTGCGCCGAGTTTCTCGAAGAACTCGAAGGCGACCCGGACGCGATTGACGGCGTTTTCAACCGAGTCGCTCCCGTCGTCCCACGGCATCAGGCGCGTTGCCTGTCCGAACTGGTCCGCTCCGGCGTTGCGGAAGGTGTGCCAGTAGGCCACGCTGAACCGCAGGTGTTCCGCCATCGGCTTGCCTTCGACGAGTTCGTCTGGATTGTAATGTTTGAAGGCGAGGGGATTCTTCGAGCCGGGGCCTTCGTACCGGATCTTCTTTACGTCGGGAAACGCTTTTGCCATGATTTTACTCCTGTCAGTTTATCACTTTACAACACGGAAGGGTTATTATACGAGAGTCGATTACGCCGGACATAGAAATAATTGGCGTCTTCGCTGAACTTCCGCGAAGAAAACCTTTGCTATGACTCCGACTGATATTATATCTTTGTTCATGTGATTCAGGGGAAAAAGACTATGTTCACGATAATGATACGCGTAAATATTTTATTGTTGGCGAGTTGCATAGCGGTTCTGCCGGCAGGCGAGGTCGTTGCCGACGGCGATATCGAAGCAATCACCAAACCGAGCAAGGACGTTACGCTTTCGTTTGTCCGCCCCGGTCAAATTTCCAGGGTTTTCATCAAGGAAGGCCAATACGTAAAACCCGGGCAGGTTCTCGTCCAGTTGGATGACTTGGCTGAACAGGCGCAACTGGCCCAACTCAAAGCCGAAGCGGAAGACACAACGCACATCAAGGCCTCCCAGGCCAAGTTGGACCAGATGAAGGTGGACCTTAAGAAGGAAGAGTGGGCGGCAGAACGCGACGCCTCGACGGAGATGGCAGTCGAACACGCTAAACTGGACGTTCTGATTTCCAAACTGTCGCTCGATCTGTCGCGTTTTCAGCATAAGCAAAGCGAACGCAAATACGAAGAGGTCAGGCTGAGAGTCGAGCGGATGCGCCTGAAAAGCCCGATTACCGGGCGGGTCGAGCGGGTCTTCGTCGAGAAAGGCGAGTCAGTCGATTCCCTGCAGGAGGTGGTTCGCATAGTCAACATCGACCCGTTATGGATGGATGTTCCGGTACCCGTTCAGCAGGCCCGCAGGCTCAAGCCAGGAAAGGTCGCACAGATTGCTTTCGATAAGGCGGGCAAGGAAAAAGTCGATGGTAAAATTGTCCATATCGCTTCAGTCGCCGACGCCGCAAGCGATACGCTGAATGTACGCGTCGAATTACCGAACCGGTTCAACCGACCCGCCGGCGAAAAAGTGTATGTGCGTTTTCCTGCTTCCGACAACAACAAGACCAATAAGGTAAAAACAATCAGAGGTCGCCCGAATAACGTCCGGCCCGAAAAAAAAGGAACGATTGATGGCAAAACAAAATGACGATGCAAAGACCCCCGACGAAAACGAAAAACCCGTCGAAGAACAGGCGCGCGAACAGACAGGCAAAAAGCAAGTCCGCCTTCGCGTCGATGAACGGGAAATGAGGACTTCGTACGCCAACGCATTCCGCGCCAACGGTACTGCCGAGGAAATAATGCTGGATTTCGGGTTGAACCTGATTGGTCCGGCGGCCAATCAGCAGGAGCAGCCTGAGATTATTTTCAAGATCAACGATCGGGTAATAATGAATCATTACTCGGCCAAGCGTCTTGCGATAACGCTCAGCCAGTTGATTCGCCGGCACGAAGACCAGTTCGGCGAGTTGGAAATGGACGTGGCAAAGCGCCGCAAAGACAACCTGTAGTTTCGGTATCGTTATTGGAGAATCCATGTCTGCGGACGGTTCGCAAATCGGGCAACAACAGTTTGACGATAATATGTCCGCAACGGACCTGATAGACCGCCTGATACAGTTCGACGGTCCCGTTGGGGAGTTCCTCGTTCACCTGCTTGCGGTTCAATGCCGCCTGGCCGATGCCGTCAACGGTGCGATATTGAGACCCGGACCCGACGGACGAATCGAAGCCCTGGCGGTCTATCCCCCACAGGCTGATGGCTTGAGCGAATCGGCATGGTTGGCGCATGCCGCAGGCTCGACCGGACAGGTCATATCTTCAGGCGCTACTACCGTAAAACCCCTCCACGGTCAGGACGACCTTTACGGTCAACCGGCGAGGCAGAACCTCGTGATGATCCCCCTCAAGGCCAGCACCGAAGGCGTCCGTGGACTGGCTGTGTTTGTCGTTGAGACTGCCGAGAAGGTCGCCCTGGCAGCCAGCCGGGAAAGACTGGAACTGACGGTCTCCCTATTGAGTCTGTACGAGATGCGCCTGACACTTCAGCATCGCCAGGTCGATCTCACCCGGCTGCGAAAGGCGACCGAAGTCCTGGTGGCGGTCAACGCCCAGGACCGTTTCACCGGCGCGGCAATGGCCTTCTGCAACGAATTGGCAGCCCGATGGCGGTGCGAGCGCGTGAGTTTGGGCTTCCTGAAGGGTAGATACGTCCATCTGAAGGCAATGAGCCACACCGAAAAATTCAGCCGGAAAATGAAAGTCGTCCAGGACATCGAATCGGCGATGGAGGAGTGCCTCGACCAGGACGTGGAAGTATTTTACCCGCCCGCGACCGATGCCCAATACGTCAGCCGGGCCGCCGGTGAACTCTCGAAGCGTCATGGTCCGACGGCGATAGTTTCCCTGCCGTTGCGAAAGGCGGGCGAACCTGTTGCGGTTCTGACTGCCGAGCGTCCATCGGACAATTCCATGATTCTCGACGAGATCGAACCACTTCGACTTGCATGCGAATTGTGCACCGCACGGATGGTGGATATGCACGAGCAGGACCGTTGGTTCGGCGCTAAAGCCGCTGCTTCTGCGAGAAAAGGTCTGGCCGTGCTGATCGGTCCGAAGCACACATGGCTGAAGGTCGCCGCCATGGTGGTTTTCGCGGCGATTGTGTTCCTCGTCTTTGCAAAGGGCGATTACCGGGCGGAGGGAACTTTCGTATTGGAGGCGACACAGCAGCAGGTAATCTCCGCCCCGTTCGACGGGTTCCTCAAAAGTGTCTCGGTAATCCCCGACGATACGGTTACCGCCGGCGAGACTGTCCTTGCCGAACTGTACACTTCTAAACTGCGTTTGCAATTGGCGGTGGCGAAGGCCGAACACCTGACCAGCCTCAAGCAGGCAGCCGCGGCAATGCGGGACGGTAAAACCGCCCAGGCGCAGGTCGCCCGCGCCGAAGCCGACAAGGTCACCGCACAAATTCGCCTCCTGGAGTACCGTATCGGAAAAGCCAGGATCGTCTCGCCGATGACGGGAACCGTTATAAGCGGCGACCTGAGGCGACAAATCGGAGCACCGGTCAAGACCGGAAACGTGCTCTTCGAGGTCGCCCCGCTGGAATCGCTCCGGGCCGAACTGTCCGTACCGGAGGATGAAATAGCCGAAGTCAGCGAGCGTCAGCGCGGCGAACTCTCGGCTGCGGCTTATCCGGATCGGCGAGTGCAATTCATCGTCGAGCACATCAATCCGGTCGCTGAAGTCGTCAATCAGCAAAACATTTTCAGGGTTCGCGTCCGCCTGCTGGAAACCAAACCGTGGATGAGACCGGGAATGGAAGGCATCGCAAAAATCCGTATAGACCGACGGAGATACGCCTGGTTGTGGAGCCGAAAAATCATCAACTGGGCGCGAATGAAACTTTGGCTTTGACAATTTCCGATTTCCGATTTCCGATTTTCAATTGAGAAAAAACAGAAAATCTTCCGGTAAATCGGAAATTGTAATTACGGGTACCGTGGTCGCGGTGTTTGCCTGTCCCCAAGGGGCGACCACGTTTATGTCAGGTTGCTTTCGCGTGGTCACAAACACCGCGACCACGGCACCCTGCTTTGATTAATTAACAATGGGCAATTGAAAATTGGCAATTGAGCGTCCGACATTCAGTGAATCGTGGTATCGCATAACCGGCCTGAAGCCGAGGCTGCGGACTACGGTTCAGGTCTATCGCCAGCACTTTCGCGGGCAGATGTGGCACGTCCTGCAGGACCCGACGAGCAATCAATTTTCCCGCCTGAACGAGCCGGCCTACCAATTCATAGCGATGCTGGACGGAAGGCGGACGGTCGGAGAAGTCTGGCGTATCTGCGTCGAAAAACTCGGCGATTCAGCCCCCACGCAAGGCGAAGCCATCCAACTATTGGGGCAACTGTACACCTCGAACCTGCTGTCTGCGGAACTACCGCCGGACGCCGAGGGGCTTCTGCGGCGATATCGAAAACGCAGGTTCAGGGAGATTCAGGGATACGTCATGAACCTTCTGTTCATCCGCATCCCACTGATCGATCCCGACCACTTCCTCGACCGCTGGCTCGGCGTTTTCGGACGGATTTTTACAAAAATCGGACTGGCATTGTGGATGGTTCTGATAGGTGTCGGGCTGTATTTCCTCGCAGGCCGGGCCGATGAACTGGTGAACCGCGCGAGCAACGTGTTCGATCCTGCAAACCTTCCGTTCCTGTATGTTGGTATGGTCATGGCGAAGGTTTTTCACGAATTTGGACATGCCTTCGCGTGCAAACGGTTCGGCCAGCGCGCCGGCGGCGGCGAAGTCCACGTAATGGGCGTGATGTTCCTGGTCTTTATGCCGCTCCCTTATGTCGATGCCTCCAGCGCATGGGCGTTTCGAAGCCGGTGGCATCGGGTCGTCGTCGGAGCGGCTGGGATGTTTGTGGAACTCGCCGTCGCCGCTGTCGCCGCTATCATATGGGCGAATACGCGCTCCGGAACCACCGTTCACGCCGTCTGCTATAACATCATGTTTATCGCCGGCGTCTCCTCGATTCTGTTCAACGGAAACCCGCTTCTGCGATACGACGCCTATTACATTCTCTCGGACTTACTGGAGATACCCAACCTCGCCCAACGGTCCAAGCAGTACCTCTATTACATCGTCAAGCGTTACGCCTGGTCGGTCCGCCGCGCCATCAGTCCGGCACACACGCCCGGCGAACGCTGGTGGTTCGTATTCTACGGTATCGCTTCGACTCTCTATCGGATATTCATCTTCGCCATGATCCTCCTGTTCCTGACCGACCGCCTGCCGAAGTCGCTGGCGATTGTGGCAGTCGCTTTCGGACTGGTTGCCGCATTCACCTGGCTGTGCGTACCGGCGGGAAAGTTCATCCGCTACCTCGCCACCAACAACGAACTCGCCCGCGTCCGCTCGCGAGCAGTGGCAAGCACGCTGATTTTCCTGCTGGCGGTCTTTATCTGTATAGGTCTGATTAATTTTCCAGACCGCTACCGGGGCGAGGGTATCGGAGAGTCGATTAACCTGGCCGTTATCCACGCCGAAGTCGATGGATTTGTGGTGGCTTTCCTGCCTTCCGGAAAGCGCGTCGGTCCGGACGGACCGGTCATTCTGCAATGCGAAAATCCCGAACTTCAGACACAGCATGAGCAATTATTGGCTGAACGCCGCCGTCTCCGGATCAAACTTCGGATTGCACGAACGCAGGAACCCGCTGCCGCTCAAATCCTCACCGAACAAATCGCCGCCCTCGACGAACAGGTCCGCCGCGCCGAGGATCAACTCGCCTCGTTGACTATTCACGCACCACTGGACGGAACGTGGATCTCACCGGATATAGACCGGTTCAGGGGCGGATACGTTCACCGTGGAGACAAAATCGGATTGGTTGCGGGTCTGAAAGACGTCCTCATCCGCGTCGTAGTCGATCAGCAATCAGCCGCGATACTCGTAGCCGAGGCGCGCCGGCAGGTTGAGATTCGCGTCAAGGGCAGGCCTGACATAAAAGGCGGCGGCAGGATTCTGCGGATTCTCCCCGCCGGTTCGAAACAACTCCCATCAGCCGCACTGGGCTACGCCGCCGGCGGAGCCATGCAAACCGCCATGGACGACCCGCAAGGTACAAAGTCAGCCGAGAGATTCTTCGAAATACACATTGCCCCCGACAACGCGGCGAATTTCAAACTCATGAGCGGGCAGCGTGTGGTGGTCCGCTTCGAAACGCCCCCCAAGCCGCTGCTGCTACAGTGGTGGCGGTCGCTGCTGCAAGTAATTCAACGAAGATTCAATATATAGGACTTTGCGATTTTCGATTTCCAACCTGTCCCGTTGGGATTGAAAATCGGAAATCGGAAATTGGAAATTGTATGAGCACAGTACCGAGCACAACCTGGCGGATGCTTGCGAGACGAACTTCCGGCGAGGAATTACCCAAAGGTCTGGACGCCGTATGGGACGCCGCCATTGGACTTACCAGTCGTCTTGTACCACGCCGGAAACTGTTTCTCCAACGGGCGGAAAGAATCTGCGCAATGGAAAAACAATTCTCCGAACTGTCAGACGCCAAACTTCGTGAGCAGGCGCTGGAATTTCGGGAACTGTTCCGATGCGGGCGAGACAAACCGGACAATCTGGAACTGGCATTCGCCTTTGTCCGCGAAGTGGCACACCGACAATTAGGCGAAAAACCTTACCCCGTCCAGGTTGCCGGCGCTCTGACGCTCGACGCCGGATGCGTTACCGAACTGGCGACCGGCGAGGGAAAAACACTGTCGGCCACAATGCCGGCGACCATCGCAGGATGGCGAGGGCGAGGATGCCATATCATCACAGTCAACGACTACCTCGCTGCCCGCGATGCCGAATGGATGGACAAAATATACCGCTTCTGCGGATTGAGCGTCGCGCACGTCGAACAGAGCATGGAACCGCCCAAAAGACGCGAAGCCTACCAGGCGGACATCACCTACTGCACCAACAAGGAAGTAACCGCCGATTTCCTGCGCGACCGCCTGACACTGGGCAAATTGCGAGGCCTGGGCGAAGCACTACTGGCGAAAATCGCCTCCGGCGCGAGCAGCGGAACCGACAGGCTCATCCAACGCGGGCTGAATTACGCCATCGTGGACGAGGCCGATTCCGTCCTGATAGACGAAGCCGTTACGCCGCTTATCATCTCCGGAAATGCGCCGAACCCCGAACAGGTCGATGCCTTCACCCACGCAGCCGAACTGGCAGGTCAATTGGAATTGCAGAAGCACTTCAGCATAAACCAGCGTTATCGCGAGGTCGAACTGACCACCGCCGGAAAGAACCGTCTCGCTGAATTGAGCGAACCGCTCGGCGGAATCTGGAGCGGCGCTCGGCGGAGGGAAGAACTCGTCGTCCAGGCGCTGACGGCAGGACAGTTCTACCTCCGCGACAAGCAGTACGTAGTCCAGGAAAGCAAGGTCGTCATCGTCGATGAGTTCACGGGACGACTCATGCCCGACCGCGAATGGCGCGACGGACTGCACCAGGCAGTCGAAGCCATAGAAAACCTGGAAATAAACCCGCCTAAGGACACCTACGCCCGCGTGAGTTTCCAGCGATTCTTCCGACTTTATCCCAAACTCGCCGGTATGACCGGAACCGCCGTCGAGGCCAAGCGCGAATTCTGGCAGATTTATCACCTTCCGGTGGTCGTAATTCCCACGAATCGACCCTGCATTCGCAAATCGTCGCCGGATATGGTCTTCGCCACCCAACAGGCAAAGTGGAAGGCAATCGTCGGCGAAATCCGTAAGTTTCACAAAACAGGCCGACCCGTCCTCGTCGGTACGCGGAGCGTCCGTGCAAGCGAGCATTTGAGCGAACTGCTCGAAGCCGAGGCCCTTGAGCACCAGGTCCTCAACGCCGTTCGACACGCCGAAGAGGCGCAGATTGTCGCAGGCGCAGGACAGGATGGGAAAATTACCGTCGCTACGAATATGGCCGGTCGAGGCACGGATATTAAACTCGGACGCGGCGTCGCCGAATCCGGCGGCCTGGCCGTCATCGCCA
Source organism: Planctomycetales bacterium (assembly GCA_030612725.1). GTDB lineage: Bacteria > Planctomycetota > Phycisphaerae > SM23-33 > SM23-33 > JAUWNJ01. The sequence goes on from JAUWNJ010000035.1 coordinate 26,915, forward strand.
CAGAGCGCCACGAGGCGGGACGTATCGACCGCCAACTCTTCGGGCGGTCCGCACGCCAGGGCGACCCCGGAAGCGCACAGGCCATCGTCAGCCTCGAAGACGAACTCCTCGACCGCCACGCACCGCACATCTCGGCATTTCTCCGACGACGATTCGGCCAGGCCGATGGAGAAATCTCTTCCGCCGTTACTCGCCGGGTATTCGATATTGTTCAGCACAAGGCGGAACGGTTGGCCTTACGCCAGCGTAAGGGCGTCCTTCGCACCGACGACTGGCTGGACGAAAATCTCGGCTTCGCCGGTAGTGAGTAATCTTTACCGAACGTCAACATAGGTGTCACGCCGCGATAAATACCGTGGCTACTATCAAACGTCCCGATGGGACTAATAAATATACATATCTGAAACCGCCAATAAACCACGGCTGAAACTATGGCCTGATACACTCTCAGAAACAAAACTTAAAACCCGCCAGAAAAAAATGTCGCTCACATAAATACCGTCCGCTATATTTTTTCCTTGCAATGGCGAATTGTTCTGCGACAATCTTTTATTATTGTTGCGTCGCCGGATCCTGACTCCCTCCGAGGGAGATCGGTTCGCAGCGAGTACCCCGCTGGTTTCCCCCGGGATCGGGTCCAGTCAACACGCTGGCACTTGTGATGTGCCGCCGGTTGAACGAGCCTGAACTCCTTCCGTTCCGTCTCCATTCACCGACTTGGTTAACGCCACCTCTTTTACAGGTGGTCAATGATTTATTGTAAGGAAACGATGCTTATGTCAGAAGTACAGAAGTTTACTGATCTTGACCTGATCGCGCCAATTGCTCGTGCCGTGGCGGAAGAGGGCTATGAAATCCCGACGCCCATTCAGGCGCTTTCCATTCCTCACCTTCTAAAAGGACGTGACCTGCTCGGGTGCGCCCAGACCGGAACCGGCAAGACCGCGGCCTTTGCCCTGCCCGTCCTGCAGGGGCTGGAGAAGTCCGGAGGCCTCAAACGCGGCATCCGGACGCTGGTCATGACACCGACCCGCGAACTGGCGGCGCAGATTGGCGACAGCTTTCAGACTTACGGCAGGCATCTGTCGTTGACGAGCACGGTCATCTTCGGCGGTGTCGGCCAAGGCAAGCAGGAGAAGGCCCTGAAGCGGGGGCCGGATATCCTCGTGGCCACCCCGGGTCGACTGCTCGACCTGATGGAACAGAAGCTCATCAACCTCCGGCACCTGGAATACTTCATCCTCGACGAAGCCGACCGCATGCTCGATATGGGCTTTATCCACGATGTGCGCCGGGTTATTGATGTGTTGCCGGCCAAACGCCAGTCCCTCTTCTTCTCGGCCACCATGCCCTCGACCGTGGCGAAACTGGCTGACCGCCTGCTTACCAATCCGGTGCGGGTCGAGGTTACACCGCAGTTGACGACGGCTGAACGCATCGACGAGGCGCTCATGTTCGTGGATAAAGATAACAAACGCAAACTCCTGGAAACGCTCCTCCGGGATACAACGATCTGCCGCGCCCTGGTCTTCTCGCGGACCAAGCACAATACCGATCGCATCTGCAAGCATCTGGTGAGCAGGAATATCGCTGCCGGGGCGATCCATGGCAATAAGAGCCAGAACGTCCGCACCCGCGCGTTGAAAGCATTCCGAACCGGAAAGCTCCGCGTGCTGGTGGCGACGGACATCGCCGCTCGCGGTATCGACGTGGACGGCATAACCCATGTGATCAATTTCGACCTGCCCAACGAACCTGAGAGTTACATCCACCGTAT
>JAUWNJ010000037.1 GCA_030612725.1 Planctomycetales bacterium
GTGTTTGCGACTACCTTAACATCTGCGCATCCGCGTGGTCGCAAACACCGCGACCACGGCACCCGGGCAAACTCCATTGACGCGGGCCACCTATAAATGCACAATGCAGATAATTCAGGATAACGACAATGAACGAAAAAAAGAAAAACTACAAAGACACGTTGAATCTTCCGAATACCGACTTCGATATGCGCGCCGGGCTGCTCAAGAAAGAACCGGCTATGCAGGCACGCTGGTCCGAGCAGAATCTTTACGGGCAAATACGCGACGCCCGCGCCGGAAGCCCGCGATTCATTCTCCACGACGGCCCGCCATACGCCAACGGTAATATCCACATGGGCACCGCGCTGAACAAAATCCTCAAGGACATCGTCGTCCGGTGCAAGAACATGACCGGCTTCGACGCGCCCTATGTCCCCGGCTGGGACTGCCACGGCCTGCCCATCGAATACCGCGTCCAGAGCGAACTCGGCGACAAACTGGTAAAAATGTCGCACATAGACGTCCGCCGCCTGTGCGCCGAATACGCCGATAAGTACGTCAAAATCCAGTCCGAGCAGTTTCAGCGACTCGGCGTTCTCGGCGAATTCGACGCCCCTTACATCACAATGACGCCCCGGTACGAATCGGCAGTGCTGGAAGTCTTCGCACGCATGGTCGAGCAGGGACTGGTGTTCAGGCAACTCAAACCCGTTCACTGGTCCATCGAGAACCGAACCGCACTGGCTGAAGCCGAGCTGGAATACCACGACCGCGAAGACGACAGCATCTACGTCCTGCTGGCTGGGGCCGATTCATCAGCCCTGAAAAATCTGTTCGGCCTCAACGACGATACGCCGACCTATCTGATGATCTGGACGACCACACCGTGGACGCTACCGGCCAACCTGGCAGTGGCTGTGCACCCGGATTTTGAATACTCTGCCGTCAAGTTCACCCACGCCGGCAAGGAAGTTATCGCCGTTATCGCCTCCGACCTTGTTGAAAAGGTCTGCGGTGTCGGCGGCGTTGAAAAATTCGAGGTTCTGGCGACCGCACGCGGAGCCGCTCTGGTCGATGCCGGAATCACCTACCTGCATCCGCTGATTGGCGAGAAGGTCTGTCCGGTCGTTCCCGCCAATTACGTTACGCTCGAAGACGGCACCGGCTTGGTTCACACGGCTCCGGGTCATGGAATGGAAGACTACGGTACGGGTTTGAAGTTCGACCTGGGGGTTTATTGCCCTGTCCGCGAAGACGGCACGTTCGACGAGACTGCTCCCGATTGGCTCATCGGCAAGAGCGTATGGGAGGCGAATCCGCTGGTTGTGGATTTTCTCTCAACGGCTGGCACGCTGTTTCATAAACAGGTCATAACGCACTCTTACCCGCACGACTGGCGGAGTAAGACGCCGACGATCTTCCGCGCGACCAAGCAGTGGTTCGTAGCCGTCGATGGTGATATGAAGCGCGGTACGACGCTGCGTGAGATGGCCATGGACGCCTGCCGAAAGAGCGCCGACGACAATGGGATGGATTTCATCCCGGACTGGGGCAGAAACCGCCTGGCTGGAATGCTCGAAAGCAGACCCGACTGGTGCATCTCGCGCCAGCGGAGTTGGGGGCTTCCGATACCGGCATTCTACAACGAGGCCGGAGAAGTCCTGCTGACACCCGCGTCCGTCCGGGCAGTGGCCAAAAGTTTCGCCGAGCGAGGCTCGGATTGCTGGTTCACCGATTCGCCGACGGAACTACTGGGCGATTACGACCCTGTCTTCGATACGGATCTGGCCGAACCGAAAAACTTTGATGCGAGTGAACTCCACACAGGCCATGACATTTTCGACGTATGGTTCGAGTCCGGTTCGAGTTGGTTCGCGGTGGCTGTCCGGCGAGAACTGGTCGATGAAATCCCGGTGGACCTGTACCTCGAAGGTTCCGACCAGCATCGAGGGTGGTTCCAGTTATCGCTTCTGCCTGCGCTTGGAGCGGCTGGGCTACCGCCGTTCAGGACCGTCCTGACACACGGATTCGTCGTTACCGAGGACGGGCACAAAATGTCCAAGTCGCTCGGAAACACCATCGACGTAATCGACCAACTCTCCAAGCGTGGAGCCGACATTATCCGCCTGTGGGTAGCATCGCAGAACTACCAGGACGACGTCCGCTGCAGCGAAAATCTCATCGCCCAAAGCGAAGACGCCTACCGGAAGATTCGCAATACGCTTCGGTTCTGCATGGGTTCGTGCAGCAATTTCGACCCTGCCCGACACACCGCCGAATCGTCCGAGCATTCGCTCGACCGATGGATGAGGCTGGAACTGCACCAACTCATCCGCGATGTCCGCATCGCCTATGACAAATACGAATTTCACCGCGCGACACGGCTGATGTACGAGTTCTGCACCGTTCAGGCGTCCAGCGTCTATATGGCTGCGGTGAAAGACCGCCTGTACTGCGAATTACCCGATTCGCCGCGACGACGGGCGACCCAGGCGGTACTGCACGAGATGCTTTCTGTGCTGGTGAAACTCCTCGCTCCAATCCTGCCGCACACCGCCGAGGAAGCATGGGAGCACATCCCAGCCCGCGACCCAAACGAACCGGAAAACGTCCATCTGGCAATGATGCCGGAATATGACGAAGAAATGCTGGAAATGGCTGAAGACCTCAGGCCGGTCAACCCAGACCTCGCCCAGTTTTCCTCCGACGAAATCCAAGTGGGACCAAGCTGGATTTGGGACCGCCTGCTGGACCTGCGGGCAGACGGACTGGTCAAACTCGAAGCACTACGGAACGCCGGCGTCAAGAATCCGCTCGACGCCGAAGCCGTCTTTACCATCGCCGACGACAACCAAGCAGCCGAAACATTCCTGGAAACCTATCTGGGCGAACTGGAAGACCTCCTCGGCGTCGGATACGCGCGAATCGAGAAAGCGAGTAGCACAGGCATTAGTCCCGTGTCCGAAACTCTGCCTGTCGGCGTTCGCGTCGAGGACACGCGCGAAAAATACAGCCGATGCGCCCGCTCATGGAAGCGCCGCCCGGACGTCGGTTCCGACGCGGAATACCCAGACCTCTCCGCCCGCGACGCCGAAGTGATGAAGGTGTTGGCGAAGAAATAAAGCGTGGTCACAGGACCGGAGCGGCAATTGCGTCTCGCCGATCAACATATTAGAATCCCACGAGATAATTCACGATCATCGCGGACTTGATGAGGCCCTATGGAAACGAGCGGCGCTATGTCCTTACCTCAAATAGACATATGGTACGGCAGTAAGTAAACTTTTGGTCGATTCGGCAACCCGCAACGGTGGGTCAACCTGCCTGGACGAGCCAGCAGCCCCAACGGTATAGATTCGGTGCGCTGGATGCTCAACAACGACGAAGAAATCGATCGTCCCCTGCCGCTGGGTCCAACGGCATTTCGCTTGATTGGCGAGGGCGATTTTAACATCGAACTGGACCGGGAAGCCCTGATCCAGGGCGACAACACCGTGGAAATCATCGCAACTGATCGGAACGGCAATGAGGCCGGACAGACCGTCACCGTCCGATACGCACCGGCTTCGTCCTGCCCCCTGCCGCACAGTGTCAACTGGGACCAGACTAAAGAAATCAATGACGTGGCGCAAGTTGTTGACGGACTGTGGCGTCTGACCGATGACGGGGTGCGAACGGTTGAAATCGGCTATGACCGCATCATTGCGATCGGGGACGGCGACACGCAGGACCTGATTGCATGCGGCGTCGCCTACCGCCTCAAGGCGCGCGCGGAATCACGCCCCGACACACCCAGCCTCTACCGGATGAAAGTCTGGCCCGCCGACCAAGGCGAACCGGACGGTTGGCAACTGGAAGGACTTGGCGGTCAGGGCGAACTTGATCGCGGATCACTGCTTCTCGTCGCCCATAACGCAGACGTTACATTTGGTGATGTTACGGTTACGGCCGTCTAATACCAATACGTCCTGTCGGCCCGGGCATTTCCCACGGCCTTGGTGAACCATTCCGGTGTCCCTGTTGGCTAGACGTAAATGATGTCCTGGATATTGTCGCTGCGAAGCCTCACGGTCTGACTGTTCACCCTCTCGACACCGGGCCTTGCGCAGACCTGGTCGGCGATGTCGGTATGGAAGAAGCGTTTTTCCAGAACGTAAGGCCCATCCCACTTCAGCGGCGCAACGGGACAATCCTTGTGCCTCTTTAATGCCCTGGCCGAGCCTTCTGCGATGCGCCTACGGGCCTCGAACGGCGAAAGCGAAATGGCCGAGTTGCGACTCAGCCCCTCCTTGACGCTGGCAGTGGTGATGCCCTCGACTAATTCTTCAGCCTCGCGGCAGGCGGCATCGTCGCCGCTGAGGAATATCATCGGCAGGTCAACTGCGCCGATGTAAAGAGCGAATTGCGCGATCTCGCCGATAAATCGGTCGTTCAGTTTATAGTATTCGATTTCCCTGCTGCTCTGAGTGTGGCTGAGATTGCCTCGCTCGACCCCCGCCATCGCATGTTGGCCGACCATCATGCCCACGTCAAATGTCTTAATCACCTCGTTGCGTATCTGACGTGGAGCCAACGGTCTTCCGTGCAACAACCTCGCCTTGGGATGCAGGTCTTCGAACCAGACCCCTCCGGGGCCGTGCCCGTCAACCACAAGTATGTCCGTAGCCCCCTCCTTCAATACGCCCTCCACTGCCGCATTGATCTCCGCCGTCAGCAGCCTCATGGAGTTTTCATAATACCGACCGTCCGAATACACATGATCTTTGAATGACACAACGCCGCTTACCCCTTCCAGATCCGTCATTATCAGAACTTTCATAACATTTTCCTTCCTGGATTGAATGTCCCTATTATGATACCGCTAATGCTCATCGGCATGAGCGTTTTCCATGACCTTGGTGAACCATTCCGGCGCGCGGATGGGTTTGCCCGCCGGGTCGATGAAAGCGTGGACGGTGTATCCTTCAGCCACCGGCATGCCGCTGCCGGCGTGGACGATTTTCACGTCGCATCGGATGCGGGCCTTTCCGACCATCCGCCCGGTCGTGGTCGTCTCCAGCAGGTCGTCGTACCTCGCCCTGCCTCGGTATTTCACATACGATTCAACCACCGGAAGCAGCACGCCGCGTTCCTCCATCTCGGCATACGACGTGCCGGTCCGCCTGAAAAACTCCGTCCGCCCACACTCGAACCAGTCCAACGCACTCGAATTGGAATACGTGCCCATCTGGTCCGTCTCGCTGTAACGAACGCGAAATTGTACGACGCTCTCAACCGACATATCGATTCACCTTTACCGGATGCGCATATTCCGTTCCAATAATCGTTCCATTTTATAATGGACTAAAAAACATCAGTCGCTATATCTTGTAGCAGTTCAAGACAGGACGCAAGAAATGGATTCGCATCAGGTACTACAAAAAGCGATCGAAAAGGTCGGCGCAAAGAAGGTGGCTGGGGATATGCGAGTGTCTTCGTCGCTGGTGTATAAATGGTGCCAACCCTCCGACGACAACACAACGATTGAGCCGAGCGGTACGCGCAATCCGCTTGACCGCGTTGCAGCCTTGCTGGAAAGCACGAATGACGCGAACGTAGTACAATGGCTTTGCGAACGGGCGGGCGGATTTTTCGTTCACGATCCCGAGGTCAGCGACCGCCGCATCGATGCCGAATATATCGCCAACACGCAGCGGATAATTGAGGATTTTTCCCGGCTGCTTCGCGCTCTATCAGGCGCTATCGCCGACGACGGGAAAGTGGACGAAGACGAAGCGCGGAACATCCGAACGCAATGGCAAAGACTTAAACGATACGGCGAAGCCTTCGTCATCGCATGCGAACGAGGAATGTTCGCAGAAACCTGATAGCAGCGGTAGGCTGGGCCGGAGCGAAGCGGAGTCCCACCTTGTCCAGATAAAGAAAATATTGAATAATGAATAAAGAATTTTGAATGACGAAGTAAAAAAACATCCCTCAAAGGTAGATAAGTTTCTTTTACTTCAAAATTCGACATTCCTCGTTCCACGTAGTGGTACGTAGTATCGCTACGCGGTGCTACGCACAATATTCATTATTCAAAAAAAGGTGGGGCTAGGCAGCCCAGCCTGCAAGTAAGGCAAGGAGCACGATTATGATGGAATGGTGGCAAAATCTTGAACCCGTAACACAGTGGTTCTACGGGGCTGCTGCATTCTTCAGTGCTATCTTCCTCTGGCAGTTCATAATGTCGATGATAGGGCTGAGCGGCGCTGAAGATGTTGATATGGACCTGGACGCCGGCGACATCGAGGCCGCTTCTGCCGGCGATGCCGCCGACAGCGTAGCGTCGTTCAGACTGCTGTCTATACGAGCGATTCTGGCATTCCTTACACTGTTCTTCTGGGCGGCGGCTATGCACCACGCCGCCGATGGTAACCTGACCCGTGCGATTACCTACGGGACACTCTGGGGCCTGGGCGCTTTCGCGGTCGTGGCGCTGGCGTTGCACCTGATGCGAAAACTGGCGGAGACCGGCAACCCGCGACTGCACACCTGCGTCGGAACGCGCGGGACGGTCTATCTGGACATACCCGCCGACGGAGCAGGCGAAGCCAGAGTTACCGTCAGCGGCGTCGTCTCGCACGTCAAGGCGCGATCGGCCGACGAGCAGGAAATCAAAGCCGGAACGCCGATAAACGTCATGCGAACACTCGGACCAACCACTATCGAAGTTAAACCTGTCGAAGAAACCGAAAAAGAAAGAGGTGAAAAATGATGAACCTGACAACACTGGCAATGAATCTGCTGGCGCAATTGCCCGCCAAAGGCGCCAAGGATGATGGGAGCATAACTCTTATCCTGATCCTCATCATCCTGGGCATACTTATCGCGACGGTCTTTATCCTCGCCAGCCGGTACAAGCGATGCCCGTCGAACAAGGTCCTCGTAATCTACGGTAAGACCGGAAGCGGAGCCGCCAAGTGCGTCCACGGCGGGGCTGCGTTCGTCTGGCCACTGGTTCAGGCGTACGACTTCCTCAGTCTCGAGCCGTTCGTCGTGCCCATCGACCTGACAAACGCGCTGTCCCGCGAGAATATCCGCGTAGCCGTACCGACAACGGTAACGGCCGCTATCTCCAACCAGCCGGGGATTATGCAAAACGCCGCCATACGCCTGCTGGGACTGAACGATAGTGAAATCCAGAACCAGGCACAGGACATCATCCTCGGACAGATGCGTGCCGTCATCGCGACGATGGAAATCGAAGCAATCAACCGCGACCGACAATCGTTCATGGCCAAGGTCAACGAAGCCGTCTCGATGGAACTGGAGAAGATCGGTCTGGGCGTTATCAACGTCAATATCCGCGACATCGAGGACGAGTCGGGATACATCAAGGCCCTTGGTCGAAAAGCAGCCGCCGAGGCGATTAACCAGGCAAACGTTGACGTAGCCGAGCAGGAGCGAACCGGTGAGACGGGTGTGGCTGAACGCAAGCGCGACCAGCGAGTCGCCGTCGCCGCCGCCAACGCCACCGCCGAGATGGGCGAAGCGACCGCCGACCGCGACAAACGTCAGAAAGTCGCCGGCCTGGAGGCAGAAGCCGTCAGTTCCGAGACCGTCGCCGACTCCGATAAGGCCGGTTATCGCGCCAATCAGAAAGTGGCTGAGGAAGAGGCGAGAAACCGAAGCGAATCGGCATCGCGTGAAGCCGACGGCGCTATCCGCGTCGCGCAGGAAATCGCGCAGAAAAAGGCGGAAGACGCTCGCGCAATCCGTGAGGAGTCGCGCCTCAAGGCCGAGATAGTCGTCCCTGCCAACGCCGACCGCGAGAGGGTCGTCATCGCCGCCGACGCGAAGAAGCAGGAAGCCATCCGCATCGCCGAGGGCGACGCCCAAGCCACAATCGCCCGCATGACCGCACAGGGCAAGGGTGTCCAGGCGATACTGGACGGCAAGGCTGAAGGCTATCAGCGACTGGTCGAAGCCTGCGGCGGGGACGCCGGAGCAGCCGCTTTGCTGATAATCGAGAAATTCGCCGAAATCGCCAACATTCAGGCCAAGGCCATTCAGGACCTGCCGATCGAAAAGGTCATCGTATGGGACGGCGGCGGCGAAAGCGGCGGACTGAAGGGTCTGGGCGGACGACTGCTCGGCGCTTTGCCGCCGATGCACGACCTTGCCAAACAGGTCGGACTCGACCTGCCCGAATTCCTCGGCAAAATCGCAAAAGAAGCGGCGAAAACACAGGAAACTCCGCAACCACCTGCAGAAGGAAAAGATGAATAAGAAAAGATTAACCGTGGGTGCCATGCCTTCACGCGCAGCGCAGCGGAGAGTGTAGGCATATTCACGCCCTTCACTTCGTTACGGACGAGAACATGGCACCCATCTGCATATTGATATGAGCGATAAGGAAACCAAAAAACTTCGTCTGGGTGTTCTGCTTTCCGGCGGGGGGCGGACGCTGATGAACATCCTGGAGTATATCCAGGCCGGGAAGTTATCGGCCGAGGTGGTCGTTGTTATCGCCAGCCGGGATTGCAAAGGCGTCGAACGCTCGCGGAACGCAGGGCTTGGTGTGCATATCGTTCCGTATAAGGAAATGCCGGATACGGAGACGTACTCGGCGGCGATTGTCGAGCGACTCGACGCCGCCGAGGTGGACCTGGTCGTCCAGGCGGGGTTCCTCTCGTTCTGGAAAATCCCCCCGAAATACGAAGGGCGTGTATTGAACATTCACCCCGCCCTGCTTCCGAGTTTCGGCGGGAACGGAATGTATGGCCGGCACGTTCACGAAGCCGTGCTGGCGGCCGGGTGCAAGGTCTCCGGATGTACGGTTCATCTCGTGGATAACGAATACGACCATGGCCTGATAATTGTCCAGAAATGCGTTCCGGTCCGCGACGACGACACGCCCGACACACTGGCAGCCCGCGTCTTCGAACAGGAGTGCATCGCATACCCCGAAGCAATCGGATTGGTAGCCAGTAGTCAGTAGCCGGTAGTCGGTTGTTCAGTAAATTTGACTCTCAACCCATTCTCGCGTACGTCGCACCATCTCCAAGGCCTCACGGCGATCCAAAGATGCTTCATGTGGCATTGTCTCGTAGCGAAAAAGCGATGCGTAGGGATTGAGAATATCAATGTCCTGCAGATCGTTCGGGACAGGGTGTCCTTCATCGGCCAAAAGGTCTATAAGTTCACGCAGATCATGTGTCTTGCGAAATCTGATTCCATGCAAGGATAATAACGCTTTGAGAATTTTTTCGAGAGCCTGTTGGCAGTGGAAGCCAATCGTATCATCGGAGACTCGTTCAGAATTGAGGACCTCATCGACCAGCACTTCATCGTGCCGTGCCTTTTCCAGCAGAATAAGAGCCTGTTCACGCTGCTTCATATAGGACTTCTCCTTCCAGCGCGACCTCGAACATGAGGTTTCCCGGCGTATCCGACCAATAGTTATAGTACGCTTCATTGACCACAACTACATCCGCCGGAATTCGTAATGGGCTGACTACCCGTCGCAGGCGGACCATCTCGGCCATGACGTCGGCGACCTGATCTTCCACTACAAGCAGGTCCACGTCGCTACCTTCGTCGGCGTTACCTGTCGCGTACGAACCGAATAAAATAATTTTTTTCGGATGCGCCGCGTCGCGTAACAACTCAACCGCTTTTGAAATGCTTTCAGAGTCTATCATTTTCTCACGTGAACTTTACTCTATATCGGACGGAGTTGAAGGTCAAATCCTTTGGAACTATCCATTCAATCCATATTCCTTAATTTTGCGATAAAGTGTCCGTTCGCCGATACCGAGGATTTTGGCGGCCTGGGAGCGGTTGCCGATCACCATCTTGAGCGTGTTGCTGATGAGTTGCTTCTCGGCTTCTGAGATGCTGACTCCGACCAGCGAAGTTGTTTGCTCTTCGCCGGCCTGGGCGGTTCCGCGCAGTTCAGCCGGAAGGTCCTCGACGGAAATTTTCCCATCACAGGCCAGGACGACCATGTTCTCGACGACATTGCGCAACTGGCGCACATTTCCGGGCCAGTCGAATCCCATCAGTGTCCGTTGGACCTCCGATGAAATGCCGGCCACCTTCGTGTCGTGAGCGTCGTTTGCGAGTTTGATGAAGTGCTCAATCAGTTGCGGGACGTCCTCGATCCGATCCCTCAGCGGCGGAATTTTGATGGTTACACCGGCAAGGCGGAAGTACAGGTCCTCGCGGAAACGTTTTTCCTGTACCCGTCCTTCGAGATTAGTGTTGGTTGCGCTGACGACGCGAACGTCCACGTGAAACGGTTTATTCGACCCGACGCGGACAACTTCGCCGTTCTCCAGCACTCGCAACAGTTTGGCCTGCATGGCTGCGGGCATGTCGCCGACTTCGTCGAGAAAGATTGTCCCGCCGTCGGCGTATTCGAATCGTCCCTTGCGGTCGGCTGTCGCGCCGGTGTACGCGCCCTTGACGTGCCCGAAGAGTTCGTCCTCCAGAAGCGTCTCGCTAAGCCCCGCGCAGTTCAAAGCCACGAATCGCCCGTTCTTCCGACGGGAATTGTTATGAATCGCGTAAGCGACAAGTTCCTTGCCCGTGCCCGACTCGCCCTGCACCAGCACCGGAAGATTCGACCGGGCAACCCGGCGGACGGTCTCAAGGATATGAACCATTCCGGGCGAGTGCCCGATAATACCGTCGAATCCGTAATGCTTGTCCATGTGTTCGCGGAGTTCGCGGATAAGACGCTGCCGGGCTGTACGCTCCGCCGCTCGCTGAACGACAACGCGAAGTTCGTCGAGGTTCAACGGCTTCTCGATATAATCGCACGCACCTTCCTGAAGCGCCGTCCGGCAGGTGTCCACAGCCGAGTGCCCCGTAACAAGGATAACCTCGGTTCCGGGAGAGTGTTTGCGGGCGGCAGACAGAACGGTCAGACCCGCCTTTTCATCGCCCATTACCAGATCGGTAACGATTACGTCGAAGTGTTCTTTTTTCAGGCGGGTAATGGCTTCGGGTCCTGAGTGTACCATCTTCACATTATGTTTCAGTCGCGCCAGTCCTTCAGCCACGGCTTCGGCGTGATGAACCTCATCATCCACAACAAGAATATCCGCCCGGAAATTGTCCAGTGTTTTATCCACGCGAGATAGGTTATCCTTTCGAGATGAAATTGTCAAAAAGCACATTTTATGATTGGAGAGGGTGAAGAAATTGACGGGAATTTGCGATATAATAAATATGGTGATAGATATGCCGGGGCGTAGCGAAAGGCCTCGGCAATACAAAGTGTCGTGTACGCTAAAATATCGGAGTAACAAGAATGTCGAAAGAGTTTAATCCCGAAGCCGACGTCAAGGGACAAATAGAGAAACTGATGCTGGAAATCAAGGAACTGACCCAACGGCGCGAGGAGTCAGCCGATCCCCAGGCCGACAGTATCCTGGCGGATCAGATAAAAGACCTCGAAGACCAGGCAGCATTCCTGAAACGCCAATTGCCTTAAAAGCAGTCAGCGGTCAGCTATCAGCAGTCAGCAAAAACAGATAACAGCAAACAACAAACAACGAACGAGCTGACCGCTGATCGCTCTTTGCTTTTTGCTTTTTGCTGATCGCTGAATGCTGACCGCTGATCGCTATAGATCAAAATACATACAGAATTCGAACGGGTGAGGCCTTTGGCGCAGCGCGTCCACCTCGTTCTCGCGTTTGTACTTCATCCAATAATAAATCACGTCGTCGGTAAAGACGCCGCCTTCCAGCAGGTATTTATGGTCTGCTTCCAGGGCGTTCAGGGCTGCATCCAGATCGACCGGGGCTGAGGCGATTTTGGCGTACTCTTCGGCGCTGAGGTGGTAAATGTCCTTGTCGATGGGGTCGCCGGGGTCGATCTCATTTTTAATCCCGTCGAGGGCGGCCATCGTTATGGCTGAAAACGCCAGGTACGGATTGCAACTGCTGTCCGGGCAGCGGAACTCCAGACGTTTGGTCCTTGGATTTTCGCTGTAAGTCGGTATGCGTATGGCGGCGGAGCGGTTCCGACTGGAATAGACCATGTTCACCGGCGCTTCGTATCCCGGAACGAGGCGCTTGTAACTGTTGGTCGTCGGGTTGGTGAAGGCCAACAGCGATGAGGCGTGTTTGAGGATTCCGCCGATGGCGTGCAGACCCATTTTCGAGAACCCGGCGTATTCGCCTCCGGCAAAGAGCGGTGTGTCGCCCTTCCACAAAGAGAAGTGTACGTGCATACCCGATCCGTTGTCCTGAAAGAGCGGCTTGGGCATGAAGGTAACGGTTTTACCGAACCATGCAGCCACGTTCTTGGTGATGTACTTATACAGCATCACCTTGTCGGACATGTTCACAAGCGTATCGAAGAGCATGTCGATCTCGGCCTGCCCGCCGGTGGCGACCTCGTGGTGATGCGCTTCGACGGCGATTCCGCACTGTTGGAGAACGGCCATCATTTCCGAGCGGATGTCCTGACCCCGATCGGTCGGCGGAAGCGGGAAGTATCCTTCCTTGAGGCGAACCTTATGGCCGAGGTTGTCGGGGTTGTCGCTTCCTCGGTTCCAGATACCCTCTTCGCTGTCCACGTAGTAATGCGCGCCGTTGACGGTCTGGTCGTATCGGGCGTGGTCGAAGATGAAGAACTCCGGCTCGGGGCCGAAGCAGGCTGTGTCGGCGATTCCGCTTTGGGCCAGGTACGCCTCACACTTCCGCCCGATGGACCTGGGGTCCCGGCTGTATTCCTCGAAGTCGATGGGACTTTTGACATTGCAGATTAACATCAGTGTCGGGCGAGCCATGAACGGATCGACCACAGCCGTATCGGCTACGGGCACGATGAGCATGTCGGACTCGTTAATCGCCTGCCATCCACGGAGGCTCGAACCGTCGAAACCAAAACCGGCAGTGAAACTCTCTTCAGTCAGTTCACTCGCCGGAACCGTCAAGTGTTGCCACAGACCCGGAAAGTCCAGAAACCGCAGGTCCACAAATTCGATCTTTCCGGTCTGATTGGTCTTGGGTATTGAAACTTCCTTATTGCGAATAAAATCAACCACTTCGGCAGGCGTCTTAAACATTTTTGCATCCTTCCAGTCAAAAGGCGGAATCTCAACTCTGGTATAAAACCCACGACGGGGCAGGAGTTTAACACCCGCAGGCGGGACGGTCAAGAGGAATACAAAATGGCATCAGGCATTGGGCATTTGGCATTGGTGGCACGGGGTTTATGAAGGTTGTTCCTGTTTAATTCGCCGATTCGGCAAAACCGCCGGACATAATGACCGAACGTGCAATTACCAACAACCACCAATGCCCAGTACCGAATGCCGAATGCCCAATTCCCCTTAATTCTCGACAAAACGGTACTGATTGCATAGTATGTTCCGACGATTAAGGCATTGTTCCGAGGAGAAAAACAAATGCGCGAAGAATCGCTTGAGTTTCTGAAGAAATTGCTGACCACTCCCAGCCCGTCCGGCTATGAGTCTCGCGGACAGAGAATATGGTGCGAGTACGCCCGGAAATACGCCGACGAGGTACACACCGACGCTTACGGAAACGCGGTGGCGGTGCTGAATCCCGGCGGGGACCCGAAGATTATGCTCGACGGGCACGCCGACGAGATAGGTCTGATGGTCAAGCACATCGACGAGAAGGGATTCATCTATTTTCAGAGGATAGGCGGGGTGGACCCTGCCCTGGTTCGCGGCAAACGAGTCAACATCCACACCGCTAAGGGCATTGTCCGCGGCGTAACCGGCGCGACGGCAATCCACCTTCGGAAGCGCGAAAAGGAACCTAAAGTCACCAAGATGCACGAGATATTCATCGACATCGGCGCATCCGACCGAAAGGCCGCCGCCAGGAAAGTGGCTGTGGGCGACCCGATTACGTTCGTCGATGACTTCGAGGTGCTCAACGGATCCGTAGCCGTCGCCCGCGCTTTCGATAATCGCGTGGGCACATGGGCGGTGATAGAGGCTCTGCGTCTGGCTGCCGAGGCCAGGGTCAAGCCAAAATGCGCGATATATGCGTGCAGTTCTGTCCAGGAAGAATTGGGCCTGCACGGCGCGACAATGAGCGCCGCCAACGTCTCCCCGGACGCAGCCATCGCCGTCGATGTAACCCACGCCACCGACACGCCCGGAATCGACGTCAAGCAGCACGGCGAGATTAAGATGGGCAAAGGCCCAACCGTCAGCCTCGGGCGGGAAAACCACCCCGCTATCGTCGAGCGGTTCCGAAAAGTCGCCGGGAAGAAAAAGATTAACGTACAAATCGAGACCTTCAGCCTCACCGGCGGGACTAACGCCTACGCCATATGGACCAAACAGGGCGGCATACCGTCAGCCATAATCAGCGTACCAAACCGCTATATGCACACAACCGTCGAGATGATTGACCTGAAAGACCTCCAGCGCACAGCCGACCTGCTGGCGGGATTCTGCCTCGACCTGAAAAAAAGCGAACGATTCAAAGTAAAAGTGTAGTAGTCGGTAGCGATCTTCATGGAACTAACCGGTAAAATCGCGTTGGTAACAGGTGCTGCCAAGCGTATCGGAAAGGCGATTGCTCTGGCCTTGACCCACGCCGGAGCCGACGTGATTATCCATCACAATCGCTCGCAGGCCGACGCCGAGGCAACAGCATCGGAAATCGTAGAAGCCGGAAGGCGCGTCGAAATCTTCCAGGCAGACCTGTCGAAACCCGAACAAATCGAGAAAATGTTCGCGGCTGTGGGCGAGAAATTCGGCCGGCTTGACGTGCTGGTCAACAACGCCGCCATCTTCAAACGCACACCGTTAGAAACGCTGTCGGCTGAACAATGGGACGCGCAGATGAACCTCAATGCCCGCGCACCGGCATTGTGCACCGCCCACGCCCTGCCGCTGATGGGCGACGGTGGAACCATTGTCAATATCACCGACATCGCAGCCGAGGCTTCCCTGGCGGGATACCCCGCCTACTGCGCATCCAAAGCCGCCTTGCTCGCACTGACCAAAAGCGCCGCCAAGGCCTTGGCAGCGAGAAACATTCGCGTCAATGCCGTCGCGCCGGGCGCGATCCTCTGGGCCGATGACATTTCGGAAACGGAAAAGCAGACCGTTTTAGACAATATCCCCTTGAAACGTCTCGGCTGTCCCGACGACATCGCAGCCGCGGTTGTCTTCCTCGCCGGACACGATTACATCACCGGACAAACCCTCCGCATCGACGGCGGGCGGTATATGGGATAAAACGAAAAAAGGGTCAGGAGCCTTTTTCGTTTGTTGCAATTTCCATCGAGTTGTTATAGTAACACCGATTATGGACCAGCATTATTTACAACGTCGGTATCTGTTGAGTTTTGACAGCAGGGACATCGGGCATATCTTCACGGACGTGCTGGTGGTCGGGGCAGGCGCTGCCGGTCTGCGAGCGGCACTGGCGGCAGCCGACGACGCCCAGGTACTTGTCCTGACCAAAGGCGATCCCGTCCAATCCAATACCTACCATGCCCAGGGCGGAATCGCTGCGGTAATGGCTGACGACGATTCAATCGAAGCGCACATAGCCGACACTATCGCCTGTGCCGCCGGGCTTGGCGATGAGAAAATAATCCGCCAGATAATTTCCCGCGCCCCCGACACTATCGCCGAGATGATCGAATGGGGTCTGCCGGCAGACATCGAGGACGGTAAGATCGCCCTTGGGCGTGAGGGCGCGCATTCAGCCGCTCGCGTCGTACACGCTCACGGCGACGCTACCGGGAAATACCTGGCCGAGACGCTCATCGCCCGCGCGAAAGAACACGAAAATATTAAAATATTCGACAACTGCTTCGTCGTGGACCTGGTAACAAACGACGATGACGGAGCAGTCCTCGGCGCGATTACGTTCCATAACCGCTACGGCCTGCAGATGATCTGGGCGAAGCAGACGATCCTTGCCGCCGGTGGAGCCGGAATGCTCTGGCGCGAAACATCCAACCCCCCCTGCTCGACCGCCGACGCCGTCGCTATCGCCTTCCGCGCCGGTGCGGAACTGGCCGAGATGGAAATGATGCAGTTCCACCCCACTACTCTTTACATCGCCGGAGCGACCCGCGCCCTGATAAGCGAAGCCGTTCGCGGCGAGGGGGCATACCTCATCGACCGCAACGGATACCGCTTCATGGGTGATTACCACGCCGACGGCGAATTGGCCCCCCGCGACGTCGTCAGCAGAGCAATCGTCGCGCATACAGCCAAGACCGGCTCGACGCACGTGTTCCTTGACGTTCGCCACATCGGCGAGGAACGGTTCAAACGTCGATTCCCGCAGATTTATCAACTCTGCACGGATTTTGACATCGATATCGCCAAAGACCTCATTCCCGTCCGACCGGCTGCTCATTATATGATCGGCGGCGTCAAAGCCGACGACAAGGGAAGAACTTCCCTTCCGGGACTGTGGGCGTGCGGAGAGGCCGCCTGCACCGGTCTGCACGGAGCAAACCGCCTGGCGAGCAACTCGCTGCTTGAGGCGCTGGTGGCGGGCAAAGCAACCGGAACCGGAGCCGCCGCCGAAACAAAACACGCCAATACAAAACTCACCGCCCGACGAATCATCTCGACCAATCCGCATTCCGATCGCACCGAACTGGACTTATCCGACATCCGCAATTCGCTGCGGTCGATGATGTGGCGCAACGCCGGTATCGTCCGCTCCGGTGCAAGGCTGACCGAAACGAAGGAGATTATCGCCTTCTGGGGCAGGTACGTCATGGACAAGGAATTTTTCGACCCCGCCGGGTGGGAGGTCCAGAACATGCTGACAGCCTCACTGCTGGTCATCGAGTGCGCCTTCCGCCGGACAGAAACCAGAGGCGTCCACTACCGCAAAGATTTCCCCGAAACAGACCAAGCCTGGGCGAGACGACAAATATTACGACGAACCGAGCAACAATTGGTGGTTATGTAAGGAATATGCAATGGCCCATTTTTCCTGTCCATATCTGCACGGCGAAGTTGAACTGACAGAAGAGCGAGAGTAACACATTGCCGAACATCATCCTGATTTGTTTCCAGCACATCGGCACAGTATCATGGATACGTTAGCGGAACCGGATCAGGTTCGTCGCAGTTCACGAATGGGCGATGCAAGGTTATTTGCCCGCTGGTTCGACGATATAAAAAGCGGTAAGAACGTTGTTGTTGTAGTCGTCAGCGATCCCGGACCAAATGACCGGCATTGGGTCATTATCGCTTATATCGCCAGGAAACTGGCTGAAGGAGAAATAGAATGGCCGAAAAGATGACTTTTCAATACGACCGTGAATCGGACATTCTCTACATTAACACACGTCCCCCATATGCGGAGCAGGAATCCGAGGAACTCGGAGATGAAATAATCGCGCGTATAAACCCTGCCACCGGTAAAATCGAGAATGTCGAAGTCCTCTTTTTCTCCACCCGACTTCTGCGAAAAGACATGTTTGAACTCCCCATAGTGGCCGATATGCACCTGGTTACAGAAAAATGACAAAAAGAGAAATCGCATCGCCCAAATCATTTCTTATCTGGCATATCAGCTCCGCTGGGCTTAATGATAAGGCGTAGGCTGGGGCGAAGCGGAGCGAGGCCCACCTTCTCACCCAAACAGGAGAAAAAATGTCAATCACTCCATGCCGCTCAAAATGGAAAGGTACAATGACCGACCGAGAGCGGTTCAATAACCAAATGCACTACAGGCCCATCGACCGATGCTTCAACATGGAATTCGGATACTGGAACGAGAATTTTATCCAGTGGCCCCTCTTCGTCGAAAACGGCGTCACCAATAACGCCGAGGCCGACGTCTTCTTCAACTTCGACAGGATCAGCGGCGTCAGCGGATGTGTCTGGCTCAACCCGCCATTCGCCGAAAAGGTCATCGAGGAGACCACCACCAGCCGGATCATTATGAACCCCGACGGCCTGTTGGCCGAGGTGCCCAAAGACGCACACGACACGATCCCACACTATATCAAGTCATCCATCGTAACGCCGGACGACTGGAAGCGCGTCAAGGACGAACGACTCGACCCAGACGACCCTGCCCGCAATATAGACATCGAAGCCATTAAAAAGACCCACCCGCCAGGCCGCGACTATCCGCTTGGCGTCGATTGCGCCTCGATGATCGGCAAGGTCCGCAACATGCTCACCTTCGAAGGCCTGGCCTACGCCTGCTACGACCATCCTGAAATGGTCGAGGATATGGTCGAAACCTGCTGCCTGATGGTGGAAAATTTCCTCGACCAGGTGCTGGGTAAGATCGACTTCGACTTCGCCAGCGGGTGGGAGGACATCTGCTTCAAGAACGGGCCTATCGTCTCGGTGGACTTTTTCCGGGACGTGGTTACGCCGCGATACAAGCGAATCGGGGACAAACTCCACGCCGCCGGGATCGACCTGTGGTACACCGATTGCGACGGCGACGTCCGCCCCATCCTGCCGCTGCTGATGGAGGGCGGAATCAACTGCCTGTTTCCCTACGAGGTCAACTCCTGTGCGCATCCGGGCGAATTACTGGATGAATACGGAAAAGACCTCCGCATCATGGGCGGCTTCGACAAGATGCAACTAGGCAAAGGCCCCGAAGCCATTAAAAAGTACATGGAATCGCTGGTCCCCTACGTCGAGCGCGGCGGGTACATCCCGTTCTGCGACCACCGCTGTCCGCCGAACGTCAAGCCGGAAGATTATCTCTACTACCTCGACCTCAAGGAACAGATGTTCGGGATGAAGTAGGCTGGGACGAAGTCCCACCTTTGGCCCTGATTTCAATCGGCCGGAATGGAAAAAGGTTTCGACTACGCTAAAGCTCCGCCCGGAGCCTACGCCTTGCCCCTTTCAATCCGCAATCCACAATCTGCAATCCGCAATCATTATTACCGGTTCACCACCGTATCCGGACCGGAAAGGTAAATATAGTATCCCGATCCGTGCTGGCTTCGGTCGTGGCGGTAGTGGAAGTCGTCGTATGGGCTGTAGCCACGGACGCCGCAGACCGTCGGATTGACCAGCACCATCAGGCGTTTCCGCTCGGTATCGACCGTAACGATATTCTCACGGAAATCGCCGATGACGTCGGCGCAGCATAGGTTCCGGCCATACTGACCGCCAGCGGGCATTTTTGCTTCCGGAAGGTCCTCGATCTCGCCGTCGCCCAGCAGGCGGACGATACGCTTGTTCTTCTTGCGGATGATAAAGACGACTTCCGCCCCGGCGTCCCAGTGAACGGGCACGAAGTTCTTCCGCTGCCAGTCCGTCAGGTTCAGCCAGTGCGTCCCATCCGGAAGGAAGATGGGATTGTGTTCCATTTCTCGCATTTTCGGGGCAATTTCTTCCTGGCCAAACTCGAACCTTGCATCCTCTGCCGTGTGGGGCTGGAGGCCCGGAACGCCGGCCGTGTGGCGAGCGACCCAGCCGTAATGGGCGTGGCGGTACGGCTCCTTGAAGATAGTCTCACCCTTGTTGTCCACGAAGTACACGCCGGGATTATCGCGTTCGACGGCGTACCAGATTTGCAGCCCGTCGCGCGACGGGTCAATCTTTGCCGGCTTGGAGATGTCGGTATGACCGAACGGTTCAGCCTCCCAGCGGATGGTCCCGTCGCCGTTGTAGCAGATGCCGCCGCAGATGACCTCCTGCACGCCGTCGCCGTCGATGTCGCCGATGTCGAGGTTGTGCCCCGCCGGGCGGGCCTGCTTTACCTGCCAGGAAATCTCGCCACTCTCACCGGCAACAGCCGTCAAGACTTCGTCGCCGTAAGTCTCGTCCAGGAGCACCACAGACGCCGGTTCGTCCATTCCCCGCAACTGGCCGACGGTCATCATCTGACGTGGTTTCAGCCCCGGCCAGGGACGCTCCCACACGACCTGCCCGGTCTCGGCATCGACGGCGACCATTGTCTCATCCGGCCCGGTCTGTTCGTGCTCAAACGAACCTGAGGCGGTCTTGTCCCGCCGGAAAAGGACCTCTGTCCGCCCGTCGCCGTTGACGTCCCAGCATAGGAAAGGCACGTGCAGCGTGCTGCCGTCCCACCCGCCGGCAGGAGAAAGTTTCGTGTCAATCTCCCAAAGGACTTTACCGTCGTGCCGGTACGCGAGCATCCAGATGGTCTTACCGCGAACAACCCGAAGGACGTAACCGATACGCCCGTCGTTGCACAACTCGCCCAGGGCAATTCCCATCTGCGGCGGCGCATCATCCGGATTCAGCGGGATATCCAATGCCAGCATGGTCGCCTCCGCACCGGCATCGACTTTGACAACCTCTGAAACCCCGCCGTCAGGCACAGTTATTCGATACTGGTATTCCCGATCCTGCGGCGCATCATCCAGAAAGTTGGTCGAATCGGTAATCGGCTGCGGCGTGATACGCTGCCAGTTGTCGCCTTCGCCGACCCGCCGCTCAACGTCAAACGGCGCAAGCGGATCATCGTCGGCCAGCAGCCGCCATGACAAAAACACCTTTCGCTCCCCTCGTGGAAGCCCAACCAGATACCGATCCTGCTGCCTGTCGGAAGACATGAACGGCTCCTTTCAAATGTCAAAAATCTTACCCGGATTGAGGATATTGTTCGGGTCCCACGCCCGCTTGATGGCGCGCATCACGTCTATCACCGGCTCGGCAGGTAGCGCCACCGCCAATCCAAACCCGAAACGACATGCAGAACCCACGGTGATACTCCCTTCGGAAATACGGTTTGGCATAGAATGAAACGAGGCGTAATCCCGACTTACTGCTGATGGTGTTCCTTCTGGCGTTGAACAAGTTGTTCGTATTTCTTGTCCCAGTAGGCGAGCTGCTCTTCTGTGGTCATCCCACTAAGCCTTTCCTGAACCCGCTTAGCCCCCTGGCGTTTCATCTCGACACAATCAAATGTCTTCGTCTTCATATTCAATCACCTCCAGAGGGGAGTAGATAGCGATCTCCGAAAATCCTTTCTGCCTGTTCACTGCATTATACAAGGGGATCTTATCAAAGTGAACAATGTGTTTGAAATTCCAGCTTACTATTATCGAACATTCGCTGACGGTGGTAATTGCAACATGTAAAGCATCATCAGAAGATTTGTCAGTCAGAATGCCGAAAGATAAATATGCAGCCTGCAATCGGGTCGCATCAGCAGTGATTCGCACAATATCGGCGCCGACGGTAACTTCGTCGAGAAACCGTTGTACCCGTTCAGGCGCAGCTACCAGTTCATCCTGAACCAGAGGTGAAAGAACCAAGCGAAAACGCCCCTCGAGAACCTGGCGAAAGAATTGTTGGCTGGGCCTGGAAAACTCTTCATCAAAAGCACCACCAAAAACAGATGTATCCGCATAGATTCTTATCGGTTCCCATTTCATCAGATAACCCTTTACAGATCACTTTGCAACCAACCTACATAATAGATACCCATCTCGCCATTCTACACGTCAAAAATCTTACCCGGATTGAGAATGTTGTTCGGATCCCACGCCCGCTTGATGGCACGCATCACGTCTATCACCGGTTCAGCCATTACCAGCGGGAGGTACTTTTTTCTCTTGTGCCCGATCCCGTGTTCGCCGCTTATCGTCCCGCCGAGACTCTTTGCCAATTCGTACAGTTCCTTGAGCACATCAGGCAGCGTTTTTTCCCATTTCTCCACAGACCAGTCCGGATTCATCACGATGCGCGTATGCATGTTCCCGTCCCCGGCGTGGCCGTAGCATGGAATCTGAACGCCATATTTGTCGGCTATCCGTCCCATCCCCGCCACAAGAGCGGGGATCTCGGCTATCGGAACCACCAAATCCTCACTGCTCTGATAGCGGCTTACCAAGCCATATGCTTCACCGATATTCCGCCGGACCTTCCATATCCGTTCGCTCGTCGTGAAATTGTCAGCCACATAAACTTCTATCGCACCGGCTTCCAGGCACATCTCGCCGATGGCTTCATACTCACGCTCAACCTGCTCGGCGTCCGAACCGTCAACCGTTATCAGCAGCATCGCACCGGCCCGCTCGTAGGGAATCGTCTCGTTCAGATACTCGCACGACGCGCGAACAGAACTGCGGTCCATAAACTCAATGGCTGTCGGTATTATCCCACTGCCGGTCATTATATTAGGAACAGCCTCAATGGCCTGCTCCGCCGACTCAAACAAACAAAGCAAATCAACGCTGGCCGTCGGCAGCGGCATCAGTTTCAACGTTATCTTCGTGAATATACCAAGCGTGCCCTCCGAGCCGACCATCAGGCCAATCAGGTTGTAGCCCGTAACGTCCTTGACCAACTTGCCGCCGAGTTGAACAATCTCGCCCGTCGGCGTTACAACCTCCAGGCCGGTTAC
>JAUWNJ010000065.1 GCA_030612725.1 Planctomycetales bacterium
CCTGCCAAGCGAAGGCAGAAGGATCGAAACCAATAAGGCAATGATGGCGACCACTACGAGCAGTTCCACCAGAGTGAAGCCGCGACGACCCGCGGTGGGGCGTTGACAAGTCTGCCCCTTGTTACTTCGAAAAATTAGTCCGCACATAAAAATCTCCTTTCTGTAACGCATGATATACAACACTTCCCGCATCGCAACAAATGCAGCCAGAACTCATTAGGAATCCACAGACCCTACATTAGTAATTATATACCCCAGCGGGAAGAATATAGTCAAGACTTTTTTCCCTGACGGCGACCGCTCCAGAGAGGACTCGAACCCTCAACCTGCGTTGTCGTGCAAAAGCCGGATTGTGGCGTCGCCCGATGATCCGTTTACCGGGCTCGGCTGCGATGCCTTATTTTATACAATACCAGTAGTAGTAATCAGGCGAGTGGAGTTTTTCCTCATTAGCCTTTATTGAACCAACGCTGCCGCTGCAAAAGAGATAGTTGGCCATCTCGCCATCGCGGTGCGCACCGAACGTCGCCTGCCTGCCCAGCCAATATTCCTCGCTATGGAAGATCCCGCAGGCCAGGTAGTGATGGTATACACCCACTCCCGACCAGGATGGGGAAACCCATTCCCGCATTTCGCCCAGCAGGATAGTGTCGCTCGGGTCTGTAGCCTCCGTTGCTTTTTCCTGCGACATCCATACCACGTCTCTGTTAATCCCGTAGGAGCGCGGATAGCGCCACTCTTCCGGCCATGCCCATTCCTCGTAAGGCCGGGAGATTTTGTCGCTGGGACAGTGCAGCAGACCGTATGACTGATAATAGGGCTGTATGAGAAAATCCCAGTTATCGGCGTTCAACACCGGATCCGCGCCGAGGGGATACCAATCGTCGTTTTCCGCAGTGTAAACGGCAAAGGCCAGCCCCAGACCTTTGAGGTTTGACATGCACAGGGCGACCCTGGTCTGCTCCTTGGCCCTGCCAAGCGAAGGCAAAAGAATCGAAACCAATAAGGCAATGATGGCGACCACTACGAGCAGTTCCACCAGCGTGAAACCGCGACGACCCGCGGCGGGGCGATGCGGCCTGCTACTTCGAAAAATTAGTCCGTACATGAAAATCTCCTTACTATTATGACGTTATGATGAATACGCTTTCCACATCGCTGACGAGCGGTACAGCCCCTTGGGGCTGTACTTCCTTATATATGAATGCACCAAAGTAATTATACGCCAGTAACAATTGTACATCAAGACAATTATACATGGAAGTAACACTGCGGGCGGCACCTTCAAGCGACCGCAGGCTGGGATTGTGCTCCGTTCCATCCCAGCCTACCGCTCTTTTGAAAATCCGCAATCCGGCTTCGCCAAAGGCTACGCCGGGACAAGTCCGCAGTCCGCAATAAAAAAAGGGGCGCCCTTCCCAACCCCTCTCGGGACGGAAAGAACATCCCTTTCTCATATCAACCGGCTGGTAAAATCAACCGATTGGTAATCGTCAACAAACTGCCACTACGCCCTGCGGCGACGAATCAACGCCAGACCACCAATGGCCAGAAGCGTCATCGTCATCGGCTCGGGAACAGGAATCAAGGCTTCCGTACCGAACGTCGCGCCGGTAGCGGTAGCGGCTACGCCGACCATCTCGACCATGTACGGACCATCAGCAATGGCCGTTACGATCTGGGCCAACACAAGGTCCAGACCAACACTCTCGGGCACGATGCCGAAAGCGCCATCCAGCAGGATGGG
>JAUWNJ010000002.1 GCA_030612725.1 Planctomycetales bacterium
AGGGGTCAGGAACCTTTTTTGGCGTCATGTTGCTTTCCTTTGTCTTTTCGCGGTCGCCCGCGAGTGCGAAGCGTCGCCTCCAAACCAAGCCGACGCGCTATCTTCGCAACCCAACCTTCCCCGCCGAACGGACGGGACCGCGTAACGCACGTCCGCAGGGCTGCCAATTCCTCTTTTGTCTCCGGTCGATTCACCAATTCCAGCCAATCCGCCGGACAAGGAAGCGGACCCTCGGACAGCAGCGACTTCTGCTGGTCATCTCCCGATACCCGACGCCACAGGCTGCCCCATCGCCACTGCTCGGCCCGTTCGACCAAGCCGGCGCGAAGCGCGTTGCGTTCCACGTACCGGCAGAGAGCCAGATAATGGGCGTCACCCTCCACCGGGAAACTCTTGAACCGCCCCTGGTACACGTGTCCGCTGCCGGCTGTTCCGTGCAACGCATGCCATCGCTGCGTGTGCGTGACTGTCAGCCACCGCATGAACTCCGACAGGTCGCCGTCGCTCCGTGGCCAGAGGACAAGGTGCCAATGATTCGGCATCAGACAGTACGAGATCGTCCGCATTGCCACGCGCGCGTGCGCTTCGGCCAACACTTGCTCGAACAACTCATAATCTCCCCGATTATCGCATATCTGCATCCGGGCGTTTGCCCGGTTCAACACATGATAAATCATCCCACCGATAGATGCTCTGGGCCATCTTGGCATAACCAAATTCTACCAATCATAACACCAAAAGCAACAAAAAAGGTTCCTGACCCCTTTAATCCCCCTTTAATTCCGCCTATGCCTGACGCCGTTCTGACAGCGTTTCCACTGCCCCAAACGAGTGGTTTTAACCCTATCCAGCCCCTCCGCACCGACCATTTCGCGGTTCATTCTCGCGCCGTTCTGCCACCCATCAACATCCAGCGAGAGCCGGTCTGTCAGGGAGACTTCTCGATTCATGCCTCACAACCTGGCTGCGGTGTGCGAGCCCTATCCTAACGTCAAGGTCAGCGGCGGTATGCCGTCCGTTAGACCTGCTCGTTAGGTGCCGAGGATCCACCAAACATTACCACCCACGGGCCTTCGCCTGCACTCTCAGTGCCTTGAACGCGGGCTTGTCGGTTCCACCTTGATCGTGTGTCCGAAGCCCGAGTGTCCCAAGGTAGCCGATGAAGGCTCGGTCACTGATTCCGTAATATTTTGCATCGTGCTCCACGTCCTTCATCGGCAGGTCATGCAGCCAGACGAACATCACCATCCTAACTTGCTTGGCGTGAGCGTCCCACGCGGCGAACACCTGCTCTATGAACTCCTTCTGGAGTTCCGGCGAGCTGCCGCAGTCCGCCCCGGACGGGTATCCCGCCTCGGTGATATGAATAGTCTTGCCGGGAAACGCATGGCACATACTGGCGAAATCGTTACATACTTCAGTCGGTGGACGGACCTTGTACTCCCTCGTCAACGGGTAGTACGACACCATGACCACGTCGGTTACGCGATTCAACTTGGCGACAAACTTCTCAGTTGCCCCGGCAAACGCACCGAATGTCAGGTTGGACCCGATTCTCACGCCAGATCGTTTGTCGAGGATGTGTTTGCGTGCGGCGATGAAAAACGTCGTGTACTGCGCCCACTTCTTGCTGTCGGTGCCGAGTGAAGCATCGACCTCGTTGCCAATCGACACATCCGCCAGTTCGACATCCGGGAGTTGACCGATCACCCACTCAGCAAATGCGTTAAAGCGGGCAATCACCCCGGGGTCGTCCAACGGCCTGTCGCGTAGGTCGGCCGGATAGCGGTTGTTGTTCGTGTCGAACGTAGCCAACCGCAAGCTGACCCGGACTTTGCTTGCCCCATAAAAAGCATTGGCCACTTTCGGCAATGGGGACTCAAACTTGCCGGGGGCCTTCTCCACATCATCCCATGCCAACGAGAGGCTGACGACTTGCATGCCGGCCGAACGAGCGATCCGGAAAGCAGCATCAAAATCCTTGTTGGCGGGCTCGGTAATGGCAATGCCCAGCAACCGACCGTCCGCCTTGGTTGTCTCGGCGAGTGAACTGTTCGGGTTGACTTCTTCTTGGCAACTTACCTGGCATCCCAAGAACATGACCATCAAAGTGATGATGAAGTAGCGCATCACCCTTCCTCGCCGCCTAACACCCCAAACACGCGCTGGGGAGCGCGACATAGCATGCCCGCCGCTATCAAGCCGCATAGATTGTACCCGTAAATCCTGAACAGTCAAGGGGGAAAAAAGAGGGGATCGCGTGCAGCGGGCATCGAAAAAGGCTGGCTCTTCTAATAGTAATTAATAGTAATTAAGCACTTAAGGGGACGGAGCACTTAATTATCCTTTCTTCTGGTTTTGCTCCTTGATTTTGGGGCCTGAAAATAGGGGACGCTCCTATTTTTCCATGCTATATTTTCTCTGCGACGGTTCTATCCCGCTATCTTCATTTTCACGCCTTCGGTTTTCCACTTTTCCAGTAGTTTCTGGAGCGTGTCAAGCGTGCTCTGAAGTTGTTTTGTGGTATTGATGAGGTTTTCGTACAGGGCGGGGTCGTTGATGATTTTACCGGCAGTTCCGGTTCCTTTTTCTATCTTGACGGCAGTGCGATGCAGCGAGGTCAGCACTTTCCCCAGGCGGTCGGCATCGACCGTCAGGTGGCCCATAAGATCGCCGAACCGTTTGGATGCTGATTTCGTAGCGCTGGATATATCCCCCGCCATTGAACCCAAGTCTTCCATTGCTTCGGTGGCTGCGGTTGCGGCGATATTGAAGTTTGCAAGAGCGGCCTTGAAATTCGCCTGGTTTTCCTTGTCGCCGAGGTTTTTATTTATGGCTTCCAGCGCGGCATCGAGTTTCGCCAGTATTGTGTGGAAATTCGGCGGCGCGGGCGGTTTCGGCGTGGCTGGTGCGCTGGTTGTTGTCGTAGCGGCCGGGGCTGTGGTTGTAGCCGGTGGGGGGGCGAAAAAGGCGTTCAGCGTTCCGGCAAGAGATTTAAAACTTACCATTGCCTCGCGGATGTCACTAACCATACCTTCCGGAAGTATGCCGCTGTCTCCGCCTTTTTTGCGAGTGATGGCGATTGTTTCGACGTGGTCGCGTGGTATCCAGGCCAGTGGTCCCTTGGTAACCGGGTCGATCCGTTCCGAACCCGGAGGTCCGTCGTCGGGGCTTAACCTGAGCGATGCTCCGCTCGAAAAACCTCCGTGGGAGATGTATGCGTTGATGTCGCCGGGAATGTCGATTTTCCGGTCGATGGTGGCGATCATGGTAACGCCTTCGCGCGCGTTACCTTGGGCGATTTCTATCTCGGAGATACGCCCGATCCTGAGGCCGACCATCGTTACGTCCGATCCTACTCGCAGGCCTCCGGTGTTGTAGGAAGTGAACTTCACTTGGTATCCGGGTCGCATAAAGGCCGGTAACTCCTGGAAGATGAGGATCATCCCGCCGAGGATGATTACCGCCACCAGGACCGTTACTCCGACAAGTACGTTACGTCTTTTTTCCGTCATGATCGCCTTGGCCTCCAGCGTGTCCGTTTCGCAATTCGTCGAGTTCTTCCGGTGTGGCCTGACCATCGACGAACCTGACCACCACGTCGTCGGTTATTTCCCGCAGCCCTTCGGGCGTTGTATCGACCAGTATCCGGTTATTATAAAGCATCACAATACGGTCGGCCACTTTCCGGGCGGAATCCATATCGTGCGTAACGACCAGAGTGGTCGTTCTCAACTCGTTCTGTAGTTTGAGGATTAACTCATTAATCAGGTCCGCGCGAATCGGGTCAAGTCCGGTCGTCGGTTCGTCGTAGAGGATGACCTCCGGGTTCAGCGCGATGGCGCGGGCCAGGGCGACGCGTTTTTTTTGTCCGCCGGAGAGTTCTTCGGGCATCCGCTGCTGCATTCCGTCAAGCCCGACCAGACTGAGAACTCGCCGGCAACGCTGCTGCAATTCGGCTTCCGACCGGATTCCGTGCTCGATCAGCGGGAAATGGATATTCTCTGCCACCGTCATCGAGTCGAACAAAGCATTACTTTGGAAGAGGAACCCGATACGTCGGCGGATCGGCACAAGTTGCCGTTCGGAAAGATTGGTGATGTTCCTTCCGTCGAAGAAGACCTTTCCTCTATCGGGGCGAAGCAGGGCGACTATATGCTTGAGCAAGACCGTCTTTCCGCATCCGCTCGGGCCGATGACGACCGTGGTCTGACCTCGAATAATGTTCAGGTCGAGGTCTTCCAGGACCGTATGGGCGTTGAAGGACTTATGTATCCCTTCCAGACGGATAATTGAGTCGGATTGTTCGGTCATTGGTATCTCGTTTTAGAGCATACAACAAAAAGAAATTCACCGCAGTCCGTAGGACTCTTCGAGAGAACGCAGAGACCGCAGAGAAAAAAGATTTTTGTTTTTTTTATAACTTATTCATCTCTGCGTTCTCTGCGTTCTCTGCGGTAAATGTTGTTTCTTCTGTTTTTTCTAACATCCCTGCGTTCTCTGCGGTGAATTTCTTTTATTCTATTTCCAGTATCATCGCTATTTCATCGCAGGCGTCGGCTTTGGGGCAATGCAGGCAATCGCGCCAGACCTTGGTCGGAAGGGTTTCCTTATCGACGATCTCGAAGCCGAATCGGGCAAAAAATTCCGGCTCGTACGTAAGCGTGAATATACGTTTCAGCCCCAGGGCTTTTCCTTCTGCGATGGCGTGTTCAACGAGTTTTCGCCCGATACCTTTTTTTTGCATATTCGGATCGACCGCCAGCGAGCGGATTTCGCCCAGTTCACCCCACGAGATGGCCATCGCGGCACAACCGAGAAGCCGGTCGTCCCGGTAGCAGACGTGGAAATCGCGCAGCGAGCCGTAGATACTTTCCAGGCTGCGATGGAGCATCCGTTCCTGCTCGGCATAGTAATTAACGAGGCCTCGGATTGCTTCGGCGTCCGATATTTTCGCGGGTCGAACCATGCGCGATATTCTATATTACCGACGGCGGTGCTGCTACAACAAAGACCAAAACGTCATCAGGGATGCAGGGGATACAGGGGATAAGAAATAATGGATTAACAGTAGAAAAAACAACAGGTTTTTATCCCGTGCATCCCCTGCATCCCTGCTATTTTTTTTGAAGGTGTCATATCGGCGGGGAAAAATCGGGAAAAATTGATTGACGGATAATTGACCTTACGGGGGTATCTTTCCGATAGAGATTATAGAATGGGATGACTGGACCCGTGTAAAGGTCCGCTATCCCGGCGAAGGAGCGCCGTATGCTTGTGCTATCCAGACAACGTGACCAGACCATCATGATTGGTGATGACGTCGAGATCACTATCGTGGACATTCGAGGCGAGAAGGTTCGTCTGGGTATAACTGCCCCTGCCCACATACCCGTACACCGCAAGGAGATATACGATTCCATGCGCCGGGAAAAACAGGCTGCCGGTCAGGGCGAAGACGGGCACATGGTCGAATCTCTCGCAAATCGCAAAAAAGACCACAAATCGGAAACGGGGCATTAGGCACTTGGCATTTGGCATTGGTAGTAAGAGGGTAGTTGCACCTCTTTTCTTTAAATTTCGCGTTTTTTATCTCATCGTGGAATTAAACAGAAAAAATCTTCACAGACTCTGTGCCACCAATGCCTAATGCCTAATGCCTGACGCCTTTTATACTTGCGTTAGCATCGCCTCCGGGATTGGAGTTTCGGTAGTTTCGCTTTTTGTGGCTTGCTGGGCTTTTTGCAGATTCTTCATGTGCAGCACCTCTTCCAGGGCGGAGACGCATTTCTCGTCATAGCCGGCGGGGCTGCAACGTTGTAATTCATTCATTGCTTCGATTGGAGGCAGGGCGGAACGGTGTGGACGGTCGTGGGTCATGGCGTCGTAAGCATCGGCAACTGCCAGTATTCTCGCCGATACCGGAATATCGTCGGATTTCAACTCGTGGGGGTATCCGGTACCGTTCATTCGTTCGTGATGGTAGCGGATTGTCGGTAGCATTTCGGCCATGAAGGTCAGAGGTTCCAGGATGCGGTAGGAAATCTCGGCGTGCATCTTGATCGTGCGAAACTCCTCGTTACCAAGGAGCGACGGTTTGTTGAGGATGTGCTCCGGTACGGATAAAAGACCAATGTCGTGTACCTGTCCCGACAGATCGAGCATTCGGCACTGATAATCGTCCAGCCCAAGTTTTTCGCCTATCTTCCTGGCGAGGCGCCCGATTCGCTTGCTCCTGCCACGGGTGTAAGGGTCGCGGTTTTCAACGGCGGAAACTATCCGTCGGAGAACCTTGAAATAGTGGTGTTCCGCCCGAAGGGCGGATTCATGCGTGTCGAGGTGTTTGCGATGGAGTTGTCTGACGCCCCGGCCAACCTGGAGCATAGCACCGGTCGATACCAACAGGACAATGGCCGCCAGGACAACAATTCCGCCATGGCTCTCCTGCAATACCATTGCATAGACGCCCAGCGCGATGGCGATGGCGGATATGCACATTGAGCGGGCAACTTCACCGGCGCCGCCAACAAATTTTATTCGTCCGAACAAGATACAAACACCCTCCGCCAGAAAAAATACTCCGTTCCCTATTGTAAGGTTACGATTTCTTCGGCAAAGAAGCGGTGGAATATTCGTTTTTTCCATAAAAATGCTGAAATAAAAATAGGGATTAAAAACAGGGATCAGGGACTTGGGATTAGGGACTTGGCAAAAGAAAAAAAGTGAGACTCCGCTACGTTTCGCCCCGTTCTTCTTTTTTTGCCAAGTCCCTAGTCCATTTTCTTTACAATAATTGCGGTCAGGTCGTCGGCTTGGGGGACTGGGCCTGTGAACTCGAAGACGTTTCGGCGGAGGTTTTCGATGATTTCGTCGGCGGTCAGGTCGCGGCAGCGGCGGATGATTTGACACATGCGCTCCGTCCCGAAAAGGTCTCCGTCAGCGTCGGCGGCCTCGAAGAAACCGTCGGTGGTGATGATCATCATGTCGCCGGGCGATAGCCGACGTTCGACCTGTTCGTCAAATTCGGTTCCCTCCATAATGCCCAGTGGTAGGGCGGTTGCGGGTAGTTCGTCGAATTTGTCGCTTTGGCGGTCGTAGAAAATAATCGGTCCCTGACCAGCCGATACGTAGCGGACGGTCCCGGCCTGGCTGTCAATCAATCCGAAGATACACGTTACGAATCGCGACTGGCTCAGATCGGCGGTCAGCAGGTCGTTGACCATCGCCATGACGGTTGGGGTGTCAAGTTCGGCTCCGCTCAGCGCACGCAGCATCGCACGGGCTTCGGCGATTACCAGGGCGGGACCTATCCCGTGCCCGGTCGCGTCGGCCAGCATGAATGTCCAACGCCCCTCGCCCAAATCGAGAAAATCGTATATATCTCCGCCGGTTTCGTCGGCGGGGCTTGACCATCCGGAAATATCAAAGCCCTTGGCCTGCGGGTTTTCCTTGGGCAAGAGGTCCTGCTGAATCTGGCGGGCTATTTGGAGGGCGTGTTCCATCCTCTGTTTTTCAACGTAGTGCACCAGCAGCCTGGCCCGTTGAATCACAACTCCCGCCTGTGCGCCAAGCGTTTCGGCCAGGGTAATGTCGTGGTCGTCGAATGAGCCGGTGTGTTTGTTGAGAACTTCCAGGACGCCGACCAGGTCGCCGGAGTGGTCCAGTAGCGGAACTGCCAGGATGTTACGGGTCCGAAAGCCCGTTTGACGGTCCACGTCGCGATTGAATCGCTCATCGGCGTATGCGTCGGGTATGTTGAGGACATGCTTGCTTCGCACAACCGCCCCGGCGATACCGGCGCCCGCGCTGAAGCGGATTTCGCCGGATTGGGCGGCTATTTTGCTGAACAGTTCGTCGCTGTCGGCGTCATACAGGAACAGAGTTGCGCGTTCGGAATCGAGCAATTCCATTGAACGGTCGATAATTACGCCCAGGAGTTCGTCGAGATCGTTCGTAGCGACCATATCCCGGCTGATCTGGAGAACTTTCTCCAGGGCCAAAAGACGCTTATTGCTTTGGGGCGAGGACACGCAAAATCTCCAACTGACTACCTTGAGAGTAGCCTGACATTGAATGGGCGATACAGGACTTGAACCTGTGACCTCGCGGGTGTGATCCGCGCGCTCTAGCCAACTGAGCTAATCGCCCGTAATATCATTTTTGTCATCCGACTCCGATTTGGAAGCGGTATCGGTGACTTCATCTATTGTTTCGTCAACCTCGTCCTTTACTCCACGCAGGCCTTTTTTGAACTCCACCAGCGACTTGCCGAGGTTCCTGCCGACTTCCGGAAGCCGACGCCCGAACAGAAGCACCGCCACCAAACCTATCAGTAACCATTCAGGCCAACCTATGAATGCCAGTGTCGTCATAATTTCGCTCCAGGCAATTTCAAACCGTATCTATTATAAGCCCCGCGTTGTAACTGTCAAAGAAGCAAACGCTACGATAAACCGCCCAGTGCTCGTAAGGTTGATAAAAAATCTTCCGGCAGCGGGGCTTCGAGGTGCATTGTCTTGAGCGTTCGCGGATGTTGAAACTCAATCATAACGGCGTGCAAGGCCTGGCGTGTGATTATTGGGCCATAGGCGGCGTCGGCTTTGCCGTCCAGTTGGCTTTGATAAATCGGTCCGCCGCCGTAGGTTTTGTCTCCGACGATGGGGTGTCCCGTGTAACTCATATGGACTCGTAACTGGTGCGTTCTTCCGGTTTTGGGGTACAACTCCAGATAGGTGAATCCCCCGGCGATTACGCCGGCGTTGGTGAGGCGTTGAAGAACGCGGTATCGCGTAACTGCCGATTTGACCCGCGGCGGCAGTTGCTCGCCCGTGTTTTGATAGACGGCATATCTTTCGCGGTGGTGCAGATGCGGGCCTATAGGCGCGTCGATAACGTCCTCGTCCAGATCGATCTGTCCATGAACAATGGCTCGATAGGCCTTCTGTATTCTCCGCAATTCAAACTGTCTTCCAAGCCGCCAGAGCGCCAGTTTTGTCTTGGCCAGGAGAATTATACCGGTGGTGTCGCGGTCGAGGCGGTGGACTATTCCGGGTCGGCATTGGTCGTCGTCGTGCTCGGGCAGGTCAGCCAGACGGGGGGAGTTGTCACCTTGTTGCTGAAGAAGATAATACGCCAGTGCGTTCAGCAGTGTTCCGGAGTGATTACCCCGGGCGGGATGAACGATAATACCAGGCTGTTTGTTGACGGCGATTATGTCGTCGTCTTCATAGATGATATCGAGCGGGATGGGTTCGGGTTCGATGACGAGTTCTTCCGGTTCTGGAAGGAGCATCTCGATAACGTCGCCGGTCCGGATGGTGTAGGAAGGTTTGACAATCCGTTGATTGACGGTAACGGCGCCTTCGCGGATGTACTGTTGGAGCGCGGTGCGAGACATTTCACCGAGGCGTCCTGCGAGGTATTTATCGAGCCGACGGTCAGGCAGCGCTCTGCGGATGTCAATTCGTAGTCGGCGCAGGCCGTCCTGGTTTGGTTCGTCCGGCGTCTCGACCACCTGCATCCCTGTGCCGGGGGCGTTTATGTGCGTCTTGTCGGGCATTAGTTCTTCGATGATTGCAATGCCGAACGGCAAGCCGACACCGAAGCCGACTTGCCGTTTGACGAATGAATCTATCGTGTTTTACCGCGTTATTGTTTTGCCAGTTCCAGGACTTTATCGACGGCGCTGGCTGCATCCGGTGCGTATCCGTCCGCCCCTATTTCGTCGGCGTAACTTTGGGTAACGGGTGCGCCGCCGACAAGTGTTTTGACGTCCAAGCCGGATTCTTTGATGGCCTTTATTATTTCGGGCATCTGCGGCATTGTCGTGGTCAGAAGCGCGCTCATTGCGACGAACTTAGCGCCGCTTTCCTTGACGGCGGCGACGAATTTTTCAGGGGACACGTCGATTCCTGCATCGATGACCTCAAGCCCGCCGCCCTGGAGCATCATACCGACGAGGTTCTTACCGATGTCGTGAAGGTCGCCTTTGACCGTCCCTATAACGACAACGGCGAGTGGTTCGACACCGCTGGCTTTGAGGTGTGGTTCGAGTACGCCCAGCCCGCCGTGCATCGCACGAGCGGCGATGAGAACTTCCGGAACATACACTTCGTTGTTCTTGAAGCGTACGCCGATGACGTTCATACCGCCAATCAGGCCGTTCGTGAGGATATCGGCCGGGCTTACGCCGTCGTCGATCGCCTTTTGTGTCAATTCCACTACGGTGTTACGGTCGCCCTTGATCAGGGCATCTGCAATTGATTGCAAGTCTGACATATGCTCTCATCTCCTAATGCTTGGTTAACATTTTTCAGAAAAGTAGTTCTAAAACGTACCGGCCAAATTGTCCGGGGGAAACTTTATCTATTTTTTCGCGTCAGTCAAGGCCGGTTTTGACGCCGGCTGGGTGTCCGCCGGTTTCGTTGCCGGTACAGTAGTCGGTAAAGTTGTGGCGAACCTGAAGGGTTCTTTCCATATCTTCAGATTATTCAATCTTCGTTGTGCCTCGATCCATGCAGGAAAGGTATCATCCAGCGAACGTTTCACCAGTTCATACTCGGATTTTGCCGTCGTCCAGTCTGCGGCGTTTTCAGCCAGTATCCCCAATCCGAGATGGGCCTTGGCGACGAAAATTTTCCAGCCGGAATGTTTCTCGATAACCAGGTTGTAATATGTTTTGGCTTTTTCGCGATACTCTCCCGCTTGTTTTCCTTCGGGGTTCCGCAAATCTGTCATGTATTGCCTTGCGTAGAAATCTGCTACGAACACGGACGCTGATGCCGCGATGAGCGGATCCCTGGCGCTTTGGGCCAGATCGACCATTGCCTCCAGCGATGACGCCTGTTTGTCCGGCTCGTAGATGCTCTGCTTCAGCGTTTCAAACATTGCAGCCTGTTCGAGCAGTTCCGCGGCGCTTCTGCTTCGATAGTGCCAGACGATCAGAAGCACAATCAGCGCTGCGACGACAACGCCCGTAATCCAGTTGCCGTAACGGTTGAAAAAAGTCTTCATCTGCCCCAGTTCGTGGGCGAGAACGTTTTCCTGTAATTCATGCCTTCGTTGAGCCTTCATTTTGTAGTGGATCTACCTCCAGTCTTTTCTTCCGGTATGACGATTCTGCCTGTTGTCCAAAGTTGCACCTTGATGTAGGTAGGATGAAACAGGCTGCCTTTGCCGATGATAATCTGGCAGCGTTCGGTTTCTCTCTCGAAGTCCAGTCTCAAGTCGCCTTGTGCGAAAATATCCGTAACGAACATCCATCGGTTGGTGGGCATTTGTCGCTTGTAGAACCTGGCGACGACCCATTTGTCGGCGCTGCCTTTATAAAGATGGTCCACGTACCGAGCGCCGGCGGCTGTGAAGTTCCGACTTCGGTTCTCATCCAGTTTGAATCCTATCGGAATTGGCATGTCGTGGATCGGCGGTCTTGCCTTGGCGATCAGTTCGATCGGTGGGGCGACCTCGCGGTATCCGCCGGAGGTTGTTTCCAGTTTTTCCGATTCGCCGCAACCAGCCGACAACAAAACCAACCATGTCGCCAATGTTAATCCTGTCAGTCTTAATGTGGTCATCATAATGATCTCCTCATTAACCAGTGGCATAGATTGACGATTTTAACGGGATTGTCAAGAAAATGCTCTGATTATTAATATTTATCGGCGTAAAGCGTTCTTTATGATGAGACGGCGGTATTGTTGCATTATTCGAGTCGGTGCGGCATGAAAAGAAGAAGAAACAGCA
The DNA here is from genome assembly GCA_030612725.1 of Planctomycetales bacterium. Classification (GTDB taxonomy): domain Bacteria; phylum Planctomycetota; class Phycisphaerae; order SM23-33; family SM23-33; genus JAUWNJ01. The sequence goes on from JAUWNJ010000002.1 coordinate 11,743, forward strand.
AAGATAGCGGGATTTCAGGGATTACTGGATTTCATGGATTTGAATTTTGCTAAAAGAAAATAGAAGAAACAAAATTCTTATAATCCAGCAATCCCTGAAATCCCGCTATCTTTCTTTTTCTTTTTCTTCTTCTCTCATCAAGATTATAATCCTGCGATCTTTCTTCGCAGACCAACCAAGGCTGGTATTTATGACTTTGACGCAGAAACCGGACAAAACCGAGGACCTTATCGGTCCGCTCGACGAGGTCTTCGGGTTTCACGCTTTCAGGCCCAACCAGGAAGAAATCATCCGCGCGATCCTGACCCGACGCGACGCCTTTGCCGTGATGCCCACCGGAGGCGGAAAATCCCTGTGCTATCAACTACCGGCCCGTTTGCTGCCCGGAACCTGCATCGTCATCAGCCCGCTCATTTCACTGATGAAGGACCAGGTCGATGCGATCAGGGACAACGGGATTCGGGCAGAGTATTTTAACAGTTCATTGAACGGTTTGCAGCGATCGGAGGTGCTTCGAAGGTTTTCGGGCGGCGAGTTGGAACTTCTTTACGTAGCCCCCGAACGATTTGCAATGGACAGTTTCCTGGCGATCCTGAAGGCTGTTCCCGTTTGCTTTTTCGCCATTGACGAGGCGCACTGTATTTCCGAGTGGGGGCACGATTTCAGGCCTGATTATCTCTCGCTCTCGCTGATAGTGGAACATTTCCCCGATGTCCCGGTGGCGGCGTTCACAGCCACCGCGACGAAACGGGTGCAACGGGATATTATCGACAGGCTCGCCCTGCGGAATCCCCATACTGTGCGGGCGTCATTCGACCGGCCTAACCTGTTCTATGAGGTTGTGCCGAAGGACGACGTGGACCGGCAGATACTGTCGTTTCTCCACAACCGTCGCGATGAATCCGGTATCATTTATCGCACCACCCGTGCGGACGTCGAAGGCACTGCCGCGTATCTCGCCTCACAGGGCGTCAAGGTACGTCCCTATCACGCCGGCCTGGACAGCGAAACGCGGAAGAAAAACCAGGACGCCTTCAACCGCGACGAAATTAATGTCATCGTAGCCACCATCGCTTTCGGTATGGGTATAGACAAGTCGAACGTCCGCTTCGTCGTCCACGGCGACCTGCCCAAGAACATAGAGGGTTATTATCAGGAAACAGGCCGGGCGGGGCGCGACGGCGAACCGGCGCACTGTCTTCTCTTCTTCGGGCGGGGCGACACCGCCACGATTCGCTACTTTATCAACCAGATGGAGGATGAAGCCCAGCGTTCCATCGCTTCAGGCAAACTTGGTGAAATGGTCCGGTATGCCACTGCCAATGTATGCCGACGACGACAACTTCTTGACTATTTCGGCGAAACGCTCGATGCCGATAATTGCGGCACATGCGATGTCTGTACGAGTAACACCGAACAGGCCGATGCCACCACCGAAGCGCAGATTATCATGTCGGCCATTCTTCGCACGGGACAGCGTTTCGGCGCTGCCCACGTCGTGGACGTTGTAACCGGCGCTAATACGAAGAAAATTCGAGACTTGAGGCACAATGAAATAAAAACCTACGGAGCCGGGAAGGACAAAGACAAACGGTTCTGGCGCGGGATTATCGACGACCTTCTCGCGCAGAAATTCCTCATCCAGACGGAGGGGCAATATCCCGTTCTGCAGGTTACGCTGCGCGGACGCGAAGTGCTCTTCGGCAGGGAAGAGTTTTATATTATCAGGCGACCCGAAACCCAAGGCCACGGGCGATCGGCAGTTACAGACGATTATAACCGGGAACTCTTTGAACAGTTGCGGTCGGTCAGGACACGACTCGCCGAGGAGCAGAACGTGCCGCCGTTCGTTATCTTCTCGGACAGGACGCTGCACGAACTGGCCTGTTATTTTCCCGTTACGCCGGACGAAATGCGTTGCATTACCGGCGTGGGAGATATGAAACTTCAACGCTACAACGAGGATTTCCTTCCGCCGATTCGCGCCTTTGTAGAATCAAACCCGCAAGTCAAAAGCAATGCGGCGCCTCCGCCTCCGCCACGCGCGACCAGGCAGACCAAATCATCGGCGGGGACGACTTACAACACCACCTGGCAGATGCTGAAGGAGGGTTTGGACCGTTCGCAGATTGCCGAGAGGCGTGGGCTGACGATGGGGACTGTTTCGACGCATATCGAGCGATTAATCCTGGACGGCAGGGACGTCGAACTGGACCGGCAAGTCGAACCGGCCAAGCGTCTGGAAATTGAACGCTTATTCAAACATCTCGGAACCGACAGCCTGCGGGAAATTGTGGAGGCCTCCGACGGAACGGTCGAATATGGAGAGGCGAGAATCGTCAGGGCTGCGATGCAAACCAACAGCGACCGGAAGTAAAAATCCACCTTTCCGCAATCGAATAACGGAGAGGGTGGGATTCGAACCCACGGTACCCTAAGGCACACGGCATTTCCAGTGCCGCCCGATCGGCCGCTCCGGCACCTCTCCGAGAATAAAGCGTCCACCTATTTATACCAACCAATTCCAACAACGCAACGTTTTACCTTCCGAACATAGCGATGTTTTACCTTGACAAGACCGGGGCGTTACCGATACTCTCCCCCGGCTGGGATTTGAGCATTTTCGTAAAAACCTTTTCATCAATGAGAACTTTGAAGGAGTAATAGAATGTCTGTAAAAGTTGGTATCAACGGATTTGGTCGTATCGGTCGGCTGGTGTTTCGCGCAATGGCTGAAGAGCCGGAGCGGTTTGATGTGGTCGCGGTCAATGACTTGGCTGACGCCGATATGCTGGCGTATCTGCTGCGATACGATTCGACACAGGGACGCTTTCCCGGCAAGGTCGTCGCCAAACAGGACGCGATTGTCGTCAACGGCAAGGAGATAAAGGTACTCTCCGAACGCAACCCCGCCGATTTACCGTGGGGCGATATGGACGTGGATGTTGCGCTGGAATCGACGGGCATTTTCCGCGCCAACAAGACGGCAGACAAGGCCGGCTACGACAGTCACCTCGACGCCGGCGCGAAGAAGGTCGTTATTTCCGCCCCGGCCAAGGGCGATGCAGCCACTATCGTTCTGGGCGTCAACGACCAGTTGCTTACGCCCGAGACCAAGTGTGTCTCGAACGCATCCTGCACGACAAACTCGCTCGCGCCGGTGGCGAAGATTCTCCATGAGCAGTTCGGTATCGTCAAAGGCATGATGACGACCTGCCACGGGTACACTTCCGACCAGCGTCTGCTGGACCTCGTTCACAGCGACAAGGTTCGTGCGCGGGCGGCAGCGATTAACATCATTCCGACGACTACCGGAGCGGCTGTTGCCGTCGGTAAAGTTCTGCCGGAACTGAACGGAAAACTCGACGGCTTTGCGCTTCGTGTACCGGTTCCGGTCGGCTCGATAACCGACCTGACCATAATGGTCTCAAAGAAGACCAGTATCGAAGAGATTAACGAATCCATCCGCAACGCCGCGGCAGGACCTATGAAGAACATTATCGAGTACGTTACCGACCCGATAGTCTCATCCGACGTCATCCACAACCCGCACTCTTCGATCTTCGACTCGAATAACACGATGGTAATGGACGGCGACATGGTCAAGGTTACCATGTGGTACGACAACGAGTGGGGATACTCCAACCGCTCTGCCGACCTGATCGAAAAGTTATCGACGCTGTAAAGATTTTATAACGGAAAGAAGAAGCCCAGGGATTTGAATCCCTGGGCTTTTTCTTTCCGTATCCCGGATGTTTTTTTGTGTTCGAGGAGTTCTCATCATGCTCCCGTGGAATAATTGGTTTCACTGTATGGGTTCGACGTACGGCACGTGGGTTCGGGGGGATCAGCGGGGGTGGCGGGCGCGGCATCATCGTGAACATGTGGATGGTGACTACAAAAATCCTTCACCGCCGGGCAAGTACGATGAGATATTCGCCCATTCCAAAGACTTAATGAATCGCGACGAAGTGCTGCTTAACCGGGATCAGCGTGTAATCGCGTGCCTGGAAATGGGCAAGACGTTCCTGTATCACAAAATCGAATTGATTGATCTGTCCGTCGGCGCGGCGCATTTTCACCTCCTTGCGAGATTCACACCATTGAATGTGGATTTATACAAAAACCCAGGGATTCGAATCCCTGGGCTTAGAGACATAACAAAGCTTAATCGATACGAACTGCTCAAGCGCATCGCGCGTCATTACATCGGTATAGCGAAGAAGAACAGTTCTCGCTTGTTGAGTGATGCGGGTCTGGTTGTTCCGGGTGGTGTCTGGGCGGTTCGCGGAAAGATAAAAGCGATTCGCGATCGTGAGCACCAACTCAACGTGGTTCAGTATATTCGAGATCATGCGAAAGAAGGCGCTGCGCTCTGGTCGCTTCTGAACAAACAGGCGCAGTAGCGTGGACCTAAGCCCAGGGATTTGAATCCCTGGGTTTCTTTTCAATGCTTGAAATCAACAGCACATTTGCTGATAGTATGCTCAATAAACCACAGTGTGATTTTGCGAAAACCTTACAAGGATTACAAGAATGACAACCAAGACAATTGCGGATATTGACGTTTCCGGTAAAAAGGTGCTGATGCGGGTGGATTTTAATGTCCCGCTGGACAATGGCAAGGTTACGAACGATAAGCGGATCGTCGCCGCCCTTCCCAGCATTAAGCATGTTCTCGACGGTGGTGGGGCGCTGATTTTGATGAGCCACCTGGGCCGGCCTAAGGGCGAAGGCTTCCAGGCGGAGTTCTCGCTCAAACCCGTTGCCGATCGCCTGGCTGAACTGCTGGATAGACCCGTAACGCTAGGCCCGCCGGAGGTCGTCGGGGCCGGAACGGAAGAACTCGTCGCGGCAATTAAGCCGGGAAATGTCGTCCTGCTGGAGAACGTCCGCTTCCATCCCGGCGAGACCATGCTCGACAAGGCCAGGAAAAATCCCGACGGTCAACTCGCGTTCGATCAGAGAGAGACGCTTTACGGGTTCGTCCAGGAACTGGGACGATTGGGAGAGGTTTATGTCAACGACGCCTTCGGCACCTGCCATCGCAAGCACGCCAGCATGTACGGAGCGGCCAAGATTATTAAGGCCAAAGGCGGACCGGCGGTAGCGGGCTTCCTCGTCGAAAAAGAAATCAAATATCTTCACGACGCTATTTCCGACCCAGCCAAGCCTTTCGTTGTTATTCTCGGCGGGGCGAAGGTCTCCGATAAAATCAAACTCATCTCCACACTGCTTGAAAAAGTTGACCGGATAATCATCGGCGGAGCAATGGCCTACACGCTGCTCAAAAGCCAGGGCATCGGCGTCGGTAAAAGCCTCGTTGAGGAAAACCAGGTCGGGTCGATGAAGAACCTGCTGGCACGGGCGGGTGACAAGATTGTCCTGCCGGAGGACAATATCGTTACGGACGATTTCGACACCGGCAAGCCCCAAACGACCGACGGGCTTGGTATGGCCGATGATATGCAGGGCATGGACATCGGTTCGGAGACGATTAAAAAATTCAGCGAGATAATCGCCGGTGCGAAAACTATCGTATGGAACGGTCCGATGGGCGTGTTCGAGAAGCCCGACTACGCAGCCGGGACAAAGGCAATCGCCGAAGCCGTCGCCAAGGCTACAGACGCCGGAGCGGTCAGCGTCATTGGTGGCGGTGATTCAGCCACTGCCGTTGACCAGATGGGTCTGGCCGAGAAGATGACTCACGTCTCCACCGGCGGCGGGGCGTCGCTGACGTTCCTCGAAGGCAAATCCATGCCGGCATTGGAAGTACTGGACCAGAAAGAATAGGCCGCAGAGTCGCAGGCGGCTTATTATTTCCCCAATTCGCGTGAGCGTTGGGCCGCTTTTCCGAAGGCGGCGACGAGGGCGTCTCGGACGCCGGCGGAATCCATTGATTCGACGGCGGCTTGGGTCGTCCCGCCGGGGCTTGTAACTCTCGCCCGCAGGACTTCGGGTGGCTCGCCGGTGCGGGTCAGGAGTTCACCGGCTCCGCGGCAGGTTTGGATCGCCAGGTTTGTAGCCAGGTCGCGGTCGAGTCCCTCTTCTACGCCGGCGGCGATCATTGCTTCGATAAGGTAGAAGAAATATGCCGGCCCGGACCCGCTGACGGCGACAACCGCGTCGATTAGTTCTTCGGCGACGCGGACCGTTTTTCCGCAGGCAGCAAAGAGTTTTTCCGTCCATACCAGGTCCGCTTCGGTTGCGCCAGGCCCGGCGGCTACGGCGCTTACGCCCGCGCCGACCAGCATGGGCGTGTTGGGCATGACGCGAACGATTCTGCCCTTCTCGCCGAGCCTTTCGAAGATAAATTGTGCGCGGATACCGGCTGCGATACTGACGATTGTGGTATCGGGATTGATGGCTTCGGCGACGCCTTCGAGAACCTCGCCCATTATTTGCGGCTTGACTGCGAGGATGATTCGCGGGCATTGAGCGGGGATGCTGTTATCGGTTTCTGTGGTGATGCCCAATTCGCGCGTAAAATGCTGCCGACGGGAAAACTGCGGGTCGGAAACGACCACGGAATTATGGTCGATCAGATTGGCTGAAATAACCCCTCGCATCAAGGCTTCAGCCATGTTGCCCGCACCGATTACACCGAGTTGGTAAGCAGAATGCGACAATGTTTGAGTGAATTCCTTTATATGGATAAGGTCTTGCCGGTCCGGGAACAGAATAGCGGGATTTCAGGGATTACGGGATTATAGGGATTAGTTTTAATTTTCAAATCTCATGATTTGTAAAGAGGTTGATCCGTCATCCAATTTTTCATGCTTCTTCTGTTTCTTTCAGTAAAAATAAAATCTCTGTAATCCGGTAATCCCCATAATCCTGCTATTCTGTTTCTTGAAATCCCTTCACTCGTCGAGGATTTCCAGTAGTCGTTCGGTCAGTTCCAAGTGGCGGGATTTATCTCGCGTGAGTCTGCGGAGTTGTTCCCGTCGGGGCGGTTCGGCCTCCGTCGAGGCGAGTTGGTCGTACTCATCGGCAACGGCTGATACGGTCTGGAGCATTTCGTTGAAGTGTTCTCGAAGGATCACTCGTTCAGGCATGGTAAGTCTCCTGGGAAGGCCCTTCCGCGAGAGCGTGAATGGCTGCGACGTGAGAGAGACCGTCGTGCTTCATCGCATCGAGAATGGCGTGTATCTCGGCTCGTTGTTCCTCGTCGAGACATTCGATGTGCCGGAGTTCATCGGCAGCAGCCTCTACGCACACGAGGAGCGAGGCTTCGAGTTCCGCCACCTTTTTCAATTGGCCAAGATCCTGACCGCATACGGACGACATGCTACAACTCCCTTATCAACTAACTCTATTCTCGCACACCAAGTGAAAATACGCAAGGTAGAAACCGCCGATTTTGCGCGATTTTTATTGCAGCATTTCGGTGATTGTGTCGGGGTTGAGAACCTTCGATGGTGTTGGTGGGGGCTGGGCAATTGTCTTTTATTACCGGGCTGTGTAGATGAGGTAAATGCCTCCCAACAGAACGAGAACGCCGCAGATTTTCTTGATGATTATGGTCCCTTTGGATTTCTCGTTCCAGTTCAGATACCGCTGGACCAGTTCTGTGCTTGTGCCGGCCAGGACGATGACCGAGCAGTGTCCGATACCATAGACTGCCAGCAGCAGGATGCCGTAGGCGATATTGGTAGCCGCGAGTTTGAAGGTAACGCCCAGCATCGGGGCCATGTACGCGAAAGTGCAAGGCCCCAGGGCGATTCCGAAAACCAGTCCGAGAATTAATGCGGCCAGCATTCCCTTGCGTTTCATGCCGATTTTGCCCGGTCCGGACCAGGGCATGGGAATAACGTTCAGAAGATGCAGGCCAACGATGAAAAAGATAACCGCGACGATGTAGTTACCGTACTTGCCAACATCACCCATCATTCGTCCTGCCGCCGCAGTGATCCCGCCGATAGCACCGATGGTTATCAGGATGCCCGACGAAAACAGCGTTGAGATGAGAAATGCCCGTTTGGTTGAGATTCTGCCCTGCTCGTCTATAAAGCCGACGATTAACGGGATGCTGGCCAGATGGCATGGGCTTAGCAGGATGCTCATGATGCCCCAGAGGAAGGCCGCCCCTAAAGCAACTGCCGGGGTTCCTTCGACGGCGCTGGTCAACGTCGTGAAAAGATATTCCATGACTACTTGACTCCCATCGCCGCCAGTTTCTTTTCGATCTCGTCCCGGCCGAAGAAACCTGTGTGGCGAAACACTTCCTTGCCGTTCTTGTCGAAAAACACAAGCAGCGGAATGCTCTGAACGCCGTACCGTGCGGCGAGAATCTGCTCTTCGCGGACGTGAACGAACACGACATTGAGTTTGCCCTGGTACTTCTTTTTGACGGCGTTGCGTATAGGCTCCATCATGTCGCAGGGACGGCAGCCTTTGGCTCCGAAGTTGACAAATGACGGCTTTCCGCTATCGCGGACCTTATCGACCGGATTATTTCTGGCCGATGCCGCTTGTACCTTTATCCAGGAAGCAGAGAGCTCGATGGGAATTCTCCGCCCAATGGTCTTGACGTGTCCGTCTGCAAATTTCTGCTTCTTTTCTCCGAGAAGGTACTGCTCAATCTGCGGCTTGACCTGGTCCATCGCTGCATTGCCGACAAGGTCTTTATTCTTGTCGTAGAACTCCTTTATTTCGCGGTCGGTTACTTTGATCTTTGGGGTCAGGATCTCGAAATATTCCCCGATAATGTCCTGTTCACTCTTGCCCGATATGTTCTTTCCAGCCTTTTCCAGTTCGCGTTTTGCTTCCGAGAGCAGCAGTTTTCCGGTGGCCGTTTGTTCCAGGAGAAAGAAGGTGTTCTTTTTCAGTTGTTCCCGGACATTGGCGGGGGCCTTGGCAATCTCTTTGTCGAGGTCTGCCTGACTGATAACCAACTTTCCGGCGCGCAGAACAGTGCTACCCTGGGGTATATTCACAAGTTTGGCATGAGTCAGCCCGCCGGACGCCAGTCTGGGATATATCCCTAAAATCGTGGCGACGGGTTTGGTCGTTGGTGCTGTGGTTGTTGTTGGTGCTGTGGTTGCCGTTGGCGCTGTGGTTGTCGCTGGTGCTGTGGTTGCCTTGCCGACGGATAAATCGACACCCAGTTCCTTCCACTTGGCAAGAATATCCTCCCTGGACATGAAGCCCTCGTGCCGCCAGAGTTCCTTGCCGGAAGCGTCGTAGAATATCTGCGTAGGGATTAAACGAACCTTGTATTTCCCGGTGAGACCGGGGTCTTTCCCCACGTCAAAGACGTCCACCTGAAGTCTGCCGGCATATTCTTTCTTCAGGTTATCGAGTATAGGCGCCATCAACTTGCAGGGGATGCACTTGTCCGACCCCAGGTCCACCAGGCGGGGTATGCCGGTTGCGCCGGCTTTGTCCGTCGGTGTGGAATCATCCCGTTTCAATGCGATCACGACGCCTACCGCAGCCAGAAGTACGACAACGATGCTAATTTTTCCGATTTTGTTCATGGTTGAAACACCTTTCTGTTTCCAGATTCGTCCTGCCCAACGGAGACAGCACCAAAGACCAACGAGAAAAACCAGGGCAACCAGCGGATTTACGCCGCCATCACCACCGCCGCCGCCACTGCACGGACACAAACCGATGAACGCGATCATCCGAGCATGTCCCTGATGTCTTCCGGTTCGGGAACCTTGCCGACGGCTTTGACTTCGCCGTCCACGACCAGGGCCGGGGTCAGCATTACGCCGAATTTCATAATCTCGTTGATGTCGGTGATCTTTTCGATTTCATATTCGACGCCCAGCGCCTTGGCGGCGGCTTCGGTGTTTTGAGCCAGTTTTTTGCACTTCGGGCATCCTGTTCCGAGAATCTGTAATTTTTTCATGTCAACGCCTCTCTTACCTTTTCTAGCACCTTTTCAACCTGTTCATCCGTGGCGCGGGCGCCTTTGACCTTCTCAATGCCCAGGTCGGCAACTTTCACCTGCACGTAGTTTGTTACGCCGCAGTTGTCGAAAATCTTTTTGGCGCAATCCATCGGGCAGCCGTCGATAACGACGTTCAGGTCGGCGTCCCTGGCTGCTTGAATCATGCCATTTGTGCCCGCGCCAAGCCCAGCCAGGCAGAACATTATGCCTTCCCCGGCGAACATCATCTCGCGGGCGGCCTTATCGGCGACCTCGGCCACATTGGCCCCGCCGCTGCAGGCGTAAAACAAAACCGTTGGTTTTAAATCTCCACAACAGCAATCAGACATTTCTTTTCCTTTCATAAAAAATACGAACCACTGTTGGACACAGAATCATCCCGGAAACATTGCTCCGAAAATTATGCCGGAGATGGTGGCCATAACTACCACCAGCGAGACAAAAACCAATGTTTTACGTGTCCCCATAATGCTTCTAATAACAAGCATATTCGGCAGCGACAGTGCCGGTCCTGCCAGTAGCAGCGCAAGGGCAGGTCCTTTGCCCATTCCGGCTCGAATAAGACCTTCGAGGATGGGAACCTCCGTCAGTGTTGCGAAGTACATGAACGCGCCGGCCACCGATGCGAATAAGTTCGCCCGCATCGAGTTTCCCCCGACGGCCGATGCCACCCATTGCGACGGAATGACGCCCTCCCGGCCCGGGCTGCCAAGCAGGAAACCCGCAATCAGAACGCCGAAAAAAAGCAACGGCAGGATCTGCTTGGCGAAACCCCACGTCGAACCGGTCCATTCGCCCAGTTCGCCGCGTTTGAACCATGCAGCCAACATCGCAATCAGTGCCACGCCGAACGCACCGGCTATGAAAAAGCGAAACCCGTGAATCGTCGCGTACAGGCCTGCGCCGGCAGCGTCTTCGGGTTTGCCCAGGTTGGCAAAGACCAGCACTGCGACCATTGCGGCGAAGAAGGCTGCGTTTTTCCACAAAGGTCGGCTGACTTCCGGTGCGGGCATTTCCGCCTGATCGTTCGCCTTTTGCAGTTCTTCCTTGCGGAATATCAGGTGCATCAGCAGGCCCAGAACGATGCTGAAAACAATGGCTCCGACGGCGCGGGCGATACCTATTTCCAGACCAAGCACACGGGCAGTCAGAATGATTGCCAGAACGTTGATGGCCGGACCTGAGTATAGAAACGCCGTCGCCGGTCCCAGCCCCGCGCCCATCCGGTAAATGCCCGCAAAGAGCGGCAGCACCGTGCAGGAACAGACAGCCAGGATGCTTCCCGAAACGCTTGCCACACCGTAGGCCAGCACCTTGTTGGCTTTTGCGCCGAGGTATTTCATTACCGATGCCTGGCTGACGAATACAGCCATCGCCCCGGCGATAAAAAAGGCCGGCACAAGACAGAGTAGGACGTGCTCGCGTGCGTACCATTTGAGAAGTCGCAGCGATTCGGTTATGGCGTTGCCGAACCGAACGTTGCCGACGGGCAGGAAGAAACACCCCGCAAACACCGCGACAATCACCGCGAATTTTCCAAATTCTGCTTTTCGATTGGTCATAGGTTCTTCAGGATTACCTTGTTCTCGTGCGCCTGCTCGCGGAGGACGTTTGTAACGCACTCCAGAAAGTTCAGCACACAGGGCGTCTTGAGGCTGTAGAGCATTCTCAGCCCGTCCTTGCGATGCTCGACGATCCCGGCCCGCAGCAGCACCGCCAGGTGTCGAGAAACGTTCGACCGCTCAGCGGCTACATGCTCTGCAATATCGCAGACGCACTGCTCGCCGTCCTTGAGGAACTCAATTATTGCCAGACGAATCGGATGCCCGGCTGCGGTGAGAACAGCGGCTTTGCGCTCGTACAGGTTTCTGGTTGCAGCATTCATATTTACTTACTCCATATTCGTTACTGTGTGTCCCTATGCTCACATAGTAACATAGTATAATTTTATTTCAAGTGAATTTTTTTATTTTTTGCATATCTGTTTTTTTGAGGCAGCGACGGCATTGCTTGACGTCGTCGGATACAAGATGCGATACTGTACGGAATAGAAGATTCTCTTTGGATGAAATTGGCGCTGATGTTTTCTGCGATAGGCAAGACATTCGTGAAGTTGCTTGGCGGTTCCCGGAACGAGCGGATGGTCCGCGCGCGGATGGACGTTGTTCGCGAGCGGATTAACGTGGCAGGGCGGAGGTTTGAAGATGAGTATTATGCTCTCGTTCGCCAGGCGGCAGAGGCGATGGGCGACGAGGTCGCCCCGGACGAACTTATCCAAATGGCCCGGTCGCTTCAAGTCGTTCCGATATCGGCGAAGGAGTGGCTTTGCGGAAAGAGCGACGATTTCCGCCGTCGGTTGACCAACGGTGAATCTCCTGAAGACATTCTACCCGAAGCCTTCTCGGCTGTTCGCATGGCGTCCTGGTTGGCGAGGAATCACCGGCAGTTTGACGTGCAACTGGCGGCGGGGCTGGTTCTCCACGAAGGAATGATTGCCGAAGAAGCCACCGGTGAAGGCAAAACCATCGCGTGTTACCCCGCCATTTACATGTCGTCCCTTGCCGGAAAGAAAGTCCACGTCGTAACCGTCAACGATTACCTCGTCCAGCGTGACTGCGACTTCGCGGCTCCGATTTTCGAGATGCTTGGTATGCGAGTCGGTGCGATTCAACAGCCGATGGACAGCGCCGAGCGTCAGAAGCAGTACGCCTGCAACGTAACCTACGGAACCAACAGCGAGTTCGGATTCGACTACCTCCGCGACAATATGAAAATGTCGGTGGCTGAACAGGCCCAGGGTGTCCGCGATTACGCCATCGTCGATGAGGTGGACAATATCCTGATCGACGAGGCGAGGACGCCGCTGATTATTTCGGGACCCGCTTACGGCGACGTTGGGCGATACAGTAAGGCCGACGGCGTAATCAGAGAAATAATCAAACGCCACCGTTCTTACAAGCAGGCCAATCATCGCGTCGAAAACCTCAAAAGGTCCGTCATGGCCCTTGAGGGCGAGCATTCCAAAGCCGACGGTGAGAAGAAAAAATCGGCCTCCGGAAAACTGGAAAAGTCTCGCGTCGAACTCAACGGGGTGGAGAATGAAATCGCCGGCCTGACGAAATATTACGAGGTCGAACTGGACAAGAAATCAGCCCACCTGACCCATGAAGGCGTCAGCGCCGCACAGGAAGTGGCGGGGGTGGGTAGTTTCTACGTCGGGGCCAATATGGAATGGCCTCACCTGCTGGACCAGTCGCTTCGCGCCCATGTCGTCTATGAGCGCGATAAGGATTACGTCGTCCAGACCGGCGATGTCATCATCGTCGATGAGTTCACCGGACGACTCATGGAGGGGCGGCAGTGGTCGGACGGGCTTCACCAGGCCGTTGAGGCTAAGGAACGTGTCCCCGTCAAGGAGGAAAACCAGACACTCGCGACCATCACGCTCCAGAACTTCTTCAAACTCTACGGAAAACTCGCCGGTATGACGGGTACGGCCATGACGGAGGCGGAAGAGTTTATGAAGATTTATAAACTCGACGTGATCTGCGTACCTACGCACCGCCCCGTCAACCGCATGGATTATAACGACCTTATTTACGGGACGGTCGAAGAGAAATACACCTCGCTGGTCGAGGAGATTAACACCTATTCCAAGGCGGGGCGCCCCATACTGGTAGGCACGACGAGTATCGAGAAGTCCGATTATCTCAGCGAGATACTGACTCGCTCTTACGGTATCAATCACGAGGTTCTCAACGCCCGCCCCGAAAACGCCGCACGCGAAGCCGACATCGTCATGCTCGCGGGGATGCAAAGCCCCCTGAAACGCGGATCGAAAGAGATGGTCGGAAACGTAACAATCGCGACGAATATGGCCGGTCGCGGTACGGACATCAAACTCGGGCCCGGCGTGGTGCTCGATACGTGTAAAGTTCCCTCGGATGAGAAATTGGCTGAACTGGGCGTCGAGCCGCAGGGGTTGTTCCCGCCCGGTTCGAATAAGTGCTGCATCCATTGCGACGAGTACGACGCTGCCACGAAGTGCGCACACTGTTTCAAACCGAAGATCGATCCGTCTTTCCCCCGGCGGGGCAGGAGCGAGTGTCAGGCCAAAGTTCCCTGCGGCCTGCACATTGTCGCGACCGAACGCCACGAGGCCCGGCGGATCGACAACCAGTTGCGAGGACGATCGGGGCGACAGGGCGATCCCGGTTCCAGCCGATTCTTCCTGTCGTTGCGCGACGATTTGATGGCGATCTTCGCCGGCGAATGGACGCTCAAAGTCCTGGGCTGGCTGGGATTGCAGGAAGGCCAAGCCATTGAGGACAAGCGCATCAGCAAAGGCGTAGCACGCGCACAGAAAAAGGTCGAACAGCGCAACTTCGACATCAGAAAAAACCTGCTGGAATATGACGAGGTGATGGACCATCAGCGGCGGTATTTCTACTCGCGCCGCCAGCAGATACTCGCCGGTGAGGACATTGAGAGCATCATCCGCGAAATGATCGACGAGACAATCGGTGACGCGGTGGCCGATTACCTCTCCGGCGATTACCCGCAGCGGTGTATGGCTGAATGGGTACGACATAACCTGGAACTGAACCTCAGACCCGACCAGATTCGCGGCAAGACCGTTGAGGATTTCCCCGCACTCGAAGCCGATCTCCGCAACAGGGCGGCAGAGGAAGCGACCAACGTCATAAACGTAACCATCGGAGAATACGCCGACGAGGAACTGGACCCGAGGGAATGGGACTTGAAGGGGCTTTCTTCCTGGGCGATGAGCCGATTCAAGGTCAATCTTCCACAGAACCAACTTCGACGGATGGACCCCGCCGAAATGGAGAAGTCCCTCGCCGAAGCCGCCGCCGCTCACATAGAGTCGATTGACCTGACGGAAATTCAGCAATTCCTGACGGACGGTTTTGCGGTTCAGGCATTGGCCGAATCGACGCGAAGCAAGTTCGGCCTGGAAATACCGCCGGCCGAGTTGTCGGAAAACGATCTGCGGGAGGCAGAGCAAGAAATCACCCACACCGTCAAAGGCGCGTATCTCCGACGCGAAATTGAGTACCCCTGCCGATATGCCATAGATATAACGGTCGGACAGTCAGGCCCCGATAACGTCTATGCCCTCGGCGCTCTTTGCGACTGGGCAAATCGAAAATTCGAGGCTGGGTGGGATCCCGATAAACTCTCTGATAAGTCCGTTGACCAGTTGTTCGGCGACCTTGTCGCCTTGGCTGAGGGTTTCTTCACGGGTGAGAGGCTTTCCGAGACGGTCAAAGGGTTTCTTTCCGGTTTGAACGGGACGGACAACGTTCCTGAAATAGTCGAATGGTGTCAAAAACGCTTCGACACGGACATTTCCGACGAGGACCTCACCGGCGATATCGAATCGACTCTGACTCAGGCTGGAAGAGCGTTTCTGCGACGCGAACTGACTGAACTGGAACGCTTCGTCCTGCTGCAAATATACGATACTTCCTGGAAAGACCACCTCCTTGCGATGGATCATCTCCGCAGCGGCGTCGGGCTTCGAAGTTATGCAGAGCAGGACCCGAGAATCGTCTATAAGCGCGAGGGATTCCGCCTGTTCAGCGAGATGCTTTCGTCCGTGCGGAACAGGGTTACGGACATCGTTTTCAAGGCACAACTCGGCGCTGAAGCCGAGATGGAAAGCGTCTATCAAGTCTCGCAACTGGTGCATGACCAACTCAGCGGCTATGATGATCTTGCACGCGATATGGCCGATCAGCAGGCAGCGGCGGAGGCGCAGAAGATTCAAACCATCGTCCGTAACCAGCCTAAGGTCGGGCGAAACGACCCCTGCCCATGCGGCAGCGGGAAAAAATACAAAAAATGCTGCGGGAGAAACCAGTAATGGCACATGACCCAATCGAAGACAGGTTCACCAAACGCAAGGACAAGAAAAAACTCGACGACCTGTCCAGAAAGCAACGGAGTACCGAGGACATCGAAGCCGAGGATGAAATCCTCGCCAGGGCGAAGACTGAACGGGAAAAAGACCCGGACAAATACCAACTGAAATCGACAGATCGGCCCGGTCGAAACGACCCCTGCCCATGCGGCAGCGGTAAAAAATACAAAAAATGCTGCGGGGCGAAAAAGTAACAGAAAGGGCGTAGGGCATAGGTCGTAGGGAAAAAAAGAGAATGTTGAACAGGGAATTTCGAATTACGAAGTAACAGAAGGAAAAGAACCTCTCCTTCAGAGACATTTTGTTTCCTTTACTTCGAAATTCAACATTCCGTATTCATTATTCGACATTCTCTTTTTTTCCCTACGCCCTACGCCCTATACCCTACGCCCCATGAGGAGTTGCGACAATGCTGAGTGCACGTGAAAATTACATCCGTAACGCCACCTTCCAGGGCCCGGAGTACATCCCGGCGGGGGTGCATATTTCCCCTGCCAGTCTGATCGAAGGCGGGCCGGCGATAGAAGAAGTAATGGCCCGTCATCCGGTGCTCTTTCCCGACTTCGAGGCGGGGAAAATTGATTTCGAGCATTACGAGTTTCTGCCTGAACAAACAATCGGTGATGTGGTCGATCCGTGGGGCTGTAAGTGGCAATGCTCGGTCAACGGCATCATCGGCATCGTTGTCGAGCATTTCCTGTCCGACTGGTCCGCCCTGGAAAATCTCACCCCGCCGCCGGTCCTTCCGCAGAACGCACAGAGGATTACCTCCGACTGGGAGGCAGAACGGGAGCGGATCGAACGCGAACGGCGCGAGGGAAAACTCACCTGGGGCGAAATCTATCACGGGTTCTTCTTCATGCGCCTGCAGGACTTGCGAGGCTTTGGAAATCTGATGTGCGACCTCGTCGAGGAGCCGCCGGAACTCTGGCGGCTGATAGAGATTGTAAAGAAACACGCAGCCGCCCTGGTCGAGCACTATTTGCAACTGGGCGTGGACATGATGGGCTTCGGCGAAGACCTCGGCACGCAGACGTCGTCGTTTATTTCGCCGGAGATGTTCGCGAAGTTCGTTACGCCGGTTTATAAGGAACTGATGGCGCCGGTTAAGGAGGCGGGCAAACTCGTCTATCTCCACAGCGACGGATACATCATGGACCTGATGGACGATTTCGAAGCCGCCGGCGTGGACATCATCAATCCGCAGGATTTGGTCAACGGCATCGACGCCTTGGCCAAGGAGGTAAAGGGGCGATTTTGTATCTCGCTGGACGTTGACCGCCAGACGGTAGTTCCGTTCGGTACGCCCGGTGATATTCATGCCCTTATCGAGGAAGAGGTCCGCAAACTGGGCGACCCTGCCGGAGGGCTGCAACTCGTCGTGGGTATTTATCCGCCGACCCCGCCGGAGAACGTCGATGCCCTCTGCGAGGCAATCGAAAAATTCCGCACGTTCTGGTGGGATTGAGCAAAAACCCTCCGTCGCCATTATTTACATGAAAGAGAGTATGAACAAACCGAAAGTATCATCGTATGGTTCGTGGGCTTCGCCGATTAAGGCGGCGGATATAGCGGCGGGGAGCATCCGGCTCGGCGACGTGCAGATTGAGGGCGAATTTGTCTATTGGCTCGAACTTCGCCCAGCCGAGGGCGGAAGATGCGTAATCGTCCGGCGGGGGCCTGACGGCTCGACGACTGACATGAATCCGCCGTCGTTCAATGCGCGGACGCGCGTCCACGAATATGGCGGTGGGGCCTACATACCCTGCGAACAGGATGTGATTTTTGCCAATTTCGCCGACCAGAGGCTCTATCGCACAAATGGTGAAGACCAGCCGAAGCCAATTACGCCCGAAGGCGACGTGCGCTATGCGGATTTCATCCACGACGAGCAGCGTAAAAGGCTTATCGCCGTGCAGGAAGACCACAGCGGCAGCGGCGAGCCGATTAACGCAATCGCAGCAATCTACGACGACGGAGAGGTTGAGGTACTGGTGTCCGGCAACGATTTCTACGCCAATCCGAGTATCAGTACCGACGGAAAACAACTGGCATGGCTGACGTGGAACCATCCGAATATGCCGTGGGACACTACCGAACTTTGGGCGGCGTCGTTCGAGGAGGACGGGACCGTCGGTGAGGCGGCGCTTGTCGCGGGCGGTCCGGGCGAGTCTATCGTCCAGCCGGAGTTTTCCCCTGACGGCCAACTATACTTTGCCTCCGACCGCACCGATTGGTGGAACCTTTATCGTCTGCGCGATGGAAAAATCGAACAAATCACGAATCTTGATGCGGAATTTTCCATTCCGTTATGGGTATTTGGTCGCCCGACCTATGGTTTCACCGGAGCGAAAAAGATTATCTGCACATACGTCCAGGACGGAATATGGCGCCTTGCGAAAATCGAAACGGATACGGGAAAGTTGGAAACAATCGAGACACCTTATAATACGATTTCGTCTTTGCGCATCTCGAATGGAACAGTAGCGTTCATCGGCGGGTCTTCCGACAAGGCATCGGCGGTGGTTTTGCTGGACCTGGAAACGGGACAGATAGAGGAGTTGCAGCGTGGGAGCGATTTGGAATTTGACGCCGGGTACATTTCGACGGTTGAGGCGGTCGAGTTTCCAACCGCAGGCGGACTGACGGCACACGGACTTCTTTACCCGCCAAGGAACAAGGTTTATGTCGCTCCGTCCGACGAAAAACCTCCGTTGGTGGTGATGGTTCACGGTGGGCCGACATCGGCTGCTCCGGCGTCGCTGAAGTTATCGATTCAGTATTACACCAGCAGGGGAATTGCGGTGCTCGACGTAAATTACGGCGGTAGTACAGGTTACGGAAGGGCATATCGCGAGCGATTGAACGGGCAGTGGGGCGTTGTAGATGTGGATGATTGCTGCAACGGCGCGAAATACCTCGCCGAGCGAGGCCTGGTCGATGCTGCCCGTATGGCAATCACCGGTGGAAGCGCGGGCGGATACACGACGCTGTCAGCATTGGCTTTCCGCGACACCTTCGCCGCCGGGGCAAGCCACTACGGAATCAGCGACTGCGAAGCCATGACAAAAGAAACGCACAAATTCGAGTCGCGTTATCTCGACGGCCTTATCGGCCCGTATCCGCAGCAACGCGATTTGTACATTGAGCGGTCGGCCATTCATCATCTTGAGGGATTCGATTGTCCGGTGATATTTTTCCAAGGTGATGAGGACAAGATCGTCCCGCCGAACCAGGCGCAGATGATGGTCGATGCCCTGCGGGCCAAGGGCGTGCCCGTTGCTTACGTGGAATTCGCCGGCGAGCAGCACGGCTTCCGCCAAGCCAAAAACATCACCCGCGCTCTGGAGGCAGAGTTATATTTCTTCTCGCGCATCTTCGGCTTCGATTTGGCAGAGACCATCGAACCGGTCGAGATTGAGAATCTGTAGTAGTAAGATGGGCTGAAGGCCCACCTTCAATCTTCCGCAGATAATAAGGTGGGCCTACGCTCCGCTTTGGCCCATCCTGCTCAAATCAGTTCCAGCAGGTCGGTGGGGTGGTTGATAAGTGTTTTTGCGCCGTTGGCTGATAGTTCGTCGGCGGGGCGGAAGCCCCAGGTCGCGCCGACGGGGTACATACCGGCGGCCTTGGCCGTTTTCATGTCGGTGTTCGTGTCGCCGAGGTAGAGGAATTCGCCGGGGGCTATGCCAATCGTTTCGGCGACTTTCAATGCCCCGGCTGGGTCGGGTTTGGGGGCGAAACCGTCGGCGACGCCCTGCACCATATTGAATCGCCAGTTCGACAGGAGGTTTGCGACGCACAGTTTCGTGGAATCGTCGGGTTTATTTGACAGGACCGCCATCGCCAAACCGCGAGCGGTTAAGCCGTTGAGCATTTCGGCGACGCCGTCGTATGGGCGGGTTTTGACGTTCCAGCGGTTGGCGTATTCTTCGCGCAGGAGTTCGACGCAGCGGGCGACGGTCGGTTCGTCCCGCCGATCTTCCGGCAGCACCCGGCGAGCGAAGGTATCAACGCCGTCGCCGACAAAGAACCGATATTTGCCTACTCTATGGCCTGGGAAGCCCAACTGCTCCAAGGCAGCGTTCATCGAATCGGCAAGGTCGTCAATCGTATCCAGTAGCGTCCCGTCAAGGTCGAATAATACGGCTTGGTAGTTCATGGTATCTCTTTCATACAAAAGCCCACGCATCGCAGTGCATGGGCTTTTGGAAAAATCCCCAACTCGCAATCCTCAATCGTCAGTCAATCTTCATTGACATTAGGAACTCGGCGTTTGTGCTGAATTTTTGTAGGCGGTTTATCAGCAGTTCCATTGCCTCGACGGGGTTCATGTCAGCCAAGACTTTGCGGAGGCGATAGACGAGTTTGAGTTCCTGCGGGTCCAGGAGGAGTTCTTCCTTTCTGGTTCCGGAGCGGGAGATGTCGATTGCAGGCCAGATGCGGCGGTCCACCAGCTTGCGGTCGAGGTGCAGTTCGCTGTTTCCGGTTCCCTTGAACTCCTCGAAAATCACCTCGTCCATCCGCGAGCCGGTATCGATCAGGGCAGTTCCGATGACCGTCAGCGATCCGCCTTCCTCGATTTTCCGGGCGGCTCCGAAGAATCGTTTGGGTTTTTGCAGCGCGTTTGCGTCCACGCCGCCGGTGAGAATCTTCCCCGAATGCGGTATTTCGGTGTTGTACGCTCTGGCCAGGCGTGTAATCGAGTCCAGCAGGATCACGACGTCTTTCCCGAATTCGACCATTCGCCGCGCCTTTTCGCCGACCATTTCGGCTATCTGCAAGTGTCGGGAAGCGGGTTCGTCGAAGGTCGATGAGACCACCTCGGCAGTTGTGGCCCGTTCCATCTCGGTAACTTCTTCAGGCCTTTCGTCTATCAGCAGGATAATCACATAGACGTCCGGGTGATTGGTTGTGATGGCGTTTGCGATTTTCTGGAGGAGGATTGTTTTTCCCGTTCTCGGCGGGGCGACGATTAGCATCCGCTGGCCGAAGCCTATCGGCGTAACGAGATTGACCACTCGCATGTTAATCTCATCGGGGGTCGTCTCAAGGAAAAAGCGTTTTTCCGGGTGATAGGGTGTAAGGTCTTCAAAGTTGACCTTTTCAGCCAGCCTGTCGGGGGCTTCGTAGTTGACGGCTTCGACTCGCAGAAGGGCGAAGTATCGCTCCGACTCTTTCGGCGGGCGGATTTGACCGGCCACTATGTTACCCTGCTTAATCCCGAATCGTCTGATCTGGCTCGGCGAGACGTAGATGTCATCGGGGCTTGGAAGGTAGTTGTAATCGGTGCTGCGGAGGAAACCGAACCCGTCGGGCAGGATTTCCAGTACGCCTTCGCCGTACATCAGGCCGTTCTTCTGGATCCGCTTCCGGAGTATGCTAAAGACAATATCCTGCTTCTTCAGCCCGGTGTAGTCGGTAAGCCCTTCGGTCTTGGCGATTTCGTGCAGTTCTGTTACCGTCATTTTCTGAAGGTCGGTGATGTGCAAATTACCGCTCTTGACCTTTTCGTACTTGGCGTGCAGTTCTTCGTCGAGCGTTTCTTCGACCTCTTCGACCTCTTCGACCTCTTCTGCCTGTTCTATCTGCTCGACCTGCTCTTCGACGGGGTCATTCTTGACCTCATCCTTTTTTGCTTTGGTTGTTTTTTTCTTTGCCGGTGTCTTTTTGGGTTCTTTTGCCTTTGCCATGACTTCTATTCCTCGTGAAAAAAGAAAATGCCGTTCATTTCCCATGGATTATCTGCTGAAAAACCAAGTGGGTTTGTTCGCATAAGGATGATTCGCTGATGCTGTTACTGATGATATAGTCGGCTTTACCGGCCTTGATGTCCAGAGATTTTTGTAAATTTTCTCGTCTTTTCCACGTGGCGTTATCCCAGCCTCTCGTTTGCCTGACTCGCCTGACCCGAATGTCTTCCGGCGCTGATACAAAAATAAAGACGTTGCACAGTTCGTACCAGTCGGTTTCCAGCAACAGTGCGGCATCGACCACGATTGCCGGGGTGTCAGGATCGGCCTGCATCGCGTCGATTTGCTCGACCATTTGCCGGCGGATGCGAGGGTGCATAATAGCGTTCAGTGCCTCGGTTTCCCGACGGGATGCGAATGCCGGTTCAGCCAGGGCTTTGCGGTCGATATTCCCGTCTTCATCAAAGATGCCTTTTCCCCATCGCTCGGCCAGTTCGGCCATAACCTGCGGGTCTTTGAGCAGTTCGTGTCCGATGGCATCGGCGTCGATGCGCCCGCATCCAAGCGAGGCCAATTCGGCTGCGACGGTCGATTTACCCGACCCGATGCCGCCAAGCAGTCCGATTACGGGTTTGTCTGCTGATATGGTCATGTGCAGTTCATCTTAAGCGTTGCTGGTTCTTGTAGCCAGAACGGCGAGGAGGCGAACCTCTTCGTTCCGAACGATACTGACAGCCTCATCGACGCCCATTCCGGGTCTGGCGAGGATTTGATCGGCTCCGAGTGCGACTGCCAGATGTACCGCATTCCGCGCGCTCAAGTCGGTTTCATTGCAACTGCCCCCAAGGTACGCACCGACACTGTGCTTTTTACATTCGAGTATCGCCTCGGCGCTACGGGTTATGCTGCCCAGGTCAGGCATCTTTATCTGGATCATATCAACGGCTTCTGCCTGCGCGAAAAGACCGACATCTTCAATGGTGTTGCACCATTCATCGGCAATCAGGATGACGCCGCTGTCGGGGCCGAGCGATTTGCGAAGAGACGCCAGTGTGTCAATCTGCGACTGTTGCGTGTCCATCTCGACCGGAGATTCGATCTGAAGCGTCAGCGGCGAAACGACCCCAGCCAATTGACGAAGGTAATCAGCCATTCGTGCCACGTCGTGATTAAAAGCCCTTCCGATAGTACCGTAACAATCGAAATGTATCGCCGGTCGATAGTCTTCTTCGACGTCATGCTCCTCCAGCCGGGCGATAATCCATTTGGCGTAGTCCGCCAATTTCTCCCCGTTTGGTCCGAAATCGTTGTCGATATTTTTAATCAGGCCGTGGGGAAAAGCGTCAACCCGACGATAGATGGCCTTATCCACAGCGGCGTAACGGTCTTGTCCGCT
The DNA here is from genome assembly GCA_030612725.1 of Planctomycetales bacterium. GTDB lineage: Bacteria > Planctomycetota > Phycisphaerae > SM23-33 > SM23-33 > JAUWNJ01. The sequence goes on from JAUWNJ010000002.1 coordinate 34,680, forward strand.
CTGGATCCCGACGCGGATTGGAGAATCGGATATTTGCACGCCGTATGCTTCGGCGATGACCTCCGCCTTTGTGCGAGCCTTCGCCGTTGCCGCTCCTTCCAGCAGCGATTGACTGATTGCATAGCGCAAGGCTGGGTGAAGTTTCTGTTCCTCCTGGCTGATTTTCTCGACCTCGCGGGACAGGTCGGCAAATTGCGTAACATCCTTGCCGACGAGAAACGACTCGATTAATTCACGGTTCGGTTCAGCGTGCTTATCGAAGCGAAAGATCGGGTCCCTGCCTGCCGATCCGGCGTAGGTAACGCTGACTCCGTCTCCATAGGCAACCAGCCCGTTTTCGAGGTGGAGGATGACACAGACGCCTTTGCCGACCTCTCGCACATCCTTAAAACCCGGCGTTTGGGGCTTGCCCCGCACCAGGTAATGGTCTGCCTGTACATCACCGAAGATAAAGGCCGCTTTGTCGTCGCAGTACCATCCGCCGGTAATCGGTACGAGTTGCACCTTTTCGATTTTCATATACGTCGGCCTTTCTAATATCGCGTCCACGCCCACCCAGATTGCTACGATTCTATCCGAAATAACCGTTCGGCGTTTTTGTGATATATGTTCTCGGTCGCCTCGTCAGACAGGTCTATTGTCTGTAGAAACTTTTGCAGATCATCATTATAGCAGTCCCGCCCGAAGAGAATCCGCTGGTGATACTTCAGCAGGAATTGCCTGCTGATGTCGGTGTCGCGCTGAAGGGCGTTCACGCAGGAAGTGGCTGATAAGTCCGCATACAGTTGCGGATAGTCGTCCATTATCCGAAACAGTTTTCCGCCTTCGATTACAGGCCCTTCGGGGTATATTCCTCCGGTCGTGTCGGCGTCGGCGCTGATTTCCCGCCAGAATCCGGGGCCATGTCCGACGAATATCGTGTCCGGGCAGGCCTGCATAGCCCGTTCAAGATTCTCGACCGTTCCGCCGTACCATTCTCTGCAATACTCGGCCTTGCCCGTTTCGACGTTTGGCATGTACGGAACGTCGATGTGCAGTATCACCGGAAGGTGGTGTTTGCCGGATACTCGGAACAGTTCGATACATCGCGGGTCGTCCAGCAGCAGGCGGCACTTCCATTCGCCGAAGGCGCGGATGTCGTACATCCCGACGGCTGCTTCAAGCCACCCGGCGGCGTTCGGCTCAAGAGGGTGCGGGGCGTAACCCAGTACGAAACGGTCGGGATACCGCCTCGCTGCCCGAACGGCGTCAGCCAGCGGCAGGCCTGGATGATTGCCCCTGCCCGAGGCGGTATGGATCGGATTGAGGGCTTCGTCGTAGCCCGCATCGCCTTCAGACGGGTGGATGCACCAGGTCAGAAGCACCGCCTTGTCGATGTTGTGTTCGTCGAGGTTTGCGACAAGGCCGGCGTCGTCCTTGCCGTGCCAGAATACGTGCTGATGCGAGTCGATTATCCGTGTTGGCGATGACATTCAGGTTATCTCCATATTTCTTTGGGTATGGTGTGGTATGGTATATTCTGGTCAGCGGATTGCAAGTCTATACAACTTCTTCGCCGACGCCCGACATAACCTTGGCGAAGGTGGATATTCCGGTTGTTTTTTTCCTCTTCACGGTATTCCGGTATTCCGGTTATACTGTTCGCCATGCCTGCGAATCTTACACCTGAATATGAAAAGGCCGACCGGCGTTACCGCCAGGCCGGTACTGACGCTGAGAAACTGGACGCTCTGCAAGAGATGCTCCGCGCTATTCCCAAGCACAAGGGAACAGATCACATGCAGGGCGATCTCAAACGCCGCATCAGCCAAATACGCAAAGACGTCGCCCAAAAAGGTTCGACCAGGGGTTTCGACCAGTTCCACATCCCCAAAAGCGGCGCCGGGCAGGTAGTTCTGATCGGCATGCCCAATACAGGAAAGAGCCAACTTGTTGCGACATCGACCAACGCCCCTGTAAAAGTGGCGGAGTATCCTTACGCAACAGCCCTGCCTGCGCCCGGCATGTGGCCTTACGAGGACGTGCAAATCCAACTGGTCGATACCCCGCCGATAACGCCCGAACACGTCCCGCCGGGATTGATGGGTACGATTAACTACGCCGATATAATCGCCCTGGTAATCGACGTTTCATCCGAACCGCTGGGGCAGATTGACGAGACCTTTTCCGTGCTTACCGAACGCAAACTGGAACTGACCTCTCTGCCCCGCAATCAACTTGACCCGGAAAATCATCACCAGCGAAGCGCAATTCTCGTTGTCAACAAGTTAGACCTGGTCTCACCCGGAGACATTGAGGCGCTGCGCGAACTATACACCGGACCGTTGGAAATAATGCCCGTCAGCGCCACAACCGGCGAAGGGCTTGATGCCCTTGGTAGCCGTCTGTGGGAAATGCTGTCGGTTATCCGTGTGTACACGAAGGAGCCGGGAAAACCGATCGATAAAGCCAAACCCTATACGCTCGACATCGGGGCAACCATCGCCGACCTGGCTGCGGACATCCACCGCGACCTGTCGGAGAAAATGAAATTCGCACGCATCTGGGGCGAAGGTCGATTCGACGGGCAACGCGCACAACAAAGCGAACCGCTCCACGACAAAGACGTCGTTGAAATACATCAATAGAGGGACTAGGGATTAGGGACTTGGCAAAAGAAAAAAATGAGACTCCGCTGCGTCTCGTCCCGCACTTTTTTTCACTGGTACTCCGTAACACCTGATTTTCCAGGTGGGTGGCACGGTCAAGTCGAAGACTTGGCCATGCCACCCTGAAATCATCCTGTTACGGAGTACTGGTCCCTACGCCCTTTCTTACGCGTTGCCGTTCTAATCTTCCTCGCGATCGCGGCCTTCTTCACGTTCGCCGCGTCCCCGCTCAAACCGCTTGAGTTTCCGCTTTGCTTGTTCCAACTGGCGCTGAAGGTGGCGGATTTGTTCGCGGAGTTCCTCAACGTCGCCTTTGCGCTCCCCGCGATCACGTCCTTCTCGGTCTTTTTCCCGGCCTCTTTCCCCGCGCTCACGCATATCACCGCGTCCTTCCGCGCGTTCGCGAGTTCGCCTGTCTCGGCGGGATTTCGCGGCTGCGCGTAGTTTTTTCAACTCAGCCTGCGCGTCATGAAGCCTTTCACGGATTTCCTTAAAGCGTTTCTCTGCCTTTTCGACAGCCCTCTCATCGGCGCGACCTTCTTTGTGCAAACGTATCAGCCTTTTCAGATTTTTCTCAGCCTTTTCAAGATTCTCTTCAAGATCCGCGACTTTACTCTCAGCCTGTTTCAGTCTTTTTCCAATCGCGTGGTCTTCGCGCCTGGGCTTGGCTTCGGGTCTATCTGACCTGCGGAGTTGCCCCGTCTCGGCATTGATTATGAATCGCTGTTTGCCCGATGTAATCACTACAAATGGCCCGTCGTAGCGGATGCCCGGTTTCGGGTCTTTTCCTTTCGGCGCCTTGCCGAGACGTAATCGCCAGATTAGCCGGCGACGGCGGTCCCTGGTTCGCCCCTCGGCGACGATCCACCCGTCCTCGACACCCGCCGTGCAGATGATTCTTTTCGGGCGTTCGTCATCGGCCCTACGACGTTCCCCGTCGCGCCTCTGACGCTCGACTTCACGCCCACGGTCTTTAGTGCGGCGGGCGCGTTCGCGATCACGTTCAGGTTCTCTGCGGTCATCAGTCTTCACGTCTGAATCAGTCCTCACGGCCGGCGGATCGTCGGCGCAGGCATCAGTCTTGACGTCCGAATCGGTCCTCACGGCCGGTCGATCATCGGTGCGGACGTCTTCTTCGGCGCGGGCGGTTCCGACAAGCGGCGTGGCGACGACCGCCAGTGCGATAACAAAGCCGCTCAAAATTGTCGCCCATCGCGCTGAAAAAGTGCTTCGGGGGTTGTGTGAATCTTTGTCGTTCATCATCATCTCAATTCTCCTTCTCAAATGGCAGGCCATAGGGCTGATGGCTGCAGGTATCGGTTCATGGTTTGTTTCGGCGAACCGGGCCAGTATTTTGGCCAGGTCCGTCGGCCTGACGCCGCTTTCGGTAGCGCAGTCGTCGGCTGTCAGTTCACTCTCAATCCTTGCCCGACGGCGCAGCCACCACGCCAGGGGACACCACCATGCAATCGCGGTTACAATCTGACCGATGAGGTTCCACAACGGGTCCCGACTGACGAGGTGTCCCAATTCGTGGGACAAGGCTCCGCGCAGTGCCGGACCGATTGCCTTATCCGACAGAGCCGGCAGAACAATCGCCGGGCGAATCACACCCGCAGCGACCGGCTGGGACAGACCGGGCGCAATGAATACGGAGAAAGGCCTGTTCAGTCCGACACGCTTAGCCAGTCGTTGCGTCAGCGACACCCACGCCGGCGGCGCAGTCATCCACGTTCGCCGCCACGTCGCCAGCCGAAACAGTTGCAATACCGCCACGAATATAAAAACGCCGCTGAATAAGGCGACCCCCGCCGCGACAACCGACCGCCAATCCACCGGCGACAGGTCGGACAAGTCGGAGCGATGCGCCGACGGCGGCGCGGAAATCGGTGTTTTTGCCTCCGAGGTCGGCTTGTTGGTCTCTGTGTAAATAATATCAGTTTGGGTTGGCCCCGACGGGGCGGCAGGATCCTTTGCAAATGATGCTCTTTCGCCCTTTCGGGGTTGTGTTATAAGGGGCGTTCCCACCGGGGGCTTATGCCCTCGGCTGACATCTTTAGGCCCATCGGGACTGGTCCGACGTATATTAGAAATACGGGATCGAAGGATCAGGCCGGACGACGGGGCACGGTGGTGTATGACGATTGCCCCCGCCAGGATTATCGGCACGCCGATTAAACCCGCCCGACAGACGTTTCGACGAATCACAGCGGGGCATCGCCCAAGCAAGAGCACCGCTGCGGTGCTCGCGCCCATCCAGATAGTAACGGCCCAGACGATATTCAGCAGAAGTTCAGGGTTCATCGCTTTTTACCCTCGGACTTGCGAATAAGGCGGCGAATGTTCTGCAACTCGGCCTGGTTGATGCGATCTGCCCCCAGCAGGTGACAAAGCAGTTTATCCTGTCGCCCACCAAACAGATCGCCCACCAACTTGTTCACACTGGCGTCGGTGTACTGCCGGCGGGTAACGGCGGGGCGGTATCGAAAGGCCTTGCCGACCATATCGTGGCTGAGCATACCGCGCCGCTCCAATGCACGCATCGTTGTCAGCACAGTGGTGTATGCGATCTCACGCCCAGCCGATATCACACGGTGAACCTCGGCTACCGTCGCCTGACCCAACTGCCAGACAACCTCCATCACCTGAAGTTGCAAATCACCGAGCGGATCGACCATGAGAGACTCCTTCATGTCTATTACAGCCTACGTATGTATGGTATAGTAGTTCGTGGCCGGTTGTCAAGGCCCGGGGTGAAATTTTTTTCTCTGTCGCCGAGCGGCGCTTGCAGAATTAGAATACACTTGTGTTTTGGTGGACTGTGGGTATCCTGCTCTCGTTGTGCAGCAGATAGATATAGTTCAAGTTAGTCTTATAGAAGGAAGGAACGTGTAAGATGCCAGCATTACCGGAAATCGTATCGAAGGCATGGGATGATCGTAATGGCCCTGTAGTTTTGACTACTGTCGACGCCGACGGAGCGCCCAACACAATTTATGCCTCCTGCGTTACAAAATTCAGCGAGGACAAACTGGTCGTCGCCGACAATTTTTTCAGCAAGACCCGCGCGAACATCCAGGCCGGCGGCGGGGGGGCGCTGCTGTTCATCACCAACGAAGGCAAGGCCTATCAGGTCAAAGGCGCTATCGACTACCTCACCGACGGCGAGATTTTCGACGACATGAAATCCTGGAACGGCGACCGCCCCGGCGTGGCAGCAGCCGTCGTGAACGTCGAAGAAGTCTTCGCCGGCGCAGAAAAACTGCTGTAATGTCGTAGTACTCTACGAGCCGCGACTGTAAGGGAGCGGTCAAAAAAGACTCGCCTTACGAGCCGCGACTGTAAGGGAACGGTCAAAAAAGACTTTCGCATTGGTCCGACCGCTCCCTCATGGTCGCGGCTCGTTTATCTCACGTCATCGCATTAATTAATTGCCGGTGGCATTATGCCTGCGGAAACTCCCCGACGTAAAAAAATATTGTTTCAACTTGAATACCTCGACAGCCGATGTATATTATACCTAGAGACACGAGGTATAAGGCGCATCGCAATAATCAGGAGAGCAGGGATATGGATTTTTCGAAAGACCTTATTCGCGGCAGTATCGTTCCGATCGTCCTGGCGCTGTTGAAGGATAGGCCGATGTATGGCTACGAGATGGTTAAGGTCGTCAACGCCCGGACCGGAGGCCGGTTGGAGTGGAAGGAAGGAACGCTTTATCCGACGCTGCACCGTCTCCAGGCCGGCGGTTTTATTTCGGCCAGGTGGGCCGACGCGCCGGCCGATGAAGCCCCCGGTCGAAAACGGAAATATTACTCGATTGCCAGGAAAGGCCGGACGGAACTGGCCCGTCGCAGGGAAGAGTGGCGCCAGTTCGACCTGGCGGTCAATGCGATTATGCTCGGGGGTGCGACATGAAAACCTGGGACAAGTTGGTCGATCTGCTTACCGACCGGCTGCGGGTGGACCCGGAACTGCGGCTGGACGTGGCAGAGGAACTGCGGGCGCACCTTGAGGACTCGGCAGCCGAGTTTCGCCAGGCCGGTCAGAGCGACGAAGAAGCCGTCGCCAGCGCAGCAAAGGCGCTCGGCGACCCGCAGCAACTGGCAGATGAACTCTGGCAGGCCAACCGCCGGCGGATCCGCATTCGAGGCGTCCTACGCTGGGGTTCCCGCGTTGCACTCGTGCCCGGGGCCATTCTGGTAATCCTGATCCTAATGATGGGACTTGTTGAGATCTTCATGCCTGTGAACAAAGAAGGATATATTTCCGCTTCGTGGTTGGAAGGTTTGTCCGAGGAGCAGCGTTTCGTGCTGGAAAGCGGTTCTCCATTAATGTTGGGTACGGAGGCAATTGAGGCGGCAAAATCCATCACAGACCGCTGGCCGAACAATCCTGTCTACTATGGGAACTATGTGGCACAAATGTACACCTGGGGGGAGATTAGTTTCGATGAGCAGCCAAACGTGGATCGGCTCAAGAAAATTCTTGCGGTCCTGGACAAGGGCGAGCGGATCGATCCGGACAACGCCTTCTACAACTTTACAAAGGCGGCCTGGCTGGTCCTCGCCTCCAGCGACGTCAGTAAGGACACAACTCGCACATACGATATGGTCAATCAAGAAGGCAAGCTCCATCAGATCAGTTGCTGGAAGATTGAGATTCACGATCTGGATCTTTTCAAACGCGCCCTGGCGGAGTTCAAGGTAGGACTTGGCAAGGGGGAGTTCACCACGCGTGCCGCGGATATGATAGAACTGCGTGGTAGACTGCTGCCTGAACCCCGAGGGCTTCAGGATTACATGCGTCAACAAACTCTGGCCGTGGTGGTTGCGATACCTCCATTGGGGGGTTACAAAAAGCTGGCCCGTTCTGTCTTGGCTCATGCTATTGATCTTGCCGTGGCGGGTCAGCACGAAGAATCTGTTGATCTTGTCGATGGCGTGGAACTAATGGCTGCCAAGCTAGGCTCAAGAGCGAGGGATATAGTGGATCTGCTGTTAGCTCATAGTATTCGTTTAGAAGGCTTGGGGCACGCGCAGTGTGTCTACAAAGAAATGGGATTGTTGGACCAGGCCCAATTTGCTCAAGAGGTTTACAGCCAAGCGGTCACACAAATACGCAAAGTTATCAGCAGTAGGGCACTTATTGATGAAAATCAATTGCGTCATGCCGGCGTCTTCGATCATTTTGTTGGCCTCATAACAAGATTCCCCCCCGGATACACCGTCGATTTTGAGCCGAGGCGGACGGCAGAGCAGTTCGTCGCCGCAGAGATAGGACTTTTACTGTCGCTTTGCTTGCTTGTCCTCCTGGCCCTGTTGTTAGGTGGGCTTGCGCTGGTGAGTCTGATAATCCAAAGGCCCGGGAACAAACCCATATTGCTGTTTGTCGGATGGAGCGGAATAGGGAAGATATGCCTTCTGGCGATTGTTGTGCCGGTGGCGGTTTACGCCCTCTACGCCTATGTCCTGACGGCATCCGACAGGGTGTATGGCCTGAACTACACTGCCGGCAAGACGCTCCTGGAATTTGTGGTTACATTGGGCGCGATATGCGTATTGCTTCTGGGTCTGGGTTATTCTGCGGTCCGCCGCCGGGCTGAGGAAATCGGTTTGGTTGTCCCACCGGCGCTCCGCTTGCGGGATCGCCGCTGGATCGCATGCGTCGGCGCTCTAATCGCCCTCGCTGTGGTTGTCTATCTTGTCGGCTGGTGGGCTGGACCGTTTAAGCCCAAAGGCCCACGCCTCCGGCAATTCGACTCAATACACGGCGCGTTTCTGGCTATTGCGGTTGTAGCATTTCTTCTGTTTTGGGGCTTGCGGGAGTTTGCAGGTCTGTATTGGCGGAAGTGTGATCATTTCCGCCGAACGCTGTATCGGTCTCTTGTACCGATTATCGCCGCAGCCGTGATCGTCGTCGGTATCTTTTGCGGATGGGCGCTGGCGCGCGGCGAAAGTTCGGCGGCGAAGCGCATCACCGGCTCATCCGCAATGGATTTTTGCAACGAACTGGAACGCTCCGACTTCCGCCTCTTCCGCGAAAACTTTATCGCCCAGCACACGGAGATGATGAACAGACAGGAACTTGGGACCAGGGACTAGAAGTTGCGAGGATATTTCGCAACATCTTCCCAAATCCCTATAATACCCCCTATGAACGAATCAGCATTACGCGCGTTGCTGGAATCCGTCCGGGCAGGGGATACGAACCTCGATGATGCCGTCGCCAAACTCCGACGCCTGCCGTTTGAGGACATTGGCTTTGCGACGGTGGATCATCATCGGGCTATCCGCTGTGGCTTTCCTGAAGTAATCTACTGTCCCGGCAAGACGCCCGAACAGGTTGCGGAAATTTTCTCCCGTCTCGCTGCCAAGGGCGGGAACGTATTGGCCAGCCGGGCGTCGCGCGAGGTTTATGAGGCGGTGGCTGCGAAGTTTCCCGCTTCCGAGTATCACGACCTCGCCCGCACAATCACGCTCCGACAAGGCGAGCAGAAAGAACCCGTCGGACACATTGCTATCGTCGCTGCCGGGACTTCCGACCTTCCGGTGGCCGAAGAAGCCCGCGTTACCGCCGAGATAGTGGGCGGCCGCGTTACGACGCATTACGACGTCGGCGTCGCCGGTCTGCATCGCCTGTTGGCGGCGGTGGATGAATTGCAGAAGGCGAATGTCCTCGTCGTCGTCGCCGGTATGGAAGGGGCATTGCCGAGCGTGGTCGGCGGGCTGGTGGGCGTGCCGGTAGTGGCCGTTCCGACGTCGGTCGGATACGGAGCGAGTTTCGGGGGTGTGGCTGCACTGCTGGGAATGCTCAACTCCTGCGCTTCGAACGTCAGTGTCGTCAATATAGACAACGGTTTCGCCGGCGGTTATATCGCGGCGATGATTAACAGACAAACAGATAGGGACTTGGGACTTGGAAAAACAAAAGAGAATTACGGCAGTTCCGGAATTTCCAGAGCGTAAGGTAGATGCTCATAAGGGTGATTTCGGGCGCGTGCTGGTGGTCGGCGGGTCGCGCGGGATGATCGGCGCGCCGGCGCTGGCAAGCCATGCCGCACTTCGCGGTGGGGCGGGTCTGGTAACTGTGGCTGTACCGGAGACGGTGCAACTTATCGTCGCGTCGCTTTGCCCGTGCGCGACTTCGATTCCGCTGAAGTCTAACAAGAACGGCGACCTTGCGCCGCAGGCATCCGGGCAAATGCTCGCTGCAGCAGATGCTGCCGATGTGCTGGTAGTCGGGCCTGGGATGGGTACATCAACCGGAGCCGTCCAACTCGTCCGCGCCGCCCTTGGTCAGGACAAACCCATTGTCCTCGATGCCGACGGGCTTAATAATCTTGCCCGTATCGACGGTTGGGCGGGTTTGCGCCGCTGCGCCCTGGTTCTGACGCCGCATCCGGGTGAGTTCGCCAAATTGACAGGTAAATCCATCGAGCAGATACAGTCGGATCGTGAGGCATCAGCAATGGCCGAGACGGCCATGCTACGTAACACGGGCGTCTCGCCCGTGATTGTCCTGAAGGGCGCAGGAACGGTTGTTACCGACGGCGAGCGCATCTACATTAACGACACGGGCAATCCCGGTATGGCCACAGGCGGGAGCGGCGACGTGCTGACCGGATTAATCGCAGCCTTAATCGGGCAGGGGCTGGATACCTTTGAGGCCTCATGTCTCGGCGTTCACACCCATGGCCTGGCGGGCGACCTGGCGGCGGAAGAACTGGGACAAATATCTCTTATCGCGTCCGACCTGATAGACTTTCTTCCAGAGGCGATACAAAAGACAACGTCAATATGAAACGATCTGTTATCTTTATCCTGACGGCGATTTGCCTGCTTGCGGGTGCTTCTGTGGGAGCGCCGCCTCGGATTGTCAGTTTCTCGCCGGCATTGACGGAGATCGTTTTCGATATGGGGCTTGGCGAGTATGTCGTCGGCGTAACGCGGCTTTGCCGGCTGCCCGAAGGCGTGGACAGACCTCGCCTCGGCGACGCCTTCACCATCAACACCGAGATGATTCTTTCGGTCAGGCCTGACGTTATCCTCACGCAGAGCGGCGCTGAAAAGTTCAAGGGTATTTGTGATATTAACCCGGCAGTGCGGGTCGAGTCGTTCCAGTTGGAGACGCTTGATGATATTTCGGCTGCGATTGAGCGTATCGGCGAGATTGTCGGTCGGTCAGACCTGGCAAAGAAGCGTAATACCGACTTTACCGCGAAACTCGAATCCATTCGTCGTCGTGTATCGGGGCAGACTAAGCCTCGCGTGCTGTTCGTTATGGGTACGGACAGGCCGACCGTTGCAGGGGGCGATAATTTCATCGCCGACCTTATCGACGTTACCGGTGGCGTGAACGCCGGAACCGACATTCCCGGAAAGACACACTGGCGACGAACGCACATTGACGCAATCGCCAAGGCTGCACCTGACGTGATTATCTGCCAGGTTTTCGACAAAGGCCAAGCCGACAGTGCCCGGAAATACTGGCTTGGTTGGAAGGATCTTCCCGCCGCCGAGTCAGGGCGTGTTTATGTTGTTACCGATCCTCACTGGTCGATTCCCTCGATGCGTCTGGCGGATTTGGCGTCTGACCTTTCATATATCATTCATCAGAAACCCGTTTCCGCATCGTTTCCGACGGTGTCGTTATGGATGGCATGGCTGTATCGCTTGTTGGCGGCGGCGATAGTCGGAGCGGCGTTGGCCGTCGGCGGGGCTGCGCTTCAGGGACTCCTGCGGAATCCGCTGGCTGAACCGTACATCCTTGGCATCTCCAGCGGGGCGGGCGTTGGCGTGCTGCTCGGTATGGCCATAAGCGCCTGGTACGCCGTACCGTCCTGGGCGTCGGCGACTGTGCTGGCGTTTGCCGGGGCGATGATTACCTGCGCTGTTGTCTATTCCATCGCCCAGCGTCGAGGCCGGCTCGACCCGTACTCGCTCATCCTTTCGGGCGTAATCGTCAATACCTTCAATGCCGCGATAATGCTGACGATTTACCTTTACGTCGATCCGCACCGCATTGCCGACTTCGCGCACTGGTCGATGGGCCGACTCCCCGACTCGATTGACACGCTCTCGCTGGCGGTCTGCGGCGCGTGCGTGCTGGCCGGTTGGATCGTGCTGGTTATCCACGCTTCAGCCTTCAACGTGCTGGGACTCGGCGAAACTGTGGCGTCGTCGAGCGGCGTTGCGGTGGGCAGGTTGCGGATTGTAACGTTCCTGTGCGTCGGGCTTATGACGGCAGCGGCGGTTTCACTGGCAGGGCCTATCGGATTTCTAGGCCTGATCGTTCCGCACCTCTGCCGGATGATTCTAGGCCCGGAGCATCGGCGACTTTTGCTCGTCAGCGGACTGGCGGGCGCGGTTTTTCTCGTCGCCGCTGAAATTCTCTGCCGGCACGCCGGGCCATGGATCGGCGTCAGCCTGATCCCCGTCGGAATTATCACCGCCCTCGCCGGTGGTCCTTTCTTCATCTTCCTTCTGAGGCGGCGGTTTCGGGAGGCTTCGGTATGAGTGAACGTTCGCATATTCTCGCTGCCGGCGACATCGCCTTCGCATATAGTCCCGATGAGAAGGTTCTCAACGACGTGGATTTCGCAGCCGATGCCGGCAGACTTATCTGCATCCTTGGCCCCAACGGTTCAGGCAAGACGACGCTGCTGCGATGCCTGCTGGGACAGTTGAAGGTTGATTCGGGAAGCGTCCTGCTGGATTCGTCGCCACTGAAAAGTTACTCGCCCCGCCGATTGGCGAGGATGATGGCCTATGTGCCGCAGTTTCCGACGTCGGCCTTTGCCTTTGTTGTTCGGGAGATTGTTCTTCTTGGCCGATACGCCCACACGGGCGTGATGGGTCTTGCCGGCGAGGAAGATCACGCCGTTGCCGATGAGGCGATGAAAATGACCGAGACGCTCGCTTTCGCCCGAAGGACGCTGGCGGAACTGTCCGGCGGAGAGGCCCAGCGGGTGATGATCGCACGAGCCTTGGCCCAGCAGCCGAAAGTCCTCCTGCTCGATGAGCCGACAAGCCACCTCGATGTGAAGAATCAACTGGCGATTTATCGTATGATGGTTCGCCTGGCACACGATTGGCCTATGGCCGTCGTCTGCGTCGGGCACGATATTAACCTGGCGGGGCGTTTCGCCGACGAAATTGTCCTGATGCGCAACGGGCGCGTAATCGCCCAAGGCCGGCCCGGCGAGGTCATCCGCACAGACTTGCTGAAAGATACATACGACGTGGAAGTGGAACTAATCGACACCGGCGGAAACGTGCCAATGGTAGTAGCACATTAGAATTGCGGATTGCTATCAAATGATTATACAAGATTTGGAAAACGTTCCCGATTCGCTGCGAGGCTGTGTGCTGACTGTCGGCAACTTCGACGGCGTTCACCTGGGGCATCAGCGGATACTGACCGTTGCGGGCAGCCTGGCTGCGGCGGAGGATGCGAAATTCTGCGTTCTCACGTTCGACCCTCCGCCGGCGGTGGTGCTCGCGCCGGATAAAGCGCCGGATTACATCATGCCTGCCGAGGAGAAACATCGTCTCCTGGCTGAACACGGAGCCGAGGTGATCGTCGTCGTCAAACCAACCCGCCAATTCCTCGCGGGATCAGCCCGGCAGTTTGTCAGCGACGTGCTGGTGGGGCGTTTGGCCCCGAAACATATTGTCGAGGGTCCGAACTTCTTCTTCGGGCATGACCGTAGCGGGAACATCGAGACACTGCAAAAACTGGCAGGGCAATTCAACTTCGATGTATCCGTCGTTGAACCGTTGGAGATAACACCGCCAGGCGGGGAGGCTGGGCGTATTTCCAGTTCGCTCATCCGCAGCCTCATTCGCTCCGGCGACGTGGAGTCCGCAGGCCTGTGCCTGGGGCGGCATTTTACGCTTTTCGGAACCGTGGTTGCCGGACGCGGACACGGGCGACTGCTGGAATTTCCCACCGCCAACATCGACCCGGATGGTCTGATAATCCCCGGCGAGGGCGTCTATGCCGCATTGGCTGCGGTTGACGGCGTGGGATATCCATCGGCAGTGTCGGTCGGAACCAAACCGACATTTGAAACACCATCGTCAGAAATAGTCGAAGTTCATCTCCTGGATGCCGAAGGCGATTTCTATGGCAAAGATATTTCAGTTACCTTCCTGGGCCGGATTCGGGATCAGCGGAAATTTCCGGATACCGATGCCCTGAAAACACAAATTGCAAAGGATGTTCAGCGTGTGCGAAAAATGTGCAAGTGATAATTTCCAGACTATCGTGGAGCGACTTGGCTCTGCCGGTTCGTTTCTTGTGTTGACTCACGCCCGGCCGGACGGCGACGGACTTGGAACAATGGCCGCCCTGACCGCCGCCGGGCGCGCCGCGGGGAAAACCGTCCGCATGCTCCTGCCGGGAAATGTGCCGGCCCGATACGAATTCCTGTTCACCGACGAGAAACCCGCCGGGACCGACGAGTTCGCCAAACTTGCCGACGAATCCGACCTTATTGTCATCGTCGATACTTGTGCCTTCGCGCAACTGGACGGGCTTGCCGACGGTCTGCGCGCCCGACGCGATAAAATCATCGTTATCGACCACCACGCCACTGCCGACGATATAGGTTCGGTGCAGTGGATAGATTCCTCTGCCGCAGCCGCCGGCGTAATGGCCTATGAGATTATCGAGGCGCTGGGATGGTCCGTCGATGCCCCCACAGCCGAGGCTCTGTTCTCAGCCGTTGCGTCCGATACCGGGTGGTTTCGCTTTTCCAACACCGATCCGCGTGCGATGAAATCGGCTGGGAAGTTGATCGAACGCGGCGCAAGACCCGATGCGATTTACAACAGGATTTACCAGTCGGACCGCCCCGAACGTCTCCGGCTGCTTCAGCGGACGCTGGCTGGGATGGAACTTTTCTGTCAGGACCGCCTGGCAGTGATGACTATACGCAAATTAGATTTTGATACTACCGGCGCTCGGGCCGATGAGACCGAGAACTTCGTCAATGAGTCGCTGCGAATCGGGACCGTCGAGGTTGCCCTGCTATTGGTCGAGCAGGACGATTGCGTGCGAGTGAGCCTCCGAAGTCGAAGCCGAATCGACGTATCGGCCATAGCCGCCCGTTTCGGCGGCGGCGGACACGCACGAGCAGCAGGTCTGCGAACGAACGAAAATATCAACACCGCAAAACAACAACTCATCGACGCCTGTACGGAGAAACTGAACTGAACCACAAAGGGCACAAAGAACACAAAGAAAGTAAAAAGAGGTTTTTAATTCTCTTACTCTTTGTGTTCTTTGTGCCCTTTGTGGTTTAATTTTTTCCTTTTTGCCGATTTGGCGCTTGACAAATTAGAATGTCGGTGTATAATCCCTCCCTGTTGTAGGTTGCCTCGGCGGAAGTCGGGGCAAAAAGGGAAGGCCGTGAGAATCGGCCGCGGACGCGCCGCTGTAACCGGTGACGACCGCCGCAACAAGCCACTGTCTCGATGCGTTATCGGGGCGGGAAGGCGCGGCGGGAGGATGACCCGGAAGCCAGAAAACCTGCCTGCAACCAACCTGGTTTGACCTCCGCGAGTCAATCGGTGGCCGGGACTGGCAGAAGCACCTTTGCCCCGGAACCTTGACTTGCAAGGACCGGGGTTTTTGCTTGGGTCGCTCGCGTGTTTGGTGGCTGTTGGAGTTGCTCTGCTCGCCGTGCGAAAAACCCTCCGCATTTCCCCCATTCAGGTTGCCGGCTGATGTCGCCTTGCGCCCGGGCTTCTCGGCCAATTGTAGTGGGCTTAGCGAGGCTTTTTCGCGAGGAGGCTGTCATGATTCCAGTGCCATTGGAGTGAGAGTCTGTATGTATGGAGTTGTTTGGATTGGTCGGGGCTGTGTAGGTCCCGGCTGGTACACGAGGAACCCGGCAACAAAGTAGTTGCCGTACTTCAGGAAGGAAACAAAAGATGAAAAAGGTATTTGCATTGACAATTGTTATGTTTATGGCCGGTAGCGCATGGGCTGGTACCATCGCCACCTTTGACGATCTTTTGCTGGCTTCGGAAAGTTACTGGAACGGTAGTGACGAATCGGGCGGTTTCACCAGCGGTGATAACTGGTTCACCAACGCCTACAACACTTCATGGCAATCCTGGGACGGTTTCGCCTATTCCAACAAGACCGATACGTCGAGCACCGGGATGGCGGGGCAATATACAGCCTATAGCGGAAACGGCGCTGGCGGCGGTGTTAACGGCTCGGCCAATTATTCCATTGGTTACATCGGGTACGTTACGCCACCCCAGACCTACTTTGGTATCGTTTCAGGTAATTACGCCCAAATTGCGCAAGGAGCGTATTTTACCAACAACGCTTACGCGTATGATTCGATGATGAATGGCGATGCGTTCGCCAAGAAGTTCGGCGGCGCCAGCGGCGACGATCCCGACTGGTTCCTGCTAACGATTCACGGACTCGATGCCAACTACGATCGTACCGGCGATTCCGTCGAGTTCTACCTGGCCGATTATCGTTTCGCCGACAATAACCAGGACTACATCGTTGCCGACTGGACCTGGGTCGATGCGACGTCGCTGGGTACGGTTTACGGTCTGGAGTTCACGTTGAGCAGTTCTGATGTGGGTGCGTGGGGAATGAACACGCCGGCATACTTTGCGATGGACAATCTGGTCCCCGAACCGGCGACGATGTGCCTGCTGGTACTGGGTGGCCTGGCGATGTTGAAGCGTAATCGCAAATAAGGAATTTGCTGAAGTTATAAAAAAGGCGCGCCGCGAAGAGGCCGGACGAACCGGACTTTCCCCGCGACGCAACCAAACCAGCAGTAACTTACTTTACAGAAAGGAAGTGTGCAAATGTTTATCAACAAAATCGCAGTATTTACCGTTATTTTAACCGCCGCCTCGTTCGCTTTTGGCGGGCCTTATGCACCAAAGGCAGGGCAGAGCGGCTCAACTGCCATACACATGGACGATGCAGCCTTCATTGCCTGGGCGACGGGTTACACAAACCTTACCTACGGCGGCAACGTTGATGATACGTGGAAAACGCCTGAAAAGGCCCTCGGAAAGGCGGTCGGCACGTCATTCGACATCGTCTGCCTCGGCAGAGGCGGCGAGATTACGATGACTTTCGATAAGGCCATTGCCAACGGCCCCGGCTGGGACTTCGCAGTGTTTGAGAACAGTTTCAGCGATACGTTCCTTGAATTGGCCTACATGGAAGTCTCCAGCGACGGCGTCAACTTTTTCCGCTTCGATAATGATTCACTGACAGCGGGACCTGTTGGGGGATTCGGGAATATCGACCCAACCGACATTACAGGTCTGGCGGGCAAATACAGACAGGGTTACGGCACGCCGTTCGACCTGGAAGAGTTGAAGGGCGTCTCGGCCTTGCTGGACGTAAATAAAGTTACTCACGTCAGGATCGTCGATATCATCGGCGACGGCACCTGCCTGGACACGTCCGGGGACGTGATTTATGACCCGTATCCGACGAGCGGTTCGGCTGGTTTTGACCTGGACGCCGTCGGCGTGATTAACCAGGTTCCCGAGCCGGCGACGATGGTGTTGCTGGCGCTCGGCGGAATCGGCATGGCGCTTCATCGTCGCAGGAGATAATACAGCGGGGCGGGGCGGGGCGGGGCATGAGCAGCGGCTCGTTCCCGCCCCTGCCACCGGATGAAAAACCCATGAAAACGCGGGCGTTTACATTGGTGGAGTTGCTGGTAGTGGTGGCAATCATCGCACTGCTGGTGTCGATCCTTCTGCCGTCGCTGAGTCTGGCGAAGGAACTGACGCGAAAGGTTACCTGCAAGACCAACATCCGCCTGCTTCAGTTGGGCAACGAGTTTTATCAGGCGGAAAACAACGGATGGTACGTTCCAGGAGCAGCCGATTTCGTGGCAAACGAGAACCGTTGGTTCGGCAGCAGGTCCGGAAGCACCGGTCCGTTCGTTGCCGATGACGGCCCGCTGGCGCCGTATCTGCCGGGCAGCGCCGTCCGCTGCTGCCCGTCTTTCAAGGAATACCTGACCAGTTTTGAAGCCGGCTGCGGCGGCTATGGGTATAACAACAACTTCGTCGGCCAGTATCGCAAAGCGCCTGACTATTCCATGAAGACCGACTTGACGGGCAACCGCGCCGAGGCGTTCGCCTCCACCTCGGAGACAGTGGCGTTTACCGATGCCGCCTTCGTGGACGGGGGCTTAATCGAATACAGTTTCTGTGAATCGCCCCGTTGGCCTGACTGGGACGCCAAGCCGCGACCCAGTATTCACTTCCGTCACGTTGGCGCCGTCAACGTCGTCTGGCTCGATACGCATGTTACCGAAGAGACAATGGCCTTTTCCGGAAACGCCGCCTCGGATTATTACGAAGGCGTCCCCGCCGATTTCGGTGTCGGCTGGTTCGGGCCCGATTCAAACGAACTGTTCGATTTGGAATAATTGGTAGCCGGTAGCCAGTAGTCAATCGTCAGTAGCCGGTCAAAAAAAGCCTGCTGCTCCGTTTCTTTCCCGGATACTGACTACCGACTACGGGCTACTAACACTCATCGGTGCGGGGAAGGCCTTGTTGAAGTTGATTCTCTCGGTTTGGCATTGTTGGCGTAGTCGCTCGGCGATGAGGGGGTAAATCTCCTGCTGCATCGTCGGCGAGAGTGCATTGTAGAGTTTTGCCTTGGTAATGAGGGGGATTATCAGCCCGACGGCACGAGGCTGGAGGAGCATTCTTATCAGGAAGTCCCGCTCGATTTTTCTGAACGATTGTGGTTTGAACCGCGCCTTACCGGCGACGTCCTTGTAATACGCCCGATGGACCCGCCTGGCGAGCGCCCTGCCACGGCGGTAACCGTCATGGTTTCCCCCAGCCAATGCGCGATATGCCCTGCGGAGAGCACCGCCAATAAGGGCGTTGCTCATCTCGGTTGACGGGACGCCGGCTTGACGCCTCTTCTCGCGGACAAAAGCGTGAAGGTCAAGTTTATAAATAGCACCTTTGGCCTTCAGCGTGTTCTTGATTTCGCTGTAGTAATACTCCGCCCTTTTTTCATGCCCGCCGAAATACATCTGCTGAATTGCGTTGGAGAGGTAAGTCATGTGTCCGTTGAGGAGCACGTTCTTGTTCGAATTGATGTCGCCGGGTTCACCGGATGGTTTCCTGACGAGTATTTTTCCGCCCTTGAGATATTCACGGTGTACCGCCTCGACGAAACGCCAGTCAGGCAGGAAATCGACGTACGGTTCTTCCGGGTTGTCTTGGTTATAGGTGCAATAAACCTGCCCGGTCCGCGTCAGCGACTTCAACCCGCCCAGAAAGGTTCGGTCGGTGTTAAGGGCGTTTATACCGGCCAGACCCTTGCCCTCTGCCTTGTGCAGCCCCAGCGTCGCCCAGTAAATGGCGTGTGAGTTGACGTTCCGCCAGTCCATGGGTCCGTAACGCTCCATCAGTTCGAGCATCCAGTTCGGATCCATGCGATATTTTTCGACGAGGACTTTTCGCCGGACGAACGCCAGAACTTTCGCACGCGCGTCGGATAATTCCACGGATCGCATAAGGCCGGCGATTGGTTTGTCTTTTTCGCTGGGTTCATTGGCCAACCATTCCGGCGGCGAAACCGACGAGTCGCCGCTGTAACGGTTGTAGTAATTCAGAAATGCCCCATCGGGTTTCACGTCGAAGCCGGCGAGGCGTTTGACGAAATCGGCTGACGATGCGTCTTTTTCGAGGTTGGCGAGGGTTTTGGGGGCATCGGCAATCAGGCGAAATGCTTCGATAGCGGCGTCCGGCGTATCTGAAAAGGGCGGCGCGCCGAGAACGTGGTTCATCTCACCGGCCCAGCGACGCTTATAGACCATGTGCATATCGTCGGTGTACTGCCCCATCTTGGAGAAGTATATCCACGCCAGTTCCTTGTAGAGCAAGAGGTTATCCGGATTGTAATACAGCCCCCTGTCCCGCAGCAGGCGGATTCCGTTGGATACCCACATCCAGCGTTCGTCCGGCGTGTGGGTGGCTACGGAGATATTCCAGGCCATATCCCATGCGTGGAACGACCATACGCCGGGAAAGTGAGGCGATAAGTCGCAGATAAGGTCCCGCAACTGCTGTGCGTCGAAGAATTTTCCATCTTCCTTGAGTTGTTGGGATCGCAGCCAGAGATACGTCAGCATCGGCGCTCTCAGTCCGCCCGGAGCGACCTGCAACAACACGGTTCGCGGATTCTTGGCGATGCTTTCGTCGGAAGTAACGGTCAGAAGTTTCAGCCTGACACGCTGGGATTCGATAGACCCACTTAACATGGCTGCACCGGTCAGGGCAACCCCAGCCACTATCAGCATCACAAGTTGTATAAGACGTTCTCGTAACATAATAAAAGACAAGGACCAGGGATTAGGGACTTGGGACTAGAAAAGAAGAAATCCGCAATCCGCAATCCGCAATTAATTTATTCCTGCCAGTTCTCTTCGTCTGAATATAAGCCATCCGATAACCAGGGTTAATAGTGTTCGCAGACCTATACCTGCCTGTATTTCCAGACCCATCGTTTGCCAAAATCGACCCGAATCGGTTCCGGGTTGTTTGAATGTTACCAGGTACTCCCTTAGCAATGTTTTCGGGGCGATATACTCGCCATCGACCAGCGAATCGGACGCCGATGTTCTCGATAATGTCGGAACGGCTACGAATATACCTTTGACGAGGTAGTGACTGAAGTATTCGAATGTGGACGGTTCGGTTTTTTTCGGCAGGCGCGTCGCGTCCTGGATAAAACCGCTCGCCATTCCGGTTGTGAAAATCATCATTACCGCCAGGCACGTAATCGGGAACGACAAGAACACGCCGAACAACACCGAGACCGCCGCAAGGAACATCAGCCGGAGCAGTATCAACAGACCCGCGCGAACAAGGTTGCTCTCGAAACTACCGACGCGCTGGAGAACGACAACGTCTCCCGGCTGGATTTTCACGATAGTCCCCGGCTGGAGATTGATGTAGAAGACTGTCAGTCGCCCTTCTTTGCTGACCAGCCGTGGATCGAGCATAAAGGACGAGGTCATTTTCGCCGAGTCGCTTCGATATTGAGGCGGGCCTGTGGGTCCGTCAGGATTGACTATCTGCCATGCGCCGGCGAGGGTTGTCTTGCTTGACTTGAAAGGGTTGAGTTTATATCGGATCTGTAGCAGCGATTCATCGGCAGAGGCGGGTTTCAGACCGGTGAAGGTTAATCCGATTGCTTTTCCGGTTTGGGCCTGTCTGGCCTCTTCGGTAATTTGTTCGCGCAGAACGAGCTCGATTTCTCTAAATGCTTTCTGACGCATTTTGGGGTGGTCGAATACTTTTTCGGCTTTGGCTTCGTCGGGAACCATTTTTTTAATGTAGTCCCGAATGAGGTTGTCTTTTCCTTTTTCTTCGATGAGTTGTTTTATTTTTTGCTGAAGCGTCTTTTCGATGTTCGGCGGTTCCGGCAGGTAAGTTTCGCGTGCGGCGAAAATTTCGTTTTCCACACCAAGGCGATCGGGGTCCATTTTTTTTCGCTGCATCAGACTCGATACTGATTTGCGTTCGATTCGCGTCGGTTGCTTGCGAATATGCTGCGAGAGCAGGTAAATAGAGCCCAATGCCATTACCAGCAACAATCCCATCATGCCAACCACGCCGCACCATCGCCCAAGCACGTACTGCCATCGGGCGAGGGGTTTGCTCACGACGGTGAAGACGTACTTGTGGCGGATGTCGGCGGTGATGATGCCGGTTGTCAGGAAAATCGTTATCAGGCACAGAAGCAGTTGCGTCAGTGAGATGCTGTAGGACAGGAATGTCTGGATTCTGCCTTTGAGCGTACCGTCGCCGGTCATCTTGAATCCGATACCGAGTACGCAAACTACCAGGAGCACGCAGAAGACCACCATTATCCTGGTGCGCAGGCACTGGATGAAGGTTTGACGAGTAACTGCCCAAATGTTACGCATAAGTCAGCGGTCCTCCGAGCCGTCACCATGGGTTAGTTCGTCGATTACGCTGCGATCAACCGCCTCGTCGGTTCGTCGCTCAATTTTTGGCGTTGGCCGAGTTGCTTCCGATTGGGGCAGCGGCGATTTCGCTTCTTCGGCCTCGCTCATCAGCTCGGCGATAACGCCGCTGTCGGGTTTTGGTTGGCTTGGCAGCGGCGATGGTGGAGGCTTATCCGTTACCGGCGTTACCGTTTCCGGGCCGGCGAGGAGTTCTTCGATTACCTTCCGTCCGGTTTCTTCCGGTGAAGCGCGGAGGAATTGGGCCACTTCCCCCGTCTTAACAGAATCAGCCGTCCGATAACGGGTCTGGGCCTGGCGAACGATTCGCAGGAACAGGGCCTCGAGTTTGTCTTTCGGGCTTTCGATGGAAATGACCTGTGTATCGGACTTAGCCAGAACGCGGCGGACCGCGTCACGGGTGGCGTCGTCGAGCCGCTCCGTAACAATTTGCGTCAGGCTTGCCTGGCTGAGAAGGTCTTCCAGCGTTCCTTCCGTGCGGAGTTGTCCGGCGAAGAGTATCCCGACGCGGTCGCAGACGTCCTCGGTATCAGCCAGAAGATGCGAGGAGAGGATGAGGGTCTTTCCTCTCCGGCTCAATTCCGTGATGAGGTCTTTGAACTGCCTGGCGGCCAGCGGGTCCATACCACTGGTCGGTTCGTCGAGAATGAGCAGGTCCGGGTCGTTTATCAGCGCCTGGGCCATTCCGATTCGCCGCTGCATCCCCTTGGAATATTCACCGATCCGACGATAGGCGGAACCCGTCAGCCCGACCATATCCAGAAGCATTCCGATCCGCCGTTTTCGTTCCTTGCGCGGTTGCCCGAAAAGCCGACCGTAGTAGTCCAGCGTCTCGTTGGCGTCGAGGAAGGGGTACAGATACGATTCTTCGGGAAGGAATCCGATCCGGGCCTTGGTTCGCACGTCGGACGGGCTTGCCCCGAAAACCGTTACCCGTCCGCGTGTGGGATAGAGCAGCCCCAGTATCATCTTGAGCGTAGTCGATTTTCCCGACCCGTTCGGGCCTAGCAAACCATAGACCTCGCCGGAGCGGATGTTCAGGTCGAGGCTTTGCACAGCCGTGACTTTCTCGCGCAACCAGAAGTCGCGGAACACCTTAGTAAGCCCGGTAGTGCGGACGACGTCGTCGTTATTTTTATCTGCTGACATGGCGATTGCTCATCGCGGGCGTCTCTTGCCCGGTTTGTTTTCCCTTTGCTGCCCCTGTTGCATTTTCAGTCGTTCATTATCCCTTCGTCTTGCAGCCTGGGGATCCATTCCGAGCCTCCAGACAAACTTCTCTCCCGGCGTGAGATAGAACTTCAGCATTGTTTTGGAAGTGAGTATTTCTTCTTTTGCGTCCGCCCATTTTCGAGAGATCATCAATTTCGGTGAGGCATTGAATTTAGGAAGCAATTCTTCAAATGTTTTCGCCCTGGACTTTATGCGGAGGCGTATGCTGACATTGTATCTTCTGGCGTCCTCGATAATTCTAGAGGCTTGGCCTTTGGCCTTGTCGGAGACCAGCAGGTTGATTTCTTTGAGCAGTTTATCGGCTTTTGCCTGTTCGCCGTTTTCGCGTGCCTTGGCGTACTGTTTCAGTAGCGGGGTCTTTTTGCTTCGTGTTCGCCCTGTGGGGTCTTCGACGAGGTCTTTCCAGATGTCGCCGACGGCTCCGCTGAGGATTGCAATTGCCTCACCCTCGGCACTATGTATCAGCGTGTCTTTTTCCTGTCGTGCCGTGTTGACGGCTGCGAAGGCCGCCCTGGCTGCGAGCGGCGGGATGGGTGGCACGGTCTTCACGTAAGAAAGCCAGATTCCGCTTTCCATCGCGTCAAGACGTTGTTGACCGATTTTCCTAATGGCTTCGCCGAACTCGTCCTCGTTCTTTTTATCGTCGCCCTTGTCGTCGCCGACCTTTCCTGCCTTGAGTATCAAATCCACCGTCAGCGTTGATGCGACGCGGATCGCGGCGTTGCAGACTGCCGATCGGACAATCTCGTTTGGGTCGATGACGCCCGAAACGTAGTCGATAACAGACTCGGAATCGAGTTTGTTGTTCTTGTATCCGATTCTGTAGTAGCAGGTGAATTTCACATGGACCAGTGCGCGGTCGCCCGTGAGCAGCGCGCCGTCCCATCCCGGACGAATTCCCTCTTTTGGCGCCTTACGTTCGTTGATCGGTATCAGGGCTTCTCTGGCCGTCGCGTATGGCCAGAAATCCTTGATTTCCAGTTGTTGTTCTCCCGTCGGGATTTTTTCGACCCGACCGACGGGTTCCGGAAGGGACCATGCCAACCCTTTCCCGAGAACGCGGGATATTCCTTCACCCTGGATTTTCCCGAAAAGCAGTCTTATCCCACACTCGCCGGACTCGATTTCGGACAGCCCCGTCAGCAGAAATAACCCAACCACGAGGACCATAAAGATCGACAGCAGGCGGAAACTCAGCCTGAGCGCGTCGGCCAGAGATTTTCCGGCAAGATCCGTCGGTCCACCGGCGGCGGGGTCCGAAACATTCTGTTTTTTTTCTTCTTCCATGTCTGCGTTCTCACCACGCTTTTTTAGAGTCGTTCTTTTTTACCGGGATGTCCGGCACGCCGTCCTTGAAGTACCCGATGCATCGGAGCATACTCGCGTCGAGGACGATTTCCGAATTCTGCCTCAGCGTCTCGACCATGAATTTCATTTCACGCAGGAACATCGCGAACTCCTCATTTTCCCTGAACTTTTTATAGTATTCCGCCGCTGCCTTATCGCCTTCAGCTTTGATGGCTTCCGCCTTGTTACTGGTGAACGCGAGTATTTGATCTCTGGCGGTTTGTGCGCGTTCGCGGATCGTATCGGCGACGGCTTTTCCGCTCGCCCTGTATGCGTCCGCCTGCGTCTTGCGTTCCGCCTGCATATTTTTGATCACTTCTTTTGTAACCTCTGGAGGCAGGCCCAGGGATTTAATGCCGACCGTAACAATCTCAACACCATAGTCGGTCATCGCGCTTTGACTGATCTTGTCGAGTATCTCCTTTTCGATGACGGCCATTTGCATCTTGCTGGAGTCGGTATTGATTAAGTGCGCCAGCGGGTGGCGGGATATAACATTACCCTTGGCGTTCAGGAGGCGCGTGCGGAGCCGTTCCTCACAGTCTTTTTCCTTTGTCCTGCCCTTGAATGTGTCTATGAAAACGTTGGCGTCCTTGATCCTCCACACGCAGAAGACAGATGCGAGAATATTCTGCTTGTCGTTGGTGAACATTTCATTGTAAGTGTCTTCGAAGACGAATTTCCGGGCGTCGTAGCGCACCAGTCGCTGCACGGGCCAAGGCCATTTCCAGTGCAGCCCGGCGTTGTCTTTACCGTAAATGGCGTCGCCGGCATCGCCGAAGGTCGTAACGATAGTCGTCTGCCTGTAACTGACAGTGTAAGCGACGGTGTAAAACAACATCAGCACCACAACAACCGTCAGAAGAAAAACGATCCAACCATGTTTTCGCATAATCATACTCCTCGTGTTTTGGTAATTCGTAATTGGTAAATGGTAATTGGTCAAAAAATACCTGATACCCAATCACCAGTTACAAATTACGAATTACTAATTACCAATCTTTTATTATTTTCCCAATGGTATATCGCTCATGTCCTGCTGCTGTTTTTCCATGTTCAGCCATATTTCAACTTTGTCCCGGTCCACGCTAAGTATGTACTTGCGTTGGTTTTCTATTCCTTCGGCGATGGCGTCGAGGTGTTTGTCGAACCTGTAGAGGCGAGGCGCCGCCTTGAGACAGCTCAATTGAGCGTCGAAGGTTTCGGCGCGGGCGCGTTCGGCAAATTCTTTTCTCCATCTGTCGGATTGGGCTTTGGCGATAATTACAGCGGCCTGACCTTCAACATCCCCGAAAAGATCCGCGACTTCCTTGTTGGCTTCGACAATCCTCTCGTTCAGAAAGACTTCCAGGTCCGCAGGTCTGGACCGAATGTTCGCGAGGATTTTCAGAAACGCTTCCTGTCGCTCCAGCAATTTCTGCGCCACGGTTTTTTTACCGGGCGTAATCCTGCCTAGTTTCCGCTCCAGTTTTATTTGATCTTTCAGACCATTGGCGTTTTCGGTCGCCTTGCGGATGGTTTCTTTGACGGTATTGCCAAGGTGGTCGCCGTTACGACGACACTTTTTCAAATCTATTAATGTTTGGCTGAAGGTAATTGCCTGCGAAAGTATCAGCGCCTGTTCAGCCTGTCCTGCGACGAATGCGAGCATCTGGTTGGCGTCGGCTTCCGCCTCATAGCGCATGCGGTCCTGCTCGCGTTCAGCGGCGATAACGTCCTGGAAAGCGCCAGCTGCTTCTTTGGGCGGATGGCTTCCGAGAATCTCCACCCGTATGATCTTCACGCCGAGACCAAGCCCGTCTTTTGACGAAACGGCCTTTTCGATATTCTTGTGCAGGTCCTCTACCGCTTTTTCCCGTCCGAAACTCAATATCCCCTGCGGGCGGGATTGCCCCTGTTCATTGTCGGGGAGTTTTTCCAGGAGCGTAGCAGAGGCTGCATATTTAATCATCTCACGATAAGCGACCGCTTTGAGCAGTTTCGGCGCGTCGGTGAAGTTATATCCAAACTTCTTGGCGTCCTCGATCTGGTAGTACACGCCCACGGTAAATTTAATCAGGTCAACGGGGGGAACTTCTTCCTTTCCCGTTTTATCGGTCTTGCTTTTCCTCGGTTTCTTGGCCACCAGCGTGTTCAGTTCGGTCCATTGGCTGTGTTCTTCCGTCCAGAGGTAGATCCTCTTTCCCTGGACGAGTTTCTCCTCACGTTTCACACCGACACCGACTGTAATCTGGTGAATAGCGCCGGTATTGAACTTTCGGGATATGTCGATAGGCCAGGGACAGACGAGATACGGATAAGGGCGAGGTTTCAGCGCTTGTTGTGGCCGGCCCCAGTGCAGAACGACGTATTGATGACCTTCATCGACGATTATAAGTGAACTCATCAACCAGACGACAACCGCTCCGGTCAGCAACAGCGGAACGAGCGAACGCTGAAGCAGTCGATAAAACCACGTACCGGAGACCTCGAATCCAAACTGGTAATTCAAGGCTTCGGCGATTGAGTGCCCGATGCTTTCGGGGCTGGCGACAAGGTTCAGGAGCCTGCTGTCGTAGCTGTATCGGTCCTCAGCGTCGGGTAATCGCGGGCGGTAAAGGTCCAGGACGAAGTTCAGCACCAGTTCAACACCGATGATAATCGTGAAAACGGACAGGATATACGCGACCACCACGCTCAATACGGGCCATTTGTAGTATTCCCCAGCCAATGCCGCCGTCAGGAGGGCCATGACCAGCGAGTTTGTGAACAGGTACGACCCCGGCGCTCGAAGCATTCGCCATGAAACCGCCCCTGCCATACCGACAGCGTATCGACTGAACAGGAACGCCACGAACGCTCCACCGACAGCGAAGAATATCGCCGCCGGTTTCGTGGAGGTCGGCATGTCGATATCGACGCCGCTAATGTACCGCAGCAGATATATTCCGACCATGGCATGACATCCGGCCAACAGCAGCGTAAATGACGGCGTAAGGTATCGCCGCATCCACTTCAGGCGATTGGCGGCTGGATGAATTTCACCCTCCTCGTCGCGGAAGATGCTTTCTACCTGTCCCGGACGTGCTGCGAGTTGCTGGAGTTCGTCGGCTTCACGCCGCGCGAGCCATTGGCAATAGAACATCAGCAGCGTTACCACCCACAGCGGTAACGGGAGGATTACCAGCCAAAGCACCGCTTTCGCTGCCGGCGATCCGGTCGCTTGCAACAATAGCGCCGCCAGCGCCACCAGCGCCGTCTGCACCACCAACCCGAAAATTGCTACTCTCTGCCCACGCTTACTTGCCTGCATGAACTTCTCCTATTAAAATTATGGATTGTGGATTGCGGACTGCGGATTGTGTATTAACATACTGCCATTGCGCCAGGATACGCCGTAATTGAAACGATTTATTGGAAACGAATGAACCTTTTGGGTAACGGCCTCGTACTGTAGATTGTATCTGCCCGCCGGTCGGGCGAGGATTACCGGCTACCAAACCGCTACCGAATAGAAGCAACCCGCAATCAAAATGACACGACTGCTTGCAATATCTCGAAACACGTTCATCGAAGCCATTCGCCAACCGGTGTATGGCGTGCTGGTTCTCGTAACCTTTATGGTGCTCGTGCTGGACCTCTCGCTTTCGACTTACACGATGGGAACGGGAATCGCCGACTACCAGAAAACCGATCAGCAGATGATGGTCAACCTCGGCCTTTCGACGCTGCTGGTTTCGGGGCTGCTTCTCGCTGCCTTCAGCGCTTCGGGCGTCCTCAGCCGGGAAATCGAAGACAAAACCATCCTGACCGTTGTTTCCAAACCCGTTTCCAGACCGACGGTCGTACTCGGAAAGTTTATCGGTGTGGCTACGGCGATTGTAACTGCGTATTACCTCTGTTCGCTGGTATTTCTGATGACTGTTCGCCACAAGGTGATGCCGGCCGCTTCCGATCCTTATGACTTCCCCGTTATCGTTATGGGGTGTTCGGCATTCGTCCTGACGATTGCCGCCGCGTTGTTCTGCAATTATTTCTTTGGTTGGAACTTCGCATCGTCGGCTGTGGGGTTCGGAGTAATCCTTCTTTCGCTGGCGATGGGAACCATTGCCTTTATCGGAAAGGGATGGCGGATAGTTCCCTTCGGTCAGGACATATCGCCCGATATTCTGGTGGCGATGCTGCTGATGCTCTTTGCCGTTCTGGTTTTCGTAGCGTTGGCTGTGGCTTCCAGCACGCGGCTGGGACAGGTTATGACGCTGCTGGTGTGCTTCGGGTTCTTTTTTCTCGGTTCGACGAGTCATTACTTTTTCGGACGATTCGCTGCCGAGAGTTCCGCGGCGAAGGCGACGTACCTGTTGTTTCCGAACCTGACGTTCTTTTACGTTATGGACGCCCTTGTAGCCGGTAAGCCTGTCCCCATCGGTTACGTTGGGTTGTCGGCCGTTTACGCCGCATGCAACGTCGTCGCCATTCTGGCAATCGGTATGGTTTTGTTCCAGCGGCGTGAGTTGACCGGTCAGGCCGGTTCGTCGGCTTCTGCCGCTCCGCTCTCGGTGTCGCTTCTGGCGTGGACCGGAAGGGGTGGGGCAATTGCTGTTGGAATGTTCGCATTTTCCATGCCCGGCGGGTTCGGTTCGATAACAGCGGTTATCACAGCCGTCGGACTTATCGCAACGGCAATCGCCGGATGGGTGGTCTCCGGATGGTTTGGTCGGGGCGTGAAGTGGACATATTATTTTGCGCTCGTCTGTGCAGGTCTGGCTGTGGTACTGGTCGCAGCGGGGGGGTTCCGCTCGTCGGACAATATCTTCACACCGGCGCTGGCGGGCGTTGTCGCCGCCGGCATCGTGGCGATTATCCTGTTGCTTCCCAGAACCAGACATCATTTCAGTATCTTCCACAAGTAGTTCGTCGCCGTACCGGCGACGGCTAAACCAACTACTGACATAACGTTACCGGAACCGCCTCTACTCTTGGGGCGGGTTGTTCGGTTTCCGCCGGTTTGTGCAATTCTTCGCCGAAGCGTACCAGGCGGGCGCTGTTGAAGATGACCGCGCAGGCTGCGATGAAGTGGAATACCGCGCCCATGATCGGCGTTATCCATCCCATCGCGCTGAGAATCTCAAGGACGATTATGAAGGATACTCCCAGCAGGAGGTTCTGGTGGACCACGCTCATTGTCCGTCGCGACAGCCTCACCAGGAACGGCAGACGTTCGAGGTTATTATTCATCAGTGCGATATTCGCTGAATTAATGGCTACGTCGGACCCTGCCGCTCCCATCGCCACGGACAGGTCGCCCGCCGCCAGGGCCGGTGCGTCATTAACGCCGTCGCCGATGACCGCGACGGTGTGTTTCTGGGCTTTCAAGGCTGCTACGAGTTCCAGTTTGTCGGCGGGGAGCACCTCGGCCTGAACCTCTGTACATCCCATTTCTCTCGCGACCCGCCTTGCTACCGACCATTTGTCGCCCGTTACCATCACCAGTTCGTTTATGCCCATTTTACGAAGTTCTTCGAGCGCCTTGCGGGCTTCGGGGCGTGTGCGGTCTTCCAGGCCGACCCATCCGAGCGCCTTGAGCCCTCGAGATACGTAAAGCGTCGAAATTCCCTCAGGCTCGGCCATTGTCGCATCTGACATTGCGGACATATCCACACCCTGTTCAACCAGCCAGGTTTTTCGCCCGACGAGAATTTCCTGCCCATCGACGTTTCCGCTGACGCCCTTACCGGCGAATTCCTGGAAATCCGTCGGCTCCGCCGGTGCGATTCTGGCCTTCTGCGCGATTTTCACGATTGCCTTGGCGACGGGGTGTTTCGACATCTGTTCGAGAGCCGATGCCGTTTTGAGCAGTTCTTCCGGGTCGATTCCAGGCCCCGGCTGGAGGCGGGTAACCGCCAGTTCGCCGGTTGTCAGCGTTCCGGTCTTGTCGAAAATCACAGATGTGAGGTTTCTCGCCACTTCCAGCGTGGAGACATCTTTGATGAGAATCCCAAGCCTGGCGGCGCATGACAGTGCAGCGACCATTGCCGTCGGAACCGCCAGAATCAGCGCGCACGGACAGGCTACGATAAGCATGGTAATTGCCCGCTCGATCCCGCCGCTGTTGCGTGTGAAGAACAGTACAATTCCGGTAATCATAATTATTGTCGGCGTGTACCACCCGGCATATCGGTCGATTAACCGCATGATGGGCGTCCGCGTCTGCTGGGCCTGGAGAATGAGGTGGCGGACCTTGCCCAGCGTGGTATCGTCGCCGGCACGCGTAACTTTCACATCGACGACGCCGGTCTGGTTGTTCGTACCGGAGAAAACCTCGTCTTCGACAGCCTTATCCACCGGCAGAGATTCGCCGGTAATGTTTGCCTGGTTGATGGATGTTTGTCCCGATACGATTATTCCGTCTGCTGGGACGTTGTCGCCGGGGCGCACGCGGACTATGTCGCCGGCTGACAGGTCGGTCGGATTGACGAGTTCCTCGCTACCGTCGTCGGCGAGACGGTGGGCCTTGGTTGGTGAGATGCGGATGAGCGATTCGATACTGGCCTTTGCGCCCAGTGCGGTTCGCGTCTCCACCAGGTTCGCCAGCAGCAGGAAGAAGGCTACGATCCCCGCCGTTCGGTAATCCGCCGCCGTCAATGCGGCGATGACAGCCAGGGCGACCAGTTCGTCCATGTGTGCCTCATGGCGAAAGATGCCCTTAATCGCGTGGATGATGATGGGAAACCCCAGCAGGATTGCTCCGGCCAGCGCCAGGATGTCGGCGAAGGAATTCAGTTCTCGCCGCCCGTCGGAAAAGGTTACACGCGAAAAAATCGGGATCATCGGAACTATATACGAACAAAGCACCAGTACGCCGCCCAGAAGTATCCCTACGATAAGTACGCTCGCGCGGACGGTCTGTGCCTCGACCGAATCCTTCAGAATGTCATGAGCCATATAATTCTCCGCTTTTTTTTCCGGGGAAACAGGTTGTCATTGATACGCCGCTGTTACACCGGCGGTTCTGATGATTTACGATTAATTCAGGAAAGGCAAACGCTATCGACAAAGACGCGATAATGCAACGTTTTTTGTGTCGGAGCTTCGGGGATTACTTCATTGAGGGGTAGGCCGGGCCGGAGCGACACATAGTGTCCTGCCGTAGGCATCCCTATGGGCCTACGGGAAGAGACCCACCTGGATAAGGCGGGCTACCCACTATGTGCCGGTTCCAGAGCCTGTAGGATTCTCTGTCGTGTCTTTGCGGGAAAATGAAGCATTGTAAAAAGGTCTTTGGGAAATACAACGAAACAATCGGCTGGGTATAGATAATCTTCCCCGGATTCGTCG
The DNA here is from genome assembly GCA_030612725.1 of Planctomycetales bacterium. GTDB lineage: Bacteria > Planctomycetota > Phycisphaerae > SM23-33 > SM23-33 > JAUWNJ01. Next base: position 66,252 of record JAUWNJ010000002.1, read on the forward strand.
ATGACCCTGATCATGTCGATGTCTTCTTCTCCTTCATCGGGCAGCATCAGATAGAGTTTGTTCGCTTCAAGGGAAGCGGAATATTCTTCGTTGTTAACGCACAGGCATAATTGTGTTTTTCGTTTGGCCATTTTATCGCTCACAGTATTCGCTTGATTTTGAATTCCACTTGCCCGATTCCATGTGCTTCGTACCAGTGAATCTCCGCCTCAAATACCTTTCCTTGCCGACGGACTTTTGCATAACCCTTTCTCTTCCGCCAGCGACCTTTTCCGTATATCTTCTCCAATCGCGGAAACTCGCGAATTTGCTTTCCGGTTACAAAAGTTTTTGGATTCCGAATATCGCTGATAATTTCGAAACTTGGTTTCATTCAATTCACTTTATTATAGCAGACTAATGTTGTTTCCGAAAAGAATTCATTTTTTCGAGATTGTCTCCAGGATTCGGAGGTAACTCTGGTATCGTCGCAGCGGGATTTTACCGGCTTCGGCTGCGGCGATAACGGCGCAGTCCGGCTCGTGAGTGTGCGTGCAATCGTTGAATTTGCACTGCGGCGCGAATTCGACCAGTTCCGGGAAATACCAGGTCAACTCAGCGGCGTCCATTTCGACGGCCAATTCGCGCACGCCGGGCGTATCGACCAGCAACCCGCCGCCCGGAAGTTCGTGCAGTGTAGCAGCCGAGGTAACGTGCCGACCTCGCTGATCCTTCATGCGAATCTGCCTGACTGCCAGGTCCGCGCCCGGAACCAGGGCGTTAATCAGCGTGGATTTTCCGACGCCCGAAGCGCCGGCAAGTACGCTCCGCCTGTCCCGAAGGGCCTTACGCAGTTTCCGTAGCCCCTTGCCCGTCTCGGCGGAGCAGAGAAACACCTCGATATCGCCGGATGAAAGTTCCTTCAGCAGTTTTTTATCCGGTTTGTCCAGGTCGATTTTGTTGATTACGATCACCGGCTTCATCTCGCCACGTTCGGCGACGATGCAGAACCGGTCGATCAGTCCGGGTCTGAACGCAGGCTGGCGGACCGACGCGATAATCAACAGCGTGTCCATATTCGCGGCTACGACTTTTACGAACATTTCATTATCGTATCGCCCGCGTCGTTTTCCGCTGGTCGGTTGCGGTCGTGCAAGGGCGGACCGCCTGGGTCGTCGGGAGAGAATCACTCCGTCGGTTCGCTGGCTGTCGGTTGTCGTATCCCCCGAAACGTGCTGTGCCTCCGTCAGCGACACAGACACCTCGTCTCCGACTGCCAGTGCGGTTGTATCCTTCGGCGGGCGGAACGTGCCTGCCAATCGGCAGAGTAATTCATCTTCGCCCAACCGCACAATCGCCCCGCCTGGAAACAGTCCCGTTACAATTGCGATTGCTTCTGACTCATGCGATGGTTCGTCGGTTTCGCCGGCCTTGGCGATTGGCTGATTGCGTGAGGCCGGGAGTTTGACGCGTAGAGGTTGGAGTGTCTCTGCTGAATCGGCGTCGAGCGAATCTGTTTCCGCTTCGCGGAAGCGTCGCTCCCAGTCTTTTATCCGCCGTTGCGATTTACCTTTGCGTCTGGGCATGACGGACATTGTTACCGGCATGAGGCGAATCCGCAACCAATCCGCGGATTATTAAAAAACGAAGGGATGTCTCCTTCGCCTGACTCGACGAAAGAAACATCCCTTTTTTCTAATCCGTTAAAGCGTTACTGAACTACCGCCTATGCTCTTTTCCTGCGGAGGATAACGCCAACCAGACCAACACCCAGAAGCGTCAGGGTCATCGGTTCGGGAACGACCTTGGCCACAATGCTGCCACCAACGCCGTCGGTCCTTGTCAACTGCCAATCAGAGGTCTTACCACCGACAACTGTGAAGTCTGTGAAAAGCGTGGTGTCAAGAGTACCAACCACGGACATTATCACGATTTCTGCATTTAGCACTTCGGCGTAACCACTAGCATCCAGCACGAGTCCACCGGCCAGGGTGGCATCACCGGCGACAGTAATCGTCGAAAGCTTGCTGCCATCATTGTCCGGCTTAACCCTCAGTGTTCCTGCTCCACTCCACTTGATGATCCAGTTACCGGCTACGTCAACCGTGCAGTTGGAACCAACTACTGTGAGTCCCCAATCGCCTGCACCCTCGAAGCCCCATGTCCCGGTATGATAGATACCGGTTCCGGACACCGTGACGCCGCCGGGATTGACGGCGTTGCCGGCATTGTAGAGCTGGCTTTTCTTTGCAGTCAGCACGCCGCCTGAAGTAATCCTCACGCCCATTCCACCAAACAAATAACTGACTGTGCCTGCGTCCGCAGTAATAAGGGGATCCAGGGCGGTGAAACCATCGATTTGGGCGGCATCAGCCGCTCCCGGCACCATGCCGTTAGACCAATTATTAGGATCGCCCCAATCTTCGCTGACATCGCCGGTCCAAATTTCATTACCAAACGCCGGTGCCGACAAAGCAACCACCGCCAGTACTGCCAATAAAATCGTTACATTTCTCATCATTTCTCTCCTCACTTCTCCCAGCGCCGGTTTTCCAACGGCACGCCCGTTAGTTGCCGGCACCATAACTAAAAAACCTTTCTTTACAAAATTACAACCACAAAATCACAACCAGACTTGCGTTGCACCCTGCCTCCTTTCTTAAAAAGGCTCCAAAGAAACCAAACTTCAGGATATTAACTAGACTAGACTTGCGTTCTGTCTCCGCATTACCTTCCTTCGACAACTCACATGCCAAACAAGAAATGTGCTCCAATTCTCTTACGCCAGCCAGATCAACTGGCATAGGAACCGTAATCCTCATCTCAATCAACCGCGATTCTATCACGGTATGCCGAGATTGTCAAGGGATAAAACCATTTTTTTTACAATTTTTTGCGGGATTCAAAATGAACTGAAGAGAAGAGGGAGAAAGGGGCGGGCGCTTTATGCCTTTCAGGGTCAGGCGTCTTATTTGGTCAGCGGCGTCGTCTGTGGTTCACTATCGCGGCGACGCCGACGAGGACAGACGAGACGATAACGATCATCGCACCTGTCGGCAGGTCGGCAACGGCGGCAACAAGGAAGCCTCCCAGCCCGCTGACAGCCCCCAGCCCCATCGCAACACCCAATGCCCGGCCATGTCCTTTGACCAGCAGGAAGGCAGCGGCTGCGGGATTCGCCATGAGGCTGTAGATCATCAGCCCGCCGATGGTCTGAAAATTCACCGTCAGCACAGCCGCAGTGAGGACAAGGAATATCGTCCAGATGAGCGTTACGTGCACGCCGGCAGCGGCAGCGTGAAGCCGACTGAACATTATCGCGCGCATCTCCTTGTAGAACAGCACAACGAAGGCGACCTGAACCGCCGCCACTGCCGACATCAACTTCACGTGATCCCACCGGCAGTAGATCAGGCTGCCCCAGAGCAGGTTGCGAACGTCGTTGTCGGAGATGCCGTATTTCGGGAACAACCCGATTCCCAGAAACGCCAGTCCCATCGAGAGCGTGAACAGCAGCCCCATCAGGACGTTAATGTTAATATGCGTAGTTTCCGGTTCCAGCAGCCCCAGGAGCATGGCTGTTACAATCGCGCCGATAAGGGCGGGGATAAGCAGCATAGGCCCGGACAGGCCGAACAAGGAGCCGAAGACAGCGCCGGCCAGGGCGGCGTGCGAGACGCAGACGCCCAGAAACGGTATCTGCATCCCGACGACGTACACGCCGAGCATCCCCGTCGATGCTCCTGCTACCGCGCCACCGACCATTACGGGCGCCCAGAAGGTCAGGTCAATCATGCCCAGGCCCTCCCCGATGGGATTACGGCGTGCCGACCGGTCTCGTGCACTACCACAAGGGAACTGCCGTAAAGAGAAGCGATTCGCTCATTCGTCAGCACCTCTTCAGGCGTTCCGTCGGCGGTGATTCGTCCCGCCTCCAAAAGCACCACCCGCCGGCAGCAGGGGGGGATGACCTCCAGTTCATGGCAGACAAGAACGACGGTCATGTGCATTTGGCGGTAAAGTTCTTCCATGACGGCGACGATCTGCTCACGCCAGAATAAATCGAGATTGGCTGTCGGTTCGTCGAGAATGAGCATCTCCGGCTGCTGGACCATCGCCCGCGCGATGAGCGCCTTTCGCTGCTCACCGCCGGATAAGTCGCTGTATGCGCTACCGGTAAGTCCGCGAAGCCCGAGCCGGTCGATCCACTCATCGACGATTCGCCAATCATCCCGGCCCAGGGGTCGGCCAAGTCCGGCGATACCGCATCGACCTATGGCGACGACCTCGCGGAGCGTCAGCGGCATCTCGCTGTGAGCGGCGAGGATTTGCGGAACGTACCCGACTCGCCGGCGAAGCCGGCTCAAACCCGCCCGGCGTACGCATTGCCCCAGCAGCCTCACCTCGCCCGCAACGCCGCGTTGAAAACCCAGGCAGCATTTCAGCAGCGTACTTTTGCCCGCGCCGTTCGGGCCAAGGATCGTAACAACTTCGCCGGCGAATACATCCAGATGCTCGACCGAAAGGATCGTCCGCCCACCGGCGCGAACGTGCAGATTATCGATTTGTATCACCGAATCGGTCATTATCGATTTTCCGCGACGAGTTCGGTAACATTATCGTGGACGAGTTTGTCGAACCCGTCGCCGGTCGGAAAATTCCCGAAGACAACCACCTTTGCCCCAAGCCGCTCGGCCAGCGCATCCGCAAGCCGCCTGCCAGCCGGCAGATTTGCGACGACAATCTTCACCCCTGCCGACCTTGCCGAGCGGACGGCGGCGTCAATCTCGCTGATACCGGCGGTGTCGGAACTTTTGAACGTAGCGACTACGTTCAGGCCAAGTCGCCGGCAAAAGGCGGCCTGATGCCTGCTGGCGAGCACCGGCGAACCCTTGAGGTTCGCCGATTCTATCCGCCCCTTCGCCCACTCGCCCAGCGACGCCATTCTCCCTGCTACCTTTTCCAGCCTGGCGTCGGCGTCGGCGCGGTCGAGCAGACCGGCGGCTACGAAGGCCTCGGCAGTCTGCCGGCAGGCGGAGAGGTAACTTTCCGGCTCGCACAGCCCGCCGCCAATTTTTATCGAGGCGATTTGCAGACCGGCGGCTTTGAGGTCCGACAGTTTCGCCTCCAGCGATTCCTGGAAGTCCTGTCGCAGCAGCAACCGGCAGGTGCGGAGTTGCTCAATCTGCGAGGGGCGGATGTCGAAATGTCCGGGGCACATCCCAGGCCCGGCCAGGCGGAGGACGGGTTCGCCGTCTTCGAGGAACTCCCGCGCGGCGCATTCCAGATACGACGTACTCGCCGCCACTTCAGACGGTTCATCCTTACTGCAACCTGTGATTGCGATCGTCGCCGATACGCAAAACGCCAGAATCACTCGATAACGTTTCAATGTGCATACCCTTTCATTCATTACGCGCGTTACAGGCCCGTATGCATCTGTCCGTCCGTGGTTCGCACCCGGGAAATCACGCCTTGAGTGCCGAGGCCACGATACCACGAGCATCGAGCCACCGGCGCACGCGGCGGCACGCCAACGTCCTTGTCGTATCTCGGCCCGACACTCCAGATGACCCAACTAATCGGGCACGGAATTATTTTGCCGTTCACGTCGGTGGGTCTCCAGACATTATCATAAGATTGCCCAGCCAGTGTCTGCGGATCGGCGTCAGGATCATCACGGGGGAAATCATCAGGCACCCAGACGCTCTTGGGGACCGCGCCGTTGTTGTGAAGACCCCAGCCGGGTGCCTTGTACTTATAAGTATGTCCGGGGTTGAAGACGTCCTCCATGTTGGCCGACATCTTCGTATCGGGTTGGCCCGCTGCCAGCCATTGCCTCTGAACCAACTCGATCGGCAACTCGCAGAAATGCTCCCACTTTTCGGTCTCGCAGTACGTTCGCATGGGTGGGTAGGTCTGCTTGTTCTGCGAGGCGTAGCATTCCAGTGCGGTGGCGATGCCCCGCAGTTCCGCCATTGCTTTGGTTACCTTCGCCATCTCTTTTGCCGCCGAAAGGCTCGGCAGCAGGATCGACACCAGCAGAGCAAGGATTGCGACAACCACAAGTAACTCTACAAGCGTAAAACCCGCGAGATGATCATTGTTTCGAAGCATAATCACCGACCACGGCCAAGTCTTCGACTTGACCGTGCCACCCTGAAATTATCATGCTATAGTCCACTACCGACTTCTGCGGCGGCGTCTGAATATCGCCAGGCTGCCGAGGGTCAGCAACAACAGCGAGGCAGGTTCGGGAACGATGCCCAGCATATCGCTGCCGCCGTCGTAACCCATCACCCACATCCGGTATCCGGTGGTGTATCCCTCTTCCTGGTTGAATATACCGACCACGTCAAACGTGCCACCAAGATTGCTGGGGTCGCTAAAGACATCGGACATTCCCAGACGGCAAGGCAACGTCAGGCCGGTGCCGTCAGTGATCTCCATCTCTACGTCAGGACCCCACAGATTCGCATCGACGAAACTGACGTCGTTGATGCGGACCAGCCTCGCCTGGTAATACTCCCCACCGATTAAGCGTGTGTCGTCGAAGATGTCATTGTTCGAGGCGTCCTTGACATCCGCCAGCGTAATCACTTCCGGCGCGGGCAGCCCCGGCGTGCTGTCCAGCCATTCGACGGTGAAGTCCATTCCCGAAGCGGAACAGTGTCGCTCGTTGACGTTGGTCTTGCCGTTGTACCCCTTGATGTAGCCGGTAACGCGCACCCTGTCGCCCATGCGGATGCGGTGAGCGTCGTCGTAGTTCAGACGGTTCAACTCGTCGTTCCACTCCGTTTCCGTATAGTCCACGTCGCCCATCCTGCTGTATTTTTGTCCCATCCAGCAGGCGGTCCCGGCGTGGTCGCCACCTTCGCCCTGAACGTAAATCTGCCACTGGCCGCCCATCCATGCAGGGGCGTCGTAGGCCGGGTCGAGCATATCCTCGGGGTTGTTCAGCACGACCCCCTCCAACACAACCGTCAGCGTTGCACCCTCCTTCAGGTGCGTGGCGTGACCGGTGTTATCGACAGCCTGAATTTCCCAGTGAGTTTCAGCCTGTACCATCGCTGCGACGAGCAGCAGTGCAACTGTTCCAATAACGAGACTTTTTGTAACTTTTGCGAGCATGAGCATTCTCCTTTCCTCTGACTTCGAGCACATAACAAAAAGAACTTCATCGCAGTCCGTAGGACTCTTCGAGAGCACGCAGAGAGAGCAGAGAAAAGAAACAAAAAAGTTTTTTTATTTGTTCTCTGCGTTTTCTGCGTTCTCTGCGTTCATCTTAATTATGGTCTCCTGATCGCCATTCGGGTTGAGCATTGACACAATCAAGCCACGGCGGTATTAACTATCTCTGGAAAGTTAATACTTCCGACGGCGATATTAAGAAAGAAAAAAATCGTATGAACGAGAAAATTTCTGAATCAACCTTCACCGACCCACGGGTCGCCTTCTTCAACCGCCACGCCGACTCGTGGGACGAAGACGTTTCGGCCATTGATTCGAACATCCGTCGCCTGGGGGAATTGCGCGACGCTATGGGTCTGCACGCCGGGATGGACCTTCTCGAAGTCGGATGCGGGACGGGACAGATTACGGGATGGCTTTGCGAGGCCGTTGCGCCGGGGAAGGTAACAGCAGTCGATTTTTCCGAGGTCATGCTCGCGACGGCGCGGGCCAAGGATATTGACGCCGATTTTTGCCTGATGGATATTTGCGCCGACAGACCTGTGGGGGAGTTTGATGTGGTATTGTGTTTCCATTGTTTTCCGCATTTCCGCGACCAGCCTGCTGCGTTGCGCAACCTGTCGTCAGCCCTGAAACCCGGCGGGTCGTTGGTCGTGATGCACCTTGTCGGAAGTAAGGCGATTAACGCCTTTCACAACGGCGTCGGTGGGGCGGTAGCCGACGACATTCTCCCAACCGGCGGGGAATGGGACGACCTTCTAAGCCACGCCAACCTGAAATTCACCGAACTTACCGACCGCGACGACCTGTTCATCCTCCGCGCCGTCGGCAATTCTTGAACCCTGGCGCGCAAGATGGTAAAAGAAAACCTATAAGCAGGCTGGGGCAAAGTCCCACCCTTCTCCTGATTTTGATATACCGCATGAGCAGAAAAAATTGGGACTTCGTCTAAAGCCTGCAATTAGGGAGGTAACATAAATGTATATGCGGCGCGGACTGTTGTGTGCATTTTCGGTTGCGGTTTTCATCGGCCCGACGGGGGGCCAGACGTCCGCCGTGCCAGGGACGACCAGACCCGCCAAACCGGTCGATAAGAAATTCGACGACTCCTGGCTTGGCGAAATCGCATTGGAACAGTTGAAACAGGTCGTCGAGGCCCAGCCTGAATCTCTGGGAACCGGCGAAAAGTACCTCGAATTGTCCAAGTCTATGGAAAAGGCGATGCTCGCCCGCCTGACATGCGGACACGCCGACAAACTCAAAGCCCTCAACGACATGGTCTTCGTGATGCGGGCGTGCAGGCACCTGCCGCTGACTTACGAAATCACCGGCGACGGTAAATTCGCAAAGTGGCTGATAGAGCATCGAGCGGTTTCGCGCCGGCTGTTCCGGGCAGTCGAGGAAATCAGACTCCCCGAAGATGCGCTGAAAAAACTCCATGAACTGGTCAAAGCCGAGGAAAAGAAGGTCATCGAATATCCGGACCTTGCCGTCGCTTTCGCCACCTCGATTCCGATGAAGCACTATCGCGATCAGCCCGAAGCGTCCTCGATGCTGGATTCCTTCCGATGGTACACAGACCCCAAAGCCAAATTCTTCCGTTACGACCTGAAGAAAATGCCGTACGAGGTTTCGCGTTATCTCGCCACCAGCCGACTCAGTACCAAGGAGCGTAAATGGGCGGTTGCGAAGTACCGCAAATCGAGAAAGCCCGCCAAGAGTTACTTTGATTTGAAATATGATTATGACCATTACCGCAAGGGCGTCCCGAAGAAAATCGCCAAAGTCGCATACACCTTGCCCAATCTCCGTAAAGTCGGCGGGGGCTGTATTGAACAGGCCTACTATGCCGGTGAGGTTTGCAGGGCGTTGGGCATCCCGGCGACAATTGTGCTTGGACGGGGCGGAAGCGGCGAGACGCACGCATGGGTCGCCTGTCTGAAACTTACTCGCGGAGGTTCCGAGGCTGCATGGGACAGCCGGACGGGTCGGCATGAATCGCAACTTTATTACATCGGTATTTTACGGGAACCTGCCGGCGGAAAGGAAATCCTCGATTGCGAACTTGCCCTTCTTTGTGCGGCTACGCATCTTCCGTTGCGACGACGCGAACAGGCCGATACCGCGACTGAACTGGCGAAAATCGTCGAAAAAGCCATGGGTAAAATCGCTCAAGGCGACTTGTCCGTGTTAAAAAATCTCGCCCAACAGTACAATCAGGAACTCGCCAAAAATAATCGCCAGGCCCGAACCGGCTGGATAAAGGCCCAAAGAAAAATCGACATGTCGCTGGTCGAATACCTTATCGACACAGCCATTGCTCGCAACCTGGCCCATGGTCCGGTTTGGGAACTCATCATCGAACTGGCCAAAGCGGATCGCCTTCCGATTGATCATCTCTATCGTTTTTTTGATATTCTTGTCGTTCGCACCGCCAAGCAGTATCCGGATTACAGTTGTCGTCTGATTATGCGTATTGTCCCGACCATTAATGACCCTGAACGACGGAAGAAAGCGTATAAAAACGCGGTTGGCATTTACTCGAAGCGTCCGGATTTGCAGGGATGGATTCTTATCGCGCTCGGCGAAGATTATCAGAAGCAGGGTAAGAATAGAAAGGCGGTTAAGGCTTATGAACAGGCGGCTTCGCGGTGCTCGAATCTCACCGAGATCGTTCTGGAGGCATCAGGACGGGCAGAGGCAATGTTCATCGAGAGAAAAAGAAGGAACCTGGCGATAAAGATGTATAGCCGGCTTTTCGCCAAGGCAAAAAAGGCGAAAAACGTACACTCAAGTTTCCGCCAACAGACAGCGCATTACCTTCTCGGCAAGAGGCTGATTCAATTACTGATAGATGAAGAAAAAATGTCGGCGGCCAAACGTATCGAGGCGCAGATCAGGTGAGACACGATCACAGTTTTCCATTTTCCCAAATTGTTTCGTACATCGTTGTGATATTTTCGGTCGGCGAAACTGCCTGGAGGTTGTGGCAGGGGGCGCAGAACCATCGGGCCGACGCGAAGATGCGGATGTTGTCCAGCACTTCCCGGCGAACGTCGTCGGCCGAACCGAACGCGAGCGTCTGCTGGTTGTCCACCGCGCCGTGGAAGGCGATTTTGTCGCCGAAATCTCGCACCAGTTCTTCACGCTCCATGCCCGCGCAGCGCCACTGGATGGGGTTGAGCACTTCAATGCCGGTTACTTCAATCAAATCCGGGATTACTTCCCGAACGGCTCCGTCCGTATGGTAGAAAACGTGGATGCCGTGACTTCTGGCAAGGTCGGCCATTTTCTTCTGGTTCGGGAGGATGAATTTGCGAATCTGCTTCAGACCCATCAGCAGCCCGGTCTGACTACCCAAATCCTCTGCTACGTATGTCAGGTCAACCCGCCCGTCGGCAATGTCCCACATCCGCTCGTTGAGACCATAGTGGAAGTCGAACAGGTGCGTGAAGATCGCCTCTGCGATTTCCGGCTCGACGAGCAGGTCCATCATCGCCTGTTCCATACCTCGCATCTGGCAGTAGATGAGGTATGGTTCATAACAGCCACAGCGGATAGCCCTGTAGCCTGGAATGTCGGCGACCTGCGCTGTAAATTTTTCCCAGTCGTGGTCGTCGGGGTTCGGCCATTTGAATTCGTGGACCTGCTCGACCGTCGTTACGTCGGCCAGCGGGTGGTTGATTACCTCGTCGTACTCGCCCTCGCCGTAACTGACCGCCCTGAACCGCCGTCCCCACATATCGGCTTGGGGATCGTCGGGATAATGAGATACTGTCCGCTCCGCGTCGATTAGATGCACGCCGTCGATGTGCAGTTTGTTGTAAAGGGCCTCAATGTCGTTGCATTTGAGGTCTTTGAAAAGGCGCTCGGTTACTTCATCGGTAGCCCAGTAGTCTGTGGGTATTCGGTCCGGCTTCTCGCTGTTAAGCAATGCAAGCCATCGCTCTCGCGGTGTCATTGACATAAAGTTGGTCCTTTTTTAAAGTCAGATATCAGCCTACAATCTGCTTCGATTTGAGCGTAACCACCTTTTGTCCGCTTTCGTCCTGTTTTTTTTTCATCGCAGCAAGTAATTTGTGGGCGTCATAACCATAATTTGCTGCGATTCGATCCTTCGTCTCGCGCAGTTCTTTAAGCACCGAGTCCTCGTACATGACTATTCTCCCATTAATGTGTCAGGCGTACAAACAACAGGTGGCTTGTAACCCTTTGCCCAAATCAACTTATCGACGGACTCCGTCATTTCCGAGTTGGCCAGATGCTTGCAATTCCACGTCAACAGCAAGTCTATGCCGTGAATAGTCGCCGTGGCAAGATGCGTTGCATCGTCAACGGCCTTTTTCGGTAATGGTCCCTCAACGATTAAGGCCTTGGAAAGATCGGCAATCTCGTTTGTCAAGGCCAATAGTGGAAGGTTGCGGAGAATCGCCAATCGCTTTTGGGCGGCTTCCTGATCTCCACCGGCGGCTTCTTCCAAAGTAAGTTCAGAGGTGTACAGGTCGAACTCCACCCGCCGCCGATTCCACCATTCCAAAGTAATCTCCTGACGGGCTGCCTTTATCAAATCGCGACTTGGCCATGCCGTCAAGTAGCTCACGATTGAGGTCTCGATATATACGCGCTGCTTCAATATGGAATCTCCTATTGTCGGCTACGCTGCATAACTGCGGCGACAAGTTCATATCAATCAGGACGTTCATGCGAGGTGGGCCAGTGGAATATCAACTTCTTCGGATCGCCATGCGGCGTAGGCTAACGCTTTCTGAAGGTCCGCCTCCTCCAAGTGCGGATATGCTTCAAGCACCTCATCCCTGGAGCGCCCTGCCGCCAGAAGACCTACGATTGTGCCTACCGTTACTCGCATCCCGCGGATACAGGGCTTACCACCCATGACCTGTGCGTCGAAGGTAATCCTTTTCAATTCATTCATATTGCTCTCCTTCGAGATATTATAGCATATTGCGAGAAGAAAAAGACTCCCGTCCCCTTTTTCTTTTATCTTTTCAATATCTGGAACAGGTTAATATGTTCGTCGGTCCACAGGTCGATGCGGTCGAAATCGCTTCGCGGGGCAGTCGCGGATGCCTGGATTGCCTTTTGATTTATAAAACTCCCGTCTCGCGTCAGGATTATCCAATCAGACGCGAAAATACCCTCTGCCTCGTCTTCGTCGTTCTGAATCCAGGCGGTTTTCAGATTCAGGTGCCGAGCCATTTTCCATATTACCGATTGCAAGTCAAGATGTACGGTCGAGACGTGCATTGCGATAACGCCGTCGGATTTGAGATGCCGCAGGAATATCTCGAAAGCCTCTACCGTCAGAAGGTGGACCGGAACGGCGTCGCTGCTGAAGGCGTCGAGGATAAGCAGGTCGAAATTTTGCGCCGGTTCCGCCTCCATCGACAGCCGTGCATCGCCCATAATCACGTCCACGTCGGCTTGGCAATCGTTCAGGTACGAGAACCGCGTGCGTGCGATGCGTTCGACGTCGGGATTGATTTCATAGAACCGGATGCGGTCGCCTTTTTTTCCGTAAGCAGCGATTGTTCCGACGCCAAGCCCGACGACGCCGATATGCCTGTTTTCCTTTCGGCGGAAAAATCGTATCGCCAGTCCCGCACCACTGTTTTTACCGAAGTAGGCCACAGGCTGAGAGTGTTTTCCCGGATCGACAAACTGCAGCCCGTGAAATGTCGTTCCGTGCTGGAGGACGTAACGGTGCATAGCCGGGTCGGCGCGGTCGTTCTCCCAGACGGTCAGTACGCCGAAAAAATTGCGGGTGTTCGAGACCGCGATCTTATTGGCGTCGCCGCGATGCCCTTCGGCGAAAACCGCTACGACGCCGACGGCGACAATCAGCCCTGTCCACACCCATCTGCGAGAGCCTCGGCGGAGCACGGATTTTTCATCTGCCAGCAGCACGAACAGGCAGCACGCCAGCAGTCCCAGGTGCAGTTCGAGGTAAGTGTTGAACACCAGCGGTGCGATAACCGCGACGAAAACTCCGCCGATCGCTCCACCGGTCGCAATCATAAGATAGTAACCCGTCAGGCGTTGCGGAGCGGGCCTGAGGCGGTACAATTCGCCGTGGCAGACCATGCAGCAGGCGAACAGAACGGCAGAGTACATCACTATCTGCTGAATAACGGACAAATCCACGTTCCATGCCCGCACAAAAGCCACGGCAATGATGGACAAAATAAACACGCCGAGAAAAACCGGGCGGACGTACCACCTTTCATGATGGAAGCAGATGATAAACGACAGCAGGTAAATGCACAGCGGCAGTATCCAGAGGAAAGGAATAACGGCTACGTCCTGGCAGATTTTATTGGTTACCGCCAATAATTCGACCGACGCGCCGGCAGGTAAGGCCAACCAGAGCAGGCGGGTTCCAAGTTTCGGAGATTGTTTCGACAGATTCGCTTCGCTCATCTGTCGGTTTTTGAGGGGGTTGCTTTTCCAAAGTCGAACCGCGCAGACGCCGGCGAAGATAGCGAACGCGCCGAGGCTCCAGGACCATATATTCGCCTGCGTCGCACGCGAAAAGGCCGGTTCTATGAGAAATGGATAACTAATCAGCGCCAGAAGCGATCCGGCATTGGAGAGCGAGTAAAGACGGTACGGCGATGCGGTCGGATTCGTCCTGTGGAACCAGTTTTGCATCAAAGGCCCGGTGGCTGAAAGGACGAAGTAGGGCAGGCCTATGCAGGCTGACAGGAGCAGCAGGATTCGAAGCGTCGGTAAATCCGCGCCTTGGGGCTTCCACCCAGCCGACGGTATAATCGGAAGCATAGCCAGTGCGGCGACGATAAAAACAACGTGAACAACCGCCTGTGTGCGAGGCTTAAGATAACGGGCGATAAAATGAGCATAGGCGTACCCGCCCAGCAGGAAAACCTGGAAGAACAACATGCAGGTCGTCCAGACCTCCGGACTTCCGCCGAACCAGGGAAGGATGTACTTGCCGATTAATGGCTGGACCTGAAAGAGCAGGAACGCTCCGAGGAACACAGCCGGTGCGAAAATCAACAATGAATCTCGTTTGTTCATAGTCGGGCAATAATATCAGGTGAACGGCGAAAAAGGAAGTTCCGTATTTCCGCGTTAGGGGAGTTGTTCGACCAGCATTTTGAGCAGGGTTTTTGTGGGCATGGTTTTTGGTCCCGCCGGCGTCATCCATCGGCAGGAGTGGTGGTTTTCGGCGAGCATTTTTTCAACCCGTTGCACGGCAAGGACTACTGAAGAATGGTTCTTACCCGTGAATTGCCCTATTTCAGGAAAACTCATTCTCGTGTGTCGTCGGGTCAGGTACATCGTGATGGCGCGGGCGAGGCTGACGGTGTGCGTTCGTCGCGATGAGTGGATGTCCGCCGGTGTGATTCCGAAGAATGCCGACGTAACCGTTTCGATCTCGCCGAGCGTTACGGCGCTGTCGGTTCTAACGAGGTGGTCGGCAAGTACGTCGCGGGTCAGGTCGAGCGTTACGGGTTCGCCTGCGAGTTTCGCCAGGGCAGAGAGTTTCACCAGCGCGCCTTCCAGTTCGCGGACCGAGCCGTGAATGTGCATGGCAATGTATTCCACCACGTCGCGCGGCGCGGGAAGTTTCATCTTCAAAGCGAGCCTGCGGAGAATTTTGATTCTCGTTGTCCGGTCGGGCGGGTCGATCCTGACGACCATTCCCGAAAGGAATCGGCTGACGAGTTGTTCTGTGAGTTTCCCAAGCAGACGCGGATGAGCGTCCGAAGCCATCACAATCTGCTTATCTGCGCCGTGGATGGTGTTGAAGGTGTGAAGAAACTCCTCCTGCGTAGCCTTCTTGGCGGCGAGAAAGTGAACGTCGTCGATGACCAGCAGGTCAAGCCGACGGTAGGTTTTCCGAAAGGCATCCGTTTTTTTATACCTTATGCCCTGGACGAAATCGTTCGTGAACCGCTCTGCGGTGATGTATTTCCATGTGAGTTTTCTACCGTTGTTGTTTTGGGCGACGGCGTTGCAGATTCCCTGAAGAAGGTGAGTTTTTCCCACGCCGCAGGTTCCGTGGATGAACAGCGGGTTGAATGTTACCTTGCTGTTCTGAGCGACGGAAAGCGCCGCCGAGTATGCCAGTTTATTCGATGTCCCGGTTACGAAATCCTCTAATTTATATCGCAGTTTGGACGCCGGCGCTAATTTTCGTCGGGCAGTTCCAGCCGTTCCACGATTCACAAGGTTTGCCTGAACGTCCAGTTGGCGTCCGCGAAGACGTCCGCTCAACGTCGGGTCCACGGAGACTGTTACGCGCCTTTGCCGACCGGTAACTTCCCTGCTTGCAGCCGCTAAGTCTTCCGCGAAGTGGCTTTCGATCCACCCGGCGATAAACGGATTGGCCGCATCGACCTTGACGTCCTCGTTTTCGACGGAGACCTGCGCAGCGTTCTTGAACCAGGCGTTAAATTTCTGTGTACCGATTCGCCTATGAACAACCTCAAGGACTGCGTCTGTCGGGTCCGTTCGGGCACATGCACCTATTTCGGCGGACATTTTCTATTCCTTTTTCGACCGGGCAGTAATACCGCCGGAAACACACCAGTTCTTGCGGTATCGATAAAATCTGATCTGAAATCCTGTTTTATGAAACTCAACCAACGCATACGAATTTATCATCGACTCGACTACTGTCAAAGTGGTAATTGTCGCTTTTCTTATCCACATCAAGTCAAGCCTCGCTTGCAGAGAAACTTCCGAAGCAAAGTTTTTTTTCATTCACCGGTTATGCACAAAATTTCCACGAAGCGCGACCGTGAAAAGAAAAATTAGCAGGGATGCAGGGGATAAAGAGGATAAAACATCTTTTCAAAATTCAAACAGGTGCTTTTCTTCTTATTGAAATTCGCTTTTTATCCCGTGCATCCCCTGCATCCCTGCTAATTCTTTTCCCTGTATTCCTGCTGGTTCTTGAAAATTTGTTGTTTGACAATCGCCGTTCGAAAATCGACAATTGGCAATCGACAATCGGCAATTGGCAATTGAAGGAGTTTTTACAGTGAGATACTTCGTAGCGATTCCGGCATTGTGTCTGGTTTTTGCGTTGTTGACGGCCTCGGCTGAGCCGGTTCCCAAACCCGGCGTGGTGGCGAGAAGCTGGGAATTGGAATTCGAGTACACAACGCCCCAGCCATTTGAGATCCAGTTGCCCGGATGGAAGGAAAAGCGAACCTTCTGGTACATGCTTTACACTATAAGCAATCGAAGCGGCACTGATCGCATCTTCGTACCGGAGTTCTGCCTCTACACCGACACCGGTGATGTCCGCCGGGGCGGTGATCGGGTCTCCGCCGGGGTATTCCGAGCCATTAAAAAACGCCACAATAATCCGCTATTGACGGATATGGCCTTTATTACCGGGAAGGTACTCCAGGGTGCCGATAACGCCAGGGACGGCGTGGCGATATGGACGGATTTTGACCACAAAGCACGTGGTTTCAACGTATTTGTGGGAGGGCTTAGCGGCGAGCGGAAAAAGGTAAAACTGCCTAAACCCATCACCGTTACTGTTGCCGACGAGAACGGAAAAGAGAAAAAGGCAACCAAGACCGAAGTCGTTCTCTCTAAAACGCTGAGCCTGCGGTACTTCCTTCCCGGCGACGCATCCGCCAGATCGGCTGACACGCCCCAACTCCGGAAAAAGCAGTGGGTGATGCGGTAATTATTGCGGATTGTGGATTGTGGATTGCGGATTGCACACACTCGCTGATTTGTTGGAATCCGCAATCCACAATCCGAAATTGGTAAAAAATCGGCTCAAACCTTACACAACATTCGTGCCGAAATGCAGTGCTGGAAAAATTAGTCAGACACGATTGACTCCGTATCGTTATGATTGTAGAATACGTGCGGTTAGATGAGGGATTTGTCAGCGATTTGGTTAGATGATTATTGAGGTAGGAAATGGCACATAAAAAGGGACAAGGTTCTTCTCGTAACGGTAGAGACTCAAACGCCCAGAATCGTGGCGTCAAGCGGTTCGGTGGTCAGACGGTATTGGCCGGTACGATTATCGTTCGTCAATGCGGTACTCCCAAGAAACCCGGGGTCAACGTCGGAATTGGACGCGATAACACGCTCTTCGCCAAAAGCGACGGATGCGTACGCTTTCGCGGGCGCTTCGTGGACATCATCTAATTTCCAGTTTCCGATTTTCAATTGCGGTTGGATTCTGTGCTATCTTGACCGACATCAACACCCAGCGGAGAATTCCTGCGGATTGACAATCGACAATTGACAATCGGCAATCCCATAGGGATGCCTACGGCATTGAAATGTTTTTGGACGAAGTGAACATTATGGTAATCGCCGGTAACGGCGGGGATGGGTGCGTAAGTTTCCGGCGAGAGAAATTCATCCCCCACGGCGGCCCGGACGGGGGAGACGGGGGAAACGGCGGGAGCGTTTATTGCCTGGCTGACCCTACCGTCAACACACTCTACCACATTGCCGGCAAACACCACTGGAAAGCCACTCACGGCGGCAGGGGAATGGGTAAAAAATGCCATGGCCGCAACGGTGTTGATGTTGTCGTTCGCGTCCCGCCCGGAACGATTATCCACGATGCCGAGCACGGCATAGTGCTCAAAGACCTCGCCGAAGAGGGCCAAAAGGTTTGCGTCGCACAAGGCGGCCACGGCGGCAAGGGCAACGTCCATTTCGCCACTTCAACCCATCAGACCCCGCGCGAAGCCATACCGGGTAAGTCAGGACAGACCCGCCGGCTTCACATGGAACTCAAACTCGTCGCCGACGTAGGGCTTGCAGGACTTCCGAACGCCGGTAAAAGCACGCTCCTGCGACGACTGTCCGCCGCCAGACCCAAAGTGGCTGATTATCCGTTCACTACGCTTGAGCCGGTTCTCGGAATCGTGGAACTATCAGGGCATCGACGGTTCGTCATGGTTGATATTCCGGGGCTTATTGAAGGCGCGCATCGTGGCGTGGGGCTGGGCGAGGAGTTTCTCAGGCATGTCCAGCGGGCTTCGATTCTCGTCCATATCGTCGATATCTGCCCGCAGACCGGCGATGCCGTCGAAAATTACCACACGATCAATGACGAACTGCGACAGTATTCGTCGGAATTGGCCGAAAAACCGCAGATCGTCGTCGCAAACAAAATGGACCTGACCGACAGCGACGAAAACCTCGCCCGATTCACCCAAGCCGTCGAATGCGATGTCATCGCCATATCAGCAGTTACCGGAAAAGGGCTCGATAAACTGACCGAACGGATATGGAAAGTGCTGAAGGACAGGGACTTGGGACTAGGGATTAGGGAAAAGAAGAAACATATGAACAAGACCGAATCCATTCTTGCTTGTGATGTCGGAAATTCTCGGATTGCGGTGGGATGCGTGGTCGATGAGGAAGTTTCGCACGTCCGGCAAGTTTCCCCCGACAATCTCGGCGATGCGCTGGCGGATTTATGGTCCGAGTGTCCCAAGCCGGCGATAATCGCAGCCTGTTCGGTCCAGGCTGAATATCTGGCGGAACTTGAAAAGGCGTCCAAACATATCGACCAGAAGGTTCTCGTGGTTGGGCGCGACCTTCCGCTGCCGATAGAGACGAATCTGTCCGAACCGGAAAGTATCGGAACCGACCGTCTTTGCGCAGCGGCGATGGCGTATCACCGCCTCGGCAGTGCCTGCGTCGTAGCCGATTTCGGTACAGCCATTACCATCGACTGCGTTAATGACGAGGGCGTCTTCCTCGGCGGAGCGATCCTGCCGGGGCTTGGTCTGTCCGCCGAGGCGTTGGCTAACGGTACGTCGGCCCTGCCTGCTGTGGAGTTGACCAAACCTGATTGGGTTTTCGGAGCCGACACACGCCAGGCAATTATCGGCGGGATAGTTACCGGCGCACGTGGCGCGATGAGGGAACTTGTCGAATCCTACGCAACAGAATTAGGCGCTTGGCCCGAAGTAATCCTCACCGGCGGCGACGCCGAGATTGTCGGAGCAGGCTGCGACATAGTCAACGCCATCATCCCGGACTTGACGCTGTTGGGGGTTGCGCTATCGGCCCGGAATGTTCAGAAATGAACTCGCCGACGATAACATCGGCATCGCTGGTTACTTCGCCCGCTCGCGGCGGAATCGCCGTCATTATCCTGACAGGCCCGGAAACCAAACGAATCATCGGCGAAATCTTCCGACCAGTATCGCAGACCGGCGGGCAGGGGAGCTTGGCATTGGGGCGAATTGTCCGTGATGGCGAGGTGCTCGACGAGGCGATTGTCTCAACACTCGCCGACGATTGTTGCGAGATTAACATCCACGGCGGGCCTCACGTTGCGAGAAAAGTCCTTTCGCTATTGTCTGAACGAGGCGTACATATTGTTTCTGATTGCCAAGCCGATTCGACGCTGACGCTGTCTGCGCCGGGGCTGGGAAATTCCGCAATTACGGAAGAATTTCTCTCGGCATTACGCAAGGTATCTACGCCGCTTGGGGCATCGGCATTGAGTTGCCAATGGTCGGGCGGATTGTCGGTGTTGGCGAATCGGACGAAAGTCGATGCCGCTGCTCTCCGCGCTGCCGCCGATGCGATTCCGATAATGCGCCGATTACTGGAACCGGCTGAGATCGTCATCGCCGGACCCCCCAATGCCGGAAAAAGCGCCCTGGCTAACGCGCTGGTCGGGCGAAATGTCGCCATAGTGTCCGAAACGCCGGGCACGACGCGGGACTGGGTACGCACTCTTACCGACGCCGACGGCGTACCAATCTGGTTGACCGACACTGCCGGACTTTGGGAAGAAGCCGAAGGTATCGACGCCGAAGCCGTCCGGCGAGCATGGGAACGGATCGAATCAGCCGACCTGGTTATCTGTGTTACCGTCGGCGACGATGACGGATATGACGGCCTGGTCGCACATCTCCACACGCTGACGAATGTCATTAATGTCGTCGGAAAATGCGATATTACCCGCCCGGAAGAATGTAAGGGGAAACTGGCAGTCTCTGCCAAGACATTTACCGGAATTACCGATCTTCGACGGGCCATTTGCGAGGATTTGGGGTTTGGTGGCTTCGATCCGTCTTCAGCGATGGCATTCACCGAGCGCCAGGTCGAATGGCTTGGTATCGCTGCCGAGGCGATTGACCGGGGCGATCAGGCAGGAGCACGATTGGCATTGGAGAATCTGCTCCAAGCCGACGGATAGCTATCCGTCGGCTTGGACATCTACCGGTTGTGCAATGTGTAGCGTTTGGGTAAAATAGACAAGGTTGCAGAGAATTCCCGATGCTTCTAAAATTTATTAAAAATTTGTATTGAAACTGTCTGGTCCTGTGCTGTAAGATAGAGTGGTCATTTCGAGCGGTGAAGGTGCGGTTGATAATTGGGGTCAAACCACCATGCCTGCTCAATTCCAGTCATATGTGCTTTTCGGAATGTTCGAGATTTTATCGGAAATCGTGAGGCGTGGAGCGTACAGTGAAACTATGGATAAAAGTACGGCGTAACGACGGGGGCGGATTCACCGCTATCTGTCCGTCGCTTCCGGGGTGTGTCTCTGCCGGCCTGACCGCTCAACAGGCCAGAGAGAATCTGGAAGAGGCCATTCGTGGATACCTTGCCAGCGTAAATAACTTTGTACCGGCCCATCTCCACGAAATGCTGGTGTATCAGTCCTGAAATAATTTCGCACCAGGGAGGGTGTGCGTAAAGGGGGAATATATTGTCTTATAACACCATCAAATGATTACCACTATCCCGAAACTGGTCGAAGACTTTTCTGAAACCGTTTAGCGTATCTTGACAGTCTTGATCTCAAACGCCCGGAAGTTGAGAGTTATCGCGCCGTCTTTACTCACGCGCAATTTCCGAAACGGCGTTTCCAGCATGTCGCACTCGGAGGCCGTTTTTACCGGTGTCGCAACATTCAGGCGAACTTTCGCCGCACTACCGGCGGATTCGTACAGCCGGAGGATTAAGTCGCCGCCGTCTTCGGCAATCTTTACCGTTTCGACAACAACCGAATTTCCCGAAACCTGAAGGAAGGAGAACTCCCCGCCGGACTTCGACGAGCTCAGTCGAGTCGCGTATTGCCCCGGCTCGACGGAGGCGGGGACGTTGAGTTCGTAGGCGGCGCGGACGACGTCGCTTTCGGTAAATCCGCCGTTGTGCGGCAGCAGGGCGTAGGTAAAGACGTGTTCGCCCTTATCTGCCTGTCCGTCCGGCGCAACGGGCGCACGCAGCAGACTCAGACGCAACACACCGTCCAAAATGTCGTAGCCGTATTTGCAATCGTTCAAAACGGCGATGCCATAGTGTGCCTCGCTCAGGTCGGCCCATTTCTGCGCAGGCCATTCGAACCGTGCCTTTTCAAATTCCGTATTGCGGTGGGTGGGGCGGACGACGTGCCCGAACTGTATCTCCCCGCGCAGCGTGGATGAAGACAAATCGGCTGGGAAGGCGACCTTCAGCAGGCGATGCGTCTCCCGCCAATCGACGCGCGTTTCAAAATCTATTCGGCGCGAACCGGCGCGAAGGACTATCTCCTGCTGCAGGCTCGACCGACTCACCTTACGGGTTACCGCTATGCGAGCCTCCAGAGGTCCGTCCGCGATGATTTCGACCCGTTGGGCAGGGCCGATCCGAACAGGCGTGGTCCTGTAAGGCTCGTCGATGTCCCACGCGTCGAACTTTGCGGGGTTGTCGCGGTACAGTTCCAGGCGATTCATAACCTCGCCTGTCTTTACCAATCGTCGACCGGCGGCCTTGTCCAGCAATTGGGCGATCTGACCTCGCTTGTCGATTAGCAGGCGAAGGTGTTCGTTTTCCATGACGATTCCGCCTCGCGACGCCTTCGCCGTTACGGGCGACGGACAGTCGGCGGGTTTTCCGGGAAGGACTTTTATCGTCTTGCATCCAACCGAGGGGATATTCGGCACAGCCACCAGGAGCCGGCGATTCCGTACCCGCCCGACAATCCGGCTCGGAAGGGGAGTACCGTCGCAATCGACGACTTGGCCGACTTTACCCTCAACCGGCAGACTTACCACGGCGTCTCGCCGCCAGGACAGCGTGTTCCATACGGTCCAACCGGACCGACCGGTGGTTAGGACCTTTTGGGCCGACGATGTGATTTCTTCACATTCCGCCAGGATTTTCCCGTACAACGCTTCGGCCTCTTCGTTCACACGTTGGATGGACGAGCCGGGAAGTATGTCGTGGAACTGGTTCAGCAGCAGACCTTTCCATGCCTTTTCCAATCGTTCGCGCGGAACCTTTCGTCCTCGCGTTACCGAAGCAATGGCCGAGAAGATTTCGGCTTCGCGCAGCGCGAATTCGCACTTTCGATTACCACGCTTGATGCGTGCCTGGCTGGTGTAAGTACCGCGATGAAATTCATAATATAGTTCGCCGACATAGCGGTCCTGCGGCGGGCCTGACTTTTCCAACTCGGCGAAGAACTCCCTCGGAGATGCTATGCGGGTGCGGGGCAGACCTTCCAGGTCGCCCTCGCGCCGGAGGTATTCAAGGTGGTCGCGCGTCGGTCCGCCGCCACCGTCGCCCCATCCGAACGGATAGAGCAACTTGTCGGTTTCGTCCTTGTGTACGCAATCGCCCCATCGTTTGGCGACAGATTCAGGGTCCGTTCGGGCATTGTAGTCGCGGTGAAAATGGGCGAGGACGCCGCTGCCATCGATACCTTCCCAGGTGAATGTCTCGTATGGGAAGGTCGTCCCGCCGTGGAGATTCCAGAATATCTTGGCAGTGGTGAAGTATTTTACGCCACACCCGAGGAGAATCTGCGGCAGGCTGCCGCTGTAGCCAAACACGTCCGGCAACCAGCATACCTCGCTGTCGATGCCGAAGTGCTCCTTGAAGTAACGTTTTCCGTAGAGGAGTTGGCGGATGATCGCCTCGCCGCCTGATATGTTGGTGTCCGGTTCGACCCACATTGCTCCGTCGGGAATCCACTGCCCGCGTCGCACAGCCCGGCGAATATCCTCGAAAATATCCGGATAGTCCCGACTTGCGTACTCGTACAACTGCGGCTGGCTCTGGAGAAAGCGGTATTCGGGATATTGTTTCATCAGCGCCAATGCGGTGGAAAAAGTAGCGCCGACCTTGCGATAACTCTGCGCCAGAGGCCAGCGCCAGGCTACGTCTATATGGGCATGTCCGAAGCAGAACATCTCCGGCATTGTCGGCCCGTTGCGGGAGGACAGCAGGTCGGACAGAATTGCTTTGGCTGCGGCGAGTGAACTATCGAAAACTACCGCATCGGCCTCCGGATCGATCAGGGCGGTAACCTTTTTGATTGCCTTTTCCAGGCGATGGCGGCGGAGCGAATCGTCCGGTAAAGCCTCGGCCAATCCCCAGACGGTCGTCGCGTCGAGCCATAACTGATAGGTCTGCTCGTTCCATTCGGCCAGCCACAGTCCTTTGAATGTCTGCTGGGCATGGGGGGTCGGTGGAATCGGGTCCGTACCGGGTAAAACATATGGCCTGTGAGAAGGAGTGGGGCCGTGCCCGGCATAGGTCTCGATAAGGATTTTCAGTGTACCGGCGCCTTTGACCAGGCGAGACAAGTCCACTTCGCGGTGGTATTTATTCAGGCCTCCGACGGCCCGACCGGCAACGAAAACGACTGACTCGGCGTCGATGTTACCCGTCAGGACAATGGTTTTGCTTTTCGTCGCGCGTGGAACGTCCGCCTTGCATCGAAACCAGGCATACTGCCATTTCCGTCCCCACTTCCTGCCCCGGCGGATCGGGCGATATCGCAGGCGGGAAGATTGGGACGGTGTGAGATGCTCCGATGTTACGGCAAATTCAGCCGGTAACTCCACAACCGGCGAAACGACTCGATTGCGAATCGCCTCCAGCCAATGCTCTATACGAGCCTTCCAGACAGTCGGTATCGTCATTGCAGAAAATCCTTTCCGAAGAAAAAGAGGACGGGGTCTCTTTCCCGCATCATTCACAAGATTTCTTCTTATACTCTCTCCTGCCGGCAAAAAAAAGACTCCCGCCCCCTTTTCCCTTGTGGTATCCTTACCGCTCAACAGTGAAAGGAAGAAGTATGTTCAAAAATGTGAACGACTTGACCGACGCCGTACGAAAGGCCGTTGAGACGACCGTTGTTACCGATGTCCACACGCACCTGTTCCCGCCGAGTTATGACGAGGCGTTGCTCTGGGGCGCAGACGAGATATTAACCTATCATTACCTGGTAACGGAACTGTTCACCGTCGCGCCACACAGCCTGACGTGTGAAAAATTCTTTTCCCTTCCGAAATCCGCACAGGCCGACCTGGTTTGGGAGCATATTTTCCTCAAGGGCGGCGCGCTGTCCGAAGCCGCTCGCGGCGTAATCACAACCTTCAACCATCTCGGTCTGGACGTAGCCGGACGCGACCTCGCCGGGATACGGAAATGGTTCGCCGAACAGAATATCGACGAATACCTCGCCAAAGTCTTCGAAATGGCGAATATCGATTACGCCGTGATGACCAACAGCGCCTTCAGCGCCGCCGAAGCCGATTTCTGGCGGCAGGACCTGCCGGTACCAGATTGTCTCAAGACATCGCTGCGAATTGATACGCTGTTCGACGACGGTTGGGAAAAGGCAGTCGAAGTCATGTCCGATGCCGGTTACGACGTCAAGATCGAGCCGGATGATAAGACCTACGACGAAGTCCGCCGTTTTCTTGTCGATTGGTCGGAGCGGATTAAACCGGTGTACTTCGCCGCTTCGATCGGACCTGATGAATTCGCCTATGGCGACGATAATCCGTTCACCCATGTGATTGATCGGGCGGTCATGCCGGCAGCGGTCGAGGTCGGCGTGCCTTTCGCGTTGATGATAGGCGCGCGCGGGGCAGTGAACCCGAACCTTCGCGCCGGCGGCGCAGGTGTAGGGGTCGCCGACGTAATGTCCCTGACGAGAATGCTCCAGAACCACGCCGATGGAAAATTCCTCGTTACGATGCTCTCACGCGACAACCAGCACGAACTGACCGTCCTTGCCCGGAAATTCGGTAATCTGCACCTGTTCGGATGCTGGTGGTACTGCAATAACCCGAGCATCATCGACGAAATGACGCGCCAGAGGCTCGAACTGCTGGGAACGGCCTTTACTTCCCAGCACTCCGACGCCCGCGTACTGGACCAGTTAATCTATAAATGGAGCCATACGCGGAAGATCGTCGCCGACATCCTCGTCGAGAAGTACAGCGACCTGTTCGCTGCCGGGTGGAGGCCGACTCAGGAGGAAATCACCCGCGACGTCCGCGCCATCTTTGGCGGGTCGTTTGAGGCGTTCCTGGAAAAATGAAACCCGCATCCGACACTAAAATGACAAGACAGCAGATATGAGTAAAGATTTGTCTCATCCGAAGTTTCCGTTGATTCCCGGCATCGCCGGCGGGCTTGGGCCTTTTGCGCATGTCGGGTTCGAGAAGCGCCTTCTGGAACTGTCGGCTGAACGTTTCGGCGCAGACGGCGACGCCGATTTCCCCGAATGGATTGTATCGAGCGTTCCGCAGGTTCCCGTCCGGTCCGAAGCGCTTCTCGGAAAGGCATCCGACCCCAAGCCGTTCCTGCTCCGGTCGTTTCGCCGACTCGAGCGGGCCGGCGCCGATTTCCTGTGCGTTACATGCAACACAGCCCACGCCTTCCTTCCGGCAATCGCCGACGAGATACCGCTGCCACTTATTCACGTTGCTATCGAGACGGTCGATTATGTGCTTCGGCATTATCCGTCGGTAAAGCGTGTGGGGCTTTTGGCGACGACGGGGATATGCCGGTTCGGACTGTTCAGCCAAATCTTCGCCGGTAGGGGAGTCGAGTTGGTTTATCCGCCCGACAGCGAGGATGAATCCGACCCGTCGAATCTAATGGAAAGACTCGTCATGCAGGCGATTTATGGTCCTTATGTCGATGGTAAACGCTCCGGCGGGATCAAAACCGGGCTGATCGATGAGGGCGACCCTTCGCCGAAGGAGTTGCTGCGGGAGGCAGCCAGGGGGCTGGTCGAGCAGCAGGGGGCGGAAGTTGTCATTGTCGCCTGTTCGGAAATTTCGCTGGCCATGGGTCCGGAAGATGCTTCGGTTCCGGTCGTCGATACAATGGACGTTCTGGCATTGGCTGTACTGGACCTGGCCCGGGGCGAGCGTTCGCTGCAAGACCTGCCTGACCCCGACGCCTGGCCTGATCCGAAACAGTAACCCGGCTGGGAATATACACAATATTACGATATAGTACCGATTACGTTGGTTTTGCCCTTTTGGGCAGGACAGTGTTGAATGGTTATTTCCGGTTCTAATCCGTGGGGGCGGTTGAACAGCGGGCCTTTGATTGCGCCGTCGCTGCTGGCGTGTGATTTCGCGCGTGTCGGCGAGCAGGTTGACGCTGTCGTCGCCGCCGGGGCAGAGGTTCTGCACGTCGATATAATGGACGGGCATTTTGTACCGAATCTGTCGATGGGGCCTGGGTTCGTCAAGAGCATCCGCGCCTTTACCGATTGCCCGCTCGACGTGCATATTATGGTGTCCGACCCGCTTTATTTCGCCGAACGGTTCGCCGATGCCGGTGCTGATTCGGTTACTTTCCACATCGAAGCCGCCGATAAACCACGCGAAATAATAGATTTGCTTCGATGCCGAGGTTTGGGGGTGGGCGTGTCCGTAAAACCCACTACACAGGCCGGGGCGATTGACGGTATAATACAGGACGTCGATCTGGTATTGGTGATGACGGTCGAGCCTGGTTATGGTGGGCAGAAGTTTATGGAAGATCAGTTACCGAAGATCGAGCGGATTCGCTCCGTACTTCGTCCTGAGCAGCGTCTCCAGGTCGATGGCGGGATTAATCCGATTACTGCCGCCCGTTGCGCATCCGCCGGTGCGGACGTATTCGTAGCAGGCGCAAACATCTTTGGCAGCAGCAATATCGCCGAAGCAATAACTCTTTTACAGAATGTAGTTACAGAGAAAATAGATAAATAAAAATCCAAAATACGAATATCGAAATACGAAACAAATTCGAATGACCGAATTCTCAAAATCCGAAACGAACTTGGACAACCAAAATCCAAAACGAAAGCACTATGACCTTGAAGATCGAACCTTTGAGAAAACGAGCGTGTCGCTTTGGTTCAGGAAAGCACTGAACTGATGAACATTTTCGGTTCCATCCTTCGCAAGAGCGAATGATATTTTGAACATTTGAATTTCGTATTTCGAATTTGTTTCGTATTTCGGATTTCGATATTCGGATTTATTTGAGAAACCATGGCTGATCAAGACACATTTACACCGTTTCAATACGTTCCGATGCCGGACGGCCCTCCGGTCCGCAAAAAGCGCGACATGCCCGACGGACTTTGGATGCGCTGCGGCGAGTGCGAGACGATGCTGTACCGCAAGGTCGTTGCCGAAAACCTCGAAGTCTGCCCGGAGTGCGGGTGGCATTTCCGTGTCGGTGCAGCCAAACGTATCCGTCAGTTGTCCGACCCCGACACATTCGAGGAACTCTTCGACGATATCGCTCCCGATGACCCGTTGGCGTTCAAGTGGTGTGGGCAGACTTACGCCCAGCGGCTTCGCGACGAACAGGACAAGACGCAATCGACCGACGCGGTTATTACCGGAATATCCTACATCAAGGGTCGGCGAGTAGCGCTGGGCGTGATGAACGGGGATTTCCTGATGGGGTCAATGGCGTCGGTTGTCGGAGAGAAGATAACGCTGCTGATAGAACATGCCACGGATGAACGCGTCCCCCTGGTGATTGTCGGCACTTCCGGCGGGGCGAGGATGCACGAAGGAGCGCTGTCGCTTATGCAGATGGGCAAAACCAGCGCCGCTCTGGCCCGATACGACGAAGTCGGCGGGTTGTTTATCTCACTCCTGGCAGACCCGACAACAGGCGGAACAACCGCCTCATTCGCCATGCTCGGCGACATCATCATAGCCGAACCGAACGCTCTTATCGGATTCGCCGGTCAACGCGTCATCGCAAATACCATCAAGACCGAGTTGCCCGCCGGTTTCCAGCGGGCAGAATTCCTGCTCGACCACGGATTCATAGACCGCATCGTCCCGCGACATGAACTTCGCAGCGAAATCGCCCGCCTGATCGACTACTGCAAAGCATAATTCGATTGCGGATTGTGGATTTCCAATTTGTTTAGAGAAGCCGTCGAACATTCTTCCAGTTTCAATTAAAAATACCTACCCACCACGGCGCGGACGTCAGATCGCCGTAGGTTATAACATCGAAGGTCGCGTGGGCCAGAACGGGGAACAGCACGCTGCCGAAGGCCTCTCTCATCAGCCCAAAAACGATACCGAAAACTATCGTCCCCGCCCCCAGCCACAGCAGATCCGCCCGAACAGCCACATCCGGCAGGACAAACAGACTGCACTTGTAAGCCGCATGAGCAACCGCTCCGCCAACGCACGCTACCCACAGACCATACCTCCGCAAACAGCCCTGCACGAAACCTCGATACGCGACCTCCTCACAGATGCCGATGCCCGCCGCGATGAGACAAAACCATTCCAGACGTTCGGGCAGCAGCGTTTGATGTTGTGTGCCGCGATAGTACACCGCCAGCCCAATTCCCAAAGCAACCGCCGGCAGGATATATATCAGGCGATACCTCGCAAAACCGGTTATGCCCAACAGCCCCCACGGTTGAGGTGATTTGGCGATTCCACGCGCCAGAGCCAGACCCGCTATCAAAAGCCCAGCCAGCCGAGGTAGTATCAGAGCTTCCCGATGGGCACACAGCGCAAAGACCGCCATGCCCACCGCGAACATCAGCGCCTCCACGGGCCGACCGGACCGCTGGCTCATCACGCAGCCTTCCCCGTCGCAGACCGCCGACGCCACCAGACGCCCAACCCCACCGCTACGGGAACGACCAGAAGAATCCAGGCCGAACCCATGCAGAAACCCACAATCTTACATTCCGGCAAGGCCTTGCGAATCTCGTCGTATTCCTCTTGGCGTTTCTCCAAGCCGTCGTCATCGACCACAAGCATCTTGAGATTCTTCAATTTCTTCAGAGGAGAGAGGTCCTTGACGGTCGGCGGTATTGGAACAATGGCGAGTTCCGTAAGGTTCGTCAATTTCCCGATTGGGGCGATGTTTTTGATTTTGGCATCGGTGTCCGGCCCCAGGGTCAGGCTTCGCAGTTCCCGCATATCAGTTAAGAAGTCGAGGTCGGTGAGTCCATCGGCTTCTCCAAGATGGAGAGTCTGAAGATGCTTGAGGTTCCGCAGTGCCATGAAGTCTTTAACGTAACTGCAATCCGCTATTACAAGTCCTTGCAGGTGTGTCAGTTTGGACAGCGGAGCCAGGTTCGTAACATTACCCAAGCCCAAGAATCGAAGTTTTTTCAGTTTCGTCAAGTCGGGTATTTTTTCGCCTGATATCACAAGGTGCGTAAGGTCTGACAGTTGAACAATCACATCCTCGTCGATTTTCATCCCCTTAGCAAAAAGGCAGGCTGGTTGAGCAGCGATTAGTGCTTTGCGGACGTCGGCTTCGATTGTCAGTTTCAATTCGACTGTTGGCTTCGACGTGGCGGATTTGATCTCGCTACCGCCAAAGACAACAGTGATACCTGCCCCTGCCATGCGAGTCAGTGCCGCCGTATCGGTCGCCGCATCGCCGCTGAGTAGAAGCGTGCGAATCGTCTTTAGTTTCGCGTCAGGCTGCTGTGCAAACCATTGAGCGCCGGCTTTGTTGCTCAAATCGACGCAGATTACCTTGTCGTTCAGCAGCGCCAAGCCGGGCTGGCGGGAAAAAACCAGCGGCATTTTCTCGTCGCCACGGAATATGTACCGGAAACTTATTTTGTCCATTGACTTGTCGGCCTTGCGATACAGTTGAATCATCAGTAGCTCTCCATCGAACGCGAGAAACTCATAATGGTCCTTGCCGGCATCTTCGGCCTCTTCCGCCCTGCCCCTACCAAATATTCCCCCCCGCTGAAAACTCCCGCACTGGACATCCTGCACTCCTGCTCCGCCGGTAAGTTTGACCGAAACCAGACGCTCCTGTTTGGGACGCTCCTTCTCGGTGCGATCCTTCCCATCTCCGCAGGCCAGCGGCAGGAAACATCCGATCAGCAAGAATAATTGCACGAAATGACGTAACCTCGGCCGAACACATCGGTAAATGATATGAAGCATCGCTTTTCTCCCTGATTTATAGCCTACGAAGGAGTATCTGCTATTCTCCGGCTGCATTTTCCTGGGTGTTCTCGCTTTCGGAGGTTGTTTTTTTCTTCCTGCTTCGTCGTCTTCGTCGCGGTTTCTTTTTTGCTTTTGCCTGTTCGGGTTCGGGTTCGGGTTCTTTTTCGCTTTCTTTTACTTCTTCTTTTGCCTCGACTTTTGTCTCATCGGTTGTCTCATCGGGCTCTGTTGCGGGTTTTTTCTTTCGTCGTCGCCGGCGCGATTTTTTCTTTTTCTTCGGGACGTCGGATTCGGCGTCGGTTGTTTCGTCGGCTGGCGTTTCGGCCGCTTCTTCAAGTTGTTGTTTCTGGAAGGCTGACAGCTCAGCGAGGGTGATTTCCCTTGTGGGCGCTTTTTCGATTTTACCGGGGGCGGACGAATCCGTTTCACATTGAACCGTTGCTCCTCGTGTATCGGTACATGTCAGTCTGGTTTCGCTGACCGGCAGATCGGCGTTAGCGTGAATGAGGATTTGTGTCTGTGAAACCTTTTCCAGTTCTGTAATGTCATTTCGGTGATGGTTGAAGAGATGTTCTGCCACAGTGGTCGCGACAGTCAGTTCGATTTTCGCGATGCCTTCATCGCTTGTAGCGAGTTGCAACGCGCGTAACGTTGCCAGTGTTTGCGATTTGACGGACCTGATTCGCCCGGCCCCGCCGCAGTGCGGACATGGACGCGAGATAGCGCTTGCCAGCGACGGTTTGATTCGCTGGCGGGTCATTTCAACGATACCGAACCGGCTCATTCGCAGTATTTTTGTCTTGGCGCGGTCTTTTTTGGTCTCTTCGCGGAGGATTCGTTCGATTTCCCGGCAGTGTTTTCCATCGATCATGTCGATGAAGTCGATGACGATTACGCCGCCGAGGTCGCGGAGTCGCAGTTGTCGTGGAATTTCGTGGGCGGCTTCACTGTTCATCCGAAACGCCATTGTTTCGGCATTGTCTGTGTCGCGGAACCGTCCGGAGTTGATGTCAATGGCGACCAATGCCTCTGCCTGGTCGATTATCAACGACCCGCCGGAGTCGAGGGACACTCGCGGAGAGGTAATGGCTTCGATTTCCCGCTCCAGTCCGAAGGCGTAGAACAGGCCGGCCTGTCCGGTGTACAGTTCAACCCGATTGCTTGTTCGCGGCATGTTCAGGTGGAGGAATTCTTTTACCTTGCAGGCGACTGTTTCGTTGTCGCAGATAATTCGCTTGATGTCGGAGTTATATATGTCTCGGATAGTGCGTATGACCAGGTCGGATTCCTGATATATTTCCGCAGGTGCGCCGGTTTTTTTCTCTCGCTGTTCGATAGACTTCCATAGTCTCGTGAGGTAATTCAAGTCTCGCTGGAGGTCGTGTTTCGACCTGCCCATTCCGGCGGTTCGGACGATGAAACCGAGATCGGACGGAGGTTCGAGTTCTTCCAGTATGGCGCGCATCTTGGTTCTTGCGTCTTCATCTTCTATCTTTCGTGAAATACCGAGCCTTTGCATTCCCGGCATCAGCACGAGGTATCGTCCCGGAATTGAGATATAGGTCGTCAGTGTCGAACCCTTCGTTCCGATACCGTCCTTGATAACCTGGACGGTAACTTCCTGCCCTCGGCGGAGGCACTTCTGGATGGGGGGACGTTCTTTGCGAGTGCGCTTTTTACCGACGTCTTCGGGGCGATTCTCACCTTCGGGAAAATATTCCGGGTGCAAATCGGAGATGTGGAGGAAACCGTTCTTAACTATACCAAAATCCACAAAGGCCGCCTGAATCGAAGGCTCGACGTTGGTTACGCGCCCCTTGTAAATGTTGCCGACATGCGAGAGGCTAGATGCCTGCTCAATGTAAAGTTCGGTAAGATTGTTATCGCTTACAATGGCGATCCGGCACTCGTCCGGCTGGGCGTTTATCAGCATTTCCTTTGTCATACTTTCACGTTCCTTCGTTGACGCATCAATTTCGTATTTTTACAGGCAGGGCCATCGTGGCGAAGCCTTTTTCGTCAGTTAGAATTCGCACTCGAGGGCTGTTTTTTCCAGCCTGGCGAGTGTTTCGTTAACATCGGCGACTTCCAGCAGTCTTAACACCCGTTCGGGTCCGATGGGTCCGTCCGGTGGTTCAGGCGCAAGCGTGAAGGATAGTTTTCCGTCGTTCCCGCCTGACGACGATATGCCGATGCCGCCTATTTGTCCCTTGATGTCTATAAGTTTGTTTGGTTTATCATCGCCGGGGTTGCGACGGCGGGCGACTTCCCACTTTGCGGTCTGTTTCAGCGCCTCCAGACGGGCCTCTATTTGCTTCCGTTCGCAATCGGTCAATGATAATTCGTACGTTACCGCCTTGATTTTCGCCTTGGTCTTGTTCGGTAGCGGTTCGGTTTTTATCAGTTTCATTCCTTCGGGAAACTGCTCGCCGAGGTGCAGACCCGGGTCTGACGCAGGTGAATCGGTTTTCAACTCGATTACCATCAATTCGCATCGGCTGCTTACGCCCACCGGGCGGGGCAGCGGCAGGGACAGTTTGGGACGGGGATTGAATCCTTCGGAGAATTTTATCGGTAGTCCGGCCCGAGCGGCTGAACGTTCGCACAGGCTCATCATGTTGCGGTGCGAGAGGAACCGCAAATCCCCCCCGACGGTGAACCACACCGCCCATTGCATTTTTGATTTTCGATTTTCGATTTTCGATTTTACCAGGGCGGACATACGGTATTCCGTTTTTTCAGTCCCTAATCCCTAGCCCCAAGTCCCTGTCTTTTAGTACGCTTCCGGCATCACTTCACGAATCTGGTTGCGCAGATAGGAGACTATTTGTTTGTCTATATTTAATGTCGCCACATGCCGGGCGACCCGGCGGGCGTGTTCGATTGTTATTGAACGAATGACCTTCTTCAGTTCCGGTACACTCGGCGGGGCCACCGAAAAAGTTCGCAGACCCATTCCCAGCAACAGAAGGATGTATTTCGGGTCGCTTCCCATCTCCCCGCAGAGCGAAACTCCTACATCATATCGCTGTCCGGCGCGGATGACTTCCTTTATCAATCGCAGCACAGCCGGGTTGGCGGCAGTGAACAGCGGCGCGACCCGCTCATTGGTTCTATCGACCGCCAACGTGTACTGGATCAGGTCGTTGGTCCCGATTGAGAAGAAATCCACTTCCTGCGCGAACTGGTTGCACTGAAGCGCCGCCGAGGGGACTTCCATCATCATCCCTACGGGCACGTCTGTGCGGACCTCGACGCCTTCTTCCTCCAGGTCTTCCATCACATCTCGCAGAATCATCTTTGCCTGGCGGAGTTCCATCACCGTGGTAATCAGCGGGAACATGACTGATACCTCGCCTTTCATCGACGCCCGCAGAATTGCCCGCAACTGCGTCTTGAATAATTGCAGGTGCTGGAAGCAGAAGCGAATGCTTCGCAAGCCCAGGAACGGGTTTCGCTCCTGTATGAGCAAATGCGCCTGCGTGTACTTATCAGCGCCCAGATCGAGCGTGCGTATGCACACGGGACGACCATCCATAGCCTCGATTACTTTGCAATACGCCTCGTAATGGTCCTCTTCGGTCGGTTCGGTTTCCTTTTCGAGGTAGAGAAATTCGGTTCGGTACAGCCCGACGCCCTGCCCGCCCCTGGCAAGGACATTCTCCGCTTCACTCGGAAATTCGATATTTCCCAGAAGCGTTATTTCATGCCCGTCCATCGTAATGGCGGGTAAATCCCGCAGGCGATCCAGTTCGCGGGTGAATTCGACCTGGCGACGCAGGAATTGGCGATTTTCCTCTATGGTGGCTTCGTCAGGTTCGATGATGACAAGGCCACGGTTACCGTCGATGATTACTATGTCTCCGGCGTTGACGGAAACGCTCACATCATTAAGCCCGACAACGGCGGGGATACCCAGAGCACGGGCGACAATGGCGGTATGACTGGTCCGACCGCCGGCGTCGATTGCCAGACCCAGGATATGTTTGCGGTCCATGCTGGCCGTCTGGGAGGGCGTAAGGTCGTGGGCGAGCACGACTACGTCTTCGGTCAGGTGCCCAAGACCTTCCCTGCTTTCGCCGATTAATCGGCGGAGGATACGCTTCTCGACGTCATAGACGTCCTTGACTCTCTCTGCGAGATACTCCGGCATCTGGAGGAATTCCTTGGCGTACTCGCGCAGGACGGTGGCGACGGCGAATTCAGCCGTTACGCTTTCGGTTTTGATTTTGTCCCTGACTTTTTCCAGCAGGGCTTCATCGCCCAGCAGCGCAAGGTGGAAGTCGAAGATTGCTCCCGTTTCCTTTCCAAGCCGCTTGGCGGTGTTGTCGCGCAGTTCGGTCAGTTCTTCGCGTGCCCCAGTCAGGGCGTATTCGAGGCGTTCAGCCTCTTCGCCGGCGCGGTCGGCGCTTATATGCCGCTCGGGAATGCGATATTCCTCGGCATCCAGGACAACAGCCTGGCAGATCACCACGCCGGGTGAAACTCCGATGCCTTTCTTGATTTCCATAATTAATTAGCGGTCAGCAATCAGCGTTCAGCAGTCAGCAATTAAGTGTGTTACTTTTTCTTTTACTGACCGCTGATTGCTGACTGCTGATTGCTCTTCTTCTCATTCTTCGCCGAATTTATCTTTGATCAGCCCCGACAGTTTGCCGATGGCTTTGTCGGCATCCTGTCCATCCGCCCTGATTCGCAGTAGAGTGCCTTTCTCTGCCCCGAGAGTCAACATCGAGGTAACACTCTTTCCATCCACTACAAGGTCATTCTTGATGACCTCTATTTTAGATTCATATTTATTGGCCAATTGCACGAACTGCGTCGCCGGACGGGCATGCAGGCCATGTTTATTGATTAATGTTATTTCTACTTCGTGTTTGCTCAATTGTTTTTTATCGCTTCACAAAAAAGGAACAATCTTTTTAACCACAGGCAACATCCCATTTACGCCATCTCATCGGCTTCGACGATGAGTTCGGCGATTGCCTTGGGTGTTTCGCTCTGACGGAGGAATTTTCTGAAAATGTCCCGTTGCACGTGCTTGAAGATAGTTTCCATTGCCTGAAGGTGCTCATCGGGATTGTCGGGGTTGGACAACAGTAAAATAACTATATAGACGGGTTTGGAGTCCAATGCGCCGAACTCGACACCGGTAGCCGAGCGTCCTATTGCACCGACGGCCTGCTTGACGGTTTTAACCTTGGCGTGGGGAAGGGCGACGCCCTTTCCGATACCGGTAGTTGCTTGCTTTTCCCTGGCAAGAACCGCGGTAGTTGCGTCCTTTACGCTCCGTGCCGAAATCGCGCCGGAATCGGCCAATACCGACATCAACCGCTTGATGGCTTCGTCACGCGTAACGTCGTTCAGGTCGGCAATAACGGCGTCCGAAGCGATTATGTCCGATAATTTCATGCTTCTGCTCCTGTTTGGTAATTGGTAATTGGTAATCAGTAATTGGTAATTGGTAATCCGGCATCGAACACTTTACTGATTACTCGTTTCCTGCCACTGAATCATTAATCTGTTCATGTGTCGGTCCATGTCGGTCGCGGATTTTGTCCTTATGGCGTCGCAGCTGCTCTTCCATTTTATGGATGCACTGATCCACGCATGCGTACATATCCCGTCCACGATGGTGGGCGACGAAGGTGCTTTTACGTTTTCCTGACGCGACGATCTCGACGTAATGCTCTCCGGCATCGACGGCGAATGTTATATCGACGGACTGCAAACCGTTATAAAAATGCGGCAGCCCGTTCACCTTTTCCCGGGCATACTCTTTCATTGCGTCTGTCAGTTCCACGTGTCTGGCCACAACGGATACATTCACGATAGATTTCTCCAGTATTAGGGTCCAATGAACCTGATGTCATTCGTTTTCCTGATTTTTCGTCCCGGCTAATGCTTTCGCAGCGATCATCCCGGTGGCGCTTCCCGGTTTTTGCTGACCTGGGGGGATAAGTACACCGCCGCTGACAGTGAAACGCAATGCCTCATCTATACTCAACGGCAGATCGATTACCTCGTCGCGCCGCACCATTATTGTGTATCCTGTAACGGGCGTCGGGGAAGAGGGGATAAATACAGTCAGCATATCCGAACCAACCTTTTCATTTACCGTTCGCATTCCCTCGCCGGTCATCAGGCCCAGCGAGAAAATTCCTTTACGGGGATATTCAACCGCCACTACATGGGAATATTCCGCCTTTCGTTCGGTGAGCAGGAAATCGGTTACCTGTTTCGCGCCCGGATAAATCCGTTTGATAACCGGCACTCTTCCAATCGCATGCTCGAGGGTGGCCCATAAACCTCGCCCGATGAAACTCGCCACGAATCGCCCAATGACGTAAATGGCTACAAACGCCAGAAAGAACCCGATCCATTCGAGGTGATACTGCTCCCATACGTCTTTTACCGGGGTCCAATAGACGGACCCTTTCCACGTAAGCGGAACGTGGTCAAGGATGCAGTAAAACTGCACCACGACCCATCGGGCGGCGATGTTAATATACTGGCCGATGTACTTCTGGATTAACGTGAATATCCAAACAAGAATGGCCACGGTCAGGACCGCAGGCAGCACTGCTGCGAGACCTCGCACAAAAAACCGCCTGAAATCTTTCCTGAAACTACCGGCCACTAATGACTCCTGTTATCACAGGGATGTTAATCCGTTACCGACAATACCAACACCCACCCCTGATCAGATTTTAGTTTATAGACCAACTCCCCGCGCGTCAAGCATTCTAGCCGACTCGCTCCAGCGTGAATTGCCGCGATGCCTGACCGGTCGGCTTTATCGCTATGCGCCAGTAGGGCTTGGGAAGGGCGTTTTCGGCGCGGTCGGCCCATTCAATGACGACGATACCGTCAGAGAGCATCTCGTCGAGACCCAGATTGTCCAGTTCGTCTTCAGCAGCCGGCAACCTGTAAAGGTCCACGTGATAAAGCCTGATGCGCCCGACATATTCCTGCACCAGGACGTACGTCGGAGAAGAGACCATTCGCTCATCGACTATGCCAAGTCCGACAGCCAGCCCCCGAACAAAGGCAGTCTTGCCCGAACCCAAATCGCCGACCATTGCGATGCAATCACCAATAGCAAAACGCCCAGCCAATCGCTTACCCAACGCGACGGTCTCTTCGACGCTGTTTGTCTGAAACTGCTCACTCATTTACGTTTCATGTTCCCATCCGCGTGGTTCGAGTTTTTCACGTTTTCCATCGCGGAGCAGCGTCATACCGCTGCCCGCGACAATCCCGCCAATTCGAGTTATTTTTGCTTCCAGTGGTTGATTTTCGATGAGTTCATCGGCTTCGGTTTCCGGCAGCGTGAACAGCAATTCGTAATCTTCCCCGTCGAACAATGCCGCTTCCAGCGGGTCTTTTCGCCCGGCGGCATCGTCGTGGATGGGAATGGTAATGGTATCCAGTTCGGCAGCAACACTGCTTGCGTCAACGACATGCCCCAGATCGCCGGCCAGACCGTCGGATATGTCAATCATCGCGCTGACGGCGAATCGCCTGGCCAGTGTGCGGGCGTCGGCGATTCTGGGACTGAATTCCAGATGGCGCCGAGTGGCCCACGCGCCGCCGAGTTTTCCTGTAACGCAGATGGCGTCGCCGACCTGTGCGCCGCTGCGGAGAACCGGCTCGATACCGTCGCATTTGCCAAGGATTGTAACGCTGATTTGCAGAGGTCCCGGCGATTCGCCCCATGCCGCCAGGTCCCCGCCGACCAGCGGGCAGGCGAATTCGTCGCCGCACACTCGCAGGCCAAGGTATATCGCTTCAGCATCGGCCTGCGAAAAGCCCTTCGGCGCTGCCACAGTCGCTACCATTGCTACCGGAACGCCCGCCATTGCGGCGATGTCGGAAAGTGCGCGCACAGCCGACTTTCGACCGGCAGCTTCCGGCCCGTGCTCTACCAGCGAAAAATGCACGCCGTCGAGAACCTGGTCGGTGGTCAACAGCAGTTTCTCACCCCCGACGTTCAACACCGCGCAATCATCCCCGGGCCCGACAGCCACGACTTCCGGGTCAAACTCGCCTTGCCGGCGTATCCACTCAATGAATTCAAATTCACGCATCTGGTTATTACGAACACTTCGCAGGGTGCCGTGGCCGCGGCACCCAACTACCCCAGTTTTCTTTTCCAGAAATTCAGTTGTTTTCGCAGTTGTTTCGCCCCGGCAGCGCCTTCGGGTTTGTAGTGTTTGACTACGTTGTCTGCGCCGAGGTGGTCGGCAACGTCCGGGCCTATGGCCTTGTCGGCAGCACGGATGACGACCTCCGGCAGGCTCGCGAGCGTGTTGCCCGTCCGGGCTGCGTTGGCGACAAGTTCGCCGACGATTCCGTGGGCAGTGCGGAACGGCACGCCTTTATTGACCAGATATTCCGCCAGGCTCGTCGCATCGAGGAAACCGGCGTCCAGGTCGGCGGCGATTCGCCCCGGGCAGAACCGTACCGTCGAGACGACCTTCGACGCAACGACCAAGGCTGACTTCATCGTCGAAACCGTCGCAAAGGCGAAGCGTTTGTCGTCCTGCAAGTCCCGGCTATAGCCCGACGGCAGCGATTTCATCAGCGTCAGCATCCCGCACAGGTTCCCGATTGCGCCGGCTGATTTGCCTCGGATAAGTTCCAGCGTGTCGGCGTTTTTCTTCTGCGGCATCATCGAGGACGACGTGCAGACCGAATCGTCCAGTTCGATGAAGCCGAACTCGGTGGTCGAGTAGATAATCCAGTCTTCAGCCCATCGGCTCAGATGTACGCCGACCGTAGCCAGGCAGAAGCACAGTTCCGCCAGGAAGTCGCGGCTTGATGTCGCGTCGATGCTGTTTCGCGTTATGGCTGGAAAGCCGAGTAGTTCGGCGACGCGTTTTCGCTCCAGCGGGATGGACGTACCGGCCACAGCCCCGCTTCCGAGCGGGCAGACATTGACGCGTTTTCGGCAATCGGCCAGGCGTTCCGCGTCGCGGTCGAGCATCTCGACGTACGCAAGCATCGCGTGTCCTGCCAGGATTGGCTGGGCGCGCTGAAGGTGCGTGTAGGCGGGCATGACAATCTGCCCGTATTTATCAGCCCCGGCGACGAAGGACGTTTGCAACTGCCGGATGAGGTCTCTCATGTCGTCGATGGCGTCGCGTGCCCATAGTCGCAGATCCAGAGCGATCTGGTCGTTTCGGCTCCGTCCGGTGTGGAGTTTCCGCCCCGGTTCGCCGATGCGTTTTATCAAGGCCGATTCGATGACCATGTGGATGTCTTCGAGGGCGGGGTCGAGTTTGACCTTCCCGGCTTCGATGTCCTCGGCGATTGTCGAGAGGCCTTTTTTGATGCGGGTCAATTCCCTGCCTGTGAGGATACCGATCTCGCGGAGCATCGTCGCGTGGGCGAGCGACCCGGCGATGTCGTACTTGTACAGGCCCGCATCCACGTCGATCGACGCCAATAGTTCGCTGGTGGCCTGGTCCGCTTCGCCGCTCAGTCGGCCATGCCATGATTTGGTTGATTTTGTCGTTTTCTTTGCCATTGGATATTTCCCGCTGGAACAGTATTGTCGAAGCGCGAATGATAGCATATCCCACGTGTATCTTCCAGCCTGAAGAGAAGTTGCGAAATCGTCGCCGATGACCTATAGTATTACGCTACAAATAAGGAGCACAGACAATGAGCGTGAACGAATATCAAGGCAAGTTGATCGCGCCGGCCGGTGCGAAGTTCGCCGTTATCGTCAGCCGGTTCAACGAGTTCATTACATCGAAACTGATGTCGGGTGCAATTGACGCGCTGACCCGTCACGGTGCAGGCGACAGCGACATTGACGTGGTATGGTCGCCGGGATGTTTCGAGATTCCGCTGTTATGCCGGCGTCTGGCAGAATCCGGAAAGTATGCCGGAGTGATTTGCCTGGGGGCGGTGATTCGCGGCGGGACGGAGCATCACCGATACATCGCGTCGGAAGTTACCAAGGGAATAGCAGCCACATCTCTGGCAACCGGCCTGCCGTGCATCTTCGGCATCCTGACCTGCGACACCATCGAGCAGGCGGTAGAGCGGGCAGGAACCAAGAGCGGAAACAAAGGCGCCGACGCAGCCATTGCCGCTATCGAAATGACTAACCTGATGGGGCAACTGCCTGCCACGAATTCCACGAAGTAAGTAATTCGTAATTGGTAATTCGTAATTCGTAAAAAAACCGATGCTCTGTTACCAATTACGAATTACCAATTACGAATTACAAAATTCATGGAACGGAGTTTTTCGGAGTGATTGAGCACCACAAAGCAAGGCTGATGGCGATGCAGGGTCTTTGTTGCCTGGACGTTCAGGGCGATGACGGCATGGATGCAACGCTGGGATTTTTCCGCGACGGTAAGGAAAGCCTCGAAACCACCGACGAGGCGGAATGCATGATTCGCGGCGTTCTTGCCGAAAGGAACGAAATCGACGAACTCCTCAGCGGGCAAAGCCGGCACTGGAAAGTCGCTCGCATGGGGCTTCTGGAGCGAAATATCCTGCGGCTGGCTGTTTGG
Organism: Planctomycetales bacterium; assembly: GCA_030612725.1. Lineage (GTDB taxonomy): Bacteria > Planctomycetota > Phycisphaerae > SM23-33 > SM23-33 > JAUWNJ01. The sequence continues at coordinate 107,155 of JAUWNJ010000002.1, forward strand.
GAACTACTGACAACCCACACGCCGAAAAAAGTCGTCATCAACGAAGCAATTCGCCTGGCGAAGGAATTCGCCTCGGCTGAATCGTCAAAGTTCGTCAACGGCGTACTCGATGCAACAGCGGAAAGAATCACAGAGAATAGTAGTCAGTAGTAAAATCCGAATATCGAAATCCGAAATCCGAAACAATATCGAAATACGAATGGCCAAAATTAGAAACACCATTTTCAAGTTGTCGTATAGTTTGAAACATTTGAAAATTCGGATTTTGAATTTGTTTCGGATTTCGGATTTCGGATTTCAATATTCGGATTTAAGTACCACCTATTAAACACCACACGCGGAGCGTGAATAAATGGCGTTATTCAGGAAAACAATACAGCACCTTACCGGCGGGTTGGCGCGGACGCGGAAGAAACTTATCGGTTCGTTGCGGTCGCTGCTGGTGGGGCGAAAAATAGACGACGATCTTCTCGATGAACTTGAAGAGCAGTTAATCCTCGCCGACATCGGCGTAACCACAGCGATGAGGATACGCGAGGACCTCCAGAACGCTTACAAAGAGAAAAAACTCCAAAGCGGCGACGAGGTGATAGACTTTCTCAAGTCCGAGATGAAGCAATACTGGCCTGAGGCCGACCGGAGCATTCATTTCGCCGAAACCGGGCTGACGGTGATCCTGGTAGCCGGGGTCAACGGTACCGGAAAGACGACCTCGGTAGCCAAACTGGCGCATTTGTTCAAGTCCGAGGGTAAAAAAGTCTGTCTCGCCGCTGCCGATACGTTTCGAGCGGCGGCTGTGGAACAACTGACTATCTGGGCTGAACGCATCGGCGTCGATATAATCAAGGGTTCTCGCGGTTCCGATCCCGCTGCCGTCGCTTTCGACGCCTGCGACGCCGCCATTGCCCGCGGCGCCGACGTCCTGCTGGTCGATACTGCCGGTCGGCTTCATACGCAGGACAACCTCATGCGCGAACTGGGCAAGATTCGCAATGTAGTCGCCCGCAAAATCTCCAACGCTCCGCACGAAGTCCTGCTGGTTCTCGACGCGACCACAGGCCAAAACGCCATCAGCCAGGCGAAAGTCTTCACCGATACGATTGACGTTACGGGTATCTTCCTGGCCAAACTTGACGGCACCGCCAGGGGGGGAATCGTCGTCGCCATTCGGGACGAACTGTCCCTGCCGGTGAAATTCGTCGGTATCGGCGAAAAATACGAAGACGTCGAACCGTTCGACCCGGAATCATTCGTCGAAGCGCTGTTTAGTTAAAGGAAGGGTGTAGGGCGTAGGGCGTAGGATGAGTAACAAAGTCGCGTTTATTTCTGATCCGGCGTATCTCGAACACCATACCGGTCTGGGGCATCCCGAATCGCCGCAACGTCTGGCGGCAATATGGGGAAAACTCGACGACGAGGGGCTTTGGGATGAACTGACACACATCGAACCGGTTCCCGCGAGCGTTGACGACTTGCTGATGGTGCACGGGGGCGATTACATCGAACAAGTCCGGCAGGATGTCGAAGACGGGCGAACGATGCTTTCAACCGGTGATACGAATATCTGTCCGAAATCGTACGAAATCGCGATTCTGGCTGTCGGTGGGGCGATACGGGCTGTCGATACCGTTTGCAACGGCAAAGTCAATTCGGCCTTCTGTGCGGTCCGCCCGCCGGGGCATCATGCAACTGCCAACGCCGGCATGGGATTCTGCATCTTCAACAACGCTGCAATCGCCGCTCGATATGCACAGAAAAACTGCGGCATTGAGCGGGTTCTCATAGTTGATTGGGACGTCCACCACGGAAACGGGACGCAGGAGATTTTCTATGACGATCCGTCCGTTTTCTACTTCTCGACGCATCAGTTCGGTACCTATCCAATGCCGATGACAGGTTTGGGCTACGACGGTCAGAGAGGCAGCCACAGTGGCGGGGGGGCCAATATCAATTGTCCGCTCCCGATGGGGGCGGGAGATGATGAAATCATCGCAGCCTTTACAGAGCGTCTCGTCCCAGCCATGGCGGAATTCTCGCCGGAACTGGTGATTATCTCTGCCGGTTTCGATTGCATCGCCAGCGACCCGATCGGCGGCTTGGGTGTTACGGACGACGGTATCGCAGCCTTGACGAAAATCGTCATGGAAATCGCCGCCGCTTCAGCCAACGGGCGAATTGTCTCACTTCTGGAAGGCGGATACGACCTGTCCGGCCTGGCGTCGGCGGTGAACACGCATATACGAACGATGATGAAAGAGAGGTGATGCATTATTTTTTTAATTGGCGGGAACTTTCCGGACAGTTATGTGCCAAAATACAAAAGAAGGAGTGTTTAATGCTAATTGGCTTAGTTGCTCCATAACCGTCAGGATTTTTTGAAGGAGGCATCACCATGCTCGCAAAAAAGCAAATTTCACTTGGTAGGATTTTCGGACTCGCTCTGTCGGCGGCGGTCTTGTTGGGCTCGGTGGACGCCGCGTTTGCATTCCGATTCGGCACGATGTGTGACAGCCGCGGCAACCCCGTCAATGTGGCCGTTCTCAGCCAACTTATTACCGACATGAATGCACATGACCCTGCCTTCTGCCTTTTCCCCGGCGACCTTGTTGCAGGCTTCACAAGTGACGCTGAAGAGATGGAGCGTCAATTGGGCATATGGATAGATGCAACCAGCCACTTCACGGGAACGATGTACGTGACTCCGGGCAACCACGACATAATCAATTATGGGAATTCGGCTACATGGCGGAAGATGTTTCCGGACATGCCCCAAAACGGCCCCGATAAACCCGATTCTCTGTTTAACGAAAAAGGCCTCACGTATTACTTTGATCATGGTAACAGCCGGTTCATCAGCATTACTTCCGACCATGAATTAATCCCGTCAGGGTGGGTCGATTGTTCGTGGCCGGATGATATCCTCAGCGAAAGCACGGGTTTCGAGCACGTATTCGTGACAACCCATCATCCATGCTCTGACCTGGGCGGAGCGTCGGGCGATTACTGGCAGACGCTCGTGAGCCACGGCGTTGATGCCGTTTTCTGTGGCCATCACCATAAATACAGCCACAGTCAGCCGAGTGGGCCGGACACGACGTGGGATGTCATTGTGGGCACGGCAGGCGCCCCGCTTTGGGGAGGGCAGAAATACGGATACCTGATTGTGGATGTTACCGGCCCCTACGTCGAGGCCAGGTTCTACGCAGATCTCGATCACGATGGTCATTACGACGATCTCAGCGACACTTTCGTCATCGCCGTTCCGGAGCCGGGCACTATGGCACTGCTGACCCTCGGCGCGGTTGGCGTCCTGTTTAAGCGGAGGCGGAAAAGGCGCACGTCCGGGCGCTGATGGGAACCAAAGCGGCGCACAAGGTTGCTTAGGAAGCCCAGTCATTCGAATGGCTGGGCTTTTTCTAATCCTCGGACGGTGAAACCGCTCCGCGCGTGCGTTTGGTATCGCTCCGGCGGTGCTTGGTTTCCAGACGGCGTTTCTTCGATGCGAGTGTCGGCTTGGTCTTTCGGCGGGGTTTGGGCTTTTTGACGGCCTTGCGGATAAGTTCAATCAATCGACCGCGTGCATCCTGGCGATTGCGTTGCTGTGTGCGGTATCGCCGGGCCTCGATAATCAATACGCCGTCGGTTGTCATCCGCCGACCTGCAAGGCGAATCAGTCGCTCGCGTACATCGTCGGGCAGGGAGGCCGAGTTGGTTACGTCGAAGCGGAGTTGCACTGCCGTTGCGACCTTGTTGACATTCTGCCCCCCAGGCCCGGAAGCGCGAATAAACTCCTCCCGAATCTCCCCCTCGTCAATCGAAATGGTGCGTGTTATGTGAATCATGTCTTCAATTTCTTTTCAATTGGCAATTGAAAATCGGCAATTGGCAATCTCATATGTTTTCTCCGTATAAAAACGCTTTTGCGAAGCGGGCGGTCATTGCTTTGTTTGTCAGGGCCATGGGTAGCATCATCTGGATTGACGTTCCGGGCGGGCGGATGTTGCCGGCGAGCGTGTCGCGCCATTGGTCCTTGAACTCGGAGAGGGTTTCCTGAAAGCGGTCGCTTTTCAGTGCCCTGCCGGCGACGTCGGCGGCCACCAGCGCGCTGCGGATGGAGGCGTCCAGCGTCGCGCCGGTCATTGCCGAGGCGAACCCCCCGGCAGTTCCGATTAGCAGCGTCCGCTTGGCGGTGTGCGTTTCCATATCGAGCGCTTCGCCGCCGGGCGGACGCCAGGCCAAAGCCGTTGACCTGGAAAGGTCCAGATTCGCATCCACCAGTTCCGCCTGCTGCAAGTCCCGGATAAACCGGACGAGTTCCTCGCCACCGTTTGATGCGGCTCCGGCGAGATAGACGATGCGAACGTGCAAAACGCTACCGGCCCGGAAAAACATTCCAAACCTCTGGCCCCCGGAAATCGCAGCCACATGCAGGGCACCCGGCGTTTTCCGGGCTGATGACGGCAGCGGAACGTCAAGCCCGCATACGGTCATCCGTTCTTTCGGAGCAGACTGCATCGATATTCCCGCCTCGGCGATTGCATCGGCCGGCGAGCCTTGGGCAATCAGCAGCACGGATGCGCGAAATTCCTTCCCGGACGGCGATTTTTCGCTCAATACAACGGCTGATTCCTGAAGGTCGATCCCGACGGGGCGTTTAAGTCCGACAATTCGCACGCCCGCCCGCCGGGCCGATGCCGCAAGAGTTTTGAGGAATTTTTCCGGTTTCAGCGTGAAGCCTATCGCGGATTTGCTGCTATGGACGGCTTGGCGCGCGAGGTCCGCCGAGTAGAAGTGCATTGACCGGAAGGCTGAATCCGTCGCGGATGTTTTAATCTTTCGCAGGAACGGGCAGGCTTTGAACGTATCGGTCGGTATCCAGTCGGTCAGGGGCGACTCGGCTTGGAATTGACTCACCCGGGCCTGCGGCGATTGAAGAAGAACCACCTCATGCCCCATTTTCGCCAGCGTGGCCGATGCGACGTATCCCGCCGCCGTCGCGCCAAGAACGGCAATGTCGTAAGTCTTCGCCATAGCGTATCTGAAAGAATGAACCACAAAGGACACAAAGGACACAAAGAAAAACTTTTTTTCCACAGCAATGCAGGCTGGGCCGACCTGTCTGCCGACAGGCAGGTAGGCCCACCTTGATCCTACTATTTTTTTATAATTCGTGCAATTCGTGGATTAAATTCGTGTAACCTGTCCCTTCGGGATTCGTGGTACGAAGCAGGAGATAAACCAATGCAATCGGACATTCCCACACGTGAAGAGGCCTTCGCACTCCTGAAGCAGTACAACAGCAGCGAGCGTGCGATAAGGCACGCCCTGGCCGTTGAGGCTGTGATGAGATACTTCGCCCGAAAGATGGATCAGGATGAAGATGCCTGGGGCGTCGTCGGGCTGATTCACGACGTTGATTACGAGCAGTTCCCCGACCAGCATTGCCAGAAGGCCCGCGAGATTTTGAGCGAAAACGGTTGGCCCGAGGAATTAATCCGCGCGGTTGTTTCGCACGGGTGGGGGCTTTGCTCGGACGTCGAGCCGGCCAGTGATATGGAGAAGGTTCTTTACGCCGTCGATGAACTCACCGGACTGGTCGCAGCCACTGCCCTGGTCCGCCCGTCAAAGAGCGTAATGGACCTGACAGCCAAGTCCGTAAAGAAGAAGTGGAAGAACAAATCTTTCGCCGCCGGCGTTGACCGGTCCGTTATCGACAAGGGCGCTGGGATGCTTGGTATGGAGCGGAGCGACCTGATAACCGACGTAATAATGGCAATGCGCGAAGTAGCCGAGGCAATCGGCCTGGCGGGAAATGTCTGACATACTTGAAATACCGGATCAGCCGACAATTCTTCCGCTTGATCCGATGCCGACTGCGCTACCTGAGATTGCAGCAGCGTGGATGGAGAGGATGGGTAAGGGGGCTTTACTGGGACTGCTGATGTTGCCCCTTGGCACTTGCTTATGCCTGATTCTCGTTTTTGGGGTGATACCCGCCTATCATATGGAAGTCTTTGTTTTTCCGGTCTTTTCGGTGATTGGCGTAATCGTCTTGTGGCTAACTACCTCGCCTGAACCGGGAAATCCATATTGGCTTATCTATTTACGCTGGGCTACCAGAGCGGGGATATTGATGGGGCTGGCTTGGCAAATCGTTCGCATAGGAGTTCTTCACTCGCCCCTGATGACGGCGGAAGACTTTGCTGCCCCTTACGGGCTATTGATACTTGCGGGTTCGGCTGGAAGTGCTGCGGATATGTGGTATTGTTCTCGCCTTGGACGTCGGCTTGGTGATCGGATACTGCGGATTAGTTTCGGTATACTCAAGTGGATTTTTGGCTTGTTCTTCGTTTTGACGGCGTTCAGTGCGGCGTACGACTGGGAGAAATTCTGTGGAGATCAGGCTTACTTCTTGACGCACGCCGGACAGTATTGGGCAACTGCTTATCGGACATGGACTTTTTTACTCGTCTGGACAGGTATTTACCTTTTTCTTGGGCTTTTATTCGGCTGGTTGCAATGGCGTCTCTGGCGTCGGTTGCGAACGACGGCCAACAGTTTGCGCGAGATGGGTGAGGGCTTATCTGGGGAAAAATTGCAATGAACACATCCATTTTCGGCGACAAGATAATCGTGCTCTGGCAGGTGCTGCTGGCCGGTGGGGCCGTTGTTTTCTCGGTTACGTTCGGGGCGTGGCTGATGGGGCGGAAATGGCGTAAAAAAGGCGAACAACCGCCCAGCCGCGCTCGTCGAGTAGCGGTCTGTACCGCTGTTGCAATCGCGTCGCTTCTGGGGCTGCCCGTTGTTGTTGGGTTTATGATTACTCTTATTCATATGGAGATGCCTTGCGTTACCTTGCCGGGCGTGGCGATTTTTATCGGATGCATCGTAACGTCCAGGCGAATCAGGAGAAACTGGACCAGGAGCATCAAGCCTCAGTTATGGATGATCGGACTTATTTGCGGAATTACCGGCGTTATGTGTTTTGCTGGGACGCTTGGACGATTTAGAGTATTGGCAAAGCGGCCGATAGATGGAGGCAATCTCAGCGGCATTGGCCACGTACTTGCGCATTATCACGAAGAGCACGGCAAGTATCCGGACGATCTTCGCCGTTTGGTAGATGATGGGCGGGACGCACAACTGTTGTTATCAAGATATGGTACTGGGAGTAAAGAAATACCTGATCCTCGCCCTGTGCCTTACGATGGCCCTTGTGATCATATTTACATCCGCCTGCCGGAAGATGCGCCGGATGATCTTGTCTGGGTCTGGCAGCCGGTGAAATATCACGATAACGAGGGGGGGTTCGTGCTATTCAAAGACGGCCGAGTTCGTTGGTTGACGCCGGAGCGACTCAAGGCGGAAGTCGCCAGAACGCACAAATGGCTTGAGACGCACCCGACAACCCAGCCGGCGACAGCGCCTGCGGGATAACAACGAGGTAACGAAATGACAAAAGTTGATTTTTCCAAACTTCCCAAGCCGGTTTTGGGCGAGCATCCTGAATGGGTGGAACTTTATTACAAGGCGTGGGAACTGGCGGCTACGCATATCAGGACCGACAAGTCCGGCAGGGCGTACATGGACGCAGCCTTCGAGCCGTGGGACAATCGCCAATGGGTCTGGGATACGTGCTTTATGAGCCTGTACTGCCGATACGCGCCCGAGCAGTACCCCGGCGTCGAAAGTCTGGATAACTTCTACGACCGCCAGAGCGACGACGGCTTCATCTCAATGACCTACGACATGGACACGGGTACCGAACCCTGGCCGGGCTATATCAATCCTCCGCTGTTCGCCTGGGTCGAATGGGAATACTATCTCAGCACGGGCGACGGTTCGCGTTTCGAGCGCGTCGCGGGCCACATCGAGCGGCTTATGGACTGGATCGACGCCAACCGACGCACCGTTCCGCACAGGCGGCGGGCCAGCCGGGATACGAATATCCACGACGTCGGCGAATCGGCCGAGAACTATCAACTGTACTACTTCTCCGACTGCGGCGCATCGGGTATGGACGATTCACCGCGCACGCCGCGCATACCAGAGGCCGGTCGATTTTACGACTGGATCGACCTGTCCAGCCAGATGGCGCTTTCGTTCCGAATGTTGGGGCGGATGCACAATGTGCTCGGCAATTCCGAACGCGCCTCGCACTGGGAAAAACGCGCCGTCGAACTGGGAGGCCTGATTAACGCCGAATTGTGGTGCGACAGGACGCGGTTCTATCACGACCGGATGCTGCCGAGGAATTTCGTCGCCTCCAAAACGACTGCGGGGTTCTGGCCGATGCTGGCCTGTATCTGCGACGACGACCGCCTCGACGCACTCGTCGAACACCTGCTCGACGAACATCAGTTCAATCGCCCCACGCCGGTTCCGACACTATCGGCTGACGACCCGAACTACACCCCGAAGGGTGTCTATTGGTGCGGCGGGGTGTGGGCGCCGACGAACTATATGATTGCGCGAGGCCTGATGAAGGCGGGGCGACCCGACGTGGCGCACGAAATCGCAATGAAATACGTCGGCGCTATCGCGCGAACTTACGCTGACTACCAGCCTAATACATTATGGGAGTGTTATTCGCCCGAAGAGGACTTACCCGGTCTGACCGCTTACAGCGGCGAGGCCGTCAAGGGCGATTTCGTCGGGTGGACCGGGTTAGGACCGATCGCCATGCTTATCGAAAACATCATCGGTATCGACATCGACGTTCCTGACCGGCGGGTCAACTGGGACATTCGCCTGACCGAAGCCCACGGCGTCCGCAGCCTGGGTCTTGGTGGTCTTGGTCGGGCGGATTTGCTCTGCAAGGCGAGAAAATCCGCGGACGCCCCGGCGGAGGTTGAACTTTCCTGCCATAGCGATTTGACCGTTCGCATTACCCGCGGCAGCGTTAGTAAAACCATTGAAGTGCAGAAAGGAGCCGTCGTGTCGGCAACGGTGTGAACTCCGTGCTGTAAAATCGCCCGCAAATGTAAAAAAAAGCGAAAAATCCGGATTTCCCCCTTGACAAAAACAAGATTTTCGGATATATTTATAGTATCAGCAGCATCGGGGATGCGCTTGGCGATGCTCGAAGTGCTAACTTTGCCTCGTGAGGAATAAGAAGGAGTGTGGGAAATGCTTAGATCAAGGATTCTGGTTGTTCTGTCGGTGGGATTGTTCATTTCTGCAACGGCTTCGGCTTCACCCGTTACTTTTGATGGGAATATCGACGTCAACGACTCGTATTTTGCTACGTTGACCGATGGCGACGAGGCCACTGTTCAGAACGATCTGGACATCAAGTCTGTCGGTTTTGACCTCTATGGCGGATATTTCTGGATGGGTCTGGAAGTCTATACCGGCCCGATGGCGACCGACGGTGGTCCCACGTCGATAGCGAATATGACGCTCTTTTACGGAGTTTTTCAGGTCGCGGGTTCCGACGACGTCAATCTTATCGTTATCCTGGACGAAGGTGCGGTATCCAGTGTCCTCCTCGACGGTACGGAGTTGGTTTCCGGGACGCACTATGAGGCAGTGCTCGGTTTGGGTAACCCCACCGGCGGACTGGAGATAAAGATTGACGACAACCTCCTGTCGCCGATGAGTTTCACTTTCTTCGGGCAGTTGGATGGTACCGGTTGGGACAACGACGACCAGATCGCCGGTTTCGTAGAGGTTCCCGAACCTGTAACGCTGGCGCTGATAGCGATTGGTCTTCCCCTGGTGTTGATTCGTCGCCGACGGTAAGCGTTGCAACAATACGTAACACGGGCGAGTTACCTCGAAAAGGTGGCTCGCCCTTTTTCTGCGCCGTGATTCTTTCGCCCGGGTCGAAGTATCAGCGTAAAGCCGCCGACAGTGATGATAACCAGCGTCCCCGGTTCGGGAATCTGCTGCATTATCCATCCTGAATACGCGCTGACCCTGACGTCGTACCCCCTGTCGCCGTATTCAGGGTAAATTGAGTCGCCGTCAAAGTTCGTGATTCCGACGTGGATTCCGACGATCTTCAGCCCGCCTGCTTCGGCGACAAAAGAAGGTCCGCCGGAATCGCCTTTCGCTATCATGGACTCGGTTGTTCCTTCGGGCGGACTTCCCCCTCCGTCGGCGGGTTCGTCGAAATCGAACATAAGGAAGCCGGAGATGGTACTGTCAATCCGATTTCCACCATAGCGTCCGGTTCCCCTTGGGTATTGACCCGGTTCGGGCATACCGGTTCCACTCTCGCCGAATCCGACGATAATGATCTCGCTGCCAAGTTCGTTCGTCCGGGAATTAACCTGGTATCCGGGCAGGCCGGTGCTCCTGTCCAGACGGACGACGGCAAGGTCTTTATAGGGGTGAACATATTTCTCGACCAGGCTGAACGTTTCGGAGCCGGAGGCGGTGTACAACGTGAAGGTATGTCCGGAAATATTTTCAACGGCATGTTTCGCGGTCAGAATGTGAACCGGACTGATCAGTACGCCGGTCGTTCCCCCAGCCGAGGAAAGATACCCGACGCCTTCCAGCCCGGGCATCAAGTCGTACCGGTGATAGGCAGGGTCGTCGCAAACTACAATGGCCGACGAATGAGCGGGAAATGCACAAATCACCGCGAGGAACGCCAGGGTTCCGCAAATCCATGGGTATAAATCGCTTCTCATTTTCTAAACCTCCGGGGGCCTTGAAGCCTGATTACTCCGACAGTACCGGGCTTATGGGTATATCGGCAGTAGAGGAGGGTCAGTTTGCTAACAGTTGGTACATAAAATGGGGGCAGGCCACCTTGATCGCGCTGTGTTCGCGTTTGCGCGCGCAAACGCGAACGTAAAAATCGGAGGAAATGAAAATTCCAAAAAAACTTTTCCCAAGGCCACCAAGGACTTATGGCGTCGCTATCCGTTTTGTGTTCGCGTTTGCGCGCGCAAACGCGAACGCAAAAGTTAATACGGAGAGAATAGGGACTAGGGACTTGGGACTAGGGACTTGGAAAAAAGAAACAGATGGGCCGTTTAGGCAAGATGGGCAAAATAGGCAATGGCGGATTTTTTAAAATGGGCGTAAAAATGACACTAAAATACGCAAATCTATGCACGCCAAGGAGTTATGGGTTTTGCAATTTTTCCCAATTGTTCCGAATCGTTCCCAATCGTTCCGAATCGTTCCCAATCGTTCCCAATCGTTCCCAATTGTTCCGAATTGTTCCGTTTCGTTCCGTTTCGTTCCACAACGGCGTGGCCCGATTCCGGTATCCGCCTGTGTGCGGCTCGAAAGAAGCGAGGGCCAGCCTGTCGCCAAAGTTACATATCTTCGTGGTCAATAAGCATGAAGCCGCGTTTTGTCAATATCTGAGCGGACAGGACGTGGTCGTCGGTGTGAAAGACCAGCACCGGATAATCGTTGTGCCGGAGGAACAGCGGATAGGCAAACTGGATGTTCAGTTCGGCGGCAACGAGCGCCTTGCAGACCTGGCTGAGCGTGTCGATATCGTGCAATGCGACGGCCAGTACGTCGGATTCGGTGAATGCCGCACCGGCGTCGATGAGTTTCACACGCGCCTTACCGACGTCGGTGAAGATCATGCGCACCACAGCCCAGTCTGCGGAATCCACCACGGACAGACCTGCAATTTCAACGTCGGCTTCGTCCAGAGTAGTAAGCATCTTGCTCAATCTTCCGACGCGGTTGGGCATGAAGATATTGAACTGGCGGATGGACGGGGTTTCGTACGCTCGCTCGATTTGAGGTCCGGACATGGCCATAACGAGAGATACTATAACCTCAAAAGGTCTGAAAGCAAAGACAGCAAGAGATTTTTCTTTCAGCGGGTGATGGTTTTTTTAATGTATAAGCGCTTTTACGCCCAGCGCGATACCCATGACGGTTACTGCTACTCCGCATAGACCGTTGGCGATTCTGAAAAATGTCGGTCCGATTTTCTGCGGCCTGAGGCGGACAAGCACAGTAATGAAAGCGAACCAACATGTCATTCCACATGAAACGGCGGCTACTCCGAGCCACATTCCCACGCTTCCCGCTGATACATCGGCTCCCTGGAGCCAGGCCGGTCCGACTCCCACCCACCAGAGAAACGTGGCAGGATTCAGGAACGTCAGAATAGCGCCGGTCAAGAGGTCTCCCCCGACACCTGTGCGTCGATGTCGCATTCGTTCGGCGCGGATGGCGGCCTGGACTCGTCGGGACGGAACAACCGCCTTGCGAAGGATGAACAGTCCAAGAAGCAGGATGATACAGGCAGCGGGCAGCTCCACGTACTGCCGGATCGAATCGACGTCCGTGTATTTCAAGAGCGTGCTTCCGCCCCACATCACCAGGACCACTTCGCAGGTTTCGAAGGCTACCGATCCGATACCGACCCACATGGTCCTCGTCCAGTGCATCACCAGTCCGCGACGAATGGCGATCATATTGACCGGACCGACGACGGGCGCCGCCGCCATCAGACCCAATCCGAACGCCCATGCTAGAACTAAAATACTCGGCACGTCTTTTTCGCTCCTGAAAAGTTCCGGCTATGCTAACCGCTGACGACACAATAAAAAAGAGCGAGTCCACGAATTACCCAAATTTTGTAAATCAGTAATTCACGATTCCGTTACCAATTACCAACCCGCAGACTGTTTTTTCGATTTCGGAGGCGTTATGATGTCGGTACTGAAGTTTTGTGAGCAGCAGGGATGAATGAGCGTGAAACTGTCTGGTAAGTATCAGAAGAGATGGGTTCTTGTCGGCTTGTGCCTTTTCGGTGTGGTGCTGATGCTTCCACCGGCGGGAAGTGTGCGGGGGTTTTGTCGTCGTGCTGCCCGTCCCGTTCTGGTTCCGATGAGTATCTTCGGCTCGCATGTTACCGTTCATCTTCGTTCGCGTATGGACGAAATGACGGTATCGTCGTCGTCCGACGCCGATGAGCGGGCCCAGGCCTTTCGCGGGCAGATACTACTGATGCGGCAGATGATCGAAGACCAGCGCCGAGAAATTCGGACGCTCACTAATTGGAACGGTACACTTGAAGGATTCAGGTGCCGTCTGCTTCCCGCGCGCGTTATCGCCGCCGATCCTTTGTCGCTGCGCAACCGCCGACTTATCGGCGTCGGCAGTCGCAAGAGCGTCGGGCCTGGTGACCTTGTAACCACACGTCGGATAATTCACGAATCCGCCGCGCCGCTGCCGGACAAACTCACCGTCCTGGGACGAAATTACGTCGTCGGGTGCGTCAGTAACTCGTCAGTCTGTTCGGCGACGCTGACGCTTGTAACGGATCCGCATTTTAAGGCTTCAGCCAAACTTTGGCGCATGGTCGAGCCGGGCAGGCAGCGAACTATTTTTCTGACCGTCAAGACCGGCGGGGTGGAGAAGCGGACCTTCAAGCACAGCCGAACTACTCCCGGACCTGAACCTGTTGGGAATCCCATTCCCGTCGAGGCAATCGGTAACGGGCGTGAGGTCGTGCTGGAGCACGTGCCTTCCAATCACAACGTGCGAGCCGGGGACATCCTTACGTCGGCCGGTTCGTCGGGTCTGTTTCCCCTTGGTCTGACCATAGGCCGAGTCAGTCGGGTTGAACGGGACAAAAACGACGCCCATTTCGTTATGGTGTTTGTGGAACCCCTTGGAGATTTGCGGCGACTTCAAAATGTGTATATTGTTCTTCCTGATCGAGGTACGGATTGATACTGCAACACAACTTTGTTTTTATGGAACAACAGGGATATGCGAAATACGAATATCGAAATCCGAATGTTCAAAACATCTACGGTAAGACCTGCCGGACGGTGTTTTGGAGATTCAAATTTGGGTCATTTGATATTGTTTTGAATTTCGAGATTCGGATTTCGGATTTAAAAAACTTGCACAAGGCAATTGATTACAGCGTTTTACAGACAAAATCCTTTGCCAAGTTGCATCGTGGGATTAAATAACAATGAGATGGTATCATTTTATAATTCTGGTGTTTGTCGCTGTGGTTGGCGTTGTCGTGCAATCGACGGCGGGGCAGTTGTTGTGGTTTCGCACGGAGTTAGGATGGGTCGGCCCTGAACTGCTCGCAGCGGTGGCAGTGTTCATAGCATTGTATGCCACAAGCGCTACTGATGCGGCATTGTCCGGGTGGATACTGGGATTCGCGGTGGACCTGAGCGTCGGTGGATCGAGCATGGGATTGTTGGCGTTGCTGTACGCTGCCGGTTGCTGGGGGATATTCCGCATTCGGGAGGTCTTTTTCCGCGACCGGATGATGACACAGATAATCATTGGGTTTATTTTTTGCGTGTTTGTTTATGAATTGTGGACGGTCTATGACATCATGGTCGGCGGAAGGGCGTCTGGTGAGTATTTCCGACCGGCCCTTCAGGCATTGGGATTGTCGATTTATACTGCGGTGTTGACTCCTCCGGTATGTGCGCTGTTAAAACGCCTGCGAGGATTTGTGCTTCCCATGCCGCCGATTCGTGAAAGAAGATAATTAATGTATGAGCGCCGCCTGAAAATATTTCTGATAGTGGTGGTGGTCGCCATATTTGTAATCGTAGGCCGGCTCGCCCATTTACAGTTGATCCAGGGTGAGCAATACCGCCGCCGGGCGGGTGAACTGCTGATTTACGGTAATTTGCTTCCGACGGTTCGGGGAAAGATACTGGACCGCATGGGGCGGGTGTTGGCTTACGACAAACCTTGCTTTGATTTTTGCCTGGACTATCGCATGTTGAAGGGCCCTGGTTCGACCGCCGCTGAGCGCAGGGCCTACAAGCGTTGGGTCCGTGGCCGGGTTCGTGAAATACGCAAGCGCGAGAAGGTTTCCAGGCAGCGGGCGGAGGAGATTTTCGAGCGTCGCTACGAGCAGACGTGGGAACTGTCAGCCGAACTGACCGGGGCGACGCGAAACGAGATATTCCGCAAAGCCGAGAATGCCGTTCGCCGCATCGAGGCGATTCGACGCGGCGTCGGCGGACCGATTCGAGAGGAGAACCTCGCCCATGCCGTGGTTCCGGGTCTGAATGAAGCCACAGCAGTGAAGGTCAGGGCGCGTCTCGACGAGATGATCGGCGCTTCGGTTCACCCGTCGCATCAACGATGGTATCCACGCGGACATGATGCCTGTCACATCGTCGGGCGGCTCAGGCCGTTGAAGGCCGAAGAGGTCCGCCAGGCCCGCGCAATATGGAAAACCGATGTCCCCATAGAGGCGAAATTGGCCGGTAATCTCTCCGGCGACCTTGTCGGTTCCGTCGGTATCGAGAGGCTTTGCGAGGGTTTGCTTCGAGGAAGCAGGGGATATCGTCGTGGCCGGCGAACCGGTCGGATGCTCAATGAAGTTCATGCCCGCTTCGGTTCGGACGTGCATCTTACGATTGATATTGAACTTCAACAGGCATTGGCCGGTCTCCTCGGCAGGCCCGGCGCGATCGTGGTACTGGACGTTCCGACCGGAGAGGTGCTGGCGATGGTGTCGCTTCCGACCTATGACGTGAACACCTACCGGCGCGAGTATGACCGGCTTAGCAGGGACCAGGTTCGTCTGCCGTTGTGGGATCGGACAGTGGCGATTCGTTATCCGCCCGGTTCGACGGTCAAGCCCCTGGCTGCACTGGCAGGTCTTGAGACCGGCGTAATTACGCCGGAGAAAACATTTCACTGCAAGGGATACCTTCACAACCCCCATGCCTTCCGCTGCTGGATATGGAAGTATCACCGGGGGCACGGCGATTTGAACGTGGTAGGCGCTCTTGAGCAGAGTTGCAACGTATTTTTCTACAATGTTGGTGAACGCCTTGGTGTTCGGCGTCAGGTTGAGTGGTTGGGTAAGTTCGGTTTTGCCGACAGGCCGGGAACGCTGCTGCCGGGGGAGCGCAAAGGGCTATTGCCCGATCCCCGTCGCGTTCGTAACGTCGGCGAGGCCCGTCAACTTGCCATTGGTCAGGGGCAGGCAGAAGTAACGCCCATGCACGTAGCCAACGCCATGGCGACTATCGCCCGCGACGGGGAGTTTCGCTCGCCGCTGCTGGTGCGAGAGTTGAAGAGCAAGCAGCAAGTCCGTCGCATTCCGGTATCGGCTGAACACTTCAGACTGGTGAAGGAGGGGTTATATAAGGTTGTCAATTCCCCTCATGGCACTGCCTATAAGCATGCACGTGATACTGATATTGAGATTTGCGGTAAGACGGGCACAGCCGAGACGCCTGACCGGCGGATCAGGATTGATTCCGACGGCGACGGGAAACTCGACCGCTGGGGGCCGGCTGTTTGCACCGGCGACACCGCGTGGTTCGCCGGTTTCGCGCCGTATCGAAATCCGCGAATCGCTTTCGTGGTGATGATCGAATACTCCGACACCGGCGGCGGGCAGACTTGCGGACCGATTGGGAGACAGGTCGTAAGACTATGCCGGGCCTTCGGGTATCTGAAATGAATGAAATCATTACGCAAAATTCGAATATCGAAATCCGAAATTCGAAACAATATCGAAATACAAATGACCAAAATCCGAAACATAAATACACAAACATTTTCAATGTTCTGTGTTTGGGACATTAGAAAATTCGGATTTTGAATTTGTTTCGTATTTCGAGATTCGTATTTCGGATTTAAAAAAGTGGTTAATGTAATTGGCTATGATGATTTATACATGAGAAACCTTTGTAAAGTTGTGCTGTCATGTTCGGATGGTTGAAGACATATTTTCGCGGAATTAGTTGGCCTATCATTGTGGCGATGGGCGCTCTGATGGTTATCAGTGTCCTTTCCGTCAGGGTGGCTGAACAGGCCGATCCGTCTGATGCGCTGTTGCGAGGAAGCACGGTCCGGCAGATGGTTTATGTCTCGGTGGGCGTTGCCGGCTTTATTATCGCGACGGTCATCCCATACCAGCGAATCGGGCGGAGCGCGTATTTCTTCTTCGCGCTGAACCTGGCGTTGCTGGTTCTTGTATTGTTTCTGCCGGCGATTCGGAACAGCCACAGGTGGATTAATCTGAAGTTCTTCAAGGTCCAGCCAAGCGAATTGGCCAAGTTGACCTACATCCTTGCCCTGGCGTGGTACCTGCGATACAGGGATAATTATCGCCGATTCTTCGGGTTTCTCCCCCCGTTTATACTAACGTTGGTGCCTGCGGTGTTGATCCTGGTTGAGCCGGACCTGGGCACGACGCTTCTGTTGTTTCCCACGTTATTTTTCATGCTCTTCATGGCCGGTGCGAAACTCCGCCATCTGCTGCTGGTCGTCGCTATCGCCGGCGTTGTGATATTCTTCCCCGTACCCCGAAACGTTACAGACCAAAATCCTTCGGTTATCGCTGAGCGGAATGTTCTGGCGTACTGGCATGGTAAGATCGGCGGGCGGGAGTATGTTATCTCGGCTGCTCCGTTGACGATTATGAAACACCATCAACTTTCCCGCATCGAAGGTTGGCTATTGCAGCCTGACCCGCTTGTGGAAGTGAGCAGAAGCAAAGGGTTCCAACTCCAGAACTCGATAATCATTCTCGGCTCCGGCGGGTGGAGAGGTCAAAACGTGCTGGAGCAGAAAAACCTCTATTTCCGCATGTTACCGGACGACCACACCGACTTTATATACGCAATCATCGGCGGCGAATGGGGGTTTCTGGGATGCGCGGGTGTGATGCTGATTTATATGGCGATTTTCTTCTGCGGCACCGAAATCGCCGGAACGACCGACGACCCCTTTGGCCGACTTCTGGTGGGGGGGGGGTTGGGGCTGTTGCTGGCGCAGGTACTGATTAACGTCGGTATGACAATGGGACTGGCGCCTATTACCGGTATGACTCTTCCTATGATCAGTTACGGCGGTTCAAGTATGCTGGTCAACTGTGTCGCGATGGGGCTGTTGATAAACGTCGCTCAACGAAGACCTGTTCTTCTAGGCCCAAAACCGTTTGAATACGGCAGCCGAGCCGGCGGCGAATCTATGTCCTACGGACCTTTGTTCGAATGGGGACGAAGGCGAAAAAGGTAGAAAAAGCGATCAGCGATCAGCAGTCAGCAAAAGATGAAAAAGACCGCTGTGCGTCACGTAGTGATGCTACGCATAGCACCGCGTAGCGATACTACGTACCACTACGTGGAACGCTGATTGCTGATTGCTAAATGTTAATGATGTTGAAAATAATAAATCCACCATATTGCTGAAACCAACGTGTAGGTCAGGAATAGACCCCAGCATCCGATTTCGGTGAACAGGCGTTTGCGAAATTTGAGAATGATTATCGAAGCCATGGCTACAACGAGAATCTTGAAGATTACAAGCAGGGCAACATCGTTCATTAGAGGAGCGGCGATTGGATTGGCCTCTATGAACCCGCCGGCCTTGACAGCCATCAGGGTGAATACCAGGTCGAAGACGTTGACTATCCATAGCATCACGAGTATGAGAGTTACTCGTCTGGAACGCCGCGCGTACGGATCTTCACGGGCCTGTTTGAACCACCTCCACAATCGCGCGAACAGCGACCCTCTCCGGGCGGGACCAATTCGTATAATGGTTTGGTCTCGTTCCATAGAATCACGCATCGGCGGTGTACCTTATAGGGTTTAACTCTAATTATATGGATTAATAGGTGTCTGATTCAAAAAAAATAACATTTGCGAACCGACTTGCCGACGACGTGCGTGTAACGCACGAAATGCTGAAACTACCGGACGGGCAGGAGACGCCGGTGTTGCATCATCATCCTTCACAGAAGGTAGGCGTTCCGGTTTTGTACGTTCATGGTATCCAGTCTCATCCCGGATGGTTCACCGGTTCCGCCCAGATGCTGGCACGCGCCGGCAGCGAGGTTTTTCAGGTAACACGCCGAGGAAACGGAACATCGCCAACCCGAAGGGGCGATGCCGCCTCGGCTGAACAACTCCTCGGCGACGTCAATGCCGCGGTAAAGTATGTTCTGGAACAAACGGGGAATAAACGCCTCGCACTTCTGGGCATCAGTTGGGGCGGGAAACTGCTGACGGCATACGCCCTGCGGGCCGACGTGGATAATATTGATTCACTGACGCTTGTCGCTCCGGGCCTGAAACCGCTGGTGGATGTCTCGATAGCGACCAAACTGGCCGTACTGTTGGCCTTGATTTTCAGGCCCGGGACGTATTTCAAAATTCCGCTCAATGACGTGTCTCTTTTTACGGACAATCCTGAAATGCGTGAGTATTTGCGTAACGACCCACACCGTCTTCATCGCGCCACTGCGCGATTTCTGTTCGCGTCAGCCATGATTGACCGGATTATTGCTCGCGCGGACGAACGGACGCTGAAGGTTCCGACGACGTTAATCCTGGCCGGTCGGGACCGCATCATCGACAACGAATCCACCTGCGATCTGATGGAATGGTTGGCTGACAGACCGGTGCGAGTTCGCCTGCTTGATGCTACTCATACCATAGAGTTCGAGCGGGAAAAGGGGGCCTTCTACGAGATACTTTGTCAGGCCGTTGGGGAAGAAAGATAGCGGGATTGTAATCCTGCTTAAAGAAGAAGAAAAGGAATAGCAGGATTACAGGGATTACCGGATTACAGGGATTTTTATTTTTGCTGAAAAAAGAAGAGGAAAAAGAAAGGCAGGGGGATTGCAGGGATTGGTTTTAATTCTCAAATCTTCTTACTTGCAAAGAAGACGAGCCGAAATTTATCAGCAGCGCAACCAGCAACCTGGAGGCTTTTAAGTAACTGATAGTCTGTGCTCGGTGCTCCTTAATCGTATCGACAACGGCCTTCAGTTCGACAATAACCTTTCCTTCAACAACCATGTCAGGCCTGTATGTACCACAAAGCATTCCCTCGTAAAAAACTTCGAATTCACGCTGTGACTCAAATGAAATTCCTGTGAGCATCAATTCCTTGGAAAGCGCTTTGTGATATGTCGATTCGGTGAAACCGGCGCCAAGCGTTCCGTGAACTTCATGAGCGGCCCCGATAATGTTATAAGTAAGTGCGTTAATGGGATCGTCAGCGTCCAAACCACCCCGAACACCAACAACACCCCCGACTTCTTTTTCTGTTTCTTTTGTTCCTTTTAACAAAATAAAAATCCCTGTAATCCGGTAATCCCTGTAATCCTGCTATTCCTTTTCTTCTTCTTTTCTTTAACGGAGAGGGTGGGATTCGAACCCACGGTACCGCAAGGTACACTGGTTTTCGAGACCAGCACGATCAACCGCTCTGTCACCTCTCCATAGGCTCCGATTTTACCAAAGCCTTTTCCGTGTTGCACGCGTTGATTTGACGCTTGTGGGGATATTCAACTTGTCGGCCTTGCTGTGCCGATGTAAGATTATACCGTAAAGTCGGAAAATGCGTAACTTTACGTCGTGTACGGCGTTTAAATTAAAGAACGAACCGGCAGTGCAGTTCCGGATGCCTTGGAGTTTTTTTCGAGGGTGGTGTTACCGTGGCTCGAACCGATATATTTTCCGTTACGATTAATCATTTTCTCGCTCCCGTTTTGTCGTTTCTGAACGACCCGACGGTGTCGGAAATTATGATTAACACCTTCGATGAGATATACATCGAGAAGGACGGCGCACTGACCAGGACCGACGCGAAATTCGACAACGAAGAGTCTTTTACCGCTGCCGTCAATAACATCCTCCAATTCACGGGCAAACGCATGAGCCTGGAGCATCCGCTTCAGGATTCCCGCCTGCCGGACGGCTCGCGCGTGCATGTTGTCCTTTCACCGCTGAGCCGGCGCGGAACCACCATGACCATCCGAAAATTCGCCAAGGTCATGTTCGATGCCGAAAACCTGGTCAAACTCGGCTCCTGGACCCACCAGGCGATGGAATATCTGCGAATGTCCGTGCTTGGCGAGAAGAACCTTCTGGTGGCAGGCGGAACGTCGTCGGGCAAAACCTGCCTGTTGAATGTTCTGAGCACGTTTATCCCCAATCACCAGCGGATAGTGGTAATCGAGGATTCAGCCGAACTCGCCCTTCAGCAGGGCCACCTGATTACGCTGGAATCCCGCAGCGCCGACCGCTACGGGCGCGGCGAAGTAACGATCCGCGACCTGTTCCGCTCGTCGCTTCGGCTTCGACCCGACCGGATAATCATCGGCGAATGTCGAGGCGGCGAAGCGCTGGAAATTATCCAGGCGATGACGTCAGGCCACGCCGGTTCGATGAGCACACTGCACGCCGACAGCCCCCTCGATACGCTAAGCCGGATGGAGACGCTGTGCATGATGTCGAATGTGAACCTTCCGCTGTACGCGCTTCGGGCGCAGGTGGCTTCGGCGATAGACGTGGTTGTCCAGGTAACGCGGTTCAGCGACGGGCGACGCGCGATTACAAGTATCGCCGAAGTCCTTCCGCTGGACGATAAGGGGCAATATCGCATTGCGGAGATGTTCACGTATCAATTGGACGAAAAGTCCGATTCGCCTGTGGGCGAACTTATCTGGACAGGCGCTAAGTCCGTCTTCGGAAACGATCCGCGAATTCGTGTCCTGCGGAAGCAGATGGATTTGACGCGGGAGATTTTCACATGATTACACTCACGCCGGTGAAAAAAATCGTTTCCGACGATTCCGGTCAGGTAACGCTTGAGTGGGCGCTTGTACTGGCGGCGGTTGCGCTGCCGATGTATTTTATAATCGTCGTGTGCCTGAATCTGCTTGTGGCGCACTATCGTATGGTAACCTTTATGGAAACGCTTCCTTTCCCGTAACGGGTCAGGCACGGACAGGAAGCCAAAAATACTGACCCGAGGGATAAGATTATGAAAGGCTTATGGAAAACGGCGAAGCGGCTTCATTCGGACCAGCGTGGCGCCGTGGGTTTGGAGACACTGCTTATCATCGCCGCGATCGTGCTGCCGCTTTTGGGCGCACTTCTGTACTTCAAGGACGAGATAATCAGTTGGGCCTCAAGTTCCTTCGACGCGATACGCGGCGAAGCCGGTGACGATCCAACGTACAACCCGTAATGTGAAAGTCCATATACACTATGCCAGATGATGGTTTCTCTTGGTTTTCGCAGTATTGGTCGTCGGCGGTGATTGCTGCGCTGGTCGTAACTGCTGCCGTTGTCGATTTGCGCCACGGGAAGGTTCCGAATTGGCTGACGTATCCTGCCATATTAATCGGCCTTCTCGGGCATGCCGTCGTCGGTTACGCCTCCGGCGGGGTGTTTTGGGGCAGCACCGAGCAGATGGGACTGGCTGGAGCGTTACAAGGCTTTGCTATGGGCTTTTCCCCGCTGCTTCTGTGTTGGTTGGCCGGTGGTATCGGCGGTGGAGACGCGAAATTGATGGGTGCCGTCGGCGCGTTGGGCGGGTGGAGGCTCGTCTTGGGCGCGATGCTGTTCGGCTTCGTAATCGCAGGCCTGATGGCTGTAGTTGTGATGATTCGCAAGCGGATCGTTCGTCGAACTGTGCGGAGGGTGTGGCATACTATTATATTGCTGATTATACCGGGCGCAAGGCCGGCGGATCCGACCGGCCCCGACAGCCCGACGGTCCCCCTCGCCGTGGCATTATGCCTTGGAACCTTCGTTGCGATGTTCGAACTGTACATCCGGTAGTTCCTCGGTCTTTAGTTTTGTACGTCGAAAGTCCCCAAGGGGCAGGTGCGCTTAATGCGACAGAACCAACAAGAACGGGCAGTGCGACTCTCAGCCTCGGCGACAATCGCCGCTGCAGCAGTGGTGGTTGTCTGCGTTGCCTGGTTTATCGCCTCGCTTGGGAGCGGATGGATGGGGCGGTGCTTCCGAAGCCGGATGTCGCTCTACGCCGGCGCGGTCGTATTAATCGGCCTGATGGGTTTGTATATTCTTGTCGGTGTGGCTTGGCGACTGGGGCGGACGCGGCGGAAAGAGAGGGTCCGTTCGAGGCAAGCCGGTACAGCCGCTATCGAATTCGCGCTGCTGTTTCCCTTTGCCCTGATGATCGTATTGGCGATGATCCAGTCGATGCTGCTGGTGGCGGGGAACCTGGCCGTTCATCACGCCGCTTATTCGGCTGCTCGCTCGGCGGTGGTTTGGATTCCGGAGAATCTTTCCTACGATGAGCCAACCAACGTGGTCGGCTCTTTGGAATCATCGGCCAAGTTTCATCACATCCGTTCATCGGCTGTTTATTCGGTCATGCCGGTTTGTGCCGGTAAGGGCGGCCTTGGCAGCGACGATCCCGGAAACGCCGCGACAATCGAAGACGGGTTTGAGAGGTTCTGGCAACTTTACGGATCGTCGGCGCCCAACTGGGTACGAACGATGCTGGCGGGGAAGTACCGATACGCCTGGAATTTCACCGAGGTGTCGCTGACGCCGCCGGACGACGGGGACGCCTACGGTAAAAACGAGACAATCAGCGTTCAGGTCAATCATATGCTGTATTTGTCGGTCCCATACGCTAATATGGTTTTCAGCGCCTTCAGCGGAGCCGAATTACCGGGCGAGTCCGGTCATTACGCTGCGGAGGTTAACGTTACGTGTGCCCTGACCAATCAGGGCGTTGTGGATGAAATAGACGTGGAGCAGTTTCCCCGATATGTGGGACGATGACCAGTGATATGTGGGCTGGATTGTGGGAATTTTGATTTTGTGAGAAGAAAAAAAAGAAGAAGCAGACTAGAATAGCAGGATTATGGGGATTTTGGGATTAGAGGAAGAAAAAGAAAAAAATCCCTGTAATCCGGTAATCCCTGTAATCCCGCTATCTTTCTTCTTTACTGTCGATGGTGTCAGGATATTGGATTTGCGATATTATGAATCAGGAAAACACAGACAATAACACTACCGGTATTTCGGGCGTCCTTCCGGCAGGGACCAAACTCGGTAAATACGAGATAGTCGAGCGACTGGGTTCGGGCGGGCAGTCCATCGTCTATAAAGGGCACGATCCGCTACTTGACCGGTATGTGGCGATAAAGCAGGTCGCTCCGCAACTCGCTGCCGAGGATAAGTTCACAAAGCGGTTCCGCGACGTCGCCCGGCAACTGGCCAGTCTGGGGTGCGAACAGGTCGTTACGCTCTACGAACTGATGGAAGAGGACGGCGGGTTGTTTGTCGTTATGGAGTTCGTGGAAGGCCACACAATTGAGACGACGCTTGAGGACCATCCCGAACCGGTCGACCCCAAAGCCGTCCTTCAGATTATCTGGCGGTTGGCAACCGGTCTGACGGCAATTCACAAGGCGGGGATAGTTCACCGCGATATCAAGCCGGGAAACATCATCATCGGCGAAGGTCTGAAGGTAAAGATTACCGATTTCGGTGTGGCGGCAAAGGCCGGAGCGGTGGTGTCGATGAAGTTGGGCACTACCAAATACATGGCTCCCGAACTATTCACCGGCGGGGAGGTCGATGGTCGGTCGGATATTTATTCGCTCGGTATGATTGCCTATGAGATGCTTCTGGGACGGGCGAAATTCAACGAAGTTTTCCATGATGTCGTTCGCGATCCGCACAGCGAGGCGTTACGCTGGATGAAGTGGCATTCCTCACCGGACCAGATCGCTACACCCCTTGCCGAAATTAATCCCGACATCCCGAAGGCGCTTTCGGTAACAGTGGCGAAGATGCTCGCCAAGGACCCGGACGAGCGTTTTGCGAGTATCGAGGAGTTAGGAAAGGAGATTCGCGCGAATTTCTCTCCGAGAGCACATCGCCCTCGTAAGCGTCGCGGAAAAAAACTCCACGCGACCGGGACGGAGAGCAAGGTTCATGCAGCCGGCGACAAGAAAATCGCGCCGGACAGCGATACGTCGGGACCGGCCACTGCCGAGATTCCGAAAGAACAAATGTCGCTCCGAAAAAAACTCGCGATTATCGGAACAATAGCCGGGATTGTTATCGTCGGATTGATTGTGTTTGGGATGATGGACAGATTGCAACAGGGAAAGATTCGCGATCTGGCTCTGACCGATTACCGCATAGCCGAAAAACTGTACAAAGAAGCATCCAAGGCTGAAACATCCGCCGAAAAAAAGAGCAACTATACCGCATCGGCCGAGGCCTTCGGCGCTATCTACAACAACAAGCAATACACTCGCCAGATAATCAGGGAGCAGGCGAAAGTGAAGGAATATCTCTGCCGGGCGCACCTGGCCGCTCTGGATGGAGACTGGAATACCGCTTACTCGCAAGTTCAATCGGCAGGGGAATTGACGAAGCAATTACAGCGTAAGCGGGGCGATTTGGACAAGTGGACGCAGACGATTGAGCAGCAATTGCGTGATATGGACGCTTACCTGACCAATCGACGGCAATACGTCATGACGATAGATCAGGCAAAGAAGGCCATTTCCGACGGCGACCTGGAACAGGCACTGAAGGAACTTACCACCGCCGCCAGACTGGCAATTTCAACCGAGCAGGACGCTGAGGTCCGATCGCTCCGGCGGGACATCGACGAAAAGCAGAAACAAAGCGAGTACTGGTTGTACATTCGCAGGGGAGACGGACTGGCTAAGGACGGCGACGTTGACGGAGCAATCGCGGAGTGGAATAAGGCTCTGGCCGTTCTGGAAACCGCCAAGGGAACGCTCAAACCGAAAATGTACTCCGACCTGAAAAAAACCGCCGAGAAGAAAAAAACCGTATTGCGAACCGAAACAGATTTCAAAGCCACAAAGGCCGACGCCCAAAAAGCCGAAGATGCCAAAAACCTGCTCGTCGCCGCCGATGCCTATGAAAAAGCCGCTAAAATCAAGCCGGACGAGTCCGAGTCTTTACTGACCAAGGCACGCGACTTGAGGCACGACCACTATCTCCAACTGGGTCGCCAACACCTTGCCGCCAATAAGTTGCCCGATGCCAAAGAGGCACTCGAAAAGGCACAGTCCTATAAAAATTCTTCAGACGTTCAGACCGAACTGAAAAAGATTCTCCAGGTACAGAAGTACAGGTCTCTGTTGCGGCAGGGAAATAAGTTTTTCCGACAGAAGAAGTACAAAGTAGCATTGGAAAAATACCAAGCCGCCGGCAAATTATCGTCCGATGCGGAATTACAGAGCAAGATGAAAGATTGTAATTATCAGATCAAACTGGCTGAGGCCGAAGCCCATAGCGTCAATGCCGAATGGGCAAAAGCCAAAGTCGCTTATAATAAAGCCAGGCAGATTAAACCGTCCACATCGGCAGAGATTGACGCTCGTCTTGAATTGCTCAGGCAGAACCGCATCTATGCCGAGGAAATGGGCGCTGCAAAACGTGCATTGAAAGGACACGACCTGAAGGAGGCTCTCAGGCGGGCCAACAGCGCCAAGAATGTTCGCGCTACGCCGGAGGTCGAAGAGATCATAAAACGCGTCCGTTACGAGCAACAGGTAGTGCTGGGAAAAGAAGCAATGAGCCGGGAAGATTACAACAGTGCGGCTGCGTATTTCAGACAGGCCAAGCGGTTTCTCGGTACGCCTGAAATCGATAAGTTAATCGACCAGGCCGAAAAGTCCAAAGCCGCCTCGCCGGGCGATTCCTGATCAAAAGGAGGCCGGCATGATGAACAGAGGCAGAAGATTTTCAGTTGGGTGGCACAGATGCTCCGGACAGGTGGTCGTGGTCCTGCTGTTGGGGATTACGCTGCTGGCCGGACTGGTGCTGTACGTGATAAATGTCGGCGACCAGGTCAATCGTCGCCTGGAAATGCAAAATGCCGCCGATTCAGCGGCAGTGTCGGGTTCGGCGTGGATGGCAAGGAGCATGAACGTCGTAGCCGGTAACAACGTCGCCATCACGCGTATGCTCGCACTTGTACCGCACCTGGATTCGTATCCGCTGGCGACGAAAATGACGCACGAAGAGGTTGCTTCATGGGAATCCGGTATCAACGATCAACTGGGGCGGGGAATCCCGGACAACTGGATGCGGGAAGGGCTTGAATCGCTGCGAGACAGAATATCAGAGCAGGCGAACATTCTCGGTTCGTTGGACGATTTGTTCAACAACAGCGATTATGACGTCGCAACGCTGACGAACTGGTCGATTCGAGGATACGCAGCCCCGACGCCACACGGACAACTATGGCAGGCGGCTGAAAGCCTCGACGAATTCAGCCAGGCGACCGTCCTTTCTGCGCCTGTGCTAAGCCAAGCCAATGCCGCACGATACGGTAAGAGCGATTATGCCGAAACCGCTTTCATTACGCCCGTCCTTCCGGAACTTCCGGCAAGGAGAACGGACTTCGGCGACTTTGAAAAGCCCGTCAAAAACGGCGTAATTCCCGACCGGGAATATCCCCACCGTCTTGGCCCATACGACCGCCTGTTCAAGTGGCGCAACTATCACTCCAGCGGCATCTATGAGCAGGGCCAATGGGTCGAGGGAACGCCCGGACACGGACTGATCCAGGGCGGCGGCGGAAACGTCAATATCGGCGGACGCCGACACGGCAGCGGCGCTCACGGATATACCACAGACCCAGACGGACACTACTCGCGAAACCAGATTGGAACAATCCTTACAGGGTATTCGGTCTATGGCCCTTACAGTTGGATGATGAGCCGGGTTGGCCGTTACAGTTCCCGAGATTTACCGGATACGTATTTCTATGATAATTACAGGCGAATCGCCGACACCAAACTTGGGTACATGTGGGGCAATCAGACGCTTAAGAAAATCCACTACCCCCGATGGTGGACCGATTATCCTCAGGCTAAGACCATCGCGTCAGACTCCACCAACAGCGTTACGCGGACGATGTTTTACCTGGTGGAAATCCGTAGCCGGTATCCCAAAGGTTCTGCTGGTTGGCTTTCGCCCGGAAGTTACCGCACTAATGGCGATCACCCGACAGCAATCTGGATCAACGGCTGGGAAGACCCCGCCGGGTGGGGCATCACGAAAATCGCCAACCACATCTGGGAAGACAAGTATGATTACGAAACTACCGAGGACTGGGACATCGGAATCAGGATACAGTACGATTCGAACGGAGACCCCGTCTGGCAGAAGGTTTATATGGTAGCGCAGTACGTCTTCGGCGGTATCGACGCCGGCGGAGATGTGGAGATATCCAACCCGACCAACTACTGCCAAACATGTAACGATGAAAGCGATCTGCCAGCTCCGATCCTGATGGACACCAGCGTCGGCGATTACGACATCGGTCAGCCTCACCACGACCTGGGCGTTCGCAGGAGCGTTTTTACCTATCTCGGTGTGGCTGGACGAAGCAGCGAACCGATGGTCTGGGCGAGACGCTTCGGAAAGGGGAACCCCTTCGGGCAGGTCGTAGCCGTCAGCCAGGCGGAGATATTCAACACTACCAGTTGGGGGCTTTGGACGCAGGACTGGAAGGCCAAACTTGTACCCGTTACGCAGTGGGGCGATTGGACCGAACGAATGGCCAACGGCGCGATGGACGCCTCGGAAACCGGAGGACTTCTCGACCCGGAAACAGTGAGCGATTTCGCTGAATATCTTAACCGATTTGACGAGCAAATGGTCGGAGAAATGCTGCACCATTAACAATTGCCAATTGCCAATTTGCAATTGCCGATTGAAGGATGAAGAAGATGCTATCAAAACGAACAATTTCGCGGCGCGGGACGGCAATGGTGGAGTTTGTCATCGCTTTACCGTTTCTGGCAATCGTGTTGGGTCTGACATTTTTCTTCGGATGGGTGATGATGCACAAACACCAGGTACTTATCGCCAACCGATACAGCGCCTGGCAACGGGTGGATACCGGCGCCTGGCCAAGTGAAGGAAGCCTTAACGAACTTGCCTTCAATAACCGGGCATCGAGTGTGTCGCTGTCGTCAGAGAACCCCGTCACCGACACCGTAAATGACCTGGTTACCGAAGCGGGTAACATGAGTCCTCGCGCGGAAGTTCTTGCCAAGGAACTTGTAACTGAACAATACCCTCCGGGCCGGCGAGCGCACGTATCGGCCGATTTCAATCCTCGTAAGGCGCTTTGGCAGAATGTTATGAACGACATGTACGATATACATCACCGCCACGGACGCGAGGGCGTTACGTGGAGAAGGGGTGAAGCCTCCTGCTGGCCGGTGCTGCGAAACCAGTATTACTCCGAACTCGATGAGTCGCTGGAACGGATATCCTCACCTGCCGACCGAATGGCCGAGATGATTCGAGGACTTTACCTGGCCGGGTGGTAAAAGCGGAAAGACAGGGACCAGGGATTAGGCAACACGAAGTGTCCCTATGGGAAAACAGAAACACAAAGTGTCCCTACGGGAAAACGGAACTTGAAACTGATAAACTGATGAACCGATCAACCGATTTACCAATCAACCAGTCAACCAGTCAACCAGTTTGTTGGCGTGCTCGTGGTCTGGTACAATGGCGGATGATGGTATTGGTTGTTGGTGGGGCGTGCGTGGCGCTTGGGACGATGTTGTTATACCGGAATTACAACCGGTCTAAGCCCGAACCTGTCCGCCGCTATGTCGGCGGAAGTTCCGGCTCGACGTCTGCGACAACACCCGTTAACCCGACGGACTTAGTGGCCAAACCACTGGCAGGAAGCGGGCTTGAAGTGCTTCGTGTCGGCGCGGATGATATTATCGCTCCGCCCGATGCCATAATGCATCACGCCATTCGAAGGAAAATGGCCGATGGCAGCGCTGATATCGTTACTTACACCGTGAAGGCGAAAATTGCAGATGTGGAAAAGTTTTACAGCGACCGGCTGACCAAAAACGGTTATAAATTTCTACAGCGGAAACCGGCAATGCAGCAGGGGGCTGTATCGTTGGTGTTCCTGCGAGATTCGCAACGCTATAGCATTATGCTACGCTATACCGATAAGGAAAAGGAAACAGTAAAGATAGTTCTGGTAATGGCCCAAAATGACCGTTGAAAATCGGTCGTTCATAAAGGGAGTACCTTATGCCCGAGACAATCGTCTGGAATAAGAAACTATTGGTCGTATCGCTGATACTGGGGGTTTTGGCCGTTGCGATGTTCTACCTTTATATTTCCGCTCAGGAGAAAAAACTTCGCGGCGATACGGTCGAGATACTCCAGTGGAGTCGAAGCCTCAGCGTCGGGGACGAGATATCCGCAGCGGATACGACGGTTGCCAGGGTAAACTCGGCGACCACGGTAACAAAGGGTGTTCTGCGAAAAGCAAGCAAGGATGAATTCGTCGGAAAGCACGTAAGTCGCAACGTCAGCCGGGGCGATAAAGTCTATTACAAGGATATATTGGAAAGAAGTTCGGGCACACCGGCCGATGACATAACTCCGGGTATGCGGGGCTTGTCGCTGCGAGTAGATCCGAATTATACCCCCGGAAACATACTGCGGGTCGGTGGCAGGATAGATATTCTGGGCAGGGTCAGCCCCAGAGGCAAACCGGCGAAGACCTATACGCTTGTTCGGAATCTGCGCGTACTGGCCGTCGGCGGTCATGGACAGAAACCCGAAGAAACCATCGGGTCCAAACGCCGGCGGGGATACAACCCGGGAATAAGGGTTTATCGTTCCGTTACAGTTGAAGTCTCGCCGGAACTGGCTGAACAGATGGTGGACCTGCTTAGTCGCGTGCAGGGAAAGATATGGCTGACAGTGCGGAATCCCTCCGATGCACCGAAGAGAAAATCCGAGACAGGAATAAACAGTGAAGTGCTTTCGGTATTGTCCCAGGCACCGGCGAAAAAAGACAATCGACCTTGAAAATTCGTGTAATCAGCAGTAATTCGGGAAATTCGTGGTATGGAAATCTGGGTCTATAATCATTTGAACGACGAGCGCAGGGTCGTTGAGGTCAAGGACGCCGACGTGCTCATCGGACGCGAGGACAGCAATACTGTCGCGCTGCAGAGCGCCTTCGTCTCGCGTAAACATGCCAGACTGTTCAAGGAAGACGGAACTTATTACGTCGAGAACCTGGGGCTGAACGAAACTACCGTCGCCAACAAGCAGGTTCCTCCCAAAACCAGGGTAAAGGTTGATTACGGCGACGAGATTCGCGTAGGGGAATTTTCGCTGTTTATGATGGCTCCGTCTGCGCGGCGAGGTCTGCGTGACGAAGCCGGTGTAACGCCCCGGCGAAGACTGGTGGAACTGGAGCAGAAGATACACGGCGAACTGCTCGTTCGCCTGAACCTCCGCGTCGCCGGCAATGTCGCCAAGGCCGACGCCAAACATGCTTCTCTGATAAAACGGCATCTCTCCGAAATAATCGCCACCAGCCTGGATGAGGTCGATTCCGAAATGTCGGAAAGCCTCCTCCGCGACTTTCTCTGGCGCAGCGTCCTTTCCGAATTGAACGTTCGCTCTATCGGGAAAATCTCATATTCCTATGGGTTCGAAGAGTCCGACATCCTCCAGGCAGAGCACGAAAAGACAATCAGCCAAATCATCGGCGACGTAATCAGCGACTTCCCGCTCCGCCTCCAGCCGCAGTTCGTCAAGGAAGACGCTGCGATGATTGAGGCGGACTTCGACAACCAGTTGCACCGCATATCGTCGAAACTTACGCCGGAACTGAACCGCTACATCACCACCCGCATGTTGAGCAAGGAAATCGAGGACGTGGTCTTCGGTTATGGTCCGCTTCAGGACCTGCTGGAGATGCCGCACGTCAACGAGATTATGGTGGTCGGGAAGGACCATATATATATCGAGAAGGACGGCGTGGTTCAGGCTACGGGGCGGAGTTTTTTCTCCGACGAGGTTATTAACTCGATTATCGAGCGGATTATCACGCCGGTAGGTCGGCGAATTGACCGCTCGACACCGCTGGTCGATGCCCGCCTTCCGGACGGTTCAAGAGTCAACGCCATTATCACCCCATTGAGCCTTTCGGGCCCAGCCCTGACGATCCGCAAATTCGCCCGCGTACCGTTCACCATAGACGACCTCGTCGAGCGTAACACGCTTACCGAAGCGACTGCGAATTTCCTTAAATCATGCGTTCGCGGACGGAAAAACATGCTGATTTCCGGAGGCACAGGCAGCGGAAAAACCACCACGCTGAACGTTCTGAGTAGTTTTATCGACCCAGTCGAGCGAATCGTTACAATCGAGGAATCCGCCGAACTGCAATTACCACAGGAGCACGTTGTCCGCCTGGAAACCCGCCCGCCGAACATCGAAGGAAAAGGCGCTTACACTATTCACGACCTCGTCCGCAATAGCCTGCGAATGAGGCCTGACCGGATAATCGTCGGCGAGGTTCGAGGACCCGAAGCCCTCGATATGCTCCAGGCGATGAACACCGGCCACGATGGCTCAATGACGACGATTCACGCCAACAATCCCGCCGACACGATGCTGCGAATGGAAACGATGGTCCTGACGGCAGTGGAAATGCCCGTTCGGGCGATCAGGGAGCAGATTGTCGCTGCCATGGACCTTGTTGTGCAGATAACTCGTCTTCCCAACGGCGACCGTCGCGTTACTCACATCTCCGAAATCGTCGGAATCGACCTGGATACGAGCCAGGTCATCACGGAGGACATATTCATTCTTCGCAAGACCGCCGGCCAGGGGGAGTCATCGTTGCAGCATACCGGATATGTTCCCGAATTTGCCGAAGAACTGATAGAAAAAGGATTCCTGGACCTTGAGGTGTTCACGTGATTGGGCTTTCGCTATCACCGGCGTTCATGCTGGCAGCAGGTTGGTCCGCAGTGGTGGCGGCGGTCATTTTTCTTGCCGTTGCCGGGGGTGTTATTGTCTGGGTGGAACCGTTTCGCCGGTTCATCCTCAGACGTGAAGCCTACTTCGATCGGGTCCTTCGCGGAACGCTACTGCTGGATATAGCCCCTCGGACGGTTACGATTTTGTGCTTCTGCGTAATCGCATTTCTGGCGCTGATTGCGTACGTGATGTCCGGTAATATTTTTGTGGCGGCAATCGCCGCAGGCGTCGGCGTTTTTTCGCCCTGGGTGGTGCTCCGATTCCTCAAGGCCAGACGCCTGTACAGGCTTGAAGAGCAACTCGTCGGCGGTATCCAGACGTTGACTTCCGGTGTTCGCGCCGGTCTGAACCTCGTCCAGGCGATGGACCTGCTGGCACGCAACGACGTCAAACCAATGAGCGAGGAATTCTCTCATCTCGTGCGCGAATATGAGCATGGTATCTCGCTGGAACAGGCGATGAGCAATGCGTCGAAACGCATTGGTTCGGGCAATTACCGTCTGCTCTTCGCAGCCCTTCTGACGCACCGAGAACGGGGCGGAGACCTGGGCGGTACGCTCGACCGGATAGCCGACAGCATCCGTGAGATTTACCGCCTGGAAAAACGCATCGAAACGCTGACAGCGCCGAACAGAACCGCCGCCAGGTGGATGGGAGCAATGCCGGCGGTAATCCTGGGAATCCTGTACTTTATCGACCCCGAAGGCGTAACAATGCTGTTCACTGAAGAGGTAGGGAGACTCATCCTGCTCATTATTGTTGCGCTGAACATTGTCGGTTTCCTGTGGATACGCAAAATAGTGTCGATTGATATTTAGATTAAGCAATCAGCAATCAGCGGTCAGCAGTCAGCAAAAGATAAAAAAAGAACGCTGATTGCCGGCGGTATTGGAGATGGGCATAATTGCTTTTGAGACAACTTGTGTTGCTTTGGCGTCCCTGGCGATCATTACTCCGCTGAAGATCGCAACGGCTGTGGTGATTTTCTTGTTCGTGTTTGTATTCATCATTGCGGTTTTCAGTCAGCGAGGCCGGGCGGAAATGACACCGGAACGGGAAATCGCCCTGGCCTCCGGGGCGACCGACCGAAGCACGGTCTTCGAGATGTCACTGCTCCAGCCGGTGATGTGGCTGCTTCTGGTACTGGTCCAACGATTACCCATGCCCGGGTACAAGGCGAAATTTCGCAAGTGGCTCGTGGCTGCGGGGAGTCCGAATTTCTATACCCCCGATGAGTTCATCGCGGTGGCAATGCTATGGGGGCTGATTATCGCTATTATTCTGGAAGTTGTCAGCATCCGCTTCCTGGGCGGACCCAGCATTATCCTTCCGATGGTCGGTTTCCTGACAGGGCTTGTCGGTATGGCGTATCATTTGTACGGCCAGGCGTCCAAACGTCTCCAACAAATCGGCAGACGTATGCCGTACACGCTGGACCTGATTGCCCTGGCGATGGGCGCGGGTGCGACGTTCACAGAGGCGGTCAGAACCGTCGTCGGCGAAGACCCAGAACATCCGTTCAGCGAGGAATTGAATTCCGTCCTTGCCGAAATCGACCTCGGAACCACTCGCAGGCAAGCACTGATGAATATGTCCGACCGGATACCGCAGGAATCGCTACGTTCCATTGTCGCAGCCATTATTCAGGCAGAGGCCCTCGGTACGCCGCTGTCGGACGTGCTGAAGCAGCAGGCAAACCTGCTTCGACTTCAGCGGTCGGTCCGGGCTGAAAAACTTGCAGCCTCGGCGTCGGTGCGTATCCTTATACCGTCGCTGCTGATACTGCTCTCGGTGGTCATAGCGGTCTTCGCCACTATAATCATCAAGGGCATCAAAGGTGAGTTAATGTTCTGATTGCGGATTGCGGATTGCGGATTTTATTTTTTCCCAGTCCCAAGTCCCTGGTCCCTGTTTTTTACGGTAAAAAATGAGCGATAAGCATCCTGAATTGATTTTTGTAACCGGTCCGCAAGCGGGCCAGCGTGTCGTATTGTCCCATCCGGTGGCCATGCTGGGCAGGGGGGGCGATGCGGATGTTTTGTTCAGCGAAGAGTACATCTCCCGCGACCAGGCGCGATATGAACTCGTCCAGGCCGGTCCTACACTCGAAAACCTCGCCAGCCGAGGCACATGGATTAACGGGAAACGCTATAAAACCGGGAAACGAGTCCTTCTGGAGACCGGCGACCTTATCGGTGTAGGGCAGGAGACGCAGGTTCTTTTCGTCTCGGCTGGTGATGATCCCGATACCGCTCTTGCGACGTATCGAGAGTCTGCTACTACCGGAAAAGATGCATTCGGGCGAAAAGCCGAGCCTCTGAAGCAGCCGCCTCCGCCGTCTGATCTTATCGAATCAGAGCCTGCAACAGAGCAGGATGAGCAGCCCGGTGAGGCTGAATTCGCAGAAAAACGTCCTTCGGAAATGTCTGCCGCCGAGCGACTTGAAAACGAGCAGAAGGTACGCCGGAAAAAAATCATCATCGGTCTGGGAATATACCTGGCTGCGATAATAGCGATAGCAATTGTTCTCAAAGCACGCTCAGGCGGGAAAGAGCAGCCTTGGCTTATTCCGCCCAAACTTACCAATAATGAGATTGCCGATTTCATACGAGCGCCCATCAAGGGTATAACGCCAATTCAACTCCGCGAGGAGGAGGAACTCAAGAAGGCGGAAGGCTTATACCAGCAGTATGGGCTTAGTGATACATATCGCCTCTACGATTGCCTTGTGGCTTTCAAGGAAGCACTGGCCTATGGCGGCAGAGGATATTACAACGACCCGAAACATGACCAGATGTATAAGGCCGTTCTGGACAAACTTACCGAGATGATCCAAAAGAAGTACGAAAACGCCTATTTCCAGGAAAAGGCCGAGGAGTGGGACCAGGCGGAGAAGGAATTTTACAAAATTCTTCGCATCTACCGTAACCAGGGCGACGGTCTTTTTAAGAATATCCAGGCCCACTACAAGCGGGTGAAGCATTTCCAGCAGAAGGGCAAACCCAAAAAACGTCGCATGTTCGGCAGGTAATGCTACAAGAAGTGAAATCCGAATATCGAAATCCGAAACAAATTCTAAATTCAAAATCCCAATGTCCCAAACAGTTACAGCAAAACCTACCGGAGAGCGTTTGAGAATTTCTGATTTTGGTCATTCGATATTGTTTCGGATTTCGACATTGGGATTTCGGATTTGATGATTCACATGCGTTCAAACGCCATGAGATGGTTTCGATATAGTATTTCGCTGATCCTTGCCGTTGGTGTTCTCGCGGTGCTTATGGGTCGGCAGCGGTGGGGCGACCTGACCGGCCAAGTCGATTGGCGATGGTTAATCGGAGCGGGTGTCCTGTCGGCTGGGTATTGGTTCATCCGCGTTGCTCGCTGGCGGTGGATGATTGCGATGGAGGGTCTGCGCATCGGCTGGGGGGGCGCGTGGGTGTCTATGCTGGCGGGGCTTGGCGTTGGGCTTATCACGCCGGTCAGGAGCGGCGAAATCGTCCGCCCAATGTTCCTTCCGAAAGGCCCGAAGGCTCGCCTGGTCGGGTGGGTCGTCATTGAGCGTATGTTCGACCTGTCAGCCGTTCTGACGCTGGGCATCCTCGGCCTGTTCTACATGCTCTTTTCAGGCCTGTTGCTGACGGCGGACGTATCGGTTCCGCCGTGGGTGCTGGTGATAGCGCCGCTGCTGCTTGCCTGTACGCTGGGCGCGCCGCTGCTGATGCACTATAAGCCTGAGGGGCTTTGGCGGATTCTCGCTCGCGTGTTACCCGGAAAGGCCAAGCAATTGGCCGATGCCCGTCTGACCTGGCGGCAGTTTGGTATCTTCTATACCGTTTCGGTTCTTGCCGAATCGCTTTCTCTGCTGTCGGTATTTTTGTGCTTGAGTTCGTGTGGTGAAATTTCGCTGATTACCGCGACGTGCCTGGCTCCGGTGATTGCGATTGGAAGCCTGCTTCCCGCAGGCCCGGGCGGGTTCGGTATCCGCGAAGGCTCAGCCGCTCTCGTATTCGGGGCATTCGGATTCCCCCAACAGATGATCCTGGCTGCATATCTGTCAAATACGCTGATAATCCTGGTGATCCCCGCAGCCATTGGTGTAGCGGCGGCATGGATTTCCGATGTAACGAAGACATCATCCCAAACCGTTGCTTGACAAAACTGGGCTGGAAATATAGGTTCCTGAACTTGCGAACGCTCATATGGACCAACAACAGTTGAAACTCGATACATCTGATTCCACCGGCCCGGTCAGGACGTTTCTCGACGTGGTTTTGGTTTTATTGGTCGTAGCGATTGTGATTAGTATAGCGGCGACCGGACCATCGACTACCTATGCTTACGCCCAGTTACAGCAGATCGGCGCGGTCGTCGGCTCTGTCGAGAGCGGTAACTGGCTGCTGCCAAGGGACCAGTTTGGCGGACTTGCGATTAAACCGCAACTTTACGCCTGGCTTGATGGGCCGGTGCTTATGCTCACCGGCATCTATAACGATTTCACGTTTCGCCTACCGACGGTGCTGGCCTCGTTGGTCCTCGGCGTGTTGGTCTATTTCCTAGGCCGACGGTGGTATGGGCGGCGCGTTGGGCTGTTGGCGGCGTGTCTGTGGGCGACTGCCCAGCACATGGGCAAAATGACCTACGTCGCCGTAACGGACATGCTTCTGTCGCTGTGGATACTTCTCGCCATTATGTGTGCCGATAGGCTGTTGTTCCACCGCGCGCCGCGCAACCAGCGATGGAAATGGGCGGTCGGGCTTTGGGCGGCGATGATAATAGGCGCTGCTACCAAGGGCTGGGGAATAGCCAACCTTATTCTTGTCGGCGGGGCGCTGGCGCTGGCGACTGCCGTCGGGCCCGGATTCAAGGCGCTGCGATTGGCTGATGATTTCGGTACGGCGGTGGTTTTGCTGTTTCGCCTTGTGCTTCGCCGTTGGCGAAAAGCATTGAAGGCGACACGCTTCGGATGGGGTATCCTGGCGATGGTGGTGGTGCTTACGCCGATATGGGCGGGGATGTTTATTCAAGGCGGTGAGGAGTTCGCGGGGGTATTTAATCGTGATGTTTTTCAGCGCATCACCGGCTCCGGCGAGCGCCCGCCACATTCGAGATCCACAGGCCCGGCATTGAACCTGCTCTACTATGCGTTGCCGATGTCGGTTTTCATGGTCGGGGCGCTTCTGCTTGCCGGTCCGCGGAAATGGTTCACAGCCAGGTCGTCGATATTCCTTCCGCTCTGCTGGATATTGGCCGTTACGGTTCCGTTTTCGCTGACGCACGCCTTCAGACCTGATTATCTGCTGCCATGCTACGCCGCCGTGGCGCTGATGGGGGCTTGGGCAATTGAGGAAGTCCTTCGTCGTGGCAAGAGTGGTAATCAACTTACGCAGATTCTGCGGCACGTTATCGCGGCAGCGCCTGTGGTAATCGGTGTGGGATTAATCCTGTTGCCGCTGATATACCTCTTCTACGATTACATGCCCAGTTTCATAACGAAGAACATAAAGATGCCCTCGGCTGTGCCCGCGCCGACGTGGTGGGTTCTGTGCAGCCTGATTGGCCTGGGCGTCGTTGTGCTGGCGCTGGCGGTGCGATGGTCTTTGCAATGGCGGCTTCGGCGAGTCGCCGCCTTGGCGGTGGTGGGAATGCTGGGGGTGATATTCATCGACCGGCACATGTTCAGCCGGCACGCCCGCACGCGCGACGGGCAGAAGATGGTCGCCTTTGCACGAGAGGCCAAGCCTCTATTGGGCAATGATGAATTCGCGGTTCTCAGCACGCATAAACTGGCAGTGGAGTTATATTTTGGCCGCTTTGGTCAATGGGCCCAGCCGCACGGTACGCCCGATCCAAAGCGTTGGACCGTCGATTCGCTCAATAATTCCGGCATTCCCTGGCTGATTACATGCGATCACGGGTTGATTGAACTGGGCGCGACGGAGATTATCGAGCAGGACGGCAAAAAGGTAGAAATTCTCAAACCCGGCAACCTGGGACGGGTCGAAGTCTGCACCGATCCGATTATTTCCCAAAAACAAAAATGGGGGAAAATGTACCTGATTCGCCTTCGCTGACCGATCTACGTTTCCGGAAAGCCAATCAGGTGCGGGACTTTCGGGAACCCATCCTCAAATAGACGCTCAATATGTAAAACATCATCACTATGGCGAAGCAGTATTCCTTGAACTCGCCGGAGCCTTGAAAGAAGGCCATATCCGCGTAACTCGCGTTCGGCGGCGCTCCGAGCACGTCTTCCAGACGTTTGGGCAATCTGAGAAAGATCACCATCAGCGAGATAAGCGTCAGGCGATAATTAGGCGCAAGCCAATACCATGCGCTTTGAGGCGAGCGGAGTTTGTCGATTGCCCGTTGCAATGTCGGCCTGAGCCGTGGAAAACGTTTATTAAGCCACTCGAAATGCGTACCAAGCCAAGGCCAGGACGCCAGCCAGAGCGGAATGACGACACAACAGATCGTGCCGGCGAACATCAACTGCCTTGGGATGTTATTGAAGATGTTGTTTATGTTATGGACGTTGAACTCGTCTTGACTGTTGATTTCCTTGAGGGCATCGGGCGTGCCGTATCCAAGCCAGTGCTGACCCCAACTGGCTTCTTCCCCGGCGAAGTACAAGGCTGCAAGTCCGCCCAGCAGCATTATCCATCCGATGCCTCGCGGCAGTTCGCGTCGGCGAAGAAAAATCAATACGCCCGTGACAATCGCCGGAAGGAGGAAAATGACCGTCAGATTCTGGATAAGCCCGAACTCTTCGGTCATCTGCCGCTGCCAGTCCGGTTCGCTCAGCACGGCTGGGGCGGCGAATCTAAACGCCATCGACGCCAGAGGCAATCCCACCCAAAACCAGAGAGGCAAATCATGCTTTTTATCAATAGTGTTCGCCACCAATCAACCGTTCCTCGATTTACCCGCCAATAGCAGACACAGCCCATTCCAGTGTCCGCTTTACACAAGTCTCCAACCATGGGCGATCCAATTCAGACTCCTGTTCATCTGCATCCGAGGCTCCGTCATACCGAAGCGGAGCACCAAAAGGTGTCAGAACGGGCAATTGCTCGGCGTCCGGCGGAACTTGAATTTTGTTTTCTCGCAGTATCTTCAGAAGCACCAGGAGATCATGTGTATATGGATACTCAACCGAATGGTTTGCCAAGACGGCCTTGATTGCCTTTTCCACTGCTTGCTGGGCGTGAAATCCCATACCCCAGTCCGGCATTTCGGGATCGGCGTTCAGGCGATAAAGCATCTTCGCGTCGCCATGCGCCTTTTGCAACAAAACTTCGGAATGCTCATGCGACCTGTTCATAGACTCTGCCTTCTTTCAGTGCGCTGTAATAGACGGTGTTGGGCGTGTCCCGCCAATAGTCGAATTTCTCTTTGCTAACCACCAGCACATCAACTGGAATTAGAAATTGCCCAAGCAACGGCTGTAACGCCTGCCGCAGACGGACCATTTCCGCGAGGCGGTTTTTCACCTCCGGTTCGATGATCAGGAAGTCCAGGTCGCTGCGCGCATCGGCCTGGCCACGAGCGTACGATCCGAACAGGATCACCTTCGACCCCGGAGGAACGGCATCAAGCAGTAGATTCACCGCCTTCGTAATGGTTTGTTCATTTATCACAATTCGTATTTTTCGATTTTCACCGGCGAAATAATATACTCTGTTTTTACAACACTCACCAGTCGCAAAAACGCGAAAGACTGCTGATTGCAATTCGTTGGTTTTGATGCGATAATACCCCCTTGGGAACCTAAAGGCAAGGTGATGGAATACCTTGCAAATCCCCGATTTTATTGATTCTTACCAGGAGTAGATTTGTGGCAGAACGTGAAGTGAAAGATACATCGGACAATACGGATAATAATTCGGCAGGGGCGGTTGCCGAAATGCCGGCGGAACTGATATTTGAAAACGAGCAGATCGAAGACCTGCTCATCGAGGAGGAGATGCGAGATTCGTATCTGACCTACGCGATGAGCACGATAATGGACCGCGCGTTGCCTGACGTCCGCGACGGCCTGAAGCCTTCGCAGCGCCGCGTCCTTATGGCAATGCACGACCTGCACCTCGGCCCGCGAACCAAACACCGAAAGTGCGCGAAGATCGCCGGCGATACATCCGGTAACTACCATCCGCACGGTGAAGGCGTGGTCTATCCGACGCTCGTTCGCCTTGGGCAAAACTGGAACATGCGGGTTCCGCTGGTTGATCCGCAGGGCAACTTCGGCTCGATAGACGGCGACCCGCCGGCGGCTATGAGGTACACAGAAGCCAGAATGACCGCGCCGGCTACCGAGATGCTCGAAGACATCCAGTACGACACCGTCGATATGCAGGCAAATTACGACGATACCCGCACCGAACCGACCGTCCTTCCGGCGAAATTCCCAAATCTCCTGGTCAACGGTTCGCAGGGTATCGCCGTGGGGATGGCTACGTCCATCCCGCCGCACAACCTCGGTGAAATTTGCGATGCGCTGGTGCACCTTATCGACAATCCCGAAGCCGACATTATCGACCTGATGAAAATCGTTCCGGGTCCTGATTTTCCCACCGGCGGGATAATCTGCGGACGCAGCGGTATTCACAAAGGCTACACCACCGGCAGGGGGCACATCGCTCTTCGCGCACGGATGCACA
Organism: Planctomycetales bacterium; assembly: GCA_030612725.1. Classification (GTDB taxonomy): domain Bacteria; phylum Planctomycetota; class Phycisphaerae; order SM23-33; family SM23-33; genus JAUWNJ01. The sequence continues at coordinate 148,376 of JAUWNJ010000002.1, forward strand.
CCGAAGAGCAGACCCGAGGCTCGAAGACGCTGATCGTCATCACCGAAATTCCATACCAGGTTCTCAAGACCACTATCATCGAGCGGATTGCCGACAACGTCAAAAACGGGCGAATTCCCGACATCGCCGACCTGAACGACCACTCCGACAGGGACGGTATGCGGATCGTGGTCGAACTGAAAAAAGACGCGGAACCGGAGTTGGTGATAAATCAACTTTATAAGTACACGCCGCTCCAGAACACCTTCAGTATAATCAACATAGCCCTGATCAACCGCGCACCTCGTACGCTTGACCTCAGGCAGTTCATGGTGGCGTTCCTTGACCATCGCAAGGAGGTTATCCGCCGACGGACGACTTTCCTGCTCAGACGGGCGAGACAGCGGGCACACCTGCTGGAAGGTTTGATCCTGGCCGTCGCCGACATCGACGAAATTATCGCCATTATCAAGAAAAGCCCCGACGTCCCGACCGCCAAAGAACGCCTGATGAGAAAAAAACTCCGCCTGATAGAAAAGGCGACCGTTCGCAAACTCCTGCCCAAGGAGTTCGTCAAACAGGCGTCGCAATCCGACGGAATGAACCTCACTGCCGTTCAGACCGACGCTATCCTGGCGATGCAACTCCAGCGGTTGACAGGTCTGGAAATCCAGAAACTCGCGCGGGATTATTCCGCCCTGGTCGAGGAGATTACCGGACATGAAGCCATCCTTGCCGACGAACGTCTGCTGCTGGACGTTATCCGTGAGGATATTTACGAGATAAAGAGCAAGTACGCCACCCCGCGTCGAACCGAGATTATGGGCGACGTCGGCGACTTCAACTACGAAGACCTCATCGCCGAGGAGGATGTCGTCGTAACAATCAGTCACGCCGGTTACATCAAACGCATGCCGCTGACGACGTATCGCCTCCAGGGCAGGGGCGGGCGAGGCGTTATCGGCTCCGATAAGAAGGAAGGCGACTTCATCGAGCAACTCTTCATCGCCTCCACGCACGATTACATGTTGTTCTTTACAAGCACCGGAAGGATGTACTGGCTAAAGGTCTATGACGTACCGTCGATGAGCCGTCAATCCAAAGGCCGGGCCATTATCAACCTCCTCCAGATGCAGAAGGACGAGCGTATCTGCGCCGTTATATCCGTACGCGAATTCGACGAGAGATACCTGGTTACCGCCACGATGAAGGGGCAGATTAAGAAGACCATACTGTCTGCCTATGGAAACCCGCGAAAGGGCGGCATCCAGGCGACGGGCCTGGGCGCTGGCGACACTGTTCTCGGAGCGGCGGTTACACGCGGAGACGACCAGATCGTCCTGTGTACGCGCGACGGAAAGGCCATTCGATTCAAAGAAACAAATGTCAGATCGATGGGACGAACCGCCGGCGGCGTCAGAGGGATTAATCTGCGAAAAGGCGATGAAGTGGTCGGTATGTCCGTGATCGATCCGACCGCTACGCTCCTGACCGTCTGCGAGCACGGGTACGGAAAGCGTACGAAATTTGAAGAATATCGCGTCCAGTCACGCGGCGGGATGGGAATTATCAATATCAGGACCAGCGGACGAAACGGAAAAGTCGTAGCCATTAAGAGCGTCCTCGACAACGACGAACTGGTTCTGATTACCGAAGGCGGAATGGTCGTTCGAATCGGCGTGTCCGACCTGCGGAGCATCGGGCGGGCGACACAGGGCGTTCGGGTGATAAACCTCAAACCCAAAGACAGGGTCGTAGCCCTGGCGAAGGTTGTAACCGACGGTGCGAATTCGGACGAAGACGACTCAGATCAAACCGGGAATACATAGAATCGCACAACGATACAATGTATCACCCATATGATACGATGGGATAACCAACACTAACAGAGGGCCTATAGCATGTTCAGGATTGGTTGCGTAATTGTTATCGTAACGGTGTTTCTGACAATGGCCGGACCTGTCCGTGCGCAAAGTACACAACAGTGGGACGCCCAGGCTGTTGAAAAATCCATCGAAAAGGCCAAGGCGTATATCTGGTCTGAATGGTCCGAAGGACACTGGCCGGAACTCGGTAAGCCTGGCCAACGAGACGGGGGCCCTCAGCAGCGTAATTACGGGGGAGTAACGGCGTCATGTGCGTACGCCCTCCTGGCCGCTGGCGAAAGCCCGCAGACTCCCCGTATGAAAAAGACCCTCGAATGGCTTGCTGAAGTCGAGATGCTCGGTACCTATGCACGTGCGCTGCGAGCCAATGTCTGGGGTATGCTGGGAAGAGACAGCAAGTATCGCCGGTTCCTGAAAAAAGACGTGGACTGGCTTGTCGAGGCCGCTGGCTCACACGGAGCCTACAGTTACACATATGCCAGGGGCGACCACAAGGGCGCAAACCCGGAGGCATCGAAGCGTTTGTACGATAACTCCAACAGCCAATTTGCCGTCATGAGCGTTTGGGCAGGTTCACGCAATGGTGTCGAGGTGCCTCGGGAATACTGGAAACGGGTAGAGAAGCACTGGCTGACAGAGCAGAATTCCGGTGACGGAGGATGGGCGTACCGTAAGGGCCACAAGTCCCATGTCGCCAGTTATGGTTCGATGACGGCTGCTGGTCTGGCGACGATGTTCATCTGCTTTGACGAACTCTATCGAGAAGAGTTCATCAGGTGCAGTGCAGAGACCGACTATGCCCCAATTGTCCGCGGGCTGGACTGGATGGATAAAAACTTCATCGCCTTTCGCAATCCCGGAAAGGGCGGATCGTATTACTACTATTACCTCTACGGCGTCGAGCGGGTCGGACTGGCCAGCGGGTACAAGTATTTCGGGAAGAAGGACTGGTATAAATTATGCGCCTCGAATCTGATTAAGCGCCAGGCTTCCAACGGCTCGTGGGGCGGGAGGCTTTGCGAGACTTCTTTCGCCCTTCTTTTCCTCGCTCGCGGGCAGCATCCGGTGCTGTTCAATAAACTCCAGTACCCAGGCTCGTGGAACTGCCGACCCAGAGATTTGGCGAACTTAACGCGACGGATTGTTCAAACCTTTGAAAAAGAAGTCAACTGGCAGATTATTCCCCTCAGCGTACCGGTTGAAGAATGGCACGACGCGCCGATACTCTACATCTCCGGCGCAAAGGCTCCGAAATTCACCGATAAGGACATCGAATCGCTACGCAAATTCGTCCACCAGGGCGGAGTGATTTTCTCCGAAGCCGCGTGCAGCAAGGGCGCGTTCAACTCGGCTATGCAGAAATACTACGCCAAAATATTCCCGAATTACGAACTAACCCGCCTTCCGATGGAACATCCGATATATTCCATCCACTACAAGGTCAGAAAGCGCAGGCTGATGGGTATTTCCAACGGCGTTCGCCTTCTGGCGATCCACTCACCGGTGGAGGTCTCGCTCGCCTGGCAGATGAACGCTACCGACAGGTCCGGGGTCGACGTTTTTAACCTGGGCGCCAATATCTATTTTTACGTTACAGACAAGGGTTCGCTCCGCAATCGCGGCGTCAGTCCATGGCCGATAGCCCAAAAATTCACTCCCACAGAGACATTGAAGGTCGCGCTGATCAAGCATACCGGTAATTGCAATCCCGAGCCGATGGCGTGGGAGCGATTCTCGATTCTGATGGGCAACAGGCATAAAATTGCGGTAAAGGTTACAGGCCCGACGGCGATAGCGGAACTTGACGCTGCGAATCAACCAGCCGCTGCGATGACGGGAACCGCCGCGTTTTCGTTTGATGCTGAAGATTGCCGGGCATTGCGTAAATACATCGATGCCGGTGGGACGTTGATAATCGACGCTGCCGGCGGGAGCAATGCGTTTTCAGCATCAGTCGAGAAGGTCATCGCCAAAATCCTTCCCGAAGGACGGTACGGACCGATTGTTCCTGGTCATTCTCTCTACACCAGGGACGGATTTGTCATCAAGAAGATTTCGTATCGCAAGGCCTTCAGCGGTTCGGTAGCATCTTCTCGTAAGCCGCGTTTGCGTGGTGTCTTGTATAAGGGTCGCCTGGCGATAATCTTCAGCCGGGACGATTTGACTGCCGGTTTGCTGGGTTATCCCTGCTGGGGTCTGCGTGGCTACGAGCCTGAAAGTGCGTTTGCATTGATGCGTAACATCCTCCTGTACGCCTCCGGCAAGACGCTCAAGGAGTAACGCGGTAAATGAACGCAACATCGAAGAGAATAGGCAGAGAACTCAAATCTCACGCGCCGTTCACAACGTTCGGAGCCTTGACGGGAATCGCTATCATGGCGGTGTTTTTTTATGTCGATATCGATCGTTCTGCCTCCAGGACGCTGTTTTGGGTGTTTCATCCGTTTCACGTTTTTCTGAGCGCGTTGGCAACGGCTGGGATGTACAGGCTCAACAGCAAGGGAAGGCTTTTACCGACGATCCTGATCGGATACTTCGGGGCGATCGGCATAGCCACTTTGAGCGATTGCATTATTCCGTATCTTGCCGAGTCGCTTCTGAACTGGCCTGAAAGGGACATTCACCTCGGTTTCATAGAGAAGTGGTGGTTGGTGAATCCGCTGGCGTTCGCGGGTATTGCGGTGGCGTATTTTTTGCCCCGGACGAAGTTTCCTCACGCCGGTCACGTGCTTTTGAGCACGTGGGCGTCCCTGTTCCATATGACTATGACCATGGGAACGATTGATGTGTATATAATCCCTCTCGTGGGAGTCTTCCTTTTCCTGGCGGTCTGGATTCCATGTTGCATGAGTGATATCGTATTCCCATTGCTGTTTGCAAAAAAATCGGGTAGTGAAGAGACCTGATGAAGATTGCTCTTGCACAAATTAATCCGACAGTAGGCGACATCGCCGGCAACAGCCGGAAGATTTCCGAGAGCATCGCCAGCACCGAGCAGGCGGGGGCCGAACTGGTCGTCTTCAGCGAATTGTCGCTTCTGGGCTATCCGCCGCGCGACCTTCTCAGCCGGGCCGGTTTTATCTCGGCGGGAGTCGATGCCGTCGAAACACTGGCGAAACAATGCCGGGGTATCGCAGCCTTGGTTGGTTTTGCCCGTCCGGCGGACGACTCACCGGGCAGGCCCCTGGAGAACGCCGCTGCCCTGCTGGCTGACGGTAAAATCACCGGCGTTCACGTCAAGACGCTCCTTCCAACTTACGATGTTTTTGACGAGACCCGCTACTTCAGGCCCGGTCCGCCGCCGAAGCCGCTGACGCTCAACGGCCGACGCATCGGAGTGAGCATCTGCGAGGACCTCTGGGACCGACCGGCACTCGGCGCTGCGTTGTATCAGATGGACCCCGTCGCACATCTCCGCGACGCCGGGGCGGAAATCATTATCAACATGTCCGCCAGCCCGTTTCAGTTAGGCAAGACCGAAATCCGCGAAAACCTTATCCGACGACAGGCCCAACGAACGAAAACGCCGATTGTCTATGTCAACCAGGTCGGTGGAAACGACGAACTTATCTTCGACGGCGCGAGCCTGGTCGTCGGAGCCGACGGTGAAATCCTCGCGCGATGTAAAAGTTTCGCCGAAGACCTGTTGGTAATCGACACTGACGCCGGCGCGGGGCGATGCGAACCGAACGGCTCCGATATGGAACAATTGGCTGCGGCATTGAAACTTGGTCTGCGGGATTATGTTCGCAAGTGCGGCTTCAAGTCCGTCGTATTCGGACTGTCGGGCGGGATAGATTCCGCCGTCGTAGCCGCCATCGCCGCCGATGCACTCGGCGCTGAAAACGTCCTTGCCCTGGCTATGCCGTCGCGCCACAGCAGCGACCACAGCCTCGCCGATGCGCGCCAATTAGCCCGGAACACAGGCATCAGGGTGCTCGAATTACCGATTGACCCGATTCATACCGCTTACGAGCAGGCATTGGCGGGGCACCTGCCGAAGGACCGCCCCGACACGACCGACCAGAATATCCAGGCCCGTATCCGCGGCAACCTCGTCATGGCATTTTCCAACGCCTGCGGGCATCTGCCTCTGGCGACCGGAAACAAGAGCGAACTGGCGACCGGATACTGCACGCTCTACGGCGATATGACCGGTGGACTGGCCGTTATAGGCGACGTGCCCAAGACGATGGTCTATGACCTGGCCCGGCACCTGAACGAAACGACAGACCAGCGAATTCCCGAAAACACCATCACCAAGCCGCCCAGCGCCGAACTGAAACCCGACCAGACAGACCAGGACAAACTCCCGCCCTACGATATTCTCGATGCGATCCTGTCGCGTTATATCGAGCGTGAGGAAAACATCGGTGAGATTATCGCCGCAGGCCTTGATGCCGACGTGGTTCGTCGCGTCGCGTCAATGGTGTCGGCTTCGGAATACAAACGTCGCCAGGCCGCTCCGGTGTTGAAGGTAACAGCGAGGGCGTTCGGGACAGGCCGGCGAATGCCAATTGCCTGCCGACGAGATTTCGATTGAGTAAAACATGCAGCACAAGAAATTTGAGCATTTGATGCGTTCTGCCATTGAGCAGGCCCGCATAGCCGAAGGGCTTGGCGACGTGCCCATAGGGGCGGTGGTTGCGCGTAACGGTGAGATAATAGCATCCGCTTACAACCGCCGCATTATCGACGCCGACCCGACCGCCCACGCAGAAATGCTCGCCATTCGCGCCGCTGCAGATGCCATTGGCGACTGGCGACTCACCGGCTGTACGTTGGCCGTAACGCTGGAACCGTGCCCGATGTGCGCCGGGGCGATTGTCCTGGCCAGAATCGACCGGCTGGTCTATGGCGCCGCCGACCCCAAAGCCGGCGCTGTCAAAACGCTTTATCAAATCTGCTCCGACACCCGCCTCAATCATCAGGTCGAAGTTGTCCCCGGCATCCTGGCTGACGAGTGCAGCCGATTGCTGACCGACTTTTTCCAGCGACAACGGGCGATGGGGAAGAAATAGGCTGGGACGAAGCGAAGCGGAGTCCCACCTTTACTCATCCAAAGCCCAAAAGGCGGGACTTCGTCCCAGCCTACTCTGAGAACTTTTCGCTGGTGAAGGTATAGACCGTAGCCCGCTCGTCCCGCCAGGCGTCGGGCGCCATGCCGGCCTTTCCGGAGCAACATTGCGAAAGGAATTGTTCTTTGGACCATCCGGTTTCCGTTGCGACCTCCGGCAGGAAGCATCCGCTCGCCGCACCGCGAACAATGTAAATACCGTGGACGCCCAACTCGATGTCGAGCGGGTTTGCAATGGGCGTCAGTTCGCTCAATACGGAGACCTGGACGGTAAGGCCGGCGACCTCGCCCGGCGTGATTGGATCGGAGGTGAATCTCGGATCGCGTGCGGCAGCGGCAGCCATTTCGACAATCTGCTCTGCAAGCGGTTTGCTCGGATGGAACGTGCCGATGCACCCGCGAAGCCGACCTTGATTGGTAAGCGTTACAAAACATCCGCGACGCTCGGAAAGCACACCCTCTACCTCCGGCAGGGCGGGGCGGGGCGAACCCGAAACCTTCGCCTCAACAGCCCGCCTCGCCAATAACAATAACGCCTTACGCTCTTCGTCAGATATAGCCATACAAAAACCCCTTCAGCAAAACCATCGGAAATGATACCACCGTTACCGCCAAGCCTGCAAGCAGGTCAATCCTCCACCAACATTTTACCCTGTTTCTCTTTCAATAATTCGTGTAATTTGTGCAACCCGTGGACTATTCTTCTTTTGTTGTTTCTGTATAATTCGTGTAATCCGTGTAATTCGTGGACTATTCTTTTTTTTGCTTCTGTGTAATCAGTGGACTGACTATGAAATTCAAAGCCGTAAAAGGAACGAGGGATTTTTATCCCGACCGAATGGCGATGCGGAACTACCTGGCCGAGACTTGGCGGGCCGTCTCGCTGCGCAATGGCTTCGTCGAGTTTGACGGACCTGTGCTGGAATATCTGGACCTTTTTTCCGTCAAGAGCGGAGATGAGATCGCTTCGCAGCTGTTCAGTTTCACTGATCGCGGCGGGCGGGCATTGGCTATGCGCCCGGAAATCACGCCTACGCTGGCGCGAATGGTCAATGCGCAAATAAACTCCCTCCCCAGGCCTATAAAATGGTTCTCCCTGCCGAGACTGTTCCGAGCGGAAAACCCGCAAAAAGGCCGGCTTCGAGAGTTCTTCCAGTGGAATATCGACATTATCGGAAGCGATAGTGTCCTCGCCGACGCCGAGTGTATATTCACAGCCATAGATTGCCTCCGCGAAATGGGCTTGTCGGCCGATGACGTGGGTGTGCGAATCGGCTCACGTCCTCTAACCGTCGCAGCCCTGCGACTGGCCGGTGTGGACGATTCGGCGATGGAGCCTGCACTGGCGGCGCTGGATAAACGCCCCAAGGTTTCACCGGACGCCTTCGCCGAAATGGCCGTTGCCGCCGGGATTCCAGCAGATTCGCTCGATAAACTCTGCGCGTTTCAAGACGCCGAGGGCCTCTCCGACGTAGCGGCTTCGCTCGGTGAGGGCGATGCCAACTCGGCCGGTGAAATCGCCAAACTCGAATCGCTGATGGGCTATCTCGACAATATGGGCGTGGGTGATTATTGCAAACTGGATTTGCGAATCGTTCGCGGGCTGGCGTATTACACGGGCATTGTATATGAGATATTCGACGCTGCAGGTTCTCTGCGGGCAGTGGCAGGGGGGGGGCGATACGACAATCTGCTGAAATTATTCGGCGGCCCTGAAGTCGGCGCGACCGGTTTCGGGATGGGCGATGCTGTACTGGAGATACTACTGGCAGAGAAGGAAAAACTACCGGACCTGTCAGCCGGCCTGGACTGCTTCGTTATCGACGGCGAATCGAATCTGCTGGAAAAAGTCCTGGAAGTGGTGGGGCGGTTACGGCAGGGGGGTATCGCCGCCGATTTCTCCGCGAAACGGCAAGCCGTCGGAAAGCAACTCAAAGAAGCAAACCGCCGAAACGCTCGATACGCAATCATCCTCCGCGCCGACACCGTCGGCATAAAAAACCTCGCAACAGGCGAACAGACAGACATGTCCATTGATGAGTTTTTAGAAAAACCGTTGGCGTATATAAAAATTAGCGATAATCCTTTTTTGTAAAATTGAAAATCGGCAATTGAATGGGTCGTCGGAGCGTACATTACGAAGCCGCGTTTGAGTCTTATCTTCGCGGGAAAGGCTGGCCTTACGTTGTCGTCGATGAGGCGAAAAAGACGCTGTTTGCGGGGATTTCCATCAAAAGTTTCGATTTCGTCGTCTATTCCGACAGCAGGGCGAACCTTCTGGTCGATGTGAAAGGCCGGAAATTTCCCGACCAGTCCGGTTCGTCGAGCCGCTCAAGCCGGGCGTGGGAAAACTGGGTTACTCGCGACGACATCGAATCGCTGCGCGAATGGGAGAATATTTTCGGCGTCGATTTTTCAGCCGTTCTTGTCTTTGCATATTGGCTCCAGGGGCCGCCGCAGCGTGCGCCGTTTGAGGATGTGCATTTCTTCCGCAACAAATATTACGCATTTCTGGCTATAACCCTAGCTGAATATGCCGACAGCGTGCGCCCTCGCAGCGCCAAGTGGCAGACAGTGTCGATGCCGACGAGCGAGTTCACTCGTCAGTCAGCCGACCTGGCGACTTTTTTATAAGAAGAAACAGAAGAAACGAAATTTACCGCAGAGCACGCAAAGACCGCAGAGAAAAGAAACATAAAAGTTTTTTTATTTGTTCTCTGCGTCCTCTGCGTTTTCTGCGGTGAAATTCTTTTTGTTAAATGCTCTTACTTGAAGTATTCGGTGGGGGGGGTGTATAATCTTTTTTACTATGAAAGCGATACCATTACTGTTCCTGACGGGTTTAATAGTATTGGCGACGACGTGTGCCGCCTGGGCTGCGAGTGATGGCTTTGAGCCTCCGGAGATTAAGAAGGGTGATTTCTGGTACGCCCTGGTCGTTGCGGTAGTGGCGCTTGCGGGCATATGTGTAGTTGCCTTCAAAAACCCTAAAAAGACGTACCTGGATTAGAAAAAAGGGCATAGGGCGTTTAGGGGATCGGGTTTAGGAAAAAAGGGATTCGATATAGGAGAACAGATATGAAACAGGTGATTATTGTGGCATTGGTGTGCCTGAACGCGTCGCTTCTGGTAGCGCTTGTATTCGGGATCGGCACCCCGCCCGCCAAGGCCCAGGTTATCGGCGGAGGCACAAACTATATCATGATTACCGGGGATATCCGCCAGGACTACGATGCCATCTATATTATGGACCTGGGTAAGCGGAAACTTGCTGCATTGAAGTTCGACAAAAAAGGTGGCCTGAGGAAAGGCAAACTTGTTATGTCGGGAATCCGCGACCTATCCAGGGACTTCGGCAAGACAACGGACAATCGACGATAACGTTCTGGAGATATGATCATGAAAGACACAAAAAATGTAACAATTGGGATGCTCTGCGTCTTGGCCGCTATTCTTGTAACCGTTCTTGCCCTGACGTACGACAGCAACCAGGCGATGGCCGATACGTCGATCCGAGGCGGCGACTATATAATGGTTACCGGTAATTACTCTAAAAGCCTTGATTTGCTCTATGTCATAGATGTTGCCCAACAGAAGATAAATGTCTATGCACTCGACGAGAACGACAACGTTGTCAGGATGCTCGATCAGAAAAGACTGAGCCAGGTCTTCAAGAAACGCTGATTTTCGCGTCAGACATCGGATTTTGAAGGTTTCTAAAACCCAAGCCGACGGATAGTCATCCGTCGGCTTTTCTATCGCCCACACACCGAGCGCAACATAATATATATTATCGGACGTTACAGAAGGGCGAAATCGGCGAAACTAAGGACCGGTTCAGCGGCTTTGTAGGGGTTTCGAACGGTTACACCGGCTTTATCCGATTCGCTCGCGGACGTATTCGACGACCTTGTCGGCTGCGATTCGGTCCTGTTTGAGCGAATCGCGGTCGCGAATGGTAACTGTCTGGTCCTCGAACGTCTGGCCATCGACCGTAACACAGAACGGCGTGCCGGCTTCGTCCTGGCGACGGTAGCGCCGGCCAATCGCGCCTTTTTCGTCGTAGAAACAGGTCAAACCCGATGCCAGAACGTCATCGTATATCTTGCGGGCAGCCTCGGGCATACCTTCCTTTTTGACCAGCGGGAAGACCGCCACCTTAATCGGGGCCAGGCGAGGATGAAATTTCATCAACACCCGCTTCTGCATCTTACCCTTATCGTTGGGGGCCTCGTCTTCGGTGTAGGCTTCGCAGATGAACGCCAGGACCGCCCTATCGACCCCGCCGGACGGCTCGATAACGTAAGGGATATACCGCTCCTTCGTCTGATCGTCGAAATAGGTCATATCCTTGCCGGAGTGTTCCTGGTGCTTCTTAAGGTCGTAATCGGTGCGGTTGGCGACGCCTTCCAGTTCGCTGATGCCGAATGGGAAATCGTATTCGATGTCCGCACAAGAGGCTGCGTAGTGTGCCAGTTCCTCTTTCTCGTGGTCTCGCAGGCGGAGGCGTGAAGAGGTCAGGCCGAGGTCGATATACCATTTATATCGGGCGTCGCGCCAGTATTCGTACCATTTGTCGGCATCGGACTCATGGCAGAAGAACTCAATCTCCATCTGCTCAAACTCGCGCGAGCGGAAGGTGAAGTTTCGCGGATTAATCTCGTTGCGGAACGCCTTTCCGATCTGAGCGATACCAAACGGCGGCCTGACGCGTGAGGTGTCCAGAACGTTCTTATAATTGCAAAATATCCCCTGCGCCGTCTCAGGACGAAGATAGGCTACCGACGAAGAATCCTCCATTGCGCCAATGGATGTTTTGAACATCAGGTTGAACTTGCGGGCCTCGGTCAGTTCACCTTCGCAAAGTGGACATAGGGCTTTTTCGTTTGGGGGGACTTTATCGGCACTAAACATCACCCATTTTATCTGATCGCGATAGTGATCTATTTTGTGACGTGTCTTACTGTTGGCTTCGATCAGAACCTTATCGCGAGCCGATAAATCACTATCTGCCTCAACACCTGCGGACACTATTACGTCATCCCCAACACGACCTATAACCGTAAAAATCCTGTCGGCACGAAATCTTGCCTTGCATTTATTGCAATCTACCATCGGGTCGCTGAACCCCCCTACGTGGCCTGAGGCTTCCCAGACTTTTGGGTTCATTATTATGGCTGCATCCAGGCCTACGATGTCGTCGCGTTTGCGGACGACGTCTTCCCACCAGATATTTTTCAGGTTGCGTTTGAGTTCGACGCCCAGAGGCCCGTAGTCCCAGAAGCCGTTGATTCCGCCGTAGATTTCGGAGGATTGGAAGATAAAACCCCGGCGTTTGCACAAGGCTACGATTTTTCCCATCAAGTCGTCTCTTGAGGACAGGTCAGTTTTGCCTTCTTTACCCATGTGTCTTCACTTCTCCTAAGTTGATCGCAACGTAAAGCGGGCATAATAGAGCCATTTACAGCGGATTACAACCATGAGGATTGTAAAGCCGACGGATAGCTATCCGTCGGTTTTTTGCCCCCCTATTTTCGTTATTTCTTACCCATTTTACTATTTACCGAAACTCTTGGCGGCCAAGGGGTTGCGTCCGCCTTTTCCCCCTATGCGATTTCGCTTTTCCGTGGTAGTATAGTTGTAGAAGAAGATTGCCCCAGGAGGTAATCAACGATGGCACGAGAAGTCATAAGACGAAAATTCAAGATGATCCTGTTCATAGTGCTGAGTTTCGCAGCCCTGTGTTAGGCGCGGTTTAACCATTTGGATTATTGGCCGCGAACAACGCAAATCATAAACAGCACAAAATAAAAGAAAAGAACGAAGGAAGTTGTTTACGGTATTAGCGTAGTTCGCGGCTATTTTTATTTTCCAATCATTTTCCCGAATTCATCCTCATTGATAATTTTCACGCCCAGCGTTTTTGCCTTATCGACCTTTGATCCGGGGTTAACGCCGGCCAGGACGAAGTCGGTTTTTTTCGATACGCTCAATGCCGACCTTCCGCCGAGATTTTTAATCAATTCCTTCACTTCGCTTCGCGAGTAGTTTTCGAGCGTTCCGGTTACGACGATAGTCTTTCCCGCCAGAGGCCCCCCGCCGACGGAGGCCCCCACCGATTCTGCCGACATTTTCACACCGGCAGCCTTGAAGCGTTCGATTATTTCCAGGCCTTGTTCGCCTGCGAAAAACTGCCTGACACTGGCGGCGATGACTGGTCCTATTTCTTCAACGTCAGCCAGTTCGTCTTCCCCTGCCTTTGCCAGTGAGTCGATATCGCCGAAGTGCCGAGCCAGCATATCAGCCGCCCTGCCGCCAACGTGGCGAATCCCAAGGCCCGCCAGAAGCCTCGCCAGGGATCGCCCTTTTGAGGACTCAATGGCATCGATAAGGTTCCGGGCCGATTTTTCGCCCATCCGCTCCAGTCCGGTCAATTGCTCAAAATTCAGCGAATACAGGTCGGCAAAATGCTTCACCATGCCGTTGTCGATTAGTTGGTCAATCAAGGCTGGGCCGAGGTTCTCGATGTCCATCTGGTTACGCCCGGCGAAGAATCGCAGCCGTTCTTTCAACTGGGCGGGGCATTCAGGATTGACGCACCTTATGTACACTCCGCCTTCATCTCGCCCCACCGCCCCACCGCAAGCGGGACATTGTTTCGGCGGCTCAATGGGCCTGGCGTCGCCGGGCCTATTGGCGGTTACCACCTGCACGACCTGCGGGATAATTTCGCCGGCCTTCTCGACCAGAATAGTATCGCCGAGGCGCACATCAAGCCGATCTATCTGGTCGAAATTATGCAGGGAGGCGTTCGAGACGGTCGTACCTGCCAATTGTGCCGGGTCGAAATGAGCAACCGGCGTTATCGTCCCAAGCCGTCCTACCTGGAAGGACACATCGCACAGAATGGTTTCCGCCCGCTCGGCGGCGTATTTATAGGCGATGCACCAGCGCGGGTATCGGCTGGTCGCGCCTAGTTTCCGGCGATGGGCGAGCGAATCGACTTTGACGACGACGCCGTCGGTTTCGTACGGCTTGTCGTAGCGTCGCTTGGCCCATTCTTCAATGAACTCCCCGACCTGTTCCACCGAATCGCACAGTTTGGCGTGCTGGCTGGCGGGTATCCCCCACCGCTTCAGCATTTCCATGAATTCCCACGCTGATTCTGTCGCCGGCGCCGGTTCGACCGTCCCGAAACCATGAGCGATAAAGGCGAGTGAGCGTCTGGCTACAACTTTCGGGTCGAGTTGCTTGAGCGTACCGGCTGTACCGTTACGCGGATTGGCAAAGGTATCCTCGCCGTCGGCTACGCGAGCGGAGTTGAACTTCGCGAAGGCATCGACAGGCCAATAAATCTCGCCGCGTACTTCGAGCAGATGGGGGATTTCCGCCGATTCGCCGCCCTGTTCCACCAGGCGTAACGGGATTGATTTTATGGCTTTGGCGTTTTCGGTGATGTCGTCGCCGGTGCGTCCATCGCCCCTTGTGGCCGCCAGCATCAGCATGCCGTCTTCGTATCGCAACGACGCAGCCACGCCGTCTATTTTAGGCTCAGCCAGGTAGCGAAATGGCTCGTCGCCGAGGGCCTTGGCTATGCGGGCGTCGAATTGGCGAAGTTCGTCGAGGTTATAGGTGTTGTCGATACTGAGCATCGGCGGCTCGTGGTTGACCCTGGCAAAACCCTCGACAGGTTCGCCACCGACACGCTGCGTGGGTGAATCAGGCGTAACGAGTTCGGGATGCTCCGCCTCCAGCCGCTTCAGTTCATCAAAGAGCGCGTCATATTCGCGGTCGGATACTTCCGGCGCAGCCTCGACGTAATAAAACCGGTCATGCCGGCGTATTTCCCGGCGAAGCTGCTCGATACGTTCGACGTCGGAAGTCATGAACTGACCTATAAAAAGCATTTTGCAGGGATACAAGGGATGCACAGGATAAAAGAATTAATTTAAATATCTATCCCCTGCATCCCTTGTATCCCTGCAATTTTTCTTAATTACGTTTTCGGTACCAGACACAGGAATTTGAGATTTTCGCCGCCGGTATTTCGAAACTGGTGATCCTCGTTCGGCGGCACATAGATGCAATTACCAGCGATTATCGGTTTGTCCTGCCCATTTTCCAGGACGACTCCCTTCCCTGCCAGGACATATACCTCATGTTCCCAATCGTGCGTATGTCTCGGCGTATAACCGCCCGGAGCGACCTCGAAGAGCCGCATATTAAAGGTCGGGGCCTTATCGTCAGGTCCGATGAGCATTCGCATCGTTACGTCTTCGGCGCCTTCCATCTCAACCTGTTTGGCTTCAACCGTTTCAGCGTTCCGTATCTTCATACCCTGTCTCCAGAAATATCTTCTCACCGAGGAGATTAGCAGAAATTGCGGGGTTGCACGAGATGTTTTTACCGCATCAGGCCGTACTTTTTCATCTTCTTGTATAGCGTGCAACGGTTGATGCCGAGCGCGTGCGCGGTGGCCTGCCTGTGCCCGCCGTGGGCGGTCAGGGCGGACTGGATAATCCGCTTTTCCGGTTCCGCCAGTGCTTCAGCGAGTGTCCGGTCGGCGTTTGAACCTGGCGACATAACCGAAACCGCATCACCCGCCGACGCCATTATCGGCTGGAGCACAGCGGCAACTGTTTGCGGAAGGTCGGTCAGGTCGATTCTGCTTCCGCGACACAGTACAACTGCCCGTTCGACGCAGTTGGCCAATTCCCGCACGTTTCCGGGCCAGGGGTATGCTTGCAGTGCAGCCTGGCAATCGTCGGTGAATCCGAGGATGTTTCGAGAGTTTTCCCGCTCGTAACGTCTGAGGAAGTGTTCCGCCAGCAGGGTAATGTCCTCGCCCCGCTCCCGTAGCGGTGGTAATTCAATGTTGACGACGTTGACACGATAATACAAATCCTGGCGGAACCGCTCCGACTCGACGTCCCGCCACAGGTCGCGATTCGTCGCCACGATCACACGGGCATCGACGGTGTACGTCCGGTTCGAGCCGACCGGTTCGAAGGTTCGCTCCTGGAGAATGCGGAGGAGTTTGAATTGCAGACCCGCCGAGGCTGTGGAAATCTCATCCAGGAAGATCGTCCCTCCGTCCGCGGCAGCGAATTTACCGTCGCGGTCGCCGAAGGCGTCGGTAAATGCCCCTCGCACGTGCCCGAACAGTTCGCTTTCGAGCAGCATCTCCGGAAGCGCACCGCAGGAAACCTCCACGAATGGTTTTTCCCGCCGCTGACTATGATAGTGAATGGCGCGGGCGATGAGGCTCTTGCCGGTTCCCGACTCGCCGGTAATCAGGACGGTCGCCTTACTGTCGGCCACGGCTTCGATCAGGTCGAAAACCTTCACCATCCGATAATCCTGACCGATGATATTCTCGAAATACGCCATAGATGGAATATCGGTGCATATCGGAAGCGATGTTGTTAAAAAACAACGGATGTTTCGGAAAAAATACAGCCAAGATAGACTTGCATTATCGGGCGTTCTGTCCGATACTGTGTGGACAATCAGAGTTCCCGGAGAGGTGGCTGAGTGGCTGAAAGCGACGGTTTGCTAAACCGTTGTATGGGGTCATACCTGTACCGCGGGTTCGAATCCCGCCCTCTCCGTTATTCCATTGCAGATTTCAGATT
Organism: Planctomycetales bacterium; assembly: GCA_030612725.1. Classification (GTDB taxonomy): domain Bacteria; phylum Planctomycetota; class Phycisphaerae; order SM23-33; family SM23-33; genus JAUWNJ01. The sequence continues at coordinate 164,953 of JAUWNJ010000002.1, forward strand.
GCCTGTCGTGAGCGCAGTCGAACGGCGGATTTTCCCGTCTTACCGAGCGTATTCAACGCAGCGTACTTCCCGGATAAGCGTTACCTTGACTTCGCCGGGGTATTGCATCTCTTCCTCGATGCGTTTGGCGATGTCGTGAGCAACCTTGGCTGACAGGTGGTCATCGACGTTTTCGGCATCAACCATAACGCGAACCTCGCGCCCAGCCTGGATAGCGTACGCCTGCTTGACGCCTGCGAATTTTCCGGCGATCTCTTCGAGTTTCTCCAGCCTCTTGATGTATCGCTCAAGCGTTTCGCGGCGTGCGCCGGGACGTGATGCGCTTATGGCGTCAGCGGCGGAAACTATCGGGGTGTATATGAACTGTGTCTTGATGTCGCCGTGATGCCCCGCAGCGGCTTCTATGACCTCGTCGGCCTCGCCATACCGCTTGCACAGGTCGGCGCCGATCTGCGGATGCGTACCCTCGACCTCGTGATCGACGGCCTTTCCTATATCGTGAAGCAAACCGCACCGCTTCGCCAGTGCTCCGTCGAAGCCGATTTCGTCGGCGATCATCTGCGACAGGAATGCGACTTCAGTCGAATGTTGAAGAACGTTCTGCCCGTAACTTGTCCGGTATTGCAGTCGGCCCAGCAGGTTGATCAGCTTGGTGTGCATTCCGCGAATACCGACGTCCATTACCGTCTGCTTTCCTATTTCCTGTATTTTCCGGTTAACTTCCTGGCGAGTATCTTCCACCAGTTCTTCAATCCGTGCGGGATGGATTCGTCCGTCCTGGACGAGTTTCTCCAACGACAGGCGGGCGACTTCTCTGCGGACCAGGTCGAACGCCGAGATTACGACCACGCCGGGCGTATCATCCACGATCACGTCAACGCCGGTAGCGGCCTCGAATGCGCGAATGTTTCTACCCTCTCTTCCGATAACACGACCCTTCATCTCATCGGAGGGGATACTGACTGTCGAGACAGTGGCTTCGCTGGTATGTTCGGCGGCATAGCGTTGGATTGCCATCGTAACAATTTCGCGCCCTTTCGCCTCGGCTGTTTCGTTGGCTTCCTCCAGTCGCTGCTGGATTATCTTGGCGGCATCGGACTCTATATCCTGCTCGACTTCGGCGAGGAGGAGTTTCCGCGCGTTTTCCATTGACAGGTTGGCCACTTTGAGTAACTGGCTTTTCTGCTGGGCGATCAGTTCGTTCAGGTGTCGGTCCTTGGCAACGAGAGATTTTTCTCGCTCTTTGATGGCCCTCTCTGCCGCATCCGCCGACCGCTCCTTTATTACCAGCATCTCCATTTTCTGGTTGATAAGGTCTTCGCGCTTGGAGATGCGTTTTTCCTCGTTACGAAGTTCCGCTTTGGCGTTTTTGGTCTCTTCGTCGAACTCGTTTCGACGAGTAATGAATTCACTCTTTGCCTCCGCCTGGGCCTGGGCCTTGATTCTTTGGGCCTCGGATTCGGCAGCGGCCAATCGGACCTCAATTTCCTGCCCCAGCACCTTTTCCTGACGACGAACCAAAATCGCGCGAATCACCAGCGAACCGGCAATACCAACAACCAGACTAACCAGAACCACTGCTGCTGTTTCGCCTGAAATCTGAGAAAGAATTGCGTAGGTGTACATAGTTATATCCCTTTATGCTATCGGCTTGGGAGTATGACAGACATCGGCGCGAAGATTTTTCAACCTTCGGTATGCCGACGTCCGCGGCAGGTATGTTACGGATCAGAAGTTTCGGGGAGTTGCTTTATCCCCGAACCCGTCAGGTCAGAATGATTTCATGCAGTCATCGGATGCATACGAACGCATTATGTGCTCAATAGTCGCGTTACCGCCCTGGAACTCTCCCAACGGTTCGACCAAAAACCCCGGATGGAAAACAGATCGCATCCGAAAAATCCCAACATCCCGATACATCTTTGACCAATGCGGTCATGACGTTAACTGCCTTTAACTTCCGACCCGAAAGCAACGTGCGGAAAATCGGTCGTTCACCGACTCCGAGCACCTGCAACGGGAGAAAACCTCTTCACACGACTTCCCTGCCGCAATACTCTTCAGCTGTCCATTCTGCTACTTGTCCATGATCGGGTCGGGAAACAACTCCCCGACCACAATCCAACCCTTTAACATTATATTAATCGGTCAAAAGAGGCGCGTCAAGTACGAATTACTTTTATTAACAGATATCTAATTGCTAACGCCTTACGTAACATGCCGTTACAAAAAACCGCAAATTCGAGAATTTGCAAACAATCTTGTTAAACACCGCCCGGAATAGAGCCGATAGGGGAAAATGGACCGGGAAGCCGGGAGGCGGAGGGAAACCTCTCTCGCAGGGGCGTGAAGACACCCCGACGATTCCCGGTCCGACTTATTTCAACACGCCAATTCACCCCATGACAAGACCGTTGTTACGTGGTATAGTCTGTCGCTCTAAAGGAACCGCGATTCGGGAACAACCATAATGATATTGACTCTCGCACAAACGTCACGTCCGGCAGGAGATGCCTGGTATCTCACTGAATTCCTCAACAACGCCGTCTGGCAATGGGCGGTTTTGCTGGGGGTCTTGCTGATTACGTTTATCGTCGGAAAGATTGTGTCTTTCACTCTCATCCGTCAGGGACAAAGGATAATCCAGAAGCAACGATTCGTCGCCACAGGAACAATCCTCCGCTCGCTCGCCAAGCCGATTGCCCTGCTGATCTTCGCCGCCGGGCTTTACTCGGCCAGGATGTTCATGCGGCTTGATAACGTCATCTTTACCGATGCCGGCGATACCGATAGAACCCTCATGTGGTTGTGGACCGCCGTCTGCCAGACCATCACCGTTATCGCCGTCGGCTGGGCGGTCTATCGCCTCGTTGATGTAATGGAAATGTTCCTCCTGCGTTTGACGGCAAAGACAAAAACTCAGCTGGACGACCAGTTGGTTCCCATCGTCCGTAAGACGCTGCGCATATTTGTTATCATCATTGCGGGCCTGTTCATCGCCCAGAACATCTTTCAATGGAACATCGGCACGCTTCTGGCGGGGCTTGGCATCGGCGGTTTGGCGTTCGCGCTGGCAGCCAAGGACACGCTCGCCAATTTCTTCGGTTCGGTAACGATTTTCACGGACAGGCCGTTCCAGATGGGCGAAAGGGTCAGGATCGGCAGCCATGAGGGCATTATCGAGGAGGTCGGTTTCCGCTCGACGCGGGTTCGGACGCTTACCGGGCACCTGGTTACAATACCCAACTCCGTCATAACCAATTCGCCTGTGGAGAACGTCAGTCGCAGGCCTTATATCAAGCGAGTCCTGGACGTAACGATTACCTACGACACCCCGCCGGAGAAGGCCGCCCGCGCCGTCGAGATTATCCGCGAAATGCTCGATGCCCGAAAAAGCCACTTCCCCGCAGACAGGCCCGGACGGGCATATTTCAACGAGTTCAACGCCGCCAGCCTGAACATCGTCGTCTATTACTGGTTCGCCCCGCCGGAATGGTGGGACTACCTCGATTTCACGCATGACTTCAACATGGAACTGCTTCGCCGATTCAACGAAGAGGCAATAGAATTCGCCTTCCCGACACAAACGCTATACCTCAAAAAGGACGAATCGGAAAACTGACAAGAAAATTTAACCACAAAGGACACGAAGGACACAAAGAGAAAGTAAAACAATTTTTAATTCTTTCTTAAAATCCTTTGTGAACTTTGTGTCCTTTGTGGTTCAGGATAAGTGCTTTGCAAACTCGAATCAAAATCTGTGGCCTGCGCGATCCTGCCCAGGCATCCGAGATTGTGCGGATGGGTGCCGACGCGATTGGGGTGGTCCTCGCCGAATCGCCTCGGCAGGTTTCACCGGAGCAGGCCTGCGCCGTAACCGACGCGCTACCGCCATTTACAACGTCAATCGGCGTATTCGTCGATAGCGACGCCGAAACCGTCAATCGCGTTGCCGCCAGGGCAAACCTGACAATTGCCCAACTCCATGGTCACGAGGCCCCCGAAATCGTCGAACACCTCTCTATCCCGTGCATCAAAGCCTTTCGCGTTCGTGATGACCACTGGATTGATGAAGTTGCCCGCTGGCTGGACGGTGTCCAGCCAACCCAGCAGGTCAAAGCCATTCTGCTGGATGCCTACGTTCCCGGCGTCGCCGGCGGGACGGGAAAGCAATTCAACTGGAAATGGGTGGCAGAGGCGCGGGACGCGGGAAAACTGGACAATTTGCCGCCGTTGGTGCTTTCCGGCGGGCTTGATGCCGAGAATGTGGCCGAAGCCGTCCGAATCGTCCAACCATGGATGGTAGATGTCTCCAGCGGCGTCGAATCATCGCCCGGCGTCAAAGACCTGAAAAAAGTCGAAGATTTCATCCACGCCGTGCGGAATCCAGTTCATCTTACAAACTGCGAACAGAGAAGGAGATCATCATGAGTTGCCTGAAATATGCCGCGCATGCCTATGCTTGGACATCCAGCTGGAATTCCGATTCGCTGGATATCATCGACCACGCCAAACAGATCGGGTTCGATCTTATAGAGATTCCACTAATGGAAATCGAATATATTGATCCGAAAGCGATCCGGGAACGAGCAAACGGAATCGGTCTCGGAGTGTGCGCTTCAACGGCGTGTTCCGAAAAGAATGATCCGACAGGAGAAGACGAAGATACCCGCAAGCGCGGCGTGGAATACCTGAAGAAATGCGTCGAAGCGACCTCGGAAATGGGCGCAACGTTGTTTACAGGGGTTACTTATTCGGCCATTGGTCGAAAGATAGATTCCATACCTGACGAGCGTTACTGGAACCGCGCCGCTGATTGCATGAGAGAAATTGCGAGGTTTGCTCAGAATTTTGGCATTACGATCGGCATTGAACCTATCAACCGGTACGAGACTTTCTTGATAAACACATGCCGGCAGGCCTTGAAACTTAAGGCCATGATTGATGAGCCGAACGTCGCGATTCATCTCGATGCGTACCACATGAACATCGAGGAAACGGATTTCTATCACCCCACACTGGAAGCGGCCGATGACCTGTGCCATTTTCATTTGAGCGAGAGCCATCGCGGTACGCCCGGAACGGGTACGGTGGACTGGGACGGAATATACAGAGCGCTGGCGGAAATCGGATATAACGGCATTGTGGGGCTGGAATCATTTTGTGCACCATCCGACGCAATGCGCGCCGCTACGTGCATATGGCGCAAACTTGCGCCTTCGAGCGATCAACTTCTGACGGAAGGTCTGAAGTATCTCAAGTCATTAGAGAAAAAGTACTACGCGAAAACAAAATAGTTTATGCCCCCTTTTGACAAGAGGAGAATCGTGTCGAGTAGGAAAAAGATTGCGATCTTTCAACGGCCCGGCGATTACCGCCACGACTGCAGAACGGACGAAGTGCGAGATTGACATGACACCACGACAACGAGTTCTTGAAACCATCAATCATACCGAACCGGATCGCATTCCTGTCGATTTCTGGGCGCTCGACGACGTGTACGAACGTCTGGCCGCAGAATGGGGTCTGGATGAGAAGGAAGCAGTTCTCGAGCGGATCGGCGTTGACCTGCGTTATTTCAACGGCCCGGCATTTATTGGCGAGGCCGACCAACCCGATGCCGACGGAATCATCACCGACCATTGGGGCGTCCGGCGGAAGTATAACACCGTTACCGGCGCACGACGCGACGGTACCGAATACACCTGGGCCTATAAGCACCTGGTTTCCAGCCCGTTGGCCGAGGCGACGACGGTGGCCGAGATCGAGCAGCACAACTGGCCCACAGCCGACCTCTGGGACTACTCCGACGTTCAGGCCGCTTGCGGCACCATCCGCGACGCCGGTTACGCCGTAGTCGCCGGCGCGGACCGGCTTGACCGCACCGCGCAATTCAAACCGGCTATGTACATTCGTGGAACCGAAAAGTTCTTCTACGACCTGGTTCTCGAACCGGCCATCGCCGAATCCATCCTCGAACACATCAGCAATTATTACCTCGAATACAACCGCCGTTTTTTCGAGGCAGCCGACGGAACAATCGACATCTTCTTCATGGGCGACGACATGGGTGCTCAGAACAACACCCTCATCTCGCCGGAGATGTATCGGAAGTTCTTCAAGAAGCGATTCGCCGCCTACTGCGACCTGGCCCACGAATTCGATATGAAGGTTATGTACCACACCTGTGGCCACGTTACGCCGCTGGTGGGCGACTTTATCGAAGCCGGGCTTGACATCCTCCAATCGCTCCAGCCGGCAGCAATGGGCGACGACCTCGCCGCACTTAAACGCGAGTACGGCAAGGACTTATCATTCCAGGGCGGAATCGATATTCAGGAAGTCCTGCCGACCGGCACACCCAAAGAAGTGGCCCAGCACGTCCGCGACCGCGCGGAAATCCTCGCTTCCGGCGGAGGCTACATCTTCGGCACAGCCCACAACATCCTGCCCGATACGCCCACCGAAAACGTCCTCGCGCTCATCGAAGCATACCACGAGTACGGAACGTACTGATTGCGGATTGTGGATTGCGGATTAAAAAAAAGCAAGAGGGGCCGAGGCGTCTAAATGACACATCGGTCCCTCTTTTCTAAATCCGTAATCCGCAATCGTATTACCAGGTGTATTCAACTGTATATGTTACCACCGTTTCGCCGTCGACCTTGACGGGTACGTCGAAGGCGACGTGATGAGCGTCAAGTTTGGTGTACTCGTGGTTCTTGGCCGTTATCGTCCAGTTCGTCCAGCGATACATCGGCTCCTTGACCCGCACGGTGATGTCTTCTTTCTTGTGGTTGCGGACCTTTATCTCGATGCTCTCCTGAATCCAGTGGCGCCCGCTCTCAACGCGGAAGTTCGTCTGTTTTCGCTCGCCTACCACGTCGAAGGCGTTGCCGATTTGCAGCGAAAGTTTCTCATCCTTCGGCGTGTGGTCGATTCTCTCCTCGCCGATGAACTCGAGGGCCTTGTCGGCGGGGTCCTGCTTATAGACGCGAATCTTCCCTGCCGGTAAGGGGATGCCCAGATTTTTATTGTTTTCCTTGGAGTTGACGAACTCGATAAAGACCTGGACCTTTTTGTAAGACGACAGGCCATAGGAGCGGCCTGTGTATCGCCCGCCCCAATTCCAGCGGCGCTGTCCCATCGGGTTGTAGAGGTATTTTTTTTCGACCTTCAGGCCTCGGGCGGGCGTGAACATCTCCAACTGCTTGGTCTCATTGTCTGCGACCGTCGAAGGCCTCTCCAGCGTGTACATGTGGTACTCGAAGAATGCCTTTTCGGCCATCGGCTCTGCCATACCCCTGCCCTTGCCCATGGTACGCCCGGGCGGTGCCGGATACCGCGTCGGCTGGACACGTCGGACGTCGCCGGCGATGAACTTCAGTTTCGCCTTGTTGTAAGTCTTACCGGACGTGTTATTTACGCTGACCCACCCGGACAGGTCGGCAGTGGCGTCGTCGCCGCCGAGGACAAGTACGTACTCTGCGTGCCAGCCCAACCCGCCGGTCTGATACGTTACCTCGCACGTGTGCATGCCGGGCTTTCGCGTGAAAACCTTCCACAGGAGCGTCGGTCGAGTCAACAGCCCGCCGGGCAGAGCGCCGAAGCGGATGTCCCGCACGTTGTCCGCCCTCTGGACCATGATAATCCCGCCGTCTTTGCTGCGCAGCACAAGTTGCCCTGCGTCGAACGACAGCAGCGTCCCGGCATAGGACTTGCCCTCGCAGATGACCTCAATCTTCCGGTCGATGTACTTCTTCAGCAGTTTGTCGGCGGAGACGAGGTCGTACTGGTAGTTCTGCTCCAGCAGTTTGGCCGCCTCGTCGGTGAGACTTTTGAAGTGCACGGTAGTCGCATCGATCCGGCTGGCGACGTCTTTAAACTTGACGTTTCCATCGTTGCCGATGTCGAGGTTGCGAATCTCGCGCACCACGCCGTACCCGCCGTTATAGACGGTCAAGGCCACGCTTTCCTTCTCCGCCGCCGCCACCGGCAGCGCCATTGCACAAACCATTCCCATCACAATCCAATTCTTCGCGTTCATCTTTCGTACTCCTTTCTTTCTGTCGTACCATGGCCGTCTCGGCCATGTTTTCTTTCCTCACGGGCGAGACGCCCGTGCTACGTCCCACGGCGATTTCAGTCCGCCGCCGGTTTGACTGTTATGCTTATATTCGAAAATTATCTTTTCCACCGAGTTTGCCTTGACGGGGACTTCGACTTCCCAAACGCCGGCCTCGCGTATGTGCCAGGGGTAATCCTTACCGTCCTTTGTACACTTGGCCCAGTAGGTCGTTTTCGGGCGGCGCATGATTATGGTCACCGTTACGTCATGGCCCTTGTGATTCCGCAGGTCGTACCGCCATTTGTGGTAACGTTCGTAGCCACGGCGTTTGTAATCGACTTGCTTGACTGAGCAAACGATGTCGAATGCGAATCCCCACGGCAGGCGGATTTTCTCATCCTTCGGCGTGTGGTCTATTGAAGTCTTTGCAACGTAAGTGCTTACGCCTTCCGGGTCGGGTGCGTAGAGTCGAATGACGCCTTTCGGCAGCGGCTTGCCCAGGCCGTTGTCTTTGGAGTTCTTGAATTCGCTGACGACACGAACAGCCGTTGGATTGACGGTCGGATCGTACACGTAACCGCGCTGCATCTTAATACCGCTGCCGGAGATAAGTTCTATCTGCTTGGTCTCTGCAGAGCGGATCGTCGTAGGTCGGCCTAGCGTATAAAGATGATATTCAAAGAACGACTTTTCCTTAAACTGCGACTCTCTGCCTTCTCTGCTCTCGTTCATTGCCGCCCCGTTGAACCGCAAGAGTTTAATCTCCGGCCTGATGAGGTTCACATCCCCTGCCAGGAGTTTGAGTTGTGCGTTTTCGTAAGTTACGCCGGAGTTGTTGGTTACTGTGGCATATCCGACAATGTCCGCAGTGTCGATAACCACCGGCGGTTTGCCCTTGGGGGCGACTTTTGCGGGTTTGAGTTTCAGAATATAATCCGCCCGCCAGGTCAGGCCACCGGTCAGGTAGGCGACCTCGAACTGCTGTTTCGCAGCTGCCTGGTTCCTGAGTTGCCACATCAGTGTCGGCTTGCTCAACAGTCCCACCGGCAACTTCTCAAACGCTATGGACTTGACCATTTTGCGCGAAATGTTCCTCGGACCTTCGCCCTTGGGTTGAATAACCAGCGTTTGCGCATCGAAACTCAACAGCGTACCGCTCGCGCCTTCGCCCTTCTTAAAAGTGATGGTGATATTCTTATCAACGTATCGCTTCATCACCGCAGACGCGGACGCGAGGTCGTATTGGTAGTTTTGTTCGAGAATTGTCAGCCCGTCGGGATCGTCGAGGCTTCGGAGGCGGACGGTATCGGGCAGGATACCGGACGGTACGTCGGTAAAACGAACGCTCGTTACGCCCCTCTTAATGTTCCGCACGATCCGCTTATCCCGCACCAGCGCCAGACCCCGCCAGCCGCCGCCGTACATGTGCCTGAAAAAGGCCTGCGCGTCCGACAGAGGAACGTTCGCCATCTGGACTTCCATCTGCCCCCGCCACTGTCGGGGATAGTATCCAGGCCAATTTTCCGGCTCGGACAGTATCGTCAGCGAGACGTTGAGACGTTTGATTTCGACAGGCCCAGCGGCGATGGCGGGTTCGGTGGTTCCTTCCTGAAACACCCAGATTCCAACCGCGATTAGGATCGCAGCGGCGACGCCCGTAAGGCCAAGGAAGAAGCGACGATACGAACGAACCATCGGTTTTAAACCTTTCGGTTCACCGGCGCGATAGGTTGCGAGCGCCGACCGCGCCAGTTGGAGTTTTTCGTATTCCTCGCGGCATTGCGGGCATTGGAGAATGTGCTCGCCGACTGCGCGGGCGTCGTCCCCGGTCAGTTCGTCGTACACAAGGTCTATCAGTTTTTCGCGGACATTATCGCAATTCATTATTTCGACCTTCGGCGTCGGGCCTGAAGGGTTTTAGTTCGTCAGCAAGTTTCAACAGTGCGTATCGCACGCGGCTCTTGGCTGTGGCGACGGGTATTTCGAGTACTTCGGCGATTCGGGCGAATGTCAGCCCTTCGCTTTCTCGCAGCGACAAGGCCTCACGCTGCTCATCGGGCAGACGCCCCAGCGCCCCAGCCACCGCGACGGTAAGTTCGCGCCGATGGGCCGACAGCGGTGGTGAGGCGGAAATCGTGGCCTGGTATTGCTCATTCAACGTTTCTTCCCTTGGTCTGCGACGTTTCCGGCGGAGCCGGTCCAGCCACCGGTTGCGTGCAATCGTGAATATCCACGTTTTCGCATTGGCTTTACCGTCGAAACTCGCCCGTTTTTCCCACGCCTTCAGCATTGCTTCGGAGGCGACGTCTTCTGCCTCATGCCAGTCGCCGCACATCCCGAAAATGTATCGCCGGACCGGCACAGCCGACTCGTCCAGTGCGGCGCGTACAATCTCCTCGCGGACAGGCACAGGTTGGAAACCCGTGCCACGACCTTCCGGGCATGACGCGTTTTCAACACCACTACTACCGGTCAATCGCACTCCTGCTTCGTTCAACTGATTAGACGCTTATATACCGGAAATGGATTTATCGAAAATTGTTTTTTTTTGTTCTTTGTGTCCTTTGTGCCCTTTGTGGTTCACGCTGTTTGAATTTCAATTTGCAATTCGCCGTCGAAACCATCACAATGCCCGCTCAAGTTAACCCTGAACTTTATGATTGAGAGGTAACTATGTCCAAGACAACCAATTATGACGTGAAAGATATGAAACTCGCCGGCGAGGGTAAACGCCGGATTCTATGGGCGGACGGCGACATGCCGGTTCTGGCGATGATCCGTGAACGCTTCGCGAAGGAAAAGCCCCTCCAAGGCCGACGGATGAGCGCGTGCCTGCACGTAACGGCGGAGACCGCCAACCTCGCCCGAACGCTCAAGGCCGGCGGGGCCGACCTGCTGCTGTGCGCGTCAAACCCGCTCAGCACCCAGGACGATGTGGCTGCTTCGCTGGTGAAGGATTTCGGCATCAAGGTTTATGCCGTCCGCGCGGAAAATCGCAAAACATATTACGATCACATCGCGTCCGCCTGTAAGCACCGCCCCACCGTTACGATGGACGACGGGGCCGACCTGGTCAACGCACTGCATACCGATATGAGCCGATACGCCGACGACATCGTCGCGTCAATGGAAGAGACAACCACCGGCGTTATCCGCCTGCGGGCGATGGAGAAAAACGGGATACTCAAATTCCCCGTCATCGCCGTCAACGACGCAGACACCAAACACCTCTTCGACAATCGCTACGGCACCGGTCAGAGCAGCCTCGACGGCGTTATCCGCGCAACGGATTTCCTGCTTGCCGGTAAAAAAGTCGTGGTGGTCGGCTACGGCTGGTGCGGACGCGGCGTCTCGGCCCGCGCCAAAGGCGCCGGCGCGAATGTCATCATCTGCGAGGTCGATCCCGTCCGTGCGCTTGAAGCCGTCATGGACGGATTCAGCGTCATGCCAATCGCCGCCGCTGCCGCTGTCGGCGACCTGTTCATTACCGTTACAGGCGACATCAACGTCATCGACACGCCGCACTTCAGGAAGATGAAGGACGGCGCGATCGTCTGCAACAGCGGGCATTTCAATGTCGAACTGAACCTCGTAGGCCTGAAAAAGGCTGCTAAAAAGATTAACAGGGGCGTAAGGAACCTGGTCGATGAGTACGTCATGCCCGGAAACAGGCGAATTTACATCCTCGCCGAAGGCCGGCTTGTGAACCTCGCCTGCGCCGAGGGGCATCCTGCCAGCGTGATGGATATGTCTTTCGCAACCCAGGCCCTGGCAAGCGAATACGCTATTAAACAGGCGGGAAAACTCTCCGTCGCGGTCCACCCCGTCCCTGCCAGAATAGATTCGTGGGTAGCCAAACTCAAACTCAAAACGATGGACGTCAAAATCGACAGCCTCACGGCAGAACAGAAGAAGTACCTGGCGTCATCGGACATGGGAACTTGACCGATTGGCAATTGTCAATTGTTAGATTTGCTGCGCAGCCGCGGCTGTGGGCGGGCCTATCATCTCGGCCAGAGCGATGTCGTCGTCGGTGAACGGCTGTTCGCCTTTGCGGTACAATACGACCACTCCGATGAGTTGGCCTTCCGCCACCATCAGCGGTATCACCATGACGTTGACGCCGATAAGGAATCGGTGCAGGTCTGTGGGGAATTTTTCGATGTTGTCAAAGGCGTCCAGCACAATCACTTCCGGGCGTTCGAGCATGTCCGGAACCATGGATTCGGCGATAGTCTTACAGAAATTCGTCCCGTCGGGAACGGGAACGCCAAACCGCCCTACCAGTTTCAATTCGGCGTTTTCGTCGCACAGCATCGCCACGCCGAACAAAGGCCCGGTCCGCTCGACGAATAAATGAAAAAATCGACGGAAGACCTCGTGATCGTCGCTGCGAGCCAGAAGGTGCTTCTGGTAATCAATGACCGCTTCCTGGCAGTCCATCTGATTTTGCAGGCTCCGGCAGGTGTTGGTCAGGTCGGCACAGGTTAAACACAGACGCCGGTACGCCTGCTTCCTTCTCTGGTGAACCTTTTGCAGGCGAATGTTGCGACGGGTAAGGTCTTCGGGATGAGCAGTTTTTGTAGTCATTGTTTTTTGCATCATCATCCGGCAGGTAGTTCGATAAAAACAGTTGCACCGTTACCGGGCGTGCTTTCGATCCACATTCGCCCGCCGTTATTCTCCACTGAACGCTTCGCCCGCGTCAGCCCCATTCCTCTTCCTCGCCCCGCTCGCCGGTGCGAAAAGAACGGTGTGAACACCGAATCCAGGGTTGACTCTTCCATCCCAGGCCCGTCATCGCGCACCTGAATCAAAACACCCGATGAATTTTCCGCCATGCCTGCACGGATACTGACGTTCACCTGTCCATCAGCAGCCGTTGCTGCATTTCTGAGCAGTTCGAGAATAACTTCCTCCATCTGTCCGGGATCCGCCAGTACGGACGGGCAAGTCGATTCAATTTTTATATCGACCGTCGCGGGGAGCGCCTTTTGTTGTCTTTCGGATTCGAACGTATTTCTCGCCCGCTCCAACAAATCGGCGACGACAACAGTTTCGACATTCGGCGGGGTTGGACGCGCAAATGCCATCAGGTCCGTCATAATATCGCTGATTTCCAAGGCTTTGTCGGCGATTAATTCGGCGGACTCGCGGTCTTTTTGGGTCCTGACCCGTCCGGCCAGTAGTTGCGCACGCCCGGAGATCACCGCGAGCGGATTGTTCATCTCGTGCGCAGCCCCCGCGGCCATCTCTCCCACCACTGCCAGCGAGTGCGATCGAGCCAGGGCATCCTGTGCCTGCTCAAGACGCTGCGACGCACCGGCGAGCTCCTCGGCGAGACGATCTGCATTTGATCGCCCGACGACAGCGGCGAGGATAAAGGCTGTTATCCTGGTGAGTCTTTCCAGAAGTTCGACATCCGCTCTATCGGCAGAGCGTCTCGGAAGCAGGACGCCGCCGATCAGACGCCCTTCAGCCACCATCGGCAGATGAGCGTAACTACCCAGGTCAATCAGATCCGACCAGTCATTGGGCCGCCGAAGCAGCGACCTGACTAACTCCTCTACCGGACATAATACGGACGACGGAGGCGAATAATCCCGCCTGTAGGGACTGAAGCGAAATTCGGTTTCGCCGCTCACCGTCAAACCGGCTGATAGTTTGCTGCAAACGGCGAGGATGACGTTGGTGTCGTCGCAAACGGCGAACGCGCAGACGGGGACATCCCGGCTCGGTTCAATTGAAAGGACAGACGAGAAGACGCGAACAAGTTCCTCGCAGACATTCGACAGAGACGATGTGGGCGAAATCCGCTCGGCGAATTCGCCCAGATACTTCAATCCTTCGGCGTATCGGCTCAGCGTTTCAGCCCGTTCGACAAGCGCTTCGTTTATCCGCGACAGTTCCGCGCCCGCCTCGACCACCGACGAGCGGTACAACAATTCGGCAGCGGCTTGCGATTTCGGATCGGCGGGGGTCATACGCTCCTCAAGCCGACCCACCACCCCGTCCTCAACGCAAGCGACGTCCTCGTCTGAAAGCCCGGCTCTGTTTGCCAACGCTTTGATGTCGTATCCGAATGTATAATTACCGCTGAAACCAAGATGCTTGCGTCGGGCAATCACGTCAGCCAATTGGACAATCGCAACCAGAGCCGGCATCTCAAGCGTCTCCGGCATGGCGACAGCCGGATGATGGTGCAGCCAGACGGTTTCGGTTATACAAGCCGGCAAAGACAACTGCTGGGCCAATCGGCGTCCCGCGCGGGTATGATCGGTTCCGATTATTTCCTGCTCGACGCGGGCGATGTTTCCGTTCCCGTCGGCCAGGCCGGAAATGATACGCCGATAAGTCCCGGGCAGGCAGCGATCCAGGACGATCTTGCCGATGTCGTGCAGCAGGCCTGCGGTGTATGCCAATGACGGAGAAATCTTCCCCCCGCTCCGCTTTGCGAGAAGTTCAGACGCGCACGCCACCGCTACGCAATGGGTGCGAAATCCTTCGTAATCAAACCCGCCGGCATCGGACGGAGCGAAAACCTTCATTCCCATAACGGCGGAACGAACACCGAAAATACCGACCGCTTCAACTGCCTGTGCAATGGTCCGAGGCGGACGGCCCGGCTGCTGGTTGCACGCCAGCGACAGTAATTGGGCTGATATGGACGGATCGCATGCGGCAGCCGATGCGATCTTCTGTAAATCAGCGTTCCCTGCGGTAAGTGCCAGCACGTCGGCGGCGACGGTCGGCGAGGCGGGTAGTGATTTCATTCGACGAATCAGCAGGTCCAGTTGCTGCGTGGGAACCTTTCCCGTAAGGGATGCTCCGCACCCCCGCAACGCCCCGGAGTGCTCATTCCGCGTTGTATCAGAAGCGTCAGACACCGGCGCACGCCCCCTCTATTTCTTCGCCTTGCCCTGGACAAGTTCTACGATACGTCCTATGACCGTCTCTATGTTGAACGGCTTTTTGATAAAGTCGTCGGCACCGGCTTCGAGGAGAGCATCGACCTCCGACTTGTTGACCACGCCGGAGATGATCAGTATGCGGATGTGCTGGAGGTCGTCGCTTTGGCGAATCGTCCGGCAGACGACGTTACCGTTAATATCCGGAAGCAGATAGTCAAGAACCACGATATCGGGACGAAACTTGTTGGCTTCGACGCCGGCGTCGAAACCGGTACTTGCCGAGCGCGTCTCAAACCGCCCATCACGCGAAAGAGCGTCGATGAACAATTCCACAATATCGGGATCGTCATCAACCACCAGCACCTTAATCTTATCCGACTCCAGCGAATCGAGTGGGATATCGTGGTTCCGCATGAACTTCTTGAGTTTGTCGCGCGGAATACGCCGGAACTTGCTTCCCGGAACACGAAAACCCTCCAACTGACCGCTGTCGAAGCAGCGAATGATTGTTTGCTGGCTTAATCTGCAAACCTCGGCTACTTCGCCTGTAGTGAAAACACTCTTATGCCGTAAATTGGACACGAAAGCCTCCTTGATAAACTTCAATACGTGGCGCAGAACCTCCAAAAGTTCTGAATCGGCCACTACCCTGCACTTACCCAGCCACACAACACTAAAATCGTCAAATCCGAAAGTCAACTTAATCTATTCATTCTACGTATTTTACCAAGTCTCTCTATCTTTGCACGACAATTTTTCAGAAAAAGCAAAAAAACAGGGACCAGGGATTAGGAAATAGGGAACAACAGAGAAGAAACAGCAAGTAAAACTGATTCGCTGATTTACCGATTCACCAATCAACCAATCAACCAATCAACCATGTTCAGGACAGTTCCCGCATGACTTCCTGGAGGTCCGACCAGACTTTCTGGCGATTGTCGCGGGTGTATTGGCGCAGCACGAAGGCGGGGTGGAATGTCGGCATGACTTTTATACCGGCCAGGTCCGCATCGAGCATCGGCAGGGATTGCCACTGTCCGCGGAGGCGCGTGATTCCGACTTTCGTATTGAGCATGGTGTGTGTAGCGGGGTTGCCGAGCGTAACGATAACCCTGGGCTGGATGATTTGCAGTTGCCGGATGAGGTAATCCAGACAGGCTTCAACTTCGTCAGCCATCGGCGCACGGTTTCCCGGCGGGCGGCATTTGACGATGTTACCGATGAACACATCCTGGCGGGTCAGACCCATCGCTGTGATCATCTTCGTCAGCAGTTCGCCTGCCCTGCCTACGAAGGGTATTCCCTGCTTGTCTTCTTCAGCGCCTGGGCCTTCGCCGATAAAGAACAGGTCGGCGTCCGGATTGCCTTCGCCGAAGACAGTTTTGTTTCGCCCCTTGCACAGGCCGCACTTCGTGCAGTTGCGGACCTCGTTGACGTCGATAGCGTCCAGTTCGGCGGCCTTGCGCTTTGCTTCGGCGCTGACGGCCGGTTTTTCGACGGGCCTTGGTTCGGACGAAACAGGGGCGGGCTGGGGTTCAGGAAGCGGCACGCCGGGCGCAAGCCCATCCCCCGCCAGCAGACGATCTGCCTCGATCAACTCCCTCGCCGCTCGCTGTAATTGTTGGAATTCGTCGCCCATCCTTTTAAGAATAGCCGCGAACAGCGAGAACAAAAACAAAATTATCAAAAGAAAATCAGAGGAAAAGTTCGCGTCTCCCGCGACTATTTCATTACTCTATGATTTACCACGACAACGCGGGTTAATGAGAAACAGGAAAAAATCGAATATTGAATAACGTGCATCACTGCGTAACGCACAATATTCGATATTTCTTCTTCCACTTTATTTCTAATCCGCTAAAGGTCCCTGTACTCGCGTTCCTGGTGGTCGGGCGTCCGAGGACGCATGGGGTCGGTCTTACCTTTCAGGGACAGATCCATCCAGGAGAACAGGGCCTCTTTCATCTGCTTTTCTTCGTTCAATCCTTGCCCGGCGAGGTTTTCGCACTCCATCGGGTCGGCGGCGACATGGTAAAACTCCGTCTGTTGAGCATCCATCCGGCAGATGAATTTCCACTGCCGATCCCTGACCGCGCGAGAGTTGTTGCTTTCGGCGAATATCTTCTCTCTGAAGGTTTCGCCGGCCGCCAGTCGCGACAGGGGCTTTCCCTCGAATTCGTCCATGCTCTTTACAACGGCATTGCCGTCGAAGTCGGGAATGTCATCAATACCGGCCAGTTCCATCACCGTCGGCAGGAGGTCGGCATGCTGGGCGAATCCTTCGACTACCTTGCCCGCGGGCAATTGCCCGGGCGCCCTGATGATAAGTGGAATGTGGATGACCGCATCGTGAAGGCCGTCGTGGCCCCACAGGCCGTGCTGACCGAGTTGCTCGCCGTGATCGGCGGTGATTACGAGGATGGTGTCTTCGAGCAGGTCTTTGTTCTTCAGCAGGTCATGGACCCGGCCTACGGCGGCGTCGGCGTAACTGACCTCCCCGTCGTAGAGGTCCATCGAACGTCTGAAGGTCTCCCCCTCGACCTCTATGACCTTCTCGTTTTCTTCGATGTCGCCGAGCCGGCCCCATCCGGGGACATAGTCGTAACCGGCGTCGGCCCTGCGAACCTGGAGGTCATTCGTCGAGCCTGGCTCGTGCCGCCAGAGCCGGCGATATTCAGCCGGCTGGTTGTACGGCATGTGCGGGTCCCAGTAGTGCAGGAACAGGAAAAACGGCGGCTCGGCGCGGTCGGCAAGCCAGGGAAGGACCATCGCATTAATCTTCTCGGCGGTAACGTGGTGGTGCACCCAGTAGGGGCTTCCAGTCGCGTTCATGTAGTACTCATAGCCCCGGACGAAGTGCTTCATGTGGCTCCGGAAGTTGACCAGGTTGTCCACCGCCGCGGTCTGGTAGCCGTTATGCTGAAATATCTCGGCCATTGTGGGGATGTTATCGTCGAGTTGCTCGGCGTTGGGCTTGTTCCACGGGGTGATGTAGTATCCGTTTCTTATCGGGGGCAGGCCCGTCACGATGCTGGTGAAGCCCGGACCGGTGGCGATCCCCGATGCGAAGAAATCGCTGAAGACGCTCCCCGCGGCGGCGATTTCACTTATCCGAGGATCGGTCTTCCTGAAGTATCCGTAACAGGAGAGGTGATCGGCCCTGAGAGTATCCAGCACAATGAATACCACGTTTCTTTTGTTCGTCTTCATCCTTATTCATCAATCGAAAATCAAAAATGTTTATGCTCCGAATTTTTCGAGTTTTCCGGCGTGCGCCATTGCCAGTGGCATGAGTTCTTTTCCGGTGATGGTTCCGATCTCTCCGCTCCGGCAGGCGATTTCGTCGAATTTCCCAAGGCCGCCGCCACGGAGGTGCGGAGCCTTCATCAGTATCGGAACCGGATGCCAACTGTGGGCCTTCATCGACGGCGGCGTCGAGTGGTCGCCGGTGATAATCAGCACGTCGGGGTCGGCCTTCAGCAGCGTCGGCAAGGCAGCGTCCATCTCTTCTATTCGCGCGATCTTTCCGGGCAGGTCGCCGTCCTCGCCTGTCTTGTCGGTGTATTTGAAGTGGGCGAATATGAAGGTGTGGTCGCCCATAGCCGCTACGGCCTCGGCGCAGATGTCGGCAGCGGTGGTCGGCTGGGATACGACCGGGATTCCCACCAGGCGGGCAACGCCTCGATACATCGGATAACCCGCCACCGCGGCAGGATTGAGTTTATACCGCTGGGGGAACGTAGGCCAATCAGGCCACTTGGCGAACCCGCGAGCGAGGATCATATTGGCCTGCGGTTCGTCAGCGAGGATTTTTCGGACCTGGTTGATTACCTCCTCTGCGATTTTCGCGGTTTTGGATTTATCGTGCGGCCTCCTGGCCGGCGACAGTGCGGACACGCCGACAGCCTGCGGGTCGGTGTCGCCTATGTCGTCGTCAAGACCTTGGCCTCGAAGCACCATCAACGCCCGATGCTCAGCCACCGTCTCGAAGAGCACTTCGACACCGGCAGGCGGTTTGATGTCTTTGCGAATCTTTTCGAGGACTCGCTTATTTACGTCGTCGCCGATTCGTCCTGCCCGACGGTCGGTAACGTTTCCGTCGGCGTCGATTGTGCAGAAGTTCAGCCGGGCGGCTACGTCGGTCTTTTCCAGGGGGAATTCAATCCCCAGCGCGCTGAGGACGCCTCGCCCTACCTGATATACCAGCGGGTCGTATCCGAACAGCGACAGATGCCCAGGGCCGGAGCCGGGGGTGATTCCAGTGGCAATTGGTTTGTGTTGGCCCAGCGCGCTTTTCGCCGCCAATGCGTCCATATTCGGCGTTTTCGCCTGCTGCAGACCCGTACCGGCTCCGTCGTTATCGCAATCGCCCACGCCGTCCATCACCAGCAGGACGATCCGCTTGTCGTTTTCAGCCGCCAGAGAAGAAATTACCTGTCCGTAAACGTCTTCATACATTGTCGGATACCTTTCATTGCAATAATTCGTTAACGCCCCAAGCGTATCGTACTCGCCTCGGTCTGTCCAGTTTCACCGCATTTGCGGGACGATAATCACGCCGCGCCTGAAGGAGGCCATCTGATTGTGCAGCAGGCGGAGATTTCGGGCGGCATCGTCGTAATCGGGATTAATCTTCAGTGCGTCTTTGAACAGTTTTTCAGCCTCCGCCCAGTCGGACAAACCTCCGCTACGGGCGCGGTTCGCCGGGGACGGTTTGCCGTTACGCTGATACGCCTGCATGAGCAACATCTTACCGGTCCCACGCAGCGCAAGGCATATGCCGAGATTGCCTATCGCTTCGTAATAATCCGGCTGAAGTTCGATGCACTTCCGCCAGACGGTTATGGCGTGCCTTCCCCAACCCATCCGGTACAAAAGCGTAGCCGTGCTGTGCAGGGCACAGGCCCGCAACGGGTCGGTTTTGACGATGCGTTCGATATGACCGGAAACGTCGAAATTCTTTTTGGTGATACCCAGTTCCTTCGCCAGTTCAGCATTTGGCCCCGTCCGTCGGAGAAAGACAACGTGGCTGGCGCCAATGTCCGCAACCGACCAGTCTTCGCTTTTGGCGAGCGTCTTCATCAGCGGCGTGGTATCGTGAGCCAGACGCAGGACGACAGTACCTATATCGTATTCGCTCACAGCCTGCTCGAAATCGCAGCGGCCATTCGTGCAATCGGAAACCCATTTCATCACGTAAGGCGGATACGCCCATGTATTTGTCAGCACCGGAACCCGCCGATGCGGGTCGGTGAAATACATCAGGTTGGAGGAAACGCCGTAGTCGCAGAATACTTTCCCCGCCGGTTTGTGGGTATCAATCCACTTGGCTGATTCGAGCGGGACAGTGATTTCAGAGACACCCCACCCGAACCGCCAGGCCCGACGCTCCGAAAAGTAAAAGCGATTCGAAGCCACCGAAACCGTCCACCATCCGGCAAGGGCAATGGTAACCAGCGCAATAACAGCGCCGGCCCGTCCTGCCAACGGCTTGGCGGGTTTGTTCAGGCCTAGTCTTTCGCGTAAGGCGTTCCATCCATCCGTCAGGATAATCATCGCCAGCGGCACGATAATCATCGCAGCCGGTGCGATATTACGCCGCATCCGGGTCGAAATAACCGTCATGCCCGCAAGCACCAGCATCCAACCCCACCGGCGACGCATCAAGGCGACCACTCCTGCCACACCCGCAACGCAAAGCACGACGTAGTATGCGGTTATGACTCGCATCTGACGGACACCCTCGGCGAACGGCGAGAAAAATTCGCCAATCGTCGCCCACGGATGACGTTCGCCCGGCATTGGCGTACCACCGGCGATGTTGTGCTTTGCCATGAACAGCAGCGTCTCAATCGGCATGATTGCGCCGCGAATAAAGAAGGGGTTGACCAGGCAGGCGAGCACAACGCCAGCCAGCGCGATACCAAGCCATTTCAGTCGGGGCGTCGGGGCTTTGGCTTCGGAATGTGTAACAAACCGCGCCCATAACCGGCGAAGCAGGACATCTGCAAACATCGCTCCGACCAATGCCGGGCCTAGAATGAAATAACTATGCAAATTAACCGCGAGTATCTGAAGCGCAATCACTCCCGCCACCCGCCGCTGGGTGATTTCCGGCAGATTCGCTTCGCTCATCTGCCGGCTTTTATCCCGCCCTGTCCCTGCAATTAACCACCATTGCAGCACCAGAATCAGATACCCGAATACTTCCGGGCGAATGTTGAACCGTTCATACCCTGCCAGCGCAACCAGGACGACCGCTGGGCCGACCCAGTGCCACGCTACACCGCAGCGACGCATCGTCGCGACAACCGTCAGGAATATCGCCGCTATCATACCGGCTTGGAGTATCCCAAGCCCCGTCGAACCGGCTGCCCGCCAGACGGCTGACATGACAACCTGGCTGAGCCAGTTGGCGTTGACGAAGTGGTAGGTATCTGTGGCTTTGTCGTATCGACAGCCCGGACCGAGGTTGGCGGGATCGGCGAGGATGTCAGGGTCCAGGTGCGTATAGACGAAGCGATTTGTCTGTACGATTTCGCCGGTGCTGAGGAAGTGCTCACCGTAGGCAAGGTGATACCCGACGTCGTAACTGGCGATAGGTCGGACGGCCAGGGCGACCGCCATAACCACAGCGGCAACCACAGCCGCCCTCGTCAGCGTCCGCCCCACCAGGCCGGGAGACAATTCACTTATCGCATCCGCATCCTTCATACCGGGAAAGATTCTAAACCATCGCGCCCGATTCTGCAGTGATTATTTCCAGGATGACAGGTGCCGTAGCTTACTTTAATGATTTCGCCACCATTTCGGCGATGCGCTTACCCGACAGCAGCATTCCGCCGAAGATCGGTCCCATCCGAGGACCGCCGAAAGTCGCGCAGACACTCATGCCCGTAACCCATAGCCTCGGATAAACCTCACCGGCCCGCTCAACCACAAAGGCTTCGCCGGCAGCGGCGTCCATCGGACCTTCGAGCCGACCATCGGCGTCGGTGCCCTTGAGCAGGCCTCGTCTGCGAACGGCTTCGACGATAACGGCTTCGTGCCCGGTGGCGTCTATGACCGCACCGGCGGAGAACATAATCGGATCGACCGGCAACGCGCCGGAAATCATCGAGCGATTCACCACCACGCCGGTAACTTCACCCTCGCTTAGACAGACATCTTCGACGGTCATAAGGTTGAGCATCACAGCCCCAGCCTGGATCGCCTTGAGACAAAGCCCGCAGGCCAGTTCCACCGCGTCGGCGGTATGAAGGGCGTTTTCGCCGGGCTTGTGTCGGACGCCGAACTCGTCCAGGATGGCGACGGCATGGTCCTGCACGACGATCTCGTTCATTCCGATTCCGCCGCCCCAGATACCACCGCCCGGCGAGAGTCGCTTCTCGATGATGGTTACCTTCAGACCCGCTTTGGTCAAATCGTAAGCCGCCACCAGTCCCGACGGACCGGCTCCGACGATTATGACATCGCTCTGGAGACTACCGGTCAACTTCTTGTAATACTCGCCGACAATGGCAGCGGAAATCTGTGTGTTGTTGAATCCATCCATATTAATTAATCCCGTTAATTATATTAGAAACCAGAACAGAATTCACCGCGGAGAACGCAGAGACCGCAGAGAAAAGAAACAAAAAGGTTTTTTTATTTGTTCTCTGCGGTCTCTGCGTTCTCCGCGGTGAATTTCTTTTTTTCACATGCGCTTACTCGACCAATTTCAATTCGTTGTTCTTGAATTGTTCGAGTGCGTTTTTGATCGTTCCCGTCGCGCCGGTGTAAATTTTTACACCGCCGGCCTGTAGCGTACTCTGTGCTTTAGGTCCCACGTTTCCGGTGATGACGGCTTCGACGCCGAATGCGACGACATTTTGCCCGGACTGGATGCCCGCACCGTGTGTGGCGTTGAGGTTTTGGGAATTATCATGGGCGGTAAATTCGCCGGTATCAGTATCGACGACTATAAACTGCACCGCTCTTCCGAAACGCGGATCGGCCTGACTTTCCAGGTCGGGGCCTTGGGACGTTACTGCAACTTTCATTTTTTTCTCCTCGAAAAGTTTTGCGTTGAGTCGCCACTAACTATACATAACAAAACGCGAAACGACAAGTCCTGCGACTGGTCGTTTCGCGTTATTTATTGAAATTTTCAAAGCGCCGAACCTACGCGGTTGCAGCGGCTACTTTTTTGACGCCGTAGAGCGCTTCGCGGTCGATATTTCCTTCGAGTTTCCTGAGGATGTCCGGCAGTTCGACGCCTTCACGAGCGGCGATGAGGCGTCCCAAAGCCAGTGAGGCAGAGAGAATCGCGTTCATGCCGAGGTTCGCCTTTCGCTGCATAACGGCGATCTGCTCGTCGGCACCGGCGTTTTCGGCGAGTTTGTTTCGTTCGACGGCTGCCTTCCGTTCCAGTTCGAGCAGTTGGGTGTCCACGTCGATCAGGCTGCCGACCTCGTCGAGCGTTTTACCCTCGAACAGCGGGGCAATGTACTTTTCGACGTTATCGACGGCATTGAGGCATCCCTTGCCTTT
The DNA here is from genome assembly GCA_030612725.1 of Planctomycetales bacterium. Classification (GTDB taxonomy): domain Bacteria; phylum Planctomycetota; class Phycisphaerae; order SM23-33; family SM23-33; genus JAUWNJ01. The sequence goes on from JAUWNJ010000002.1 coordinate 188,464, forward strand.
GTATCGCTGCGCCCGATGCCAGAGTTCGGAGAGTTTCTCATCGCCCCTGACCTTTATGGCGTCGTTGGTAACTTCCTTGTTGAACTTGTATGTTTTCCCGCCGTCGCCGCTGCTGAACAGGTCGGGATGCTTGCTGGTGATTTCGGACTTCTCGATAATGCTATCGACCAGGTGGCTTGCTTCGTCGCTCCCTGCCGAGGTTCCCAGCGGCGTCGCGCCGGTGAATGTTACGCCGTTCTCCAGGCGGACGCTTACGCCGACGGTTGGGATACCGGCGTTGGTGGCCTCTTCGCGGGCCAGGATCGCCGCGATTTTCAGGTCGCCCGACATCGGACGAGTTACCTTGATGCCCTTGGTAATCATGTTCATCAGTTCGGTAATCCGGGCGTATTTGATCAGGCGCTCGGTATTCGACCCACCGCCGCACTTGAGAGCCATCGCATCGACGGCGAAGCCGATGTCGGCCTCCATCGTGTCGTTGGGACTCTTGGAGCGGTGAGAAACAACCAGCGCCGCTCCCCTGCTGGTGGCGGCGTGAGTCGCCAGAAGCGTCTCGCAAAGCGAACCGATCTGGTTGGCTTTGATAAGGACGGTGTTCATCAGGCCTTCTTCGATGGCGTTGATGATGTTGGTGTCCTTGGTGGTAACCAGGTCGTCGCCGATGATGAAGATTTTGTCGCCCAGTTCCTTCATCATCATCTTCCATCCTTCGGGGTCGTCCTCGGCATGTCCGTCCTCGATGGAGACGATTGGATACTTTGCGACCCAGTCCTTGTACATTTCGACGAGTTCTTCGGAGTTCATCACCTTGGGTTCTTCCGCCCGCCAGAAAGAATACTGTCCGATGGCGTCGGCCCGTCCGGTCTCTTCGCGGTAGGCGATGCTCAGTTCGGTAGCGGCTGGGTCAAGCGCAAGGGCTACATCCACGCCCGGAACGAACCCGCACTCCTCAATGGCCTGTACCGCGACCTTCAGGGCGCGTTCTTCGGGGATACGGTCATCGTCGCGTTTGCTGTAAGCGCCGACCATTCCGCCTTCCAGGCCGATGCCGACGAAGTTCATTCCCGCCGAGTCCTGAACAATCTGGATGACCCGGCTCTGGAGTGCGTTCGTCATCCGCTGGGCCTCGACATAATCCTTGGCCGAGAGCGGCAGGAACATGAATTCCTGGAATGACAGGTTTCCGCCCTGCTCTTCTGTATGTCGTCCGCCCATGAGGCAGTTTCTGAATTGCCAGGGCGCGCGGATGGTCTTTCCATCGACTTCGATTTCGCGGAGGCGGGTTTCCAGCATCTTCTTTTTGTTGCCGGCAGTGTCCCACTCGCCGGTAGCGGCTGCACGTCGCGCTTCGGCCGCTTTGGCGGCAGCACCCGACAGACGGGCGCGGTAGGCCTTGAGCGAACCGCTGTCGGCCAGGAACCGGTCAAGCAGCGCGACGATACCGATTGCACCAAGCAACCTGCCTGCGATGATTACGGGGACACCCCACCCGATACCATTACCCAGGAACGGGGCTATGCCCACAAAAACCAGTATTATCCCCAGCGGAAGCGTCGCCATAGACAACTTGGCGCTGGTCGCGGGACCGGCAGCCGATACCGCAAGGTTCTGGGTTTTAACGTCCGGGAAGAAGTTACCTGCCTCTTTCTTGATACCGGGGAACTTTCCGAACGGAATGAGCACAATCGCCTTGAGATACAGGCCGAACTTATTCGTCGCCAGTTGCCTGTTTGCGTCTTCGAGATATTCCGGGCGGAGGTTGTTTGTCTTGACCGCCGCCAGATAGTGTCCGAGTTCGTGGACGGCGATATTAATATGGTATGACAGGTACAGGATAATCGCCGAGATAATCACCTCGCCGTGGGCGGGATTGAACATGAAGTTCAGCACCTTCCAGTTGCTCCATCCGCCGCCTGTCAGCATTAACAGGCTCGACAGGAACGCCACGTGGAAGGAGACGAGTTTATGGTTGGCGATAACCCATCCTTTTTCCAGCAGTCCGGAGCGATACGCCGGTCTGCGGGTGCGGTGAAGTTTTCCGATAAATCCTACGATACCTTCATATATCTTTGCCGATACGTTACTGAACATTTTTGATTCCTTTTTCCTGAGTCCTGATACCCACTTTCATTGCTCTCCAGACGCCATTCAGCCGAAAAGCCTGTAAAAGACGGCGATACTATCCCATTATCGTCAGCAAATTGCAATACTAGAGTTGAGACAGTATTAAAGTTTCTTTCCACCAGCCGGTACGCCGATACAATAAAATGGATTTATATGTCGCAGACGATATCCAACAATTCGACGGAAACTCCGGGAAAGGTTCCTCCGAAACCTGTTCACGTGTGCCTGGTGGCGGGGCATGAGACGCTGCGCAACCTCGGCCCGGTGGTACGGCATACAATCGTCGGGCTATTGGACGAACCGTTGCCGGTAACACTGCTTTGCCCAGTCAAGGCGGACATCGCGGACATCCCCACCCCGCCGGTGCAGATTATGGGGTACGACCTGACTCGCATCCCGTTCCTCCGTAAGCGGGCGTTTGAAGCCCTCACCGAACAGGTCACCCAAGCCGGTGTGTCCCTGTTTCATGCCCTTGACACCGACGCTGCGGAACTGACCGGGAAACTGGCGGACGGAATTGGCGTCAATTACATCATCGGTGCATATTCGCTCAGCAGGGATGTGCGAACGCTGGATATGCACTGCCGGGCAGTCACAGCCGCCAGCGAACCGATCCGCCAACGCCTGCTGAGTTCGCACGTCGGACCCGAAGAAATGATTCATCTGCTTCGGCCTGGGGTTCACCAAGCCGACGAGGCTACGTGCTTCATAAACCCGTCCCACGCGACAGCCATAATCGCCGGCGGAGATTTCAGCAAATACAGACCCTTCGCTACGGTGCTACAGGCATTCGCCAAACTGCAAAACCAGCAGCGTGATTGCGTGTTCTTCCTCGTGGGCGACGGACCTGGAGAAACACGGCTCCGACATCTGGCCGAAAAACTCAACCTGATGGAGAACCTGACCTTCGTGGACCGCCAGGGCGCAGACGCTCTGAAGGGGATTCTCCGTGCCGCCGACATATTCATCTCGCCGACACCGTCGAACCGCCTGGAAATAGAACTGCTCTCGGCAATGGCAGCCGGTGTTCCGATTATCGACGCAGGCGCAAAGGCGTGCGATTTTATTATCCCCGATGAAACAGCCCTGACGTACCAATCCGGAAATATCGGCGACCTGTCCGACAAACTCGCCGCCCTGATGGACAATCACCCCACATCCAGACAACTGGCTGAAAACGCTCTGGCCTACCTCCGCGAAAACCACTCGCCGGCAAAAATGGTCAGGCAACTCATCGACCTGTACTACGCCGTTACAGGAAAAAAAAGGCCTGTGAATTGAGACTCATGCGAGATGAGTCAGGGACGTTTGATTTGCCGTAGCATCTTTGACCAGGCAAGTTCGGCGTAAAAGCGGTGTCCTTTGGGACCGACAACCAGCCGGCAGTTGTTTTCAGCGCCGGCGGCCTTGTATATCGCCTTCAATCGCCTGAATGACCTGCGTACGGCTGCGACGGGGAAAATCTCATCGTCTTTACCGGCTACGATTACCACGGGCTTCGGGGCGAACAGACCCATCACGTCGGACATTTCCGCATAGCGCAGCAGTGAAGGGACATAATTGTCAACGCAGTGGTGAATGGACATTATCGAATCGCGGAAGGTGCAGAAATAGCACGACGGCATAGCCAAAGCGATCCTCGGCAGCACTGCCGCCGAGAAAACGGAAATCGTACCCCCGCCGGAATTGCCCATCACGCCGACTTGCTTCATGTTAACGTCGCTGCGCGTAGCGAGGTAATCGATGCCTCGGTCCACGTCGTACACCCGCTCGCCCATGAGCGTTCGTCCGAACATGAGGGCGTGCATTGCCGCCTCGTCGCATGGCGTATTGCTGCGCATGACCTGCATCTGCTCGCGCCGCTCGCCGAAACTGCGCTGCTCGATACACAAGGCCGCGATACCGCGTTTCATGCAACCGATTCCAAAATCGCGGTCGCCGGCCACCCTGATCGGCCTGGAATTGTCGTCCCGATTGACTGCTATCGAATTGTGCGCGCCGGTCGAATGGCCTTGCAGGCAGATGAAGAACGTGTACGGCGGTTCGACGTTTTGCGGCAGGCAGACATATGCGGTTACATCCGAATGTGATTCGGAAGTAAAGGCGATTTTCTCGATAGCGCCGTATTTGTGGTCTCGTTTCCAAAGGCTGCGAACGTTCAGGTCGGCGCGTTCTGCCGGCATCTGATTCATTCCCAGCAGTTCACGCAGCTTACGCCGGAGTTTTCGCTGCCACGCCTTCACGTCGCCGCCGGTGTAGCCTAATGTCTGTTCAGTATGATCCATCAGGTAACGATGCAAAATGGATGGGGAAAGATGCAATTTCTTTGATTGATTCTTTGGAGAGGTCATTTTCTTTGCCTTGATAAAATATGGATACGTTACTGATTCTGTTCGATACGCCATTGTAATGTGCTTCTGTTCATGTGAATATCCTTTCGCTATAACTGAACTGAACATTTGTTTGTAGCATGGGCGTCCCGCCCATGATTCACGGGCGAGACGCCCATGCTACGTTCCGTTTTGTCAGGGTGCATTATTGTTTATTTCATGGACACCGAACGGTCTCATCAATTCGGCGGGTGGTGTGGTCGCGGTACCGGCCTGCGCCATTACCGGAAAAAAAAGACCGGGGGGTTAGGCGGGTGCTTTGCACATTTCAGCAAAGTCGATTCCCGCGAGCTCTGGGGTATCTAATTGTTCTGCAAGCCGATGCATAATCTCAGCGTCGGCTCGTTCAGCGTTCAGAAACTCCACCCCCAGCAGATTACCGTCGGCATCGTAATCCGCCATTATGGAATGCGGTTCTATTTCCACCGTCTTGCTCGCTTGGCCGGGTGCAATGTCCCTGACATAGACGTATCCCAGAACGCCGGCTCCGGTCGCTTCAAGTGTGATACGCAATGATTTCAATTCGCCTTTGACCATAACACTGTCTTTACAATCACTACGCTTTCGTGCGACAACTCCTCAATCGCTACTATAAGTCGCTCCTGAATGCGACGCCTCGCATGAGCGGTGAACTGAATGTACCAACCTTCATACATCTCTATAGTGCGTCTCTCACGCCTTCGTCTCAATACCAAACGGTTTCAGTAATTCCGCCAGGCCCGCGCGGTATTTTTCCGCCAGCGGTACGAGCGGGAGGCGGAGTTCGTTTTCGATCATTCCCGCCATTGCCAATGCAGCCTTGACTGGAATCGGGTTGGTCTCGACGAACATGCCCTTGAACAACGGATACAATCGCAGGTGCTGGGCGGTGGCTGCCTTCATATCACCGGAGAGCATGGCGTCGCAGAGTTTGCGAACCTCGCCAGGCAGAATGTTCGCCAGGACGCTGATAACGCCGCATCCACCGGCAGAGCAGATTGGAAGCGTCAGCGCATCGTCGCCGGAGATAATCGTAATATCACAACCGGCTGCAATGGCAGAGGCGGCGTCCAGTTTGCCGGTGGCCTCCTTGACCGCGACGACCTGGTCGATCTCGTTGTACATTCGGATAATCGTTTCGGGCGCAAGTTCGATACCCGTCCTGCCGGGGATGTTGTACAGCACAATCGGCAGACCCACTTCGCCCAAGGCTGCGACGTGCTCGTACATCCCCCGCTGGGGCGGCTTGTTGTAATATGGATTGACGACCAGGCAGGCGTCCGCGCCGGCGTCTTTTGCGTGTTGGGTCAGGCGGACAGCCTCGGCTGTGTTGTTGCTGCCGGTCCCGGCGATGACGGGAACCTTACCGGCTGATCGCTCGACGGTGAACTCGATTACCTTGTCCTGCTCGGCATGGCTTAGCGTGGGCGATTCGCCCGTCGTACCGCATGGAACAAGCCCCTGCGTCCCGCCGGCGAGTTGATAATCAATCAGCCGACCCATCGCGTCAAAATCGACCGCCCCACCGCGAAACGGCGTAACCAACGCCACCATCGAACCTTCAAGTTTTAACTTATCAGGCATGTTTCACGTCCTTATCGCAAATTCGCTCTGATTTCCTCAAAGCGACTGACTGTTTCTTCACTATAGAGGCGTTCTCCGCAATGGAGGCAAACTTCCGCCTGCACTTTGATCACGGCAGTGTCAACACCGCCTCGCAGAATCTTTTCTACTTCCTTCTCCACCAATTCACCACCACAAACCGGACATTTATCAAACGGTTTCACCATAATCTTTTTTTTATAAATCCGTGTAATCTGTGTAATCCGTGGACTATTTTGCTGCTTCTTGTATCAATCTTTTCATCTCTGCGACCGCTTCTCGCAGACCCACGAAGACCGCTCGCGCGATAATCGAGTGGCCGATATTAAATTCGCTGAAACCTTCCATCGCCGCCACCGGTGTTACATTGCGATAGGTCAACCCATGGCCGCCGTGGACGATTAATCCCGCATCGAGACCGGCTGACAGACTAGCGCGGATTTCCGCCAGTGCCTCTGCCAATTCATCTTCGCCTTTGGCATTGGCGTATTTTCCGGTGTGGATTTCAATGGCGCCGAAGCCCGCGTCGCGCGAAGCCTTTATCTGCGCAGGGTCCGGGTCGATGAATGCACTGACAATAATCCCCGCATCTCTAAGCCGCTTCACCGCGCCGGAGACGCGATCCATCTGCCCGGCTACGTCAAGCCCGCCTTCGGTCGTTACTTCCTGGCGATTCTCCGGCACGAGCGATACCTGGTCGGGTTTGATTTTCAAGGCAATCTCGACGATTTCGTCAGCCAGCGACATTTCCATATTCAACTTGACCTGGACGGTTTGCTTCAGGAGATGCACGTCGCGATCGAGGATGTGCCGCCGGTCCTGACGGAGGTGAAACGTAATGCAATCGGCCCCGCCCAGTTCCGCTTCTGCCGCCGCCCATACCGGGTCCGGCTCGACCGTTTGCCTCGCCTGTCGCACAGTGGCTACGTGATCGATATTTACACCCAAACTTGCCATCGTGTTACTCCTGAAAAATTCACCGCAGAGTACGCAGAGAACGCGGAGGAAAAACTGAAATAAAATTTAATTCTTTCTCTGCGTTCTCTGTACCTTTGTAGCATATTATTACCCCAAAAGCCCTTTCGCTGCAAATCTTTGCTTTCGTCGGGGCTGTGTGTAGAATGTTTCTCGAAAGGAGTTCAATCATGACTCGCAGATTTCTTATCGGTTCGCTCTCATTGCTTTTCGTTTCGGTGTCCGCACTCGCACAAACGACCAGGCCGGCGAAACCCGCCGAACCTACCGACCTGCTGGTGGGCGCGAAATGGACTTATAGCCTCGACGCCGGAAAGACATTCTCGCCCGAGGCCCCCACTATCAAGGCAGAGACGACTGCCGAGGTACTGGCCCGGACGGAATTCGAGATCTCCGACACCGCCGGATTCGTCGTGCTGGAATTGACGCACGGGCTGACGGGAGGTCGAGTGAAGTTTTCACTCAACGGCAGCGAAGTCAAAGGCCCGATGAAGGGAATGTACTACAAGACCATCCCCGCCATTGACGCCAAACTGCTGAAGAAGGGTGAGAATGTCCTGTCGGCCAAGATCGCCATCAAGAACGTTTCTACTCGCCGGCGTAAGGCCAAGGACATCCAACTCAAGGTCGCAATGCGCCTGGCCGCTCTGAAGGCAGAGCACCTGAAAATCCAGACCGGCCCGATACTCGGAGCGTTCGGCAAGGACTATTTCACCGTTACCTGCCGGACGAACATGCCGGCGGAGGTGTCCCTTTGGGGCATAGCAACGAATCAAGTAATTCCGGGTGCGCCCTCGGTCGGCCAAGTTGTCGAACCTCGCGGCGCTGTGTTTGTAACGACTCAAGTAACTCTGGATGCACCCTTGGTCAAGTCGCAGAAGGGTCTGATTCATCGTCTCCGTGTTAAGGTTCCGACAACCCGTCCGACCACCTATATTCTCAATGCAGCAAATGCTTCCGACTACCGCTACAGTACGAGTGGCCATGTACGGTCCCCCATCTACCCCCGGAAGGGCAATCTCCGTTTCGTCGCGATAGGCGACAGCAGGACGAACCCGAAGGAATGGGCGAAGGTAGCCGGTGCGGTCGTCAAGTCCAAGCCCGACCTGGTGGTTCACTCCGGCGATATGGTGGCCTGGGGCAAGAGGGACTGGGAGTGGGACGAACAGTTCTTCGAGCCGGCGAAGGAATTCTTCGCGACGATCCCCTTCTACGCCGTTATCGGCAACCACGAAGCCAACGCCCCGCTGTACAACGAACTGTTCTACACACCGAGCAAGGACGGACGCGACAGAAACTGGGCGCAGATTATCAACGGCGTGCTGTTGATCGGTATTGACGGGAGTGAGGATTTCTCAGCCGGTAGCGAAAACGGTAAATGGCTGGAGAAAACGCTG
>JAUWNJ010000060.1 GCA_030612725.1 Planctomycetales bacterium
CGGTATTCCGGTTAATCCGTTGACTGGTTGACTGGTTGATTGGTTCATCTGCTTTCACGTAGTGACACTTCGTGTTCCCTACGCCCTATGCCCTACGCCCTATCTTCTAGTCCCAAGTCCCTGGTCCCTATCTGTCCTCTATATTAACTTTTGCGTTCGTGTTTGCGCGCGCAAACGCGAACACAAAACGGATAGCGACGCCATAAGTCCTTGGCGGCCTTGGGAAAAGTTTTTTTGGAATTTTTCGCCTCCCTGATTTTTACGTTCGCGTTTGCGCGCGCAGATGCGAACACAGCGCGGTCAAGTGAATAGAGGGCTTGTAGAATATGAATGTTTTCCGTAACCTATGGATCATGCCACGAAAACCCGCCAGGAAAACGACAAAGAAAACACGTTCCAAAAATATGCCGCCGGGAAAACCGTCAAGCTTGGTCGATACACGCATCATCTACTGTGGGGACAATCTTGACCAGTTGAAGAAACTTCCCGATGCCTGCATCGACCTGATCTACATCGACCCGCCGTTCAATTCCAATCGTAACTACGAGGTCTTCTGGGGCGAGACGAAGGAAAAGCGGTCCTTTGAGGACCGGCACGAATCCACGCAGGCATACATTGAGTACATGCGGCCACGATGCGTCGAACTCGCGCGAGTCCTCAAAAAGACAGGATCGTTTTACTATCACTGCGACTGGCACGCATCGCATTACGTCAAGGTCATGCTCGACCAGATTTTCGGGGAAAATAGTTTCAGGACGGAAATAGTCTGGCGGCGAATAAATGCCAAAGGCTTGGCCTTCCGCTCTTTTCCTAACAACCACGATACGATTTTTTACTATACGAAAAGCGATAAATACACGTTCAATCGCCAATACCTGCCACACAGCGAAGAATATGTTGAACAGTTCTATAAGCACACCGACCCCGGCACGGTACGACGTTATCAGCTTGCCGACTTGACGAACCCCAATAAGGATCGACCAAATCTGACATATGAGTTTCTCGGAGTAAAACGGGTTTGGAGATGGACGAAAGAACGGATGCAGGAAACATACGACAAAGGTTTAATCGTTCAATCACACGCTGGCGCTGTTCCACGATTGAAACGATACCTAGATGAACAGAAAGGCATACCTGTCGATAGCATCTGGTCGGACATTCCCCCTGTTCAGCAACGTTCCGAAGAAGGGCTTGGCTATCCGACACAAAAGCCGTTGGCGTTGTTGGAGCGGATTATTAAAGCGAGCAGCAATCCTAATGATATTGTATTAGATGCTTTTTGCGGCTGCGGTACTGCTCTTGCCGCTGCCGAAAATCTTGGACGGCAGTGGATAGGGATAGACATCTCGCCGACCGCCTGCCGAGTGATGGCCAAACGATTGCGGGATGTTTCGCACATTAAGGAAGATGAAAACCTCTGGCGGACAGGGCGCGGGTTCATCGTGCGCGATTTGCCCTGGACGGTTGAGCAGTTGCGGAAGATTCCGCCGTTTGAGTTTGAGAACTGGGCCGTCATCGCGCTTGGCGGAATCCCGAACAAGGCCCAGGTGGGCGACATGGGTATCGACGGGCGAATCTATCCCATCTCCGCCGCACCGAAGAAAACCGGCGCTGCCGGCGGCGAACTGGATTTCATGGACGTTTGGTATCCGATTCAGGTCAAGCAAAAGGACAAGGCAGGGCGTCCCGACATAGATTCTTTCGAGGCAGCCATGATGCGAGCCGACCGCACCAAAGGTTTCTTCGTCGCCTTCGATTACTCGCAGGATGCGCTGACGGAAATCGACCGCTTCTTCCGCAAAGAGCACAAGTCAATCGTAGCCCTGACGGTAAAAGAGATATTGGAAGAAGAACTAGCGCGGAAACTGGCGTAAAACAGCATTGAGGGTGGCGGCAGATAGATAAACTGGTCTACGAGTTGTACGGAAGAAGAAATTAAGATCGTTGAAGAATCTTCTTGACTTGTATGGGGGATGTTAGGATGCTTTGCGATAGTGGCGGGTATGGTTGCTGCCTTGAGATTGTTTATGGATGAACATGAATTCTACAAACTGTGCTTAGGTGAATACAGGTTTGAGAAGACCGAGACCGGTGCTCTCTATCAGCGAGCTGGCGTACTTTTAGTGGCACTCCCCCTCTTGGGAACTGTTTGCTATAAGTTAGGCCGTATCGATTTGATCCCGCGCGTCTTTGAACGGGTGGACATATTCATCTATTATGTGGCGACAACTATTAGTTTTTTGTCGCTTTCAGTCAGTGCATTTTTCCTCTATATGTGCATTTTCCCGCGCGGGTATCCGTCTTTGGCTTCGATGAAAAAATGGCAAGACTGGCGGGACAAATATAAAGAAAGGCTGGCCTCTGACAAAAAACAGTCAATAAATCAAAAAGAGAGGCTGATTGGAAAAGAAATGCTCCGTTCCGTCATTCCGCTTCTAGCGGATGCTCAGGCAGGATGCTCTTCGCTGAATGAAAAGCGAAGAAAGCAATTTCGGCGATCTATACTCGCTGTTGGCTTTGCGATAATACCCATTCCCATTCAGGCATTATTTCGATTGTTGCTTCACCTACAAGGAATATGAACATGGCAAAAGAAAATGACAGTTCAGGGCAAGAATCATCGTCTTCGCAGCCGGTAGCCGATCAATCTGTTTCTCCACCGCCTGTACCTGTAAATGAGGTGATAACATTAGGGTTTGGTGGTAGTGATTTGGAAGCAGACAGCGGCACTGACAACGCTACGAAAAGTAAATAGTCGGATACCGTGGCCGTACCACGCCCCTTTGGCCGGGTGCCGTGGTCGCGGTGTTTGCGACCACGCGGATGCGCGAACGTTAACGTGGTCGCAAACACC
>JAUWNJ010000009.1 GCA_030612725.1 Planctomycetales bacterium
CGTAACGTCCTTGACCAACTTGCCGCCGAGTTGAACAATCTCGCCCGTCGGCGTTACAACCTCCAGGCCGGTTACGTATCTACCGGTTACGCCGTACTTTACAGCCTTTCCGCCGCCGGCGTTCTCTGCCACGTTTCCGCCGATGTAACACGTCTCCAAACTCATCGGATAGCCCGCATAAAACAACCCGTCGTCGTGGATAAGGTCGTTGATTTCGTTGGTTACAACGCCCGGCTCGACGGTGATCATCATGTTCGCGCGATCGATTTCGATGACCTTGTTCATCCGGTCGGTCAGCAGTACGATCCCGCCTGCCAACGGAACCGCCCCACCGCTCAAGCCGCTGCCCGCCCCGCGAGGCGTAACGGCAATGTGCTCGCGGTTGGCGAGTTTCATAATGGCGGCGATTTCATCAGCCGTCCGAGGCCGGGCCGCTACTTCAGGCATGTGGGCGTAGCGTTCTTCAGCCACCTCGTCGTGCGAGAAGGCATGGAGTTTCTCATCATCACCGAAAATGACATATTTCTCGCCGACGATTTTTCTCAACTCTTCGACGATTTCAGAAGTTACCGGATTGTATTGAGTCTTGGGCGTCATAAGCAGATTGATTCGACGCAGAGGTACAGAAGTATAAAACGGAAAAATCCTTTTCTTTTAATCTCTGTACCTCTGCGTCCCCGCCTGCCATCCTTGTTCTTTTCAGTGGGCGGGCAGGTCTGTGTCGCTATTTTTTTCTGTTTCTTTAGTTTTTTTTCTCAGTAAGTTCCGCTACGATTTCATTTGTTACCGGATTGTATTGAGTCTTGGGAATCTGCTTTACATCTCTGAAATTCCGTACGACCGTACAATAAATATATACTCCCGGCACGTCTGATGCCTGTATAATTTTCTCCCATTATGAATGATTATTTACGAGCGGACATTTCGGCTTCGGCAATTCAACACAACATCGGCGTGGTTCAAGGCCTGCTGAGCAGCGGCGTAGGTCTTTGTCCGGTCGTAAAGGCGAATGCCTACGGACACGGAATCGATCAGGTTCTCGGCGTTCTTGGTTCGGTTGCCGACATGCTGGCAGTGGCGACGGGCGCTGAAGCGATGACGCTGCGGGAATCAGTATGGGAAAAACCTGTACTGATTTTCGCAACGACTACCGCCGCCAAGGCTGAAGAACTAATCGAACTTATCGTCAACGACGTAACACTGACAGTTACCAGTCTTGATGAACTGTCCCTGTTGGCTGAAGCGGCGGGTAAGGCCCGCCGACCGGCCGGTATGCACATCAAGATAGATACCGGAATGAACCGAAGCGGCGTATCGGCTGGGCAGGCGGCACAGTTGGTTTCAGCCGCCAGGGAATCCGAACAGGTGAACCTTACCGGTATCTACACGCATTTCGCATGTGCCGATGATACGGACAAGACCTCAACACTAGAGCAGTTCCGGCTGTTTATGCAGACAGTTGACGAGTGTGGCGGACGCAGCGGGCTTACGCTGCACGCTGCCAACTCGGCTGCGACGATTGACCTTCCCGAAACGCATCTGGACATGGTTCGCACGGGCCTGGCGCTGTATGGGTATAATCCGTGCGAAGAATCGCCCAACGCCCTTTCTCTGAAACCCGCCCTCCGCCTGACCGGTCCGATAGTGCAGATAAAGGACGTCCGGGCGGGTTCATCCACCGGTTACGGGCTGACCTGTACTTTTGATAAGGACGCCCGCGTCGCGCTGGTCCCGGCAGGATACGCCGACGGGTATCCCCGAAGCCTGTCCAACGTCGCCTCAATGCGCGTCCGTGGCTGTGATTGTCCCGTTCGCGGACGTGTCAGTATGGACCAGACCGTCATTGAGATAACCGACGTTCCTGATGCCGCCGTCGGCGATGAGGTCGAAATTATCTCGACCGACCCGGATGCTCCAAACAGCGCAGAGAACCTCGCCCGACAGGCCGGCACCATCCCCTACGAAATCCTCTCCCGCTTGGGAACTAATCGGATTAAGCGGGTGATTGCGGATTGATCATATTCCAGATAATCAAGTGTTCCGTTCCCTTATTCCCGGCCTGACCTATGCGTCGATGAGACGGAACGGATCGGCAGGGTCGGGGCGTGCCCGGTCGGCCCGACAGGAATCCCTGTCGCCTTCCAGACGCAGGTCCGGAACGTTTATCGGTTGAGCGCCGGTGATGCTGGAGCGGTAGGCCAGTATCCCCGGTAGCGTCATGTCGGAGGCCTCGTACACGTCCACGGGCATGACCAAGCCGTTGGCAAGGGACTCGATCCAGTATTCCATCACCCGCTCATCCGACCCGCCGTGCCCGACGGTTGTGAGGTCTCTGCCGTCGCGCCCGGTCGGGCGGTATGACGTCGGCCCGAAGGCGCACCGCTCACGCTCGAAGGCGTGCTTGTTGCGACTGTCGTAGAGACGAACCTTATCGACCCATTGGTCCATCGTTTCCAGCGTGGCCTTTGTTCCGTAGTAGCAGATCCAATGGCTTTCCGGCTTACGAATGACTGAAAAGTGGCTGAGGATTCGTATCACACCTCCGCCGGAGCACTGGATCAGCATCGCCCCGGCGTCCATGCCGCCCTGCGTGCCTTCAATCTTGCTCCCGGTGTGCATGCCTACGACGAGACTGGGCCGGCAGCCGCAGGCCCGGAGAATCGGACCCAACTGGTGCGTGCAATAGAAGATCGGCGGCTGCCAACTGCGCCAGTATCGCTTGCCGTCGCGCAGCAGAAGATCCCGCACGTCGTGGATGTAGTCTCCCTCGGCGTACTGCATCTCGCCGAGCACGCCCGTGAAGGCAAGGTATGTCAGTTCCTTCATCCGGTTGTTGTACATTGAGTTCTCGGCCATCATGTAGGCCCGGCGGGTCTTTTCGACTGCCTCGACCAGGGCGACGCCTTCGGCGGGGGTGTGAAAGGCCGTTACCTCGCTGAGAACGTCCTTGCCGGCGCGCATCGCCGCAATCGCGTCGCCTGCGTGGTTGGGACAGTCGCTGGCGACGATGACGGCGTCGATGTCGGAATCCAGCAGGGCCTCGTAGCGGCTCTCGACCTTTGCATCGGCGAATTTCTCGGTGAATGACCGGCGGACATCCTCGAACGTGTCGCAGCCGAGGACCACGGTCCCGGCGGGACTGGCGTCGGCGTGGACGGCGATCGTCGCCCCGCGCCGCAGCCCCAACACGCCGACTTTTACCGGCCCGCCACGCCCGGAAAACTTCAGCGGTCCGCATTTGCCGGAAAGTTCCTTGAAAACCGCTTCCCATCTCGCGGCGTGGTCTTCGCCCCGCACGAACCGCATCGGCCGGAAGCCCAGTTGCAAATAGACCACGATAGCCGGGATGCGGTGATCATCGGTCTTCAAAACGACCTCACCCTCGCCCCGCCGGCCGAAGTAGTTCAGCGCGGCCTGGCAGAGGAGATTGCCTAAGCCCGCGCCCTTTGCCTCAGACCTGGCGGCGAGCATGTCCACCAACGGGCGAGGACGCCCAAACGCCGACAACCACGACGCAGAGGCCGTCGCCAGCGGTTGATTCGTCCCGGCGTCGAAGGCCAGGAATACCCCTTCCGGGTCGAATCGGGGCCGGCCGGCGAAGTATTCGCGAACTTTGGTAACGTCGTAGTTACCGCCAAGGTCGGTGGTATTGACGATGTCGGCCCAAGCCTGCTCATCGCCATCGCGAAATGTCCGCAGCACGATACCCTCCGGCGCTGCCGGGGGTCCGACCGAGCCGAAATCCGAATGAACCATCATCAACGGCTGCATGGAAAAACTCCTTGCCTGCCAAAACGAGACGGTGGGGATAGACCACCTGACCTGATTCCCGGCGGTTATCTACCCAGTCGGGGGCGCCGCGTCAATACCTTCGGGAAAATTTTCCACCGACTCCCATGCGGCAATCGTAGGGCAGGAGGGATTACCGCCTTTTTCAACTGCATCTTTTCGTTATCAAACTCGAACAGGATAGGCTCCATACTCTCTGCATGCCTTAATCATCTCGATCCAGTTATCCGATATTTTTTTCGGTATCGGAGATTCATAAAAGGATGCGCACGGCATCAACATATACCCCCCTCCTTCAGCGGCATTCCGAATACATTCTTTGACGCGCTGCCTGACCTCTTCGGCTGAATAACTGCGCAGTTCGTCATACTGGATATTGCCCACCAGGCACATCCTGTGTCCTACCCGTTTCTTTGCGTCGGACAATATCACGTCTCCGATCGGCGGCGGCTCTAAAGGGTTAAGCGCGTCTGCGCCCATATCGGCGAACTTTTCCAGAAAATTGTTCACCTTTCCATGAGAATGAAGGTGGACGAGGTGGCCTTTGCTGTGAATCCTTTCGATGAGTTCGGTAACGTGGGGGACCACAAACTCATCGAAGTCTTTCGGCGACATCAGAGGTGGTATCATCCGCTCCGGGCCGTTGATGTAATAGACCGGGCCGACATCGTTTTCCAAAAGATAATCTATCCCATCCACAATCCGCTGGTGGGCGACATTTACCAGTTCCCTGATGGTGTCCCGTTCGGTGATTGTCCAGAGAGCACAGGTCTCCTGGTTAACACGGCCCAGCGCGGAGGTTGAGGACATAAAAGCCACTTCTACCAGTGCTTTTTCGCCCCACGTATCCCTTAGCCTGAAGAACTCGCCCAAGTCAGGCCTCCACGGTGAATACGGAACCGAAAGCACTTTTTCAACGTCTTCTTTGGTCTCGATAAGGTACTTTATCGTTCCCATTAATCTTCCGGTTTCCCTGATTTCCACCAGGTCGCCTTTTGGAGTCTCAAATGTTATTTCAATTCTTTCGTTTCCTGAAGAATCGACAAAAAGCCTTTTTCGGTGCTTCGGTTCGGCGTCAGAGAAAATAAACCCGCCGGGGAACCACCATTGGTAGCAAATATCCCCATATTCACTGACGCAGTCGCGGATTTGGCTGTAACTCGGATCTTTATTTATAAAATCTCCACTCTCACAGACACCGGCGATGTAAGTTATGACAGGCACTCTATCCGGCTGGCCTGATCTGAGTGCGGTCAGAATTCGCTCTCGAGAAGTCATTCACGTTCCTCCCGTTTCTGGAAAGTATAACCCCACGTTTCCCATGTTTTAAGGTTTCGGCAGGAAGCGGTTCAGCGGTTCTGTTGAGGGGGACTTTGCCTCGATGATATGCCACGACTCATTCCACCTGTTGGACCCGTCCGGCAGGACCGGCCGACACGGGCCTACCAATTCGACCTCGACGAGTTTATCGCTCAGTGCAAAATACAGTTCGACGGCGGATTCGCCCGTCGGCCTGGCGGCGTCGGCGTCCGTACCGGCGCGCACGAACCAATATCCCTTGTTCCACACCGCCACCACCGGCGCCGCGTCGATGAACACCTTTCCGACACCCTTTATCTTGTTGGTGTCGATCAAGAGCCACTTACCGTGTTCTGTGCCGGCGGCCTTGAATTCCCGGAGCAGTTTCTCGGGGCTGCTTCGGGTCCGGCCTTTAGGTACGGCCACGATACAACCGGACGGGGCTGCCATCAGACACCATCCTGCAGCCTGCGGCGGCTTTGGTCCGGTCGGAAGGAGCGTTATCGTCAATCTCAGCGTTCCGTCGGCGTCGAGTGAAATGCTTTTTTCCTCGCGCATCTCCAGCCTCATCTTCGGACTGACAGCGCGGAGGTGGTCTGCCCCTGCCGAGAGCACCTTCATCGGGCCACGATCCATCGCCGGTTCCGGCGGCCAGGCGTCAAGCCGACCGTCAGGCCCCACCCAGCAGGACTGCGGAGCTACCCACGTATAGGAACCACCGCGGAAGACATATCCGTCCGGATCGGGCGGCTGGAAGAGGTTGGGGGTCGTGTACAGGAGGTTTTCCCCGCCGACAGGACCAAAGTGGATTATCCGATCCGTCTGCGGATCATAGACGACGAAAGTGCCGCCGCGGGACAGTTCGATAAGAGACCGCCCGCCCTGACTGCAACCAACCAACAGTAAAGCCGCAGCAGCAACCGATACGAACAGGCATTTCAGATAAACGTCAGACATCGGTCCCTATTCTGGCCGCCCAGCCGGGCTGTGTCAATGCACAGTGAGTAAAACTGATTTATCACAACAATGCGGAGAATGATTTTACACTTCCACGTTTATCAACTCGGCGATGTTCTTACAGAGGATTCTTTCTCTCTCTGCCTCGGAAATGTCCAGGGAATTGACCTTGGCGAGTTCGTAGTTTATGGCGTATGGATAGGCGCATGGGAAATCGGAGCCGAAGATGACCCTCTCGGCGCCGAGTTCTTTTACCATCCTCCTCATTCCCGCCAGGGGATTTCCGCAGGACAGGAGGGTGATGTTGTCGCATCTCTTTGCGGCACGGATAGCGTCGGCCCAGTAATTGGCGCTTCCGGCGTGCGTAAGCACCAATTTCAGGCGAGGGAGGTTCCTGGCGACCAGCGCAGCCGAGGACGGGGTCGAATGCGCCGAGGTCGAAGCACAAACGAACACCGGGATATCAAGCGACTGGGCCTCCTCCAGCACAGCCATCGCGTCATCACCGGCCAAACGGAAGGCCTGAGCGCCCGGAGCGAGTTTCAGACCCACCATGTGCTTTTCCGTGATCGCCCACCTGAGGTTCTCGACCGCTTCGGATCCCATCGCCGGACTGACGGTAGCCACCGGATACATAAAACCGGGATACTTCTCGGCAAAGGTCGCCAGGTCCTCGTTGGGCTGACGACTGTTGTGGCTGTTGGGGCCGAAGCCCGGACCGAAAGCAACTATCTTTTCCACTCCCAGGGATTGGGCGTATCTGATGCCTTCTTCATTACGCTCGTGCTGGAAGTCCCAATGTGTATGCGCGTCGAATATCATTCTTAAACCTCCCCGAGTAATTGTTCCGCATTCCGGCCTAATATCTTATCCATGTCCTCGTCGGAAATATCGAGACTTCTCAATTTGTCCAGTTCTATCGCCATATCCGAGGCAGGGCTGTCTGAACCGAAGAGGACTTTCCCGGAATCGAGACCGACGGCCATCTTGAGAAAGTCGTCAAACAGGGCAAGCGCGCTTGCGGTAAGCGAAGTTTCCAGGAACAGGTTATCAGCCATACCGGAGACCTTTATGGTGTCGGCCATATACTCATAATTGAATCCCATGTGCCCCATGATTATGGGGACATCGCTGAACCGGCCTGCGAGGTCCAATATCTGAAAGGGAAGGGAATAGACGGGGGTTCCACAATGGGTATAGACAAGGGCGTGATGCTCTCCTGCGATTTCCATCAGGGGATAGACTATCTCGTCGTTGATCATGAAGCCCTGGAGGTTGGGATGGAATTTCAGGCCTCGCAGCCCCTCGCCCAGGAATTTCCCGGCCATATCCAGTGCCTGCCGCCCGAACCAGGGATTGAACGAGCCGAACCCCACAAGCCTGTCGGGAAATTCATTTACCGCATCGAGGATGTATTGATTCGCTTCGGCGTTATAGACGGTTATGCCTTCCTCGACAGGGCAGACCACGGCCTTGTCCACCCCGCAGTCGTCCATTTTTTTGATGAGATCGCCGGGCTTAAGCGACTTGCGCACGCCCTTTCCGATGTGGCAGTGGAAATCGATTATCATAATTCGCTCCTGCTGTTTTAATTCGTTTTGGAATCGGCGAGTAGTCGCTCGACCTCGGCGTGTGCGCGGTCCCAGAGCGGTTGGTGTTCGGCCTTAATCGGCGATCTGTCGAGGACGGTCAGGTAGAGGTTTTCTCCGCTGCGAAGGTGTTTGAGCGTATGGTCGGTCGCCAGGAATGTCCCGCCCGGTCCGACCTGGCGAACGACATCCAGCGCGAGGGTCTCTTCGTTGACCGTGATGCCTTTGGCCAGGCGGCGCGCCATCAGGAGCATCTCATGGTCGATGACCATCTGTTCGAGCGAGCCGATCGTTCCGTTGGCGAGCAGTCCGGCGTTGTTCGAGACGGAGACCCTGCCTCCGACAGCGGAAAACAGGCATCCGAATTTCTCTATTCCCGTCTGCTGGTCCGGTACTTTTGAATTTGACAGCAGCGAGCAGGTGTACGAAGGCAGACCATAGAATGCAGCCATTTGCGCCCCGGCGATGGTTCCCAGGAAGTGTTCCGAGCTTGCCATGACGATCTCGCTGCTGCGCATGTCTATAAACGAATGTCCCGCCCCCGCATAGGCAACAGGAGCGCCGGGGCGAATGGCCTGAACAAGCACGACCGCCATGAGACATTGGGCGATCTTGATTGGCAGGGCACCGGCCAGGGTAATCGGCCCGGCCATGCCTCCCATCGCTCCGGCCATGATGAACAGTGGAATGGCATTTTGGGCGGCAAGGATGCCCGCCCGAAGAGACTCGGAGTCCCATTGCAGCAAGGGCGCATCGGCGACAACCATGCTCACCGCCGGTCTGGACGGATCGGCTGAAACGGACAGGCCCAGTTCCACCCAGGCCTGAGCGCCCTCGAAACTCAACGGGGCAGCCAGACAGTGTTTTTTCGTGTTCTCCAGGGTAGCGCGGTAGGTGGCCTGCTCCTGCGAGGATTCAGGCTGATCCAGAGCGAGAACATGGGGGATAACCCCGTCGATCTCCGGGAGTGCGTCGGCGAGGCGGGTGAACTGTACGACGTCCTCAAGACGTGCAGGCCTGGCCTCATCGACGCCGTAGTCGAGGACGTTCAGGTTATAAGCGCCGGAGAAATGAAAATGCCGATCCCCGCCGAGACGAATCCCTTCACCCTGCTGGTCGTAGAGCACTACGTCTTTGGGTTTCTTTGCCAGCGCTTCGGAAACGACTTCGGAGGAAATCCGCACACGATTTCCGTCAATGTCGGCTCCTGCGCCGGCGAGCAATTCGACTGCCTCCGGTAGATTCACCACAGCGCCGATCTCGCTCAGTATGGTCAGGGCGGCCTGGTGAATAACTTCGATTTCATCGTCGGCAAGAACACGAAATTGTTCGAGTTTCATTTCAACTTCTCCATTTCCATCAGGTAATCAAATTCACTTCCAATGCGAGCAAAGAGATAATCGTTCCCTGCCGACCTGTCAAGACGAAATAAGTCCATGGGACAGTGGAAATTAATTTACTTAAATGATATTCTCAATTTAATAACCGGACATCGGTGATCCGGCGGCGTTTTGAACGAGGTGAAGATGACTCCCAAGCAGCGGCTATACGCAGCCATTGAAGGTCGGCGGCGCGACCGCGTTCCTGTTACGCCGATATTCATGGCATGGGCGGCGCACTACATCGGACGGACGTACCGCGATTTCTACCTGGACGGCGAGGTCTTCGCAGAGGCCCAACTGGCAGTTACGCGAGCGTTCAACGTCGATCAAATCAGCGCAATCAGCGACCCCTGGCGTGAGGCCCAGGCTTACGGGATGGAATTCAATTATCCCGAAGAGGGCGTCGGCATACCGGCCCGGACGCTCATCGAAACACCCGACGACCTGGACCGCCTGAAACCCATAGACCTCGCCTCGGCCGAGCGAATAAAGCAGCGCATCGACAGTGTCGCAGCCATGGCCGGGCAGGTCGGGCAAACTCACAGCGTCCTGGGATGGGTCGAAGGTCCACTGGCGGAATACGCCGACCTGCGCGGCGTTCAGCAGACAATGATGGACCTCATCGACCAGCCTGAAATGTTCAGCCGCGCCGCCGAGGTAATCGTTCCGAACGCTATAGCCTTCGCCCGCGCCCAGATCGAAACCGGTGCCGACATGATCGGCGTCGGCGATGCAGTCGCCAGCCTCATCGGGCCTGAAATGTACGTAAAGCACGTCCTGCCATGGGAGCGGAAACTCTTCGCGGGCATCCACGCCGCCGGCGCGACGGTCAAACTGCACATCTGCGGGAACATCAACAACATCATCGCCCATATGGCCGACAGCGGGACCGACATAATCGACGTGGACTGGATGGTCCCACTGGCCGATGCCCGTCGGGCCGTCGGGGAAGAAATTACACTGTGCGGGAATTTCGACCCGACTGTCGTGCTGCTTCAGAGCGCCGCCGAAGACGTAGCCGACGCCGCCCGGAAGTGCATCGCCGACGCCGGAGACCGCTTCATACTAATGGCCGGATGCGAAGTGCCACCCGGAACGCCGGAAGAAAACATCCGCGCCTTCTGCCCCTGCGACGGCTGCCTCATCGCCGACGCCCTGAAACGCTGATCAGGACTCAAGTCCAGGATCGAATGAATCCGGGGTATTAGAGGGACAGAGGCGTTGTTGAAAAACACGAGACGAATCGTAAATCGGGAAAAAGTCGGGCGGCGCCTTACTTGGGTTTGAAGCCTTTTATGTTGCCGTCGGTGTATTTTTGGACGGCTTCGGTCAGGTCAATGTCATTGATGTTGGCGAGCGTGCAAAGCCAGGCGAGAACGTCGGCGAATTCCTCTTCCTTGTTTTTCTGATCGTCTCCGGCCAGGGCGGTGGCGAGTTCGCCGACCTCCTCGATGAACCACAGAAACGTCCCGGCGGTACCTCGCTCGTTGTCGCGTGCGTAATACTTCTGATGGATGAAATCCTGAAATCGTTTGATTGTCATAGTGTTATTGTTAATGGCAGCGAACAGCACTAACAAGAAAAAAACATAGTTCGCGGCCACCGGCCACCGACTACGGGCTACTGACCACTAATATCCTCGATCATTTGCAGGATTTCCTTGGCCTGGCTTTGCGGGTCGAGTTCGAGTGCTTTTTGTGCGGTAGCGCGGGCTTCGGAAAGTTGTTCGGATTTTTTTGATACGCGTGCAGCCCGGTAATAGACCATTGCCAACTGTGTCCATGAATCGGCATTTTTCGGATCGATCAGGCAGGTGTTTCGCATCGACCGGATAGCGAGGTCGTAGCTATTCCCGGCTACGTACAGCCCCGCCATCGCCTTATGAACACCGGCGTCGTAGGGATTGATATTGAGAACCTGCTTGTAGTAGTGCAGCGCATCCTCGTTCTTGCCGGCAGTGCGGTAGATGTCGGCTATCTGGCGGGCGTACATGGGGTCCTTCATCGTCCGCCGGTGCAGTTCGGCGAGGTTCGGCAACGCTTTTTCAGCCTGGCCCATCTGCATATAAAGTTTAGCGAGTTTCTTGTATCCATAGGGGTCGAGCCGGCGTCGCACTTTGTATGACTCAAGTGCTGCGATGGCTTCGGGCCAGTGACGTTTGGCGAGATAGCAATCGGCGAGTATTCTGGCGGCTTCGGGCGAGCGGGGCTTTACCTCTTCGAGTCTGCGGGCAATCGCAATTGCTTCGCCGTACTTCTTCTTCCTGGTCAGGATGATTCCCAGCACTGCCAGCGCCCTGGGATGTTTGGGGTTGGTTTTCAGTGTTTTGCGAGCGGTGGACTCGGACATTCTCTTGAGCGGCTTTGAGGCAAACCCCCACGATTCAACCTGTTTAATCGCCCAGGCGCGGAAATCCTTGTCGAACTGCTCCTCGGTGGTGCCAAGGACTTCTTTAAAAACCTTCGCCTGCGTCCACCCGTCGCGGAAGCCGTTGAGCATCCTGATAATAGCGTCGTATTTTTTCTTTTCGATGATGTATTCGAAAATCCATTCTGACTGTGCGTACGCCAGCGTTCTCGCGCCTCGTCCGCGCTTTTTGTGGTCGGGACGGATAAAGCCCCAACTGAGCGATTTAATCGGATATAGTTTTTTAGTTCTTACGGCGCTGACCAGCAACCTGACTGCCTGGTAGTTTCGCCGGTCGGGCTGTTCCCATACGGCGCATGATTCGGTGAACCAGTGCGGGATGCGGTTCTTCGTAGCTGTGAGCGTTACGGTGTGGGTGAACTCGTGCCGGAGCACGACTGCCCAGTTGAATGTTCCCATCCCGCTGCGCAGAGGGTCGGGCGCGGGCATTCCGATGACCCGTCCTGTGCAGGCTCCGACCGTATTAATCCATCCGCGCCCGCTGATACGCACCGAAAAATCCCCGTGGCTGGAGAACATTTCCACCAAAGTTTTTTCTTTCGGCTCGAAGTCGAAATCCTTGCAGATTTCGGGGTAGATACTCTCTGCTTCCTGGGCCAGCAGGTCCAGCAGCACAGCGTCCTTTTCGCCATCAACCTTGATGATGAAGTGCTCGGTCTCTTTTACCTGGTATTTTTTGAGTTTTGACAGCAAATTGACGTATCGGACCACATCCTGTCGGTAATCGTCGATTTTGAAGGCCTTGTCGAGCGTTTCGGCTGCGAGTTTTTCCTGCCCGGTCTGCATATAAAGTTGCCCCAGTCCGGTAACCGCTCCCGCCGATTCCGGCGCAAGTTCGATGGCCTTCTTGAAATATGTTTCCGCCTGGTCGAACTGCCGGGCGGCGGAGAGCCACTGGGCGATGGTCTCGTAAAGTTCGGAGCATTTGGGATTGACCTTTTCGACGCGCTCAATGAATGGCTTGGCCTTGTCGGGGTTGAAAGTACGAACGTGAAGCGCCGCCATCAGCGACAACGCGTCGATGTTGTTCGGATTGATCTTCAGTACCTTATCTATAACGGGTGCGACCTGGTCGAACTTCCGCCACCGAAACAGCGTAGCGGCTTTGAGAATATGCGCGTCGGCATAGTTTGGGTTGATTTTCAGGGCTTTTCCCGCCTCGGAAATCGCCTGCTCGAATCTCCAGTTTTGCAGCAGGATCGCACCTTTACCGACATAAACATCGGGGATACGTTTATTAATCCTGTGTGCAAGGTCGAATTCCTGCATTGCCGGCTTGGGCTTGTGTTTGCTGAGCAGGAACATCCCAGCCGCTACGTTTGCGGGCCAGTATTTCTTGTCAACGTCCTGGTAGGCTTTCTGGAGGTAATTGTGCAGGATGTTCCTCGCCTGCTCGGACGCCTTCTGTCCGGTGAGGATAGCGTAGCGGTCGAGGATTTTACCTGCGGCGACGAGGCTTTCGGCGTCTTTGGTGAAATCCTCGCGTGCGAGCGCCTTATCGATGGCTTTATACGCTTCAATCGCCTCGGCCTTTTTTCCGAGGATTTCGAGAGCCTGTCCGAGCCGAAGCACTGTCGGGGTCCAATCGTCGCGAAGTTTGAACGCCTTCCGGGCGGATGACAATGCCTCGTCATATTTGCCCGTCTCGGTCAGCAGGACCGACATCCGCACATGCCAGACGGCGTTTTTCTCGGCACGAGCGCCGACGGCGCGGAGTGTGGCTATCGCCTCATCATATTTGCCGACAGCGGCGTATGCCCTGGACAGACCTATGCTCGCCGGGACGGCTTCGGCGGGAGTTTCCGACAATTTTTTATATACTCCTGCCGCCTGGGCGTACTTGCCCGTCCAGTACAACTGCCTTGCCCGCTTGAGCGACGGTTTTGCATCGGATGGACGTGTCGCAGCAGCGGGTTTAGTGGTCGGCTTCGACGTTGCGTCTTTGACGATCTTGTTGACGTATCGCGGTATGCCGGCGTTCAGACCGGTCGATAAGACCGCAACCAAAGCAATTGTTATTGCGAATTTACGCATGGATGCTTCTCTCACAAAGG
Source organism: Planctomycetales bacterium (assembly GCA_030612725.1). Lineage (GTDB taxonomy): Bacteria > Planctomycetota > Phycisphaerae > SM23-33 > SM23-33 > JAUWNJ01. Next base: position 13,498 of record JAUWNJ010000009.1, read on the forward strand.
ACGTCAATTTCACGCGCGAACCGACCATCGGTTCGCCTTTAGCGCACAAACCACCCTCCATTATAGTATTCGACGCTTTTTGACCGCTACGGTTCCCTGAAATCGAAAAAATGTTATCTGCCCCCTCGCCGGACTATTTACCTCGCAATGTTATGATAGTCTCGGCCAGGAGGGTTCGGGCATTCTGGAAGTCCGCGTATTTGGGAAATTCCACATCTTTTATTTTCCAGTTCCCGCGCACCATATAGGGATAGTCTCCCGACCCCGGTTTTGCATTATCAGGCAGCGCCTTTTTCAGAACGTACCCCCTGCCTGTTTCCTCGAAGAAAAAACCATATCCGCCGAGCGCGTTAACCGATTTTGCTATCGCATCTCTGGCCAATTTTGCCGAATCCTTTTTTCCTTCTTTCTCCAACCTCTTCGCTATTTCGTTCAGGACGTGCAGGTACGCGTAATCTTCCAGGCCGTCGCGCAAGGAAGACAATCGTATGGAGGCCAACAGGGGATTTTCCAAATTGGGCTTTTTTGTAAAGTATATTCTCCAATTTACCCCGCTGCCCTTCATGAAGCGGGGAGGCTCGGCGGGCGCCCCGGCCTTGGGGTAAGTCCTGGTTGCCGGATCGACTATGAAATCCCAGGGCGAACCGCTGTAGTTTCTCCACAAATCGTACCCGTAGGACGTCCAGCCGGTTACGTCCAGTTGCCGGCAAAACCACGGTATCGATCTGACTTCGCCGTTCGAATTGCTGTAAAGCCATTCCGGAGAACGATCACCCATAACGTACCACCAGACGTGCTCGCCCTTGGTCCGCCTTTCCTTCATGAAATCACAGACGGCATTATGCGGATTTCCCAATACCCATACCTTATACGGCCCTAACTGCTCGAAAAGATTCGGGATTCCCTTGTAGTCCAATATGCATCCGCCGTGATGGAGCAGCCCGGCCTTTTCAGCCCATTCCTGATGCTTTTTTGCGAGTTTCCTCAACGCCGGCGTGCCCGGTTCATCTCTGCCCACCCACTCTATAAATATGTCATTCCATCCCTTCTTGTTGAGGAATTGGGCGAGTTGTTTGTAATACTCCGGCCAGCCCACCTTGGGACGGTTCACCGAAGGTAGAAATATCTGAAACCTGTACACTCCCTGACGCATCATCGTTTCGACCACTTCTTCATACAGGCTGAAGTCCACCTTGCCGTCTTTGGTTGTGCACCATACCCTCTGAAACGTCGCCCCTTGAATGTAATAATCAGATAGAATTTTAGCGTGGGCCTTGCAATACTTGAGAATCTGCTTCCTGTCTTTGTGATCGTACCCCGCTTTCTTCATTGCCGCCGGTATGTCGCCGTATGGTATGACCCATAACGGCGTCTTTTTCGGAATTGCGAAATCCCACACCTTGAGTTTTATCTTCACCTTACCGATAACCGTCTTGTCAGACGCCACTACCTTTATTTCCCCCTGATAAACACCCGCCTTCGTATCCCTTGGGACATGTACCGTAATCCATACAGGTTGCAAAAAACCTTTGTATAGACCAATCACCTTGTCATTAAACAGAACGTCAGTCGTATATGACTTCCACTCTGCAACTTTTTTATAGATAACAAGTTGGGCATGATGATAGCCCACGGGATTGTATTGTATGTTTTTTCCGGAGATTGTTTTCCCGTCAGGCCTCGATAAATCTCCGCATTGAAGTGATACCTTCAGGCCATCTTTTCGGGGCATCAGCAGTATTTGAAAAGACTCTCGTTCCCCCTTGGCGCAGAAGAGTTCGATTTCCTTATTTTTGGATAATTTGTCCGTATCCAATGCGGTTTCCTTTCCGCCGGTAACATACGCCCCCAGTATGTAGTAAGACTTAAAATCTCTCGTCGAGACCTTATCGTACGAACTCAGCACGCCTACCGAACAGTCCTGGCATATTCCAACAGCATTGAGAGAAACTATGATTGAGGCTAGGATCGCCATTCCACGAGTTTGTCCGCGCATTTTAGATTCTCCTGTTTAGTTCACGTTTTCTTTTTCCAAAGGACGCCGTCATCGCTTCCATCAAGATCCGGTAGTTAACGTCGCCAGCGCCTTTTGGGCTTTGGCGGCAAGTTTGGCATTGGGAGAAATCGCCCATTTTTTCAACATCGGCTGCGCCTTGGCGGGGTGAAGCCTCATCATGGTTTCGATCCAGGCAAGTTTCGTGCCTATAAGCGTGGGTTCTTCAACGGCCGACATCAGGACTTTCAGACGCGAGGAATCGCCGGCTTTGCCGATGGCCCGAATCATCTCTGTTCGGACCCAGTCATCTTCAGCCGGGAGACGGCGGGCGAAGGCGTCGCCGACGGTCTTGCCATAAACAAATCCCAAGGCTTTGACCGCCCCAGCCCGGTATTGTGTATTCGGGTGGTCGATGTAATTCATGAGGACCGGACACACCTTAGCATTGCCGGTCGCGCCGAGCAAGGCCATCCACTGGTAAGCAATCCAGTCGGGGTTGAACGGCCGCATCCGCTTCAATTCGCGCTGGGCCATTTCACGCTCCCACTTGTCCTTGCTCCTGGACTCTTTTTCGAGACGCGCCTTGCGTTCCTTGTGGTGTGCTTCCCGTTCCGCGAGTTCCTTCTTCATCCGCCCGTACAGGCCGTCGAAATCACCCTGTTTCAGCAAGGGATACACGTAGGTAATGCTGACGCTGTCGCGGCTGCGGATGCGCTCGATATTCGTCAGCAACACCGCCTTGCCGGATGCATCGCCTTTGGCAGCCAGTTCCAGAGCGGCCTCAAGCGCCAAGTCGTCGTTGCGCTTCAGCACATCCCAGAGTTGCTCGCGAGCCTCCTTCGTTTGCGTTGCGCCGAGCACGTGAATTTTGAACTTCGCCAGCGGATCGTCATCCTTGACGGATTTCAGATCCGGTAAGGCTTTCAGCAGATCTGGGCCTATGGCGGCGGCGTTGTCAGCCCACTGCTCCTTCTCGAAAGACGCGTACATCCGGTCGCTCTTGAGCATCTTGATAATCAATGGCACAGCCTTCTTCGACCGGGTGTTGAGCAATGCCTTGTACACCTCTTGTTGGTTTAGCCTACTGCCCATTAGTTTTTCCAATGCGGGCAGTTCCTTCTCCGTCGCAGTTGCCGCCAAGGCGGCAAACAGCCGAGAGTCGGCGGCTTCGGGTGGATTCTTCAACGCCTCAACGATGATCGGTGCTGCTTGTGCAGCCCGGAACGCCTCCACGCCACGGGCTGATCCCTGAACAGTCCGGAAGTGGCGGTTCGTAAGCCCCTCCAGGAAAATCGGCAGATGCTGTTCTCGCGGCTCGGGGGTGAGCAAAGCATAAATCGCAGCCTCTCGCAGCCGCTTCGGACAATTGAGGACGAAGTCTTTCAAGAAGGCGATAACTATCTCGTCTTTAGAATCTCGCAGAAATGCGACCGCCGCTAATTTCCGGGCGTCCGACCCCTTTTTTGCGGCTACTAGAACAGAGGCCACGGGCTTGGCTCCGTATCTGACGCGGAACAACTGCTTGTCCACAAGCAGGCCGAGGCGGCCTTGTAAGCCCAGGAGCCTGGCTTTCTCCAGCCATTTGATAGCGTCTTTGTCTTTACCCGCCTGGCGGAAAAGTTCGCCAATGAGATAGGTACAAATGACTTTCTGGTCAGCGGGCAGGTCTTTTGCGGTCAAGGCGGCTTTATGGGCGTCTATGGCGGCCGACAACCTCCGCTGGATGACGGCTTGCTCGCCGGTATCGTCCGCCACCCATTTGGCGGCCAGGGCGAGTCTCGCCAGCATGAGCGGGTTATTGGTCCAGGCCCTCTCCACGGCGACAGCCCGGTCCAACCTGATGAACAATCGCGGACTTTTCACTGCCGCCAAAGCCTTGCGGACCTTGTCTTTGTCCAGGCCCCCGGCCTTGTCGAAACGCTCGTACTGGGCAGTGAACCCGCATTTCGGGCACATCAGGAAACTCCGGATGGTCATGTCCACGCCGACGCCGCGAGGTCGAAAATCGTCGCTCACGCCGGAAATAAACGTGCTCCGGGGAACGCTGGCGGTTACCTTTGTATCGCACACGGGACAAGCCCTGGTAACGTCTCCCAAAGTAGTAGCCAACGCGGACGGGACAAGAACCAACCCGACTAGAATGCATCCTGAAACAATCAGCATTGCCTGCTTTGTGTGCCGTTGCATGATCTTTTCCTCTTATATCCTGGTAGTCTCCCCCCTCATTATTACCTCTTATACATAACGTTATCGAACCTTACAGCATTGGTACTTCTGTGTCTATTCCACCGTTCTCTGCCGAGAGGTAGGCGGCGTAAATAGTCGCTATCGTGTCCAGCGCCAACTCAAGCCCCGCCTGCGGCTGAGATCCTGTGGCGGCACAGGAAATGAAATCCTGCATTTCGGCGTGATAGCCAACGGTGAAATTCTCGTCGGGGGCGGCTGGGGACCAGCCCTCCTTCGTGCTTATCTTCTCGACGGTGTAAATATCCTCGTACTGAGGCCCGCTCGGATTGAACGTATCGACAAGGTTGGTCGGACTGATGCGGCAGAGTGTTCGGTGATTGTTGGCGAAGACCTCGACGTAATCCGTCAGCCCGCCCAGTGACAGTTCGCTTGCGATAACGTCAGCCACCGTGCCGTCGTCGAAAACGACGTGCATGATGCCGTAGTCCTCGATGTCATGATAATCGGTGCGGATGAACCCGGCGTCGCGGTAACCCTCCAGCCGCGTGATTTCGTGAATGCGCGCGCTGACACTGACGGGTCTGATGGGCTTGCCGTTTCGCGCAAGCCCTTCGGCTTCCTTGAGATAAAGCACGCCGCCGAGTGGGTGGCAGGCCTTTCCCATCAGCGCCCCCCCACCGGCGAAGCGCCAGATGCCATAGACCGGAGAACCCGAACCGTTGTGCGACTCCTCGCCGACCATTCGGAGAACCTGCGCGCCGGTCTTCTCGATAATCTCGCGCTCTTTCTGGATGCTGGGGGCATAGACGTAATTCTCGGCATAGCCCAGAACGACGTTATTATCCCGCACTGCTTTTGCGATACGCTTCAGCCGATCGATAACCTCTTCGAGCATCTGCTTCTTACCGGCCCGGTTTCCGAAAAATTCATCCCCCGCCCCCACAGGCCCGAAGCAGCCCGTCAGCGGCTTTTCACAGATGATTCCCACCCCAGCCGACGCGGCTGCGAGGATACCGGCTTCATGCACATACGGCGGGGAGCATATGTCCAGTACGTCGATATGCTCAAGCATAGCCTCGACGCTATCGAAAACGGGAATCCCATGTTCAGCCCCGAATTTCTTCCGGCTCTCTTCCCGCAGCGACGTAACCCCCGCCAATTCGACCTCGTAGCCATAAACCCGCCGGAGCGACTCAATATGAAACCCCGCGGCAAACCCCGCACCGACAATACCGACACGTATCTTCTTCGTTGCAGCCATCGTTTATCGTTCTCCTGTAGAAACTAATGATAAATGCTAAATGAAAAATGTTAAACGACGCGACCTGAGACATAACAAGCATCCGGTATTAGCATTTAGCATTTTACATTTGGCATTTCAGTCGTCCTGAATATGTTTCCACGACATAAGGAAAGTAACACGTTCGCGGATGTTGGCTGGGAGGGTTTTTTTGAGGATTTTTCTGGCATCGGTCAGGTTCGTCCTGCGGGTTACGTGCGTCAGGATAATCCGTTCGTTATTCATCCCTTCAAGCACCTCAGCCAAATCGGTTACATGCAGGTGCTTTCCCGCACGCGCCCGGCTGACGTGATCGTCGTCAAAGAAGGTACACTCGATAAGCAGCACTTTCGAGTCGCGGACGTGCTGGATGGCGGAGTAATTGGCCTTGGCTGTATCGCCCAGGTAAGTTACCAGCGGCATCTCGACCCGCCGGGTAATTTCGACGCCCTTTTTCTTGAGTTCCACAAGTTCAGGTCCGTCCAGGCCTATGAATTCGTCCTTGAGTTTCTGCCGGACGTCGATAAGCGAAAAACCCAGCGAGTTTCCGATATGCCGCGTTGCGAAAGCGCGCGCAATAAGGCCTCGGCGGATTTCGTAATCGTCGCCGTCGCTCATTCCGACGAACTTGTGCGGCGAGGGATGCCCCTCAACGCGAGCGACGGCATCCATAAGATTTTCCAGCGGATCGACAATCGAATGGGCCACCAGCGCGACGCCCCCGCCGATTCCCTGGAAATCACGCTGACTGAAGTAGTAGGCCAGTCCGGCAGCGTGGTCCATGTGCCCGTGGCTCAGCAGGACGTGATTGACGCGCATGGCTTCGCGCGGGCAGCGACCTATGTCGAAAACCACGTCAAGTTCCGGCACGACGATGACAGACTCCTCGCCCGCGACGCTGTAGCCGGCGAGCGTAAAGTCGTCAAATTCCATACAGCTGAGTTTGAATGCCCGTGTCTTCATGGATTGGCTATCGTAAGGAACGACGACGAGATGGTCAAGCGTAGCACGGGCGTGTTACAAGATTTGTAGCACTTCAGCAATTTGCAACGAGAAAATATCGGATCGCGCCGGACACATCGGACACTTGGCATTGCGAACAGATAAACTCTTACCATGATTTATTGAAACGCTTCGCGCAAAAAGGCGTTAAACACGGTAGGATCATTGTGATCGCTGAAGGAAAGGTATATCACATGCGGAAAATACCGGTATTGATCGTTTTGGCGGGGCTGATGCTCGCTGCCGTTGCTACCGGCGATATTATCTATAAACGCAACGGGACAAAACTCGTCGGGAAAGTTACCGAAAAAGGTGATAAATACATCATCAAGATGCCCAACGGAATTTCCTTTCCTGTCAATAAGGCCGACGTCATCCACGTTGCCTATGGTGTTGGTACGACCATGCCGGCTTCAGCACCGGCTACGCCCGCTGATAATCACAGGCCGATTAATCCCAGCGTTTCGAGTGTCCGGCGTTGGAATATTAATGAGGCGACGCTGCCCGAACCGATTGTCTTTATGCTCTCCCGCCAGATAGAGTTGCTCGGTAAATCCGCGACCGACACGATGCGTAAGCAATCGCGGCAGTGGAAAATCGTCGCCCATGACGGTAAACGCAAACTCGGACAGGGGTGGCTCACGCGGACCCAGCAGCGGCAGCGACGCACATCTTTTGAGAAACGTCTCCGCCAGGGTGACAAATTCGCACAACAGGCAAAACGTCTTTCGGACAGAACAGCCTCCGACCGGTCGAAAAAGAGGAAACTGCTCACGAACGCCCGTCGGGAATATACAGCCGCGGTTTCCGCCTTACCGGACACGCTGATGCGTAACTTTTTCACTGCCGTTCTGGACATGCGCAAGAGGAGTTACAAAAAGGCGGAACGCGGGTTCGCTCGCTGCATACGCGCCGAACCGCTGGTGGCTGCCTTCCATCAGGGACGCGGAATCGCCCTGTCGAAACTGGATCGACCGTTGGATGCGCTGGCTGAATTCGTCATCTGTCTGGAACTGCGAGATGATACTTATGACACTATTCAACTTATCGAGGCTGCGATGAAGAACGTTCCGGGAGCAAAACTGGGCGACAAAACATACCTGAAGGCCCAGGACCTGCTCGACCGGTACGAAAAAGCCACAAGCACCAGGCGAACCCGAAACACAAGCATCACCTGGCTGATGCCGGGATCGGACTGGCAGAAGAAATCGTACCATCGGCCCGGAAGCGACCGCAGCAACAAGCAACAACCCGACACGCATTTTGCCCCGTTTCTTCCTCCGTATGATCGGATCATCAGCAAACAGGCAATTGCGATACCCATTTCGGAAACGTCGCTACTGGTCGATAAAGACGCAATCGTCGGAGCGGGAATAATATACGTCCAGATCGCCCCGAACAAGATCGTGCGGGCATGGAAAGGACGAAGCAGTAAAGCCCGTACCTCCAGCCGAAGCAAACGCGGAAAAAGACCCGAACTTCCGCTGGCGATAATCCATACCGACGGCGTAACGTTCACGCCGGTGAACATCGAAAAAATCAAACCCCTGAAAACCGACCAGGTTGTAACTATTCGAGCAACCAATCTGTACAGGCAGATGGGGACGGAAATACGCCTCGGCCAGGCGACTGTTACGCAGGCCACCAAACCAGCCACTCGACCAAGCTCGCAACAGGACAGCGTAACTCTCAGCAAATCGGCGCTGCTTCCGGGCGAAACCATCGGGGCGGTCATGGTCGATGGTGTGTTTTCAGGTCTGTTGACCTCCCGCACCAAGCCACAGGAAAATGGCTGTGGAAAAAGCGATTTTATTACACCGACTGACCTGTCAGCCTGGATCGAGCCGATTAAACGCTCGCTCGGGCGAAAAAGACCAACCAGTAGTCGTAAGCCCAGGATAAAAGAGGACGCCCCCAAGGAAACAGCGACCGGTAATGTTTTTCTGGTTCACATAATCATCGGTGAAAAGCCCCCCACCAGCGAAGTGATCGGAAATTAGAGAAAGATAAAGGTGGGCCTGCGCTTCCCGTGGGCCCATAGGGATGCCTACGGCAGGACACTATGTGTCGCTTCGGCCCAGCCTACCCGCTGAACGCTAATATTAACTTGACGCTCAATATGTAGTTGCATATCTTACCTCACGACCCCTATATGATGATTGTGGAGATTGGGTTTTTTACATTCGTTTTTCAATTCGCAATCCGCAATCATTTGAGAGTTTTGCGATGCAATGTCCTTTTTGTGGTGATGATGACGATAAGGTTATCGACTCTCGCAGCAGCGAAGGCGGTCAGGCAGTGCGCCGACGTCGACAATGCCTGGCCTGTAACCGTCGGTTCACCACCTACGAGCGTGTCGAAGAAACCACCCGTATCATGGTAATCAAAAAGGACGGTTCACGCGTCCCCTACGACCGTCAGCGTCTCCTGTCCGGGCTTCAAAAGGCCTGCTATAAGCGCCCCGTAAGCGATAAGCAACTCATGCAAATCGTTGAGATTATCGAGGAAAGCATCTTCCGCAACTACGAGAAGGACGTTCCCTCCTCGTTCATCGGCGACACAGCCAGCGATTGTCTTCGCAAAACCGACAAGGTCGCCTTCATTCGCTTCGCCAGCGTTTATCGCGAATTCGAGGACGTTGGGGAATTAATCGAGCACGCCGAAGAAGTCCGAGACATACCAGACGAAGACCCCGACCAGAAGATATTGTTCGACGCGAGTGATAAGGATTCGAAATCGGCACAGTCAACTGATCGGGAACAAAAAGCCCAAAAATAATGGACATGATTTTCAACATAGTCGGCGGACTGGCGCTGTTCCTGTTTGGTATGGGTCTGCTTTCGGAGGGACTCAAAAAAGTTGCGGGAAATCGCCTGCGACATCTACTTGAGAAAATGACGTCCAACCCGATACTGGGCCTGCTGACGGGCGCGGGCGTTACCTGCCTGATTCAATCCAGTTCCGCTACAAGCGTTATGGTCGTCGGGCTGGTCAATGCCGGACTGCTCGCTCTGAGCCAGGCCATTTGCGTCGTCCTCGGCGCGAATATCGGTACTACAATGACCGCCTGGCTGGTAGGTCTGGCGTCCGGGCTGAAGTTGCTGAAAATGTCCATGTATGCCATGCCGATGATCGCGCTGGGTATGGTCGTACAATTTGTCGGTAAAAGGCAAAAATCCAAACATATCGGTCAGATACTCCTGGGTTTCGGAATTCTGTTCATCGGTATCGGCTTTATGAAGGAAGCCTTCGCGCCACTCGCAGATAACGACGGGGTAAGGCAATTCCTGGTCTCTATCGGGGACCAGCCAATCTACGCAGTCTTGGCCGGTACGGCCATAACCGTTCTTATCCAGAGCAGTTCGGCCTCAATTGCCATCATCCAGTTACTTGCAATCCAGGGACTCTTCGGCGGCGATCCGGAGACCGCCTTTCGCATCGCAATCCCGTTCGTCCTCGGCGACAATATCGGTACGACCATCACCGCCCAACTCGCTGCCCTTCGGTCAAACGTCAATGCCCGACGGGCCGCTATGGCGCACACAATGTTTAATGTCTTCGGCGTCGGCTGGGTCCTCCCCCTGGTGTACCTCGGATGGTTTCCCTCTATAGTCAATTACATCACGCCCTGGTCGCTCGGGTTCAATACGATCGGGCTTGAAATTGCCGCCGCTCACAGCATATTCAACGTCGTCAATGCCCTGGCGTTCCTTCCGCTGGTCGGATTACTGGAAAAAACCGTTGTGCGGATACTCCCCGCCCGCAAGGGCGATATCCAGGTGCAGCCGGTAACGCTTGATCGGAACCTGCTGGCGACACCGCCTGTGGCGATGGACCAGGCAAGGCGCGAACTGGTACGCATGGCCGAAACCGCCCGCGACGCCCTCGACGATGCAATTACCGCTGTACGACACGACGACCGTGCCGCGCTGAAACGCGTCGCAATAAAAGAAGACGCTGTGGACGACTTCCAGACCGAGATTACGCGCTATCTCGTGGAATTGTCCCAGCGAACACTCTCGTCCGAAGAAGCCGGCGAACTGCCCGTTCTGCTCCACGCGGTCAATGACGTCGAGCGCATCAGCGACCACGCGGTCAACATCACCGAAATCGCCGTTCGAAAATTCGACCAGAAACTCACTTTCAGCCAACACGCCACCGAGGAAATGGGCAGGATGCGAGATGAAATTTACCAGATGTTCGACAACATCCTTGCCGCTATTGGAAATAACGACCTTTCCGCAGCCAAAGAATCCTTCAAACATGAAAAAACTATCAACCGGATGCAGATGGAACTTCGCCGAAGCCATGTCCGACGACTCAGCGAAGGGACATGTTCAGCCATGGTGGGACTGCTGTTCGTCGATTTCGTCGATAACCTGGAAAAGATAGGCGACCACCTGACCAACATCGCCCAGGGCGTACTCGGTGGACTCCAGTGGGACGGAAAAACAGAGATGGAACAGAAAAGCGAAGAGAATATTGAATAATGAACAGAGAATTTCGAATTTTGAAGTAAAAGAAACAATTCTCACACCGGCAAGTTTTTTTTTACTTCGTAATTCAAAATTCTCTGCTCGATATTCAATATTCTTTTTTCCATTGACTGTGTCCTGCCTTTTCAGTTAGTCTCTATCGGCAACCTATGGTCTATCAATCGACCCTGAAAATTCGGTTGCCCAGTTCTTTTAAGGAGCCTTCGCTATGGATAAAATTGTAGCCGACGGTATAACTTTCGACGATGTTCTGCTGATTCCCGCACGGTCCGACGTCGATCTCGACGACATCGACATGTCCACCAATCTGACCGGCAGGATAAAATTGAACATCCCGCTGGTATCGTCGCCGATGGACACAGTTACCGAGTCGGCCCTGGCCATCGCCCTGGCGCAGGAAGGCGGGATAGGCATTATCCATCGAAACCTTTCCCGCAAGGCCCAGGCCCTCGAAGTCGAGAAGGTCAAACGCAGCGAAAACGGCGTCATTACCGACCCGATTACGCTTCCTCCGGACGAATCGACCGCTCGCGTCCGTGAATTGATGGCAAAGCACAATGTCTCCGGTATCCCGATCGTTACCGGCGACGGGAAACTGGTCGGTATCCTGACACTGCGCGATATGAAGTTCCTCGACACGGATTGCGCCATCCGCGATGCAATGACCTCCGAAAACCTCATAACCGCCCCGCCGGAAACAAAACTTGATGAGGCCGAGAAAATTCTCAATCATTACAAGATCGAAAAACTCCTACTTGTCGATGCCGACGAAAAACTCACCGGACTCATTACAATGCGTGACATCGACAAACTGCGTCAATTCCCACGAGGCTGCAAGGATTCCCGAGGGCGGCTCCGCGTCGGTGCGGCGGTCGGACTGCTGGACTTCGAACGGGTCGAAGCCCTGATAGCCAAAGACGTTGATGTAATCGTGGTGGACACCTCGCACGGACACAAGGAAGTCGTCGCCGAAACGGTCCGACAGATTAAGTCCACCTATGAAATCGACGTAATCGCGGGAAACATCGCCACATCCGACGCGGCAGAAGACCTTATCGCCGCCGGAGCAGACGCACTGCGAATCGGCATCGGCCCCGGCGCTATCTGCACTACTCGCGTCGTTACCGGCGTCGGCGTTCCCCAGATTACCGCCGTTGGCGACTGTGCAGCCGTTGGCGACAAACACGGAATACCGGTAATCGCCGACGGAGGCGTCCGCCACAGCGGCGACATCACCAAGGCCATCGCCGCAGGAGCATCGGCGGTTATGATGGGAAGCCTATTCGCCGGGCTGGACGAGTCGCCGGGTCGGCTTGTTATCTACAAGGGAAGGCGCTTCAAGACCTATCGCGGTATGGGTTCGATGGACGCCATGATCGCAGGTTCTGCCGACCGCTACGGGCAGACGGGAAAAACCGACCGCGACAAACTCGTACCCGAAGGCGTTGAAGGGCGAGTCCCCTACCGGGGGCCTTTGGGCGATTACGTCTATCAGTTAATCGGCGGGTTGCGAAGCGGGATGGATCACTGCGGAACAAAGAATATCGAGGAACTCCGAACAAAGGCAAAGTTCACCCGCATCTCATCGGCATCGCTGTCGGAAAGCCACCCCCACGACATCACCATAACCCACGAGGCCCCAAACTACTCCGTCGGTCAGGAAAAAGACCTGGGGTAAGTGATTGGTGATTGGTAATTAGTAATTGGTAAATCGTAATTCGTAATTGGGTATCAGGTATTTTTTGACCAATTACCAATTACCGCTTTAACATTTGTATAATAATATGTCCGCTATACCTGCTTCGAGGAGATTGAAAAATGAAAAAGACGTCTTTTCTTCCGGTTGTGTTATTTGTCCTTTTTACCGTCGGATGTCAGGGTCCGCAGTTCAGCTCGGAGCCGTTGGGCGAGGTCGATTACGCAAAGGCGTTCCGAGCGGGTAGAACAGTTCTGTCCCAGTATTTTTCCATCGAATCCGCCGACGCCGAATCGGGCAAAATCATCAGCCGACCTAAAGCGGTCGATGCCGCCAGGGACCGTCTGCTTGGCACCACCCCCGCACGCAAAGTCGCGCAGATGCGAATCCGCCAAAAGGGCGATATGGTGTTCGCCGACGTTCAAGTGTACATCCAGAGACAGGATGTTGCCGCCATTCGCCAGATGCAGCCGGTAACAGTAGATAACGACGTTCCGAACCGTACGCCCGCCGACGAAGCCGCCGCCGTTACCACCGAACAGAACCAGGCATGGGAAACCACCGGACGCGACTACCAACTCGAACAGAAAATCCTAGCCGACCTGTTCAGGGCACTTAAGAAAGGCAAATAATCGCAATCGTAGGCTGGGACAGAGCGACACATAGTGTCATGCATTAGGCATCCCTATGGGCCTACGGCAGGACGCTATGTGCCGCTTCGTCCCGGCCTACTCAATCTTATCGAGATAGTGAAAGGATAAATGATGCCAGAGTATTCGATCAGCCCAACCGGTGAAAAATTTGGTATCCCCGGAAAGGAAAAATTCGCCCCTGAGATGCGGCGCCTCCAGGGACTGACGAAGAAGGCCCGTGCAGAGGGCAAGGAAATAGTCGTGGTGATGGGAGTAGGCTTTGTCGGCGCGGTCATGGCTGCGGTCGTGGCCGATACGACCGACAAGAAAGGTAAGAGCGGCAAGTTCGTCATAGGCTGTCAGAGGCCCAGCACGCGGAGTTACTGGAAGATCCCGCTGCTGAATCGAGGCGTCTCGCCCGTCAAGGCTGAAGACCCCGAAGTCGAGCTGATGATCGCCCGCTGCGTCAACGACAAAAAGACACTCACCGCCACGTTCAACAGCGATTGCCTGAAACTGGCCGATTGCGTCGTTGTGGACGTTCAGTGCGACTATACCAAGCACGATCTCGGCAACATGCGCACCGGATGGACTGAAATGAGCGCACTGGAGGCGACGATGCGGACCATCGGTCAGAAAATCCCGCCGAAGTGTCTGGTGCTTATCGAGACGACCGTCGCGCCGGGAACGACCGAGTTCGTCGCCTGGCCGATCCTCAAACGCGCTTTCGCCGCGCGCAAGATCAAGGCCACTCCCCTGCTCGCGCACAGTTTCGAGCGAGTCATGCCCGGGAAGCATTACGTCTCCAGTATTCGTGATTTCTGGCGTGTATGCAGCGGATGCAATCCCACCGCTCGCCGCCGAGTTGAAAAATTCCTCAAAGAAGTGCTCAACACCGAAAAATTCCCGCTGACGGTAATGGACCGCCCAATCGAGTCGGAAACCACCAAGATCATCGAAAATTCATACCGCGCGACGACACTGGCGTTCCTGAACGAATGGAGCATCTTCTCCGAACGGAACGGTGTGGACCTGATCAAGGTCGTCAATGCCATAAAGATGCGCCCGACTCACAGTAACATGATCTTCCCAGGCCCTGGAATCGGCGGATACTGCCTGCCCAAGGACGGCGGGCTGGGATATTGGGCCTATAAGCACATCCTGGGCTTTGACGACGGCGACGACGTTTTCAAAATGTCCACCACTGCTATCGACATCAACGATACTCGAGGCCTGCACGTGGCTACTCTGACCCGCGACGCCTTGCGCAACATGGGGCGATACATCGCCGGCGCAAAGGTGCTGATCTGCGGCGCCAGTTACCGCCAGGATGTCGGAGACACGCGCTACAGCGGTTCGGAAATGGTCGTCCGACGCCTGACGGAAATGGGCGCGGAGATGCGAGTGCACGACCCGTACGTCGAGCACTGGTACGAACTGGAAAGCCAGGACACATATCCGGCTCCGGGACATTCGTGGGCGAGGTTCTTCCACAACCAGGACGGCGTCGCCGACATCCGCGTCCAGCAGGATATGGTAAAGGCCCTCAAGGGCGCCGAAGCCGTCATCTTCGCCGTGCCCCACTCGCCATACCTTTCGCTCGAACCGGACAAGGTGGTAAAGATGACCGGCGGGCCACTGGCGGTAATCGACTGCTTCGGAATACTCTCAGACGAGAATATCCGCCGATATTTCGAGTTGGGATGCGAAGTCAAAGCCCTGGGCAGGGGACACATCCAGCGAATCAAGGAAGAAGTCCGAAGAAAAGCAAGGTAACGATGTAACCAATCCGACAGGAGCACACTCATGCAATCTGAAAGACCCGACGAAGACGCCCGCAGGGCGTACTGGGCTGAACAAATGGAGGCCGCTTGTGTCCACATGGCGACGGTATCTGATTATCCGGTGGATGAATGCGGCCAAGCCATGGCGCCCCTGCCGGACGCGGCGGACGAAGCCGGTGTGGAGGTGGCCTTCTCGACCACCAAGGTCGCAAAAGACTTCGACCGCCTCTTTTACCTGCGGGAAGGACTGATAGGCGATTTCGTGACGATAGCCCGCCAAATGAACAGCAGGGGATGGGTGCTTAAGATCGAAGACGCCTATCGCACCTGTGCGATGCAAAAGTACCTGGCGATGAAGGAGGAGTTATTCGACATAATCCTACAGCGTCTGCGGTGGGAGCTTAAGGGCCGGATGCCCTCGCCGGAGGAAATGTCCCGCCGCCTGTCGGCGTTCGTGGCCGCCAGCCCCAAGCTCGGCTCCCATACCTCCGGAAGCGCCCTGGACATCAACGTACTTAATCGCGACGACGGAACGGAAATCGACCGAGGCGGGCCTTACCTGGAATCGTCCGAATTGATGCCGATGAACTCGCCGTTTATAAGCCCCCAGGCCCGTCGGAACCGTAGCGACATTACCACGCTGATGGCGGAGCACGGATTACAGGCCTACCCGTATGAGTTCTGGCACTATTCCAAGGGCGACATCCACGCCGAATACCTGGCAGGGACGGGCAAGCCTGCCCGCTACTGCTCGGTGGATACGGACCTCGCCGGCGGTGAAACCACGCCGATAGAAAATCCAAAAGAGCCACTCAACAGCATCGAGGAAATCCGGTCGGGAATCCAACGCGCCCTGACCCGCCTCGGTAACGGGTAACGACTTCTACTTCCGAGCTTTAGCGCCGAACTCGAACGCGCCGATGTCCGAGGACCTGCCAACAAACGGAAGACCCATCTTGACACCCTTGTCGATACACGGGCTTGACTTCGTCAGGCGATATGCCTTCATCCGCTTGAGGTTCGGGACATACTTCGCAGAAGCCTTCTTTATGACCAGCGGCTTGATCGGGCCGACAAATAGCGGCTCTGCGCTGATACCGTTAGGACTTTTACCCTTCCAGTCCGGAAACCAGAGGTTGGAGTCAAAGACGCTTTTGGCGAACTTGTCGGCGGGGGGAAGTTTCACCATTACGCCTTTATCGTTCATCACGTAGCCGTAATACTTGTCATAAAACGGCTGGAGAGGTTCGGCAACGCCGACCTGGTGGGCGTTCTTGTAGAAGATGTTGTTCCTGACGACCGCCTTTGCGCCCACGGCGACATCCAGGGCCCGGCTGCAGCCGACGACGGTATTATTGTAAATCTCGCAATCGGAGCGGACCATAAAGGCCGGTTTGGGCGCCTTGATGTTCACCAGGACATTTCCGTATATCTTCGTACCCCTGGACAGTCGAGTCAGGTGGATGCCTGCGCCGGGGAAGAACCTCCTGCCGGGGCCTTTCTTGTCCTCACCGTAAGTCGAGTCGATGAAATTGTTCCTCACGATCGCATCGGTAACGTTGCTTACCACAATCGCGCTTTTGGCGCGATATGGCGGGGAGGGGCGAAAGATGTTGCCCTCAGCAATCAGCCTGTATGAACGAGAACTCTGCTTTATTCTCGTGTTGTCGCTGTTTTGGCCCAGTTGGATGGCGCTGAAATGAAAGCCCTCAAAAACATTATTCGCGACGCGGGAATCCGTCATGATCGACTTGAATGAACAGGCCTGGTGGTGAAATCCGTGGAAGTAATTATTGACCACTTCCACGTTGCTTGAAAAATACATTCGCAGGCCGTAGTCCTGTGTACTCGGGAGCGGGTCCAGGAACTGATTCTTCGTAAAGAGATGGTGATGGCAAAGTTTGGGGTCCCGCAGGCCTCCGTCGTTCAACACTATGCCGGCGTTCTCGTTGTTAAGGAATATGCACTGCCTGACGGTGACGTAGGAACTGCGATGCTTGATTACCATGCCCACGCCGTACCGAGTGAACTTCAACCCCTCAACCACGACGTAGGACTTGTCAATCATGGTCAGGCCCACGCCACCGCGATTGCCTTTCAGCACCGCTTCGCCGGGCTTCTCGGCCTTGATGAGAATAGGCGCGCCCTTTCTACCGCTGTTTTTCAACACCGCCCGCTCGGCGCCATAGTCGCCCGACTTGATAATGAGCGTATCACCGGCCTGGATGACCGAAACGCCCTTTTTGATCGTGCGAAAGGCTGCCTGCTCCGTGACGCCCTTGTTGGCATCGTCGCCCTTGAGGGAAACGTAATAAGTCTCTGCCGGTGAAACGGCGCAACCCAACAACAATACGCCGACTGATACAACTATTCCGATACGCCACTGTTTGTTTGCCTTCATCTGGAATCTCCTTTACTTTTGCCATGAATTACACAGCTCTTTTACCACAAATTCACGAAATTATTAACCGCCTTTTACCTTACGGGTTTTCCTGTTTTTTAGAAATGTCGCTATGAACCCGGCGGCGAAAGGTCTGATTTCGCAGTTGACCTCCGCAACGATATGATTTCGGTCCGAATCAAACCCAATAAACCCACGCGGACTTCAGAAGTCTCAACCAACTAAACTACTAATATCGTTGGCGGCAAGAGCCGATGAAACGTATGGTTCATTAGAAGGAGTAACTAAGGCGGGAAAAGGTGGCAAACCAGCCGAAAAACTGGAACGCAGCACGTAGTATCCCAGCGCAAGCGGTGCTACGCGCTACGGGGAGCGTGGAATCCCTCGTGGATTGTCGCGATGTTCGCGTGTACAGTCCCGAACACCCGCCCCGCCTCAGGATAAATCTGTCTAATAATTGCGTACGATGTCTGCTTTTGTCGGAGATGTGCCGTGTGGATTAAGAAAAATCGGGGTAAATATCTACCTATCGGCTTGGACCTGGGTTCCAGCAGCCTCAAAATGGCTCAAATCGGGAATTCCGATAATAAATTGGAGCTCATGGCTGCAAAATCGGTTGAAATCCCCGCAGAATACCATGACGACCCCACTCGACGATTAGGAATTCAGGCAAAGAAAATCCACCATATAATGAAATCCGGTGTGTTCAAGGGACGCAAGGTGATTCTTTCCCTCCCGGCTGCCTTTACGTCCATCCGACAGGTCAAGATTCCAATGGTAATGTCGGACAACGTGGATGAGGTCATCCAGACAGAACTAAACGGTCAATTACCCTACTCGGTAGAAGACGCCATTATTCGCCACTATCTTGTCGGGAAGGCTTACGACAACGGTGAAGAAATGCAGGTGCGGTTCGTAGTGGCAACTTCCCGAAGTGATGTGGACGCATGTCTCAACATGGCCAATCACGCCAAACTGGAAGTGGTGGGCGTCGATATCGAAGCCTGCGCGATCGTGGAGTGCTTTGCGAGATTGTTCAACCAGGATAACGGTGAATCCCGCACGACGTTGTTCATAGACCTCGGATGGACCGGAACACAGGTCGTTCTGGCCCACGGACAAAAGTTGGTTTTCGCCAGAAATTTACCTGTCGGTGGGTTGAACCTCGACCGGACCGTTGCCGACGCCCTGAAAATACCAATCGAACAGGCCTGTCGAATTCGCCGAAAAATGCGCGACGACAATAATAATTCAGAGGCAGAAGACGACTTGTTCAGATTACTCGACGTCAGAATTGTCGAAATCGCCGAAGAAATAATCAAGTGCCTGCGATACCACGAATCGGTATTTACCGACCGCGCCATTGAGCGCGTAATCTTTGTGGGAGGACAGGCATGCAACTCTCGTCTGTGCGAATCCATAGCCAAGCGACTGAACCTGCCCGCACAGGTGGGCGACCCCATGGGAGGCATTAAATGGGCACAGCAGGGACAATGCGACCCGGAACTCGACCAGCAAAAGCCAAATCCGGCATGGGCAGTGGCAATTGGGTTGAGCCTGGGGGCATCCCTGAAACCGTCAAAATAAACGAAGACAAGATAACATCGAAATGGAAATAATAGCGATTGTCAACGAGAAGGGCGGAAGCGGAAAGACAACAACAGCGGTGAACCTGTCGGCTGCCCTGGGAGAACTGCAGCGAAAGGTCCTGCTGGTTGATCTTGACGGACAGGCTGCGTCTTCGCGCTGGCTCGGCGTTGAAGACGACAACAGATTCGCAGACGCACTTTGGGCCGGAGAGGGGCTTGAACCAATCGTGGATGTGATACCCGGAGTCTCACTGGCGCCAGGTAGCGGAAAACTCGACGCGGTAGCACACGACCTCAGACCCACGCAAGGCGGACAACTACGTAAATTGCTCCTGAATACCAAAGGATTCGAATATATTATTATCGATTGCCCTCCGAGTCTGGGTAACAGGCTGATCGGAAACGCACTCCTGGCCGCCACGCACGCCATCGTACCGGTGGAAACATCCATCCTCGCCCTCGACGGTCTGAAAATCCTCCTGACAACACTTCAGGACATTCGCGACGGGTTCGGGCATGACATCATCCTGAAAGGAGTTGTGGCCTGCCGATTCGACGCCAGAACAAAACTAAGCCGATTCATCCTGACCGAACTGAAACGCGCCCTGCCCGGAAAGGTTTTCAATACTGTTATCCGCGAGAACGTCCGCGTACGAGAATGTCCCGCTTCTGGTAAAAGCATCCTGCAATTTGCACCGGATAGCCATGCCGCCGAAGATTACAGATCGCTCGCACGCGAAATACTGGACAGTCAAAACAAAGATATCATCGACACAAGCGCAACAGAAGAGATTAATGAACAAGAACTGACTCAGGAAGAATACGACGATGTGCGGAGCCAAACCGAGGAAGTGCTGGGCAAGTTCGGCTCGAAACCGGACGAACAAACGCCCACGCCACCAAAACCGGCAAGTGAAATTTATAACGAGGAATGCAACACCGTCGCAGAACCACAACCCCCTGTAACGATAGAGACTCAACAAGACCACCAGGCAAACGAACCGGCGGACATCGACCAGGTGCGAAAACAGGCCGAAGCAATGCTGGGTAAGCTCGGCCCGAAACCGGACGAACAAACGCCCACGCCACCAGAACCGATTACGCCTTCTGAACCTCCAGCGCCTTTCGAACCATTCGGCCGGGATAACAGGGACGCGCAATTCGACCGGGAACCTTCCAGCGAAAAAGACCACATTTATGCCGGGGGGGCTAGTGAAGAACACCAGGCAGCATCGGCGGGGGCTGTTATCGAAAGTGATCCCGCAGAACCGAAACAGGAAACCCCACCTGAAAAAGAAGAACCGACCAACGATGACGCAGCCGAGAAGCAACAGGAATATCCAGCCCTGCGCGCAATGCTGCAAAGAATGAATGAAACCGCCGAAGTGCACGACCCTGTAAAGTAATCAGTCCGAAAAGAAATCGGAAGACTTAATGGAGAAGAACAAAAATAATCCGGTGGAAGGCCGGCTCGGTATTCCATCTCCGACCAAAACGAAACCACACACAAAATCTACAAGAAAAAAGACCAATTACGGGTTTGAGCGGCTTGGAATTATTTCCGATACGGAACCGGAATCCGACAAGCCGGTTTCGGAATTACCCGAAAAGCAAAAGATCCCCCTACCCCCTACCAACGCCGCCCAGCCAATCGCAGTTTCGCCGGTGTCCAAAGAGATAACCGGACAATCCGAATCGAGCGAAACGCCGAAGACAGAACATCGCTACGCCATTTCAGGCAAACTTGCGAGATATAAAAATATATTGGCCCGGAGAAAAACAAAGAAAATCCTGCTTCTCACCGGAATTCCCGTTATCGCGATGACTTTGATTCTCTGGATCAGTTTCGACGACGTGGAAACCACTCCGCAATCCGCCTCCGCAACTGATCAATCGCATTCGGACCAGGCCGCCAGGAAACATGTAACCGGGAACACCGCCAAACCCACAAAGCCTGCCCTAGTAAAAATACCGCAGCACACCGAATCGGAGCAGGCAATCCCGGCTGAGACACCGGCGACATCAACCATTCATGAAGTCCTCAAGTTCCTGTCGAAAATGGAACCCGAACCCAAAACAATCACTCCCGTGCCGGCGCAGGTCGAACCTTCTCAAAAGCCCGACAAACCGAAAGATGCAGACCCCAAACCGGTAGTAAAAACCGCTCCGATAATCGCTTTGGCACCGCAGCGGTTAGGGATTAGGCTCGGCGGGATAATGCGCGGGGCCGACGGAAAGATCGCTCTAATCAATAACCGGTCCGTCAAGGTCGGGCAGACCGTCAACAACGCCAAAGTTGTCCATATAGGCGATTTCTCTGTTGAGGTTGAACTCGACGGCAAGAGATACCTTGTCGCAATTTCTTCTACGCCACCTGTAAAGACATCGAACGGGGACAAGGATGAATCTTCCGATTCCGATTCCGATGATGATGAGGCTGAATCAGAAACCGAAGAAGAAGAGGAATAACGTCCTCCAGGAATACCCGGACGATTCGCTCCAACCCAGCCTGCAACTCTTATCGGCCTAATTTTTCCTGCAGGAGTTTTTGGACTTCTGCCGGTGTGGCTGCACCGCGAGATAACTGCATCACCTGACCGGTCAGAAAACCGAAGGCTTTTTTCTGCTTCTTCCCGCCGGCATGGACGTCTTCGACAGCCTGGGGATTTTTTGCAATGGCCTCGTCCACCCACTCGGTAATTTTGCCCGCGTCGGAGACGGCCAGCAGGCCTTCCGACTCGGCGATTTTGGCGGGCAAGGCGTCCGAATCGACCACTATGTCAAATATTTTATCAGCGGCAGTGGCATTTACTTCGCCTTTGGTGAGCATCTTAGCCAAGTCGGGAAGTTGCACGTCACTGATGCCGATTTTGCCAATCACACAGCCACGCTCATTGGCGATGGCGGCACCCCTGCCCAACAAGAGATTAACGACACGCTTGGGATCGGCTCCGGCCTCGACTGAATGATCGCACAAGTCGCTAGTGGCAATATCCTGCGTTAGGGCATCGGCTTCTTTTTCGGTGAGTTTCCATTCGGTTAGGTACCGCCTCTGCCGAGCAATCGGAAGTTCGCCAACTTCGTCGAGTTCGTTGCGTATCTTCTGCCTCCATGCGTCATCGACCACTACCGGCGCGAGGTCCGGCTCGGGGAAGTAGCGATAATCGTGGGCCTCCTCTTTGCCGCGCTGGAATTCGCAGGCGTTCAGGTTGTCGCGGAAACCCCAGTTTTGTTTGCCGACATCGGCCAGCGACCAGGCTTTGCCTTTTTCGGCAATCTGGGCCTGGTGGTAGTCAATCACCCACTGGCACGTCCGCTCCAGTGAGCGGAAAGAGTTGAGATTCTTGACCTCGAAGATGGGCGTGAAGTAGCCGGCGGACTCGTCGAAAACTTTCTCCGGGTCGCCGACCCACAGAGAGATGTTCGGCTCGAAGCGCATCTGCCCCATTTCCATATTTGCGTGCGAAACGCCAAGCCAGCGAACCAGCCGGTGCATTGAGCGGGCAAACGACATGACCTCTTCGACGTTTCGCAGGTCCGGCTCGGTAACGATCTCCAGCAGCGGGATGCCCGCGCGGTTCAGGTCCACGCCCGTATGGGCTGGGAAGTCGTGGACGTTCTTGCCGGCATCTTCTTCCAGGTGGGCGCGAGTGATGTCGATTCTTTTTACCTTATTTCCCGCCAGCGGGATATCAAGATGGCCTGCGATTGCCAACGGCAGGTCGTATTGGCTTATCTGGTAATTCTTTGGCAGGTCAGGATAGTAGTAACTTTTGCGGTCCCACTTGGTGAAGTTCGGCACGGTACAGTTCAGCGCCAGCCCGACCTTCATGGAATACTCGACTGCCTTTTGGTTCATCACCGGCATCGCGCCGGGCATGCCTATACAGACCGGGCAGGTATGGGTATTAGGCGGATCGCCGAAGCGGTTGGCGCACCGACAGAAAATCTTCGTCTCGGTCGCCAGTTCGACGTGAATCTCCAACCCAATCACCGGAAGCATGTTGTCTTGCATATCGCCCATTCTTTCAGCCTCGAAGCGGCGGGAAACTACTTTCCAGACAAAGCCTGGTCCTAAATCCCAGGTCCCTGTTTTTTATGATAACATCTTGACAAAATTTCGATTTAAGTTATACTTAAAAATGGAGGCAACCTCGACCGAGTGGTTGCAGGTGTTTACAGGTTTCATTGTATATCCACTCGTCGGCCCGCCGACCTTGCCTCCTCTTTGTTCACTTTTGAGTCAAATCCTCGCATCGGAAACAAGGGGTGGGAAAATGAAGAAGAGGACAAAGCGCGTCTGTACCGTTTGTGTGCTTTTGGTAATCTGCACGTCTGCATCGGCTTCGGTTACCATCACGCCGCAAGACGGAACTCAGCCTGCGCCGGGGCAGCCTGTATGGTACGGCACAACCGATACCCGGCTTGATCAAAGCGATTCCGATGAAAACAAAGTCGGTTACAGCGGCTCGACAATCTATATTGTTCCCGAACCGGCCACGTTGAGTCTGCTTGTGATCGGCGGGGCAGGAGTGCTGCTGGTCGCCAGAAGGCGGCTCGCGCACCCGTAAAAAACACCGAGGCCGTTACGCTGATTCTTTTTTTCTGGTCAATGCGGCGCGGAGCGTGGGTTTCAGGTTTGACGCGAGCATTTTTTCGGTAACGACGTATCGTTGTCCGTCGGCTTCGGCTTCGGGGAGTTCGTACATTAATTCCAGCATGAAATCCTCGATTACGTTTCTCAATGCGCGTGCTCCGGTGTCGAGTTTCATTGCCCGATGAGCGATGTACTTCAACGCTGCCGGATGGAATTCCAGTTCGGCGTCTTCCATTTCAAAGAACCGTTTATACTGCCTGACAAGCGCGTTCTTCGGCTCGGTCAGAATTTTCACCAGCGCGTCCTCGTCCAGCGGCCCAAGAGTGGTGATACATGGAAGACGACCGACGAATTCGGGGATCATCCCGTACTCGACCATGTCGTCAGGCTGGACCATTTCCATTACCTTGGCGTGTTCGGCTGCGGATTCTTCGGGGTGGTCTTCGCTGCTGAAACCGATTAGTTGCCGGCCCAGGCGTTTTTTGACGATGTCTTCCAATCCCGTGAATGTCCCGCCGCAGATAAACAGGATTTGCTTCGTATCGATCTGGATGTACTGCTGTTCGGGATGTTTTCGTCCGCCCTGCGGGGGTACGTTGGCGAGCGTTCCTTCGAGCATTTTCAGAAGCGCCTGCTGGACGCCTTCGCCGGAGACGTCGCGGGTGATGGAGACGTTCTGCGAGGTCTTTCCGATTTTGTCTATTTCGTCGATGTAGATTATTCCGCGTTGTGCCGCTTCGATGTCGAAGTCGGCTGACTGAAGCAGTTTCAGCAGGATGTTCTCGACGTCTTCGCCGACGTATCCCGCTTCGGTCAGCGTGGTGGCGTCGCCGATGGCGAATGGCACATCCAGTACCCGCGAGAGCGTCCGCGCAAGCAGCGTTTTTCCGCATCCGGTCGGGCCTATCAGCAGGACGTTGGACTTATCCAGTTCTACTCCGTTATTTTCGTCCTCGATGTGGTTCAGACGTTTGTAGTGGTTGTGCACAGCCACGGACAGAACTCGCTTCGCGTGGTCCTGGCCGACGACGTACTCATCGAGGAATTCTTTTATCCGGCTTGGCGCAGGGACGCTTTCGGGCGTGATGGCCCCAGCGGTGTCCTGGCGGCGTTCCTGTTTGATTATGGTTTGGCACAGATCAATGCATCCGGCGCATATCCGCACGCCGTCGGGACCTTCGACAACCGGGCCGACCTCCCGACCGCTCCTGCCACAAAAACTGCACACCTCCGACGTCTTGCCTCGCGGCAGACGGGGATGATCGCCTTTATCTGAACGTTTTGTCATATCAATTCCCTGAGTGCCAATCCTGTGTTTATAGACTCCACCGGTGATTACATCGACCGGCTGAAACCATCGCATTAGTGCTTTATCGGCATCGACTCAAACTCTTTTATTGTTCGGGCGCATCCGGGTCGGTCAGACCAAGAGCGGACCGACGAGCGAGCCGATACTCTTCCTCCGTCAGAACACCTTCATTGCGAAGACGATCAATTTGCTCAATCGTAAAACCGGTGCGGTGCTTATCGCCTTTGCTCAGAGCCATCCATCGCAGGATATAAACTACCACGCCCAATATAAGCACGGCGGCCACCAGCACAGCGAACCACAGACCGATTTTCGCAAGTCCCGGCTGGCCTTGCCCGGCAATGACAAATGCTATCGACACCATTAATATCAGTGTACTGCGTCGGCAGCGGGTTATCAATTAAAACCCCTCTACCGGTTATGGACCACGATTTGTTATACTGTTGGTTTGCGAGGTTTGAAAATGAAGGTTCACATCGAAACGATGGGCTGTCAGATGAACGTGCTGGACAGCGAGATTCTCCGTTCGCTTCTGGCGTCGGCGGGGATGGAATTGGTCGATGACGCGCTGTCGGCTGACGTGCTGCTGTATAACACCTGTTCGGTCCGCGACCAGGCGGAGAATAAGGTCCACTCGCACCTGGGGCGGGCGTGTGGGAAAAAGGCCAACGGCAGGGAAATCGTTATCGGCGTGCTGGGTTGCATGGCCCAGCGGTTCGGGACCGAACTCATCAAGCGGCACAGAGGCGTCGATATTGTCGCGGGTCCGGGACAACTGGGGCGACTGGTCGAGTTGATTCAGTTAGTCACCGACGGTCAGGGCCCGCAGGTTGCTCTTGACTCATCGAGAAACAAGACCCATGCCGATGATGTCGTCGAGTTTCTCGACCATTATCGCGACCCGAACCGTTGCCACCTTCCGGGCCAGGCGTACGTTCGCATTATGCGAGGCTGCGACAAGTTCTGCACCTACTGCATCGTTCCCTACGTCCGTGGACCCGAGCGGAGCCGACCGCCGGACGACATTATCGAAGAGGTTCGTCGGCTCGTCGATGCCGGCGTAACACAGGTAACGCTGCTTGGTCAGACGGTCAATTCCTATCACTCCGGCAGCACCGGATTGGCTGACCTGCTCAGCCGATTGGATACAGTGGCGGGTCTGAAGCGGGTTCGCTTTGTAACGTCTTATCCGGGCGATTTTGACCGGGCGATTTTTCAGGCGATGCGGGATTTGCCGAAGGCCTGCGAATATCTGCACATCCCCGCCCAGTCAGGTTCGGATAACATGCTGCGTGCGATGGGGCGCCGCTACAGCAGGGGCGAATACGACGACCTCATCGCCGCTGCCCGCCAAACCGTTCCGGGTATCGCAATCGTCGGCGATTTTATCGTCGGTTTCCCCGGCGAGACCCAAGCGGATTTCGACGCATCAGCCGACCTTATCCGGCAAAGCGGATACAGGAACTCGTATATTTTCAAGTACTCGCCCCGCCCCGGAACGACCGGGGCAAAACGCCTGGCAGACGACATACCCGAAGATGTCAAACGAAGCCGGAACCGCGAACTGCTTGCAGTGCAGCAAGAGGTCTCGCTGGCTGACAATCGCGCGCTTACAGGCCAAACAGTCGAGATTCTAGTCGAGGGTCCTTCGCCCCGTGCGAATAGGCAGCCAAACTCTCAAAACCAACTCGTCGGGCGAACGCGGACCGATCACATCGTCGTCTTCGACGGAGCCAAAAATCTCGCCGGTCAATATGCAAATGTAAAAATAACCAACGCAACAGCCTTAACGCTGTTTGGCCAATTGTAAAACCGCCCCCCAGGGACGTCCCCAGGAGACGCTTGCGGTTTAGCGTATAAACCAATCACGAAGCACGTCCCAGGCTTCGATCCCCGCGAATATCAGCCAGGAGATGTTGACGGCTGTGATGACGTCGTAGGGTATCGTCATCCGGCTCCACCGCCACAGGCGAATCTTAAGCCACCAGTTCCCCTTGCGCGGATCGGTTACTGGACTCTTTCCGTCTATGACAGCCTTTGTGTAAAAAATCCTGCGAAGGACGGTCAGCAGGGGCAATGCCGCCTGCTGGAGGACCATTGCCGGGACGTTGTAGGCGAAGGTTCCGATGAGAATGGCAGCCGACCGCTCGCCCCGCTGCCAGTAGCCGACGGTGCAGGACGTGATGATGTCTTCCGCCCGGGCGCGAGTGTACGAAATCATAAACGCATTGAAAAACGCCAGCATACTCAGGAAGACGAATGTAACGTTAGCCGGCGACCGGGCGGCGTAATAGACGGCGATACCGGCATAGACGGCGAAATCGCTGTAGCGGTCGAGCGTGCTGTCGAGGAATGCGCCGAAGGGCGTTTTCTTATCGGCGATGCGTGCCACGGCTCCGTCGAGCATGTCGCAGGCAGACGATAGTATCAGCAGCCCGCCGGCCAGCAGGAGGTACGCATTTGCGCCGCTATATGGATCGAGCGTCCATGCGAATCGGCTTCCCGCGCCGATGGCGTAGCAGACCCCCGCAGCCGCTGTGATGACCATCCCCGTCAACGTCAGCGCATTGGGCGAGACACCGACTTTGATAAGCCCGCGCGCGACGAAATCGCGTGCAATCATAAACCCGTTACCAATCGCCCGTCCGATCATGTGGCTGAATGTACGACAATCCGGCAAAGCAAGCAAGTCAAGACGGGTGGCGTAGCCGCAGTCCGTAGTCCGTAGTCCGTAGGACTCTGCGAGGACTCTGCGAGGACTCTGCGAGAACCCAGATGGGGAACAAAAACGGAACGAAACGGAACGAAACGGAACGATTGGGAACAATTGGGAACGATTGGGAACGATTGGGAACGAATGGGAACAATTGGGAACGATTGGGAACAATTGGGAAAGTTTCCAAAATCCACAAATCCTTGCGAGCCAAGCGTTTATGTTTTTTGAGGTCATTTTTCCACCCATTTTAAAAAATCCGCCATTGCCTGGCTTGCCTAAACGGCCCAAGTTGATGGTTGACTGGTTGACTGGTTGACTGGTTGATTGGTTGATTGGTTCATCTGTTTTTCTTTTCCCTAGTCCCAAGTCCCAAGTCCCTAGTCCCTAGTCCCTATCTGTCCTCTACATTATCTTTTGCGTTCGCGTTTGCGCGCGCAAAGGCGAACACAAAACGGATAGCGACGCCATAAGTCCTTGGTGGCCTTAGGAAAAGTTTTTTTGGAATTTTTCATCTCCCCGATTTTTACGTTCGCCTTTGCGCGCGCAGATGCGAACAGATGGATTTTTTCATGGTTTTGAATGTGTGTCCTGATACGGGTGCCGTGGCCGCTGCGTTTGCCTGCCCCCAGGGGGCGGCTACGCGGAGATGCGAACGTGAACGTGGTCGCCCCCTGGGGGCAGGCAAACACCGCGGTCACGGCACCCGGCTCGATGGAAAAATCTTGTAGAGCGGCATATTGCGGAATACACTTTTTATGGTTCATTAAGGAGTATAGGGCGATGGAAGAGCATTTCGGTGATGAAGTTGCGAAAATGCGTGCGGAGATTGCTTCGCTTCAGAAACGGCTGCTCGAACTGGAACGTCGAATAAGCGGGCAGGCTGAACCTGCAAAGCCGCCTTTACCATCTCCTAAACCGCCGCCACCGCCGCTTCCGCAGCGGTCAGTTGTCGAGGCTGTTCCGTCGGGCGAACCGCCTGTCGTGTCGTTACCGCCTTCGGCTCCCGAGCCTGCGACTGCTGACGAACCTGCAAAAAAGAAACCTGCCTTATCGCTGGAGCAGCGGGTGGGGGCGAGTTGGCTTAACAAAATCGGAATCGTCGTGCTGATCCTGGCGGCGGTGTTCTTCTTTCAGTATGCAGCCCAACAAGGCTGGATCAGTCCGACGATTCGTGTTGTCGTAGTGGCGCTGGCGGGTTTGGCGCTGCTTGTGGCGGGCGAATGGACGTTTCGCAAGGCGATGCGAATGTTCGCAACCGGCGCGACCGGCGGGGGCATTGCCCTGCTGTACGCGGCTGTTTACGCCGCCAGTCCGAAATTCTACAGCCTGGTGGATACGCCGACCGCCTTCGCCCTGATGTGCGCGGTAACGCTGATTGGCGTGCTGCTGAGCCTGCGGAGCGGGACATCGGCGACGGCTATTCTCGTCCAGATCGGCGCGTATGCGACGCCGATGCTGCTGAGTACCGGACGCGACGAGCAGGTAGTCCTGATGATATACCTGATAGTGCTGGCTGTCGGTTTCCTGACAGTCTCCGCCGTCAAAAAATGGAACACGCTGGCGCCGATCGCGCTGGCCGGCACGATGCTGCTGTTTGGCGGATGGTTCTTCACCTACTACCGCGGCGTCTTATGGGTAAGGACTTCCGCGTTCGCCTGGTCGCTGTTCGGTCTGTTTCTCATCTATGCGGTAGCCGCTACGTGGGTCAGGCGGGCGCATCAGTTCACCGGCATCGCTGTAACGGCTTTGGGCGGGGCGGGGTTAGTGCTGCTCTGGTTTGGAATGAACGATGATATGGCCGCCATCGAAATGGTGGGTCATCTGGTAACGCTGGATGCGATTATTTTGGCAGCCTGTCTGCTGCGGCGGTGGCACTGGCTGCGAGCGGGTGTACTGTTCTGGACGGCGGTAACTGTCTTTTTCGTCATCGACCAATGCCAATGGTTCGACGAGATTGGTTCCGATAGATTCTTTTCTACCTGGATATGGATATTCTTCGGGCTGTTCACTGTCGATATTCTCATTCGCGCGTGGTGGCGAAATCGTCGGACGAACGAGCGGCTCGATGCGGTTCTGGCAACGGCTGCGACGGCGGTGATGTTCGCCGCGACGTACGCACTCCTGAATGACAATTACGAAAAATGGATGGGTCTTTACACAGCCATACTGGCTGTGGCGGCGATTGCATTGGCGATTGGTCTGCTCCGGTTTGGACGGCGGAGAATCCTGGGATATGCATACCTTGGCCAGGGGCTGGTCCTGCTGACGCTGGCGATGCCGATTCAGTTCGACAAGGCCTCGCTGACCATCGCGTGGGCGTCGCAGGCAGCCGTTGCGATGTTGCTCGCCCGCCGGTTGAACATAAGGCTGCTGCTGGCGAAGTCGCCGATTGTGCTGATATTGGCCATTGCGCATTTCGTCATGATAGACATGCCTGACGACGCCCGGCTTGCCGCGGTGATGATGACCGTCGGCGGCGTGGAGATTATCTGGTTGATGCTCCTGGCGGCGGGACTGACGGTTTCGGCGTTTGTCTCAGCGGCGCTGGTTCCCGTCGGCAAGGATAACAAATATATAGCCTGCGGTTTGGTTTGGCTTGGAGCCGGCGTATGGGTCTGGCAAACGTGCATGAACCTCCCGGCAGTGGCGGTTACGTGGTGGTGGCTGATGCTGGCGTCTCTTGTAGCAGCCGCTGGACTTTGGAGGCGTCGAGAATGGCTGGCAGGAAGCGCCGGCGTAATGCTGGCGGCGGTGGCGGGGAAAATACTCGCTTACGATACTTTGTACCTGAATCTTGAGGGGGTAATCCAGGCCGATAGATTCGTCGCTCTGAATTGGCAGTTTGCCGCCGGTGTTGCGATTGGCGCGATATGCCTGCTGTACGCGAAGGCCCTTTCGCGCCGGTTCCGCGACTGGAAAGACGCCGGCGTTATACAAACGGTCTCGGTATTGCTGAGTGCGTTGCTGGTGGTGTGGGTTGGAAGTTTCGAAGTGAACCGTTACTTCACCAAGCCACCGGCGGACCTTCCGATAAACGCCGAACAGGCAGAGCAGATGGCCTATTCGATCTGGTGGGCTGTCTATGCCGCAGGGCTGTTAATCGTGGGTTTTGTAACACGTTATTCGCCGGTTCGATATTTCGCTCTGGCGATCTTCGCCGTTACGCTGGGAAAGGTTTTTCTGGTCGATATGTCTGATATTGAAGCCGGTTATCGCATCGCGTCATTCCTTGCCCTTGGCGTGCTGCTCCTGGCGGCATCGTTTCTGTACCAGCGATACTTCCGTGAGGCACTGGCCAAGTGGGACAAAAGATAGGGTGCCGTGGTCGCGGTGTTTGCGACCACGTTCACGTTCGCATATCCGCGTGGCCGCAAACACCGCGGCCACGGCACCCGGCCGCTACTTGGCGACTGTGGAGGTTTTGTCTTGCGGGGCGGGTTCGTAGGTTCCTTCCACCGCTGCCTGACTGTTGGTGGCGATGAAGTCTTCGAGCATCTGGTAAGCTTCGGCGTCGGTGAACTGCTTCGGGGGGTGCTTCATTGTATAAGCGGAAACTTCGATTAATGGGCCTGCAAGTCCTCGCTCGCGGGCGAGTTTGCAGCAGCGGATGGCGTCGATCGTCTCGCCTGCGGAATTGGGCGAATCCTCCACACTCAAACGCAGTTCGATATTCAACGGCACACCGCCGAAACCCCGACCCTCAAGCCGGCAGAAGCATATCTTGTTGTCCTTCTGCCAGGCGACGAAATCGCTCGGCCCGATGTGAACGGCGTCTGCAGGGAGTGGCACGTCGAGTTGCGACTGGACGGCCTCGGTCTTGGAGATTTTCTTGGAGGTCAGGCGCGAGCGGTTGAGCATATTGAGGAAGTCGGTATTTCCGCCGGTGTTGAGTTGGTAAGTGGCGTCGATTTTCGCGCCGCGGTCGTGCATGAGTCTGGCAAGGACGCGGTGGACGATGGTCGCGCCGACCTGGGCCTTTACGTCGTCTCCGATGCACGGGATACCGGCCTGGGTGAATCGCTCGGCCCAGCCGGGGTTCGATACGATGAAAACGGGCATGCAGTTTATCAAACTAACGCCGGCTTCGAGGCAGCATTCGGCGTAGAACTCGGTGGCCTGTTGCGAGCCTACGGGCAGGTAGTTCATGAGGATTTCGGCGCCGCTGTCGCGCAGGAGTTTGACGATATCTTCGGCAGATGCTTCGGGTTTATCGGCGACGACGAAACGCTGATGTTCAGGCCAGTCCTGCATATGTTCGGCTACGCCGTCCAGGATGTTTCCCATCGTAACGATCAGGTCGTCGTAGCGGAAATTGTCGTAGATGACCTTGGTATTGTTCGGCGCCGCGAAGACGGCTTCGTGCAGAGGCTTGCCTACCTTGCGGGCGTCGATGTCTATTGCTGCGACGATTTCTATATCGCCGGCGCGGTAGTGGTGAATCTCCGGATGCAGCAGTCCTACGCTCTCGGCAGCGGCTTCGTCGGGCGCGTCGTCGTAGTAATGAATCCCCTGAATCAGAGAAGAAGCGCAGTTGCCGATTCCAACTATAGCTACGCGAATCTTTTCCATCGTATTACCCGCTTCCTTTACTGTTATGGTTCATCTGTTGATTGTAACGCGGATATGCGTTTTCGTCAAGAAATTGGAAACGGTCAAACAAAACATTAGCAGGGATGCAGGTGTATGAGGAATTCGGTGTTTCCGCCTTTTCCCCGTAGCGGGCTGGTCATCGTTGCCAGTATGGCAAAGCCCATTTTTTCGAGTTCCCGGCAGGTTTGGGTGCAAATGTCCGTCGTCTGTTGAGGATCGAGCACTTCCCGACTTGGGGCTTTTTTCCCGTGGTTCGGCATCTTCGCCAGTTCGTAGTGCGGTTTGAGCAGCGAGACGATGCTGCCTCCGTCGGTCAGCCAGCGGGCGGCGGCTGGGATTATCAGTCGTTGCGGCGTGAAGGCTACATCGACGACAACCAGGTGAACCTTTTCGTCCGGCTCGTCGGCGTAGAGTGCGTTTGTCCGCTCCATCACGACGACGCGCTCGTCTTTTCGGAGTTTCCACGCCAGGCAGCCGTAGCCGGTATCGACGGCGAAGACCTTTGCTGCCCCGGCTTGGAGCAGGCAATCGGTGAACCCCCCGACGTTAGCGCCGAAGTCGGCGCATGTCAGACCGGTAACGTCGATGTCGAAGGCGATCAGAGCGGCGTGAAGTTTCTCCCCGCCACGGGATGTGAATTGGCTTTTCAAGTAATTTCACGGTCGCCGACATCGTAACACGAGCGTCTCACGCAGTGACGCTACGCATCGCCCGCGATTAAAGAAAACATGACCGAGACGGCCATGGCACGTCGCGTTAACCGACGGAAATTTTTTCCAGACGTTTCGCCAGGCGGGATTTCTTCCGGGCTGCGGTGTTTTTGTGGATCGTACCCTTGGCGGCGATTTTATCCAGACGCTTATAGACGGTTTTCAACTGCGTCGCAGCCTCATCGGTCTTACCGTCGGCGACGGCTTCGTCGAACGCGCGAACGCTGTCCTTGACGGCCGATTTTCGCCAGCGATTAATCAGACGACGTTTTTCATTCTGTCGTATGCGCTTCTTTGCGGAATTCGAATGTGCCACTTAAAGGTTCTCCTGTCAGTTATATTCGCCCCGCAACGGCGAGGCGAACGGGCACTATATCCGATAAAAACGGGAAATGCCACCTAATTTTCTTATTAAAACCCTCGGCCCGCGGAAAAGGAGAAGCACTCCGTGGGCCGGGGATACGTACCGATTTTCAATTTCCAATTGCCAGTTAGCGTTTCCGTCGTCGAATCAGGACGCCGATTCCGCCGATTCCAAGAATAACCATCGTTGCCGGTTCGGGAATCTGGATTAACTGTCCGCCGGTTCCACCGTCGAAGACACGGCCGTCGCCCGTATAGGCGCTCGGCGTTTCGCCGTTCAGGTAGTAAAGCGTCAGGCCGCTCAGGTCGAGTGTCGAACCGGCTAATATGTCGAGGGTCTCGACGTAGAGGACCTCGGCCAGTGCGTCCTGCTGGTTGTTCGACGCATCGACCAGTGTCAGGTTGGAGCCTTTGGTGGCGGTTCCGACCGTCAGGCCTTCCAGTGCGAAGTTCTCGGTCAACCCAGCCATAACAGCGCCAAGGTCAGCGCCGCCGACTTCGCAGTTGGCCGTCTTGTCGGTGCCGTTCTCGAACACGAAGGTAATGTTGTTGAGTCCGGCCAGACCTGTCACGGAAGCGTCGGTTGTCCTGTTCTCGATGTAGGTGTTCCCGCCGGTCAGGCGGATACTGGAACCTGTAACAGCCGTAACTTTGACGTTGGCCCACGTGTCATGCTCGCCGAACTTGACGCCGCCATTGTTGAAGTAGATGTTGGCCGAGTTATCCAGAATGTTGAACTCACTCGTGTTGGTCGTACCGCTGACAGACATCTTCCAACCATGGAACGCTCCGCCGCTAACGTTGGCGATGCCTTTGCCGCCGCCGTAGCCGATCATTACGCCTGTACCACTGTTGAAGTCGCCGCCACTGAAGTTGAGAGTGCCGGTGGCGCCGTTGTTATAGCCGATGCCTGTGCCATAACCGTAGAAATTGCCCCCGGTCATGTTCAGCGTGCCGTTACCGCCGGCATCGCGGCCAACGTAGCTCCAGGTGGCCTTGTACCAGGAGCCGGCGCCAACATTTACGACGCCCGTTCCGCCGGCGTAACCGACGTAGGCACTAGTCAGGGTATTGTAGAATCCGGCGCCGGCGCCGGCTATGGTCATCGTACCGGAACCAGTCGATGTGCCGACGTACAGAGTATTTGCCGCGCAACGGGGGGCGGCATCAGATACGCATATCCCGCCGTTTTCGATATAGACCATGTCGGCGGTTGTCGGCGTGCCATTGGGGCTCCATGCGGTGGTTGTGTTCCAGTTACCATTGGCGACGTTCCAGTAGTAATCTGTGGCTTGGGCCTGTCCGGCCAGTGCTAACATCACCACTACTGCCAATAAAATCGTTGCATTTCTCATTTTTGCTCTCCTAATAAAAAAGACTCTCCGAAATGTTCCCTCCTTCGCGCTGCGTTGCGCAAAAGCAGAGTCGGCGGACCATCCGCCAAACCAAAAATCCGAATTGATTCCACCTCCCTTCCTCTCTACCAAACTGACTTGCAAAAACACATCAGACTCTTTTACGATTCTATCCGACTTATGATTTTATCCGAGTTTCCTATTGAGTCAAGACCGCTTTGGGGTTAATATTTTTTCTGTTTGCGACAAACAAAAACACCATACTTTGGAGCCCGAAAATGAAGTGTCTAAAAAGAGTCGTAGCGGATATCCCTTTGGAGTTTCGGTTTGCCCGTCAGGTTATCCGGGGCGTTTATCGGTACGCCCAATCGCACTGTCAATGGGTGCTCGGTATCGGATTGCCCCGCAGACCCGGCAGTGTATTGCGAGACAAAAGCGTAGTCGGAATAATCTCAATGCGTCAGCCCGGCGATTACGTGCCCGTCGCTCAGAATTATGGCTTGAAGGCGGTTGGAACAGGGATGTGGACGGATGTACGGGAGTTCACTGCTTTGCCGTACGTGGACGTGGACCCGAATGCGATAGGTGAAATGGCCGCTGATTATTTCATCGAGCGAGGTTTTCGCAGTTTCGGGATGTTCACCACTGCTGATTGCTTCCACGGTCAGTCTCGCGGCGAGGCCTTTGTCGCAGCGTTGCGACGACGGAAACTTCCCTGTGACATATTCGACCCCAAAAAGAAATACCCGTCACGCGGCAAACCGTTGTCCACCGTTACCGATTACAACGAATGCATACGCCGCTGGCTGGTGGGTCTGGCCAAACCGCTGGCCGTCTTCACCCTCAACGACCCCATCGGAGCGTGGATATGCGCAATATGCTATAGGAGCGATATCCGCGTCCCGGAGGAAGTCGCCGTCCTCGGCGCCGACAACGACGAGATATTCTGCAATATATGCGGCCCGCCTCTTTCCAGTATCCGGATGCCGGTCGAGCAGGTCGGTTATGAAGCGGCCAGGCTTCTGGACGCCATGCTCCGAGGCAGGAGAGTTCCCAAGCGTCCCATCCTGCTTCCGCCGATAGATGTGGTAACGCGACAGAGCACCGACATAATGGCTGTCGATGACCGCCGTTTCGTCGAGGCAGTGCGGTTCATCCGCGAGCACGCCTGCGAAGGCATTCGCGTCAAGCACGTAACAGCGGCGTCAACGCTGCCGAAACGAATGATGGAGCGGCAGTTCAAGGAGATACTTGGACGAGGCCCGTTCGCGGAGATCCGCCGGGTCCAGGTCGAAAGGATTAAAATGCTCCTGTCGCAGACCGACAAGACGCTTGAGGCAATAGCGCCGGATTGCGGATTCGGTAACATTTCGCACATGAGCGTGGCGTTCAAAAAGGCCACCGGCATGGCGCCCGGGGCATACCGCAGGCAGTTCCGAAGCCGATGAATCGATTGCGGGATGCCTGATATTCTGTAATTCGTTTCCCGAAAAGTAGTAATGCGTGTCGGCGAATTGTCCGATGTTGTATCGGGACATGGTGTGAGTGTATGTACACAAAAGGCGCCGATTATGGCGAGTAGGGATGGATATTCTCCGCGATCACGCCGGGGCCACTTCAAGGCAAGTTCGTGGCGACTTTTTTACCGCAATTATCACCAAGGAATAGTCTAAATGATTCTAAGGAAGAAAAAAGTCAAAGGCCGTGGGGCCGAAGCAAGCCAGGACGTAATCACGAGATGCCCGAGTAACCCCCTGATTTCACTGGGCGATCTGCCTTTCCGATGCAGCGATATCTGGAACGCCGGCCTGGTTCGGTTCAAGAACGATTACCTTCTGCTGATAACGGTCGAGACGCTCGTAGGGCAATATGCTATTTATCGCGCCACCAGTCGGAACGGGAAGGATTTTACCGTTGATGCCGAACCGTTCATGTCCCCGGCACAAAGCGGTCCGAGGCGCGCGGACGAAAGTATCGGCGTCCGCGACCCGCGTATCACGCTAATGGATGGATGGTATTACATTACCTATGTAGCCGACGGGGACCATGGGTTGCGTCTTGGACTTGCAAAGACGAAAGATTTTCAATCGGTGGAGCATATTGCTTATATCTCACAGGTGGATGTCAAGAACGGTATCCTCTTTCCACGGAAGGTCGGCGGGAAGTATCTCCTTTTGAAGCGTCCGGATGCCGGGTCGAGCATATGGTTGAGTTACTCGAACGATCTTGTGTTTTGGGGTTCTTCGACGGTGGTAATGACCCCTCGTGGAGGGTACTGGGATTCCAACCGCATAGGCGCTGCTGCCCCTCCGATCGAGATTGATGAAGGGTGGCTTTTGATTTATTACGGCGAGAAGGTTACTTCAGCCGGTCCCCTGGTGCGCCTTGGAGCGGCAATCCTTGACCGGGGAAATCCGACCCGCGTCCTTGCCAGGTCCAATATCCCAATCCTCACGCCACGCGAGAGATATGAGCGAATAGGCGATGTGCCGAACGTCGTATTTTCCTGCGGCGCGCTTCTGGAGGACGAGAAGATAGACCTGTATTACGGAGCCTCCGATTCCTGCATCTGCCGGGGGTCAGCGCCGCTGAAAGACGTCCTGCGGGTATGTTTCGAGAGCGAAAGGGAGTATTAGAAAATGGCGGAAAACACAGGAAGAGACCTGCTGCATCGACACGAAGGGAATCCGATCCTGACGCTCGCCGACATTCCCTATCGCTGTAACACGGTGTTTAACGGTACACCGGTTAAGGTCAATGGAGAATACCTGGTACTTCTTCGCGTCGAGGGTCAGCAAGGGTACTCGTTCTTTTCACTGGCACGAAGCAAGGACGGGTATAGCTTCAAAATGGACCCCGAACCGTGCATGTTACCGGAGAGGGAAGAACCGTGGCGCGTCTGGGAGGAGAACGGTATCGAAGACCCGCGCCTGACGGAAATGGACGGTAAGTACTATATTCTCTATACAGCCGTTGGGCGATACGGACACCGCATTGCCCTTGCGAGCACGGAAGATTTCGTGATTTATCGTCGCATTGCGATGATTTCCGGTCCTGGAAACAAGGACGGCGTGCTGTTCCCCGAAAAGATCGACGGGATGTACGCTCGCCTTGACCGTCCGATCGGAAACGGCGTCGGGTGCGTGTGGATTTCATACTCGCCGGACCTGGTTAACTGGGGACGGAGCGAATTTGCCTTTGGTCCTCGCGCGCGATACTGGGATTCCAACCGCGTAGGCGCTTCAGCGCCGCCGATTATGACCGAGCATGGTTGGTTGGAGATTTACCACGGCGTGAAAATGACATCGGCAGGCCCGATTTATCGTATCGGCGCGGTGATGCTGGATAGGGATAATCCCGCCAAGGTTATCGGTCGCTGTCTTCCGCCGTTGCTGTCGCCGAGGGAGGATTACGAGCGTATCGGCGATATTGGTAACGTGGTATTCGCTTGCGGCGCGATCGTCGAGGACGACGGGCAGGTCAAAGTCTATTACGGCGCTGCCGACACTTCCATCTGCGTTGCGACCGCCCATATCGACGAAATAACAGCATCGTGCCTCCAGTAAAAATTGTAGGCTGGGACGGAGCGAGGCGGAGTCCCACCTTTTTTTGAGATTGAAGGTGGGACTCCGCCTCGCTCCGTCCCAGCCTACGCCTTTTCATCTACAAAAGGTCGATCATGTATGGCTTGAGCAGTTTCCTCATCCCTGCCATGTAGGCGACACCGACCAGAACAACGCCGATTGCCTGCAGGTTCCATTCACCCAGAACCAGCCCCATCGCCACCCCTGCAGCGGGTGGATGCTCGGTGTCCGTAATAACCATAAGTAAAATAGCCAATCCGATCGCTAATGAGGCAAAGAAAACGGTGCCTGTGGATTTGCTGATGACTTCAATTTGGCTGATGACAAGCAGTTGGCTTAACCAGTAGCACAGCGTACCGACAACGATTCCGACGATGTATCCGCCGATAAGGAAGCGAGCGTCGGAGACGCGTTTGTGCGGCATGGTGAAAATAACAAATGAACTTGCTCCCAGAGCGCCGAGGATTGCCGCGTTGGAAACTGCGTCCAGTATTACCATCGCAATCGCCATCGATACCATCGCCAGCGAGCATTGGAGAAAATATTCAGTTTTATGTTCCTTGAATTTTTCGTCGAATAACCTCATCATTAATATGTTTTCGGGAGTTTTTTCGGGAACTTGAATGGAGGCTGCGAATGTTGGAGCGACTTTTTAATACGCATCAGATAGCCAACCTGCTCGGTACTAATGAAGCAGCGGTTGACGATTGGATAAAAAGGGGTTGGTTGCCCGTCAGGGATATGCCCGGCGAGCAGGTCCGCATTTCCGAAAAAGGGCTGGTGCAATTCCTCAAGAACAGGGGTATCGATTTGGAAGCGATTATAACCAACGTCGCTCCCAATGATGCTCAAGAACCGTTACCCGAAACGGTTTCGCCCGAAGAACCGCTTTCGCCTCCGTCTGAAGAATCACCCCGCACGGAACGTCCCCAGGTTGCGCCTGCGCCCCAAACCGACAGGGTTCCGCCCGATGAGATCGTTGAAGAGACAGGACATATCGAATCTCATCAGGCCGATCCCGCCGCTCAGGTGGCTGACGCCCTGCTCCGGGACGCTGCCGTAAAGCGGGTAAGCCACATTCATCTGGACTCCTGCCGGGACGAACTGTCGCTGCGTGTGCGAATCGACGGCCTACTGCACGACAAGCCCAATTTCAAGTCGCGTCTTCCCAAAGGTCTTGGCCCACGTTTAGTGGCGCATTTAAAAAACCTTGCAGGCCTGGAGGTCGGCGAAGTCGTCGCCCCCCAAACCGGCTCTTTCCGTCTTGACATCAATGGGACGCAGGAGGATTTTCGCCTTGCGACTCATCCGACTCTGCATGGCGAAAGACTGGTGATTCACGTTCGGCTGCGCGGGCAGGACACCCCAATGCTGGATGGCATCGGTCTGGGGGAAGATGATCTCTCGTCGTTGCGGGCAATGCTGGCTGAACCGTGCGGACTTATACTGGTGGCAGGACTACCCGGAAGCGGGCCGGCGACGACGCTGCGGGCAATG
Organism: Planctomycetales bacterium; assembly: GCA_030612725.1. Classification (GTDB taxonomy): domain Bacteria; phylum Planctomycetota; class Phycisphaerae; order SM23-33; family SM23-33; genus JAUWNJ01. Next base: position 53,281 of record JAUWNJ010000009.1, read on the forward strand.
CTCGCAGAAGTCGATACCGCACGACGGGATGTCGTCGCACTGGAAACGCGAAGCCAATTCCCGCTCGAAGGCATAAGCCGATACCGCATCGACCGCGAGAAAGGCGATACCGTTGCCGATACCCTGCGATCGCTTTGCAATCAGGATGTTGATGTAATCCTGGCTGACGACATTACGGAGCGTTCTGCTGCTACCGGTGCAGTCGAAGCCGCCGTTGCCGGCCGGCTGGTGCTGGCGGGAGTATTCGCCAGAAATTCCGCCGTTGCGATGGAGATGCTTCTGGAATCCGCCAAGCCATGGACGCTGGCGTCGGCTTTGCTGACGGTAATCAATCTGCGAACCGTACGCAAAATCTGCCCGAAGTGCAGGCAGGAAGCCAAACCCCCAGACAATCTGTCGCTGGATTTCCCCGTCTATCGCGGAGCCGGTTGCGACGAATGTTCGCAAACCGGATATGCCGGCAGGACCGGGCTGTTTTCGCTGCTTCGGGTTGACGAGATTATCGCGGCGATACTGCGAAACAACGACAATGCCGGACAAATCATATTTGCCGCCGAACAGGCCGGTATAAAAACGCTCCACCAGGCGGGCCTGGAAAAAGTCCGCGACGGAATAACCTCGCTCGAAGAACTATCGCGGATTCTCCCGCAATTCCCCGGAAGCGAAAGAAAGGCAAAATAATAGTATTATGTCCCCGGATTTTATGTCCCCGGATTTTGTCCCCGGAATTTCATTACAACTTTGGTATGATATTTTACTTGGGCAACCCTTGTTATCCTTTGGGAATATACGATAGGATCACACATCTTTGACAGGTTCGGCTTCACAAAAGGAACATCCGGTTTATGCGAGAAGACTGGAACAACATCATCTGTATTGACCACTGGGATCCGGATGAGTCCTCCTACGAGAGCGGCTTGTACCCGGAGGGCAGCCGGGAAAAAGCGGTCTACTTCTCCCCGGCCGATGTGAAACCGTTGCCGTTGAAGCCCAAGTGGCGTTACCTGTTCAAGAAATCCAGGGCTTGGGCGCCGTGGCAGTTCTGGATGGAAATCATGGCCTACCGGATTGGTCAAATTATGGGTGTTCAGGTTCCCCCTGCTTATGTTGGACTAAGCAAAAAAGAATCGCCGGGACAAGAAACCTACGGAGCGTTGATAGAATGGTTCTATTCTGAAGATGAACTATACATCGAAGGTTCGCGCCTCATATCCCCGCTCATACCAGGATTTGACCATAAGACTGGTAAACAGCATAACTTAAGAACAATCCTGAATCATCTACTCAAAAAACCTTCTGATTCAAACAAGATTTTCCGTAAGATGCTGGAGCACTGGGCCAAGGTCTTGGCATTTGATACCATAATAGGAAATACGGATCGCCATCCGGAAAACTGGGGCATCATTATCCCACGTAAACCATCCGGCAAGACCATCCCAGTGAGACTTTCTCCCGCATTTGACAACGGGACGGCAATGTCCTATGAGCAACCCGAAGAACATTTTGCGAGATTCGACAATGAGCAATACGCTACCCGATATTTAACCCACCCCCAAAAAGCAAGACATCACATGAGATGGAGTCTTGACGACTGCGGAAATATGAATTTCTTCGATTTTATGTGTAGATTCGTTTCGGAGTATCCAAAAACGAAGGCGTCCATTGTACGGATGCTCCAATTTACGTACGACGACCTTCGCGATTGCCTCGAACCTTTAACGGATATTGTTATTGACGAAAGGTCTCGTTTGACAAAACCGCGGCTGGATTTTACACTAAAGCTTATTATGAGACGAACAACATTGCTCAGAGAAGCGATGGGAAAAATATGAAGTATATCGAACACATCATAGAACCGACAAGGCTTCTGTTGTCTTGGCAATCCCCCAGCAGTTCCAGTCGGGGACGCTATATCGTCGCAGAACTGCTTCGTAATGGGGATGATGCCGACTTGGTATACCTGAGCGACAGTCAGGACTACATCAAGGCCAAGGAGAAGGGATTCACCGGTGAATATGGCGGATATCCGGGATTCCCTGCAATAAACAAGGAACATTCGGGAGTCCTTGCCGCTTTCATAAAGCGACTGCCCCCTCGCTACCGGACTGATTTTGAGAAGTTCATGGACGCTATCAGGATTCGGCCAGGTACAGATATCTCGGATTTTGCACTTCTGGGATACGCTGGTGCCAGGCTGCCTGGTGATGACTTTTATATCATTCATCCCTTCGACAAGGCCCGGCCTCCATTTGAATTACTTCTTCTGGTAGCAGGATATAGGTACTATCGCGATAACGTGCCATACGAAGCATTGAAGATTGGAATGGCTGCGAAATTCGAGGCTGAGCCGAGTAATCCACATGACAAAAATGCCATCAGAATTGTAATACCGGAAGTTGCTGATCAAACCGCTGGATATGTCTGCCGTGGATTGCTACCTCAATTTCAGCGTTGGCTGGATGCGGGCTGGGATATAGAAGGAACGATTGAGCGGCGAAACGGGGTAAATGATCACCCGATCGTTTATCTTTTTGTCAAAATCCGTAAGCCAACTTAACTGCTTCTATTGCTTGGTACTTTCATAGCTTGGTGCCGGATACCAGGAATTCCGGGGACACAATATGATTGTTATTGACGTTTGTGTGCGCAAGTTGGTCATATTCCGGAATTCCCCCCTTAATCGGAAGAATCTTCCTGGTTGACGGAAGAATCTTCCGGTTTCCAACTTTCGCTCGTAAATAAAAGACAAAGCAAAAATCGCATCTGTCTTTTGTAACTCCCTTCTGTGTAGCATATTAGAATCATTTCTGACACCTCCCAAAGTCTTTGGCACGCACGTTGCTCCAATGATGGGCCGACGAAAGGAATTTTCTATACAATCGATATGAACGTAGCACTGAATAATCTGATAATGCCGGCATCGGCAGCAGCGCCTTCGGGAGAGGTTTCATCAAAGTCGAAACACTCCGCCTCAGGCCAAGCCGATAAAACCGCAAACTCCGAAGCAAAGCCTGCACAGGCCGACAAACCTGCCAAGAAGTCTGCGAATTCCAAAGACGCCCCGGACGCCACTAAAAAGAGCAAGGTTCACACCGGTCCGAAAACCTCCGACGGAAAGGCCTCCAAACTCAAAAAGGGCGAGAAGGTCGTCGTTGCAGCGGTTTCAGGTCCGAAGGTTTTTTCAGAGATTATTCAATCCGCGAAGGCGTCGGGTAATTTTCGTCAGGTCGATAGTGGCGAATCGACGGCAGAAGTCCTTACTAAAAAGGACGCCGGGAATCCCGATATTGTGTTCGCGGGCAAGACCCATGCTGTAAAGGGCGACGCTGATTCATTACAGGTTCGGGCATCCATACTCGGCAAGACACAGGTCGCCCAAGCCACAAATAAGCCCGTCCCGGAAGGTCAGGCAGTGGCTACGTCCGAGGTTGTCGGGAAAACCGTTGTCGGGAATCCCGTTGGCAAAGACTCCATTGGCGAAAATGCCGTTGGCGAGATGCCTCTCAATACCGAGCCGGCTGCGTTACACCGCGAGCCTATCAAGATCACCGAGGCTTTGGCCGATGCGGTTTCGCCTGATACCGGTGCGGAAATCGCGGGGAAATCGCAGATGGGGCTTGAGGCTCCGGAGGTGAATCAGCAGGTATTGACATCGCCGGCTGGGCCTGTCCTGCCGGCGTTGGTAGAGGGAATGAAGCAGGTTTCCGACGCGACACGCATACCGGCCCCTGTGGCAGGTGAAAAAAATACCCAGACCGCTTCTTCCGCTACCGGGCGGAAAGTGCTTTCAACGGCAGGGCTTACGCCAAATAAATCGGCCGAGGGTGCCGATGGAACGGACGCGGGGATTAAAATCGACACCTTACTGCAAGGTTCTGGCGATCCCGTTGCTGCCGTTGGTCAGACGCAGACAGGGCATGGCGAAACCTCGCAGGAAGTCATGCAGCATCTCGGTGCTACCGCCGAGCCGGTTCGCGTTGATACAGTAGATACGCCGACGGTTTCTTCGGAAAACTCGTTGCCGGCACCGGCAGCGAATCAGGTCGTCGAAGCGTTGCGAGCAAGTGCATCCCGCCAGGGTAATCAGGTCGTAATCCATCTGAATCCTCCGGAATTGGGGAAAGTCAGCATAAGACTGAGCGTTACCGGAAATGATGTTCGTGGCGTGCTGCGAGTGGAAAACCCCCAGACGCTCACTCAACTTCAGCGAGAGGCCCCCGCCCTTCTGAACCGATTGGCCGAAGCGGGCGTGCAATTGAGGCAAATGGACTTGTCGCTGAGTGAACAGGGGTCGGGCGATTCATCGCTTTACTCGCAACTGCATGACGAGAGCGGCCTGTGGGGTCAGAACAATCAGGGCGAAAATTCGCAGCCGACCGCGAGTGAATTACTTTCAGATGAGCATGTTTTGGTCGGCGTTGAAGAGACAGGGCGGGAAGTAACCACGCTCGCAGATGACGCGATTAATGTCTGGATTTAGGAGAATATCATGAGCGCTATATCAGGAATAACCAGCAGCGCTGAAAGCATTCAGGTCGATTATCTGAACCTGCTGATGGCACAGTTGCAGAACCAGAATCCGCTGGAACCGATGAGCAGCACAGATATGACTTCCCAGTTGGCGCAGATTTCGCAGCTGGAGCGCCTGGAGAGCATCGACAAGCAGATGTCGTCTCTGGAGAACATCGACAGCAGGTTCCAGCAGGCGATGCTGACAGCCGAACTCAACGAAGCGACGGCGCTAATCGGAAAGACGGTTTCCTTCTTTCCTGCCAATTCGGCCATCGCCGTTTCCGGTAAGGTTGACGGCGTGAACATTGTCGATGGGGCCGCCCTGCTGAACGTGGGCGAATACAACGTCAAAGTGGACGACATTATGTCCATCAGCGAATAAAACGAAAAATTCAGAAACTCTTTCGATAAAGGATAAATCATGGGTAATGCACTATTAGCGGGCGTTTCGGGTCTGAAGGCACACCAGACGATGCTTGACGTAACGGGCAACAACCTTGCCAACCTCAATACATACGGATTTAAGGGCAGCAGGACCGTTTTCGCCGATATGCTCAGCAGTACGCTGCGAGAAGGTACCGAGCCGACCGAGAATACCGGTGGAACCAACCCGATCCAGGTCGGAAGCGGAACGCAGGTCGCCAGCGTGGACAGGATTATGACGCAGGGTGGTCTGGTTACGACGGGTCAGCCGCTGGATATGGCCATTGAGGGCGAGGGATATTTCGTCCTGAACAACGGTCAAACCGACGCCTTTACGCGTGTCGGTTCCTTCGCGGTCGATTCGGGTTACTACCTGGTCGATCCCGGAACGGGTTATCGCGTACAGCGTTTCGGTACCGAAGGCGAGACAGAGGGGTTCCAGACAAACGACAGCATCAAAATTCCTTACGACGTTACACTCGAAGCCCAGGCAACTGAGAATATCAACGTTTCGGGCAACCTGAACGGAAACGCATCAAGTCCGACCACCAACGTGTTAGGCAGCAGGTTGCAGTACACTGCAGGAGAAATGGTTACAGAGACTACGCTTCTGGCGGACTTGAACGAGACCAGCGGTCTTGTCGATGGCGATGAAATTCAGATTACCGGTACCGATTGCGACGGTGATGCCGTCAACGCCACATATATAATTGCCGACGCGACTACGGCGACAGTGGGGGACCTGCTGACGGCGATTTCCGCTGCGTTCACCGGTTCCACAGCGTCCATCTTCAGCGGCGAAATTCGCATGACCGATGATGCCGCCGGTTACAGTCAGACGGACATGATGCTGGAATTCACCGGTACCGGCGGCGGTGTCCCGACCGGGACATTCACAATGCCCGAGTATTTCCAGATTCTTGAGGCGGGTGGTGAGGCTACGCAGGATGTCAGCATCGAAATTTTCGACTCGCAAGGTATCGGTCATATCCTCGGCGCCTCGTTTGTCAGCAACGTCGCCGGTGATTGGGATCTCGTTATCACCTCTATAGCCGGTGAAGTCGATAATCTGAACGACAGGCGGATCAGCGGAATAACATTCCAGGAAACCGGTAACTACGGCGGTATCGTAGGTACGCCCCCGGACGATCCGACATTCAGCATAACCTTCAGTAACGCTCCCGATACGGTGCGAGTGATTGAAGTGGACTTTGGGTTGGTAGGCGGGCGACAGATTACTGTCTCCGGTGAAGAGGTCGGTCTCGCAACCGTCTCAATGGATGACCAGGACGGATATACGTCGGGACAGTTGGCCAGTATGTCGGTTACACAGGAAGGTATCCTTGCAGGACTGTTCACCAACGGCGTTACCCAGAATATCGCATCGATTAAAATGGCGGTCTTCCAGAACCCTGCCGGTCTTGCAGCCTTGGGTAATAGCTACTTCGCAGCCTCCGGAAACTCCGGCGACCCCCTCTACACCAGAGGCATGAGCGGCGGGGCCGGAACCATCCGGGGCGGATCGCTGGAACAGTCAAACGTGGACGTCGCCGGCGAATTCGTCAACCTCATCCAGGCACAGAACGGATACCAGGCAAACGCAAGGACAATCAAAGTCGCCAACGAAATGTTGAAGGAACTGGCAAACCTGATCCGCTAACCGAACGGGTAATAACCAATGCACGGATGCTTATCCATAATGGCTTACTTCGGACCGATTCTGAGTGAGGTCTCCCCGGTTGACCGTTGGGACGGCGTGCGGAGTTTCACGTCGTCGGCCGACAAATCGTCGGGATTGGTATGGTGGGTGTTGGTGATTCTTGCTCTTGCCCTTTCGACAGTGGTTGTAATCGCCGCTGTCTGGAAGTACGGGCGGATGCGTCGAAAGGTGGCTGGGTTCCGTCGCGCCGGCGACCAGGCCGGTCTTAGAACCGAAGAAATAAAACTGCTTATGCACATCGCCAAACTTTCGGGCGTGAAGGACATCACCACTATATTCAACGCTGACGGGGCGTTTAATCACGGCCTTGACCGTTTGATGCACAGCGCCAGGGTCGCGGCAATGTCCGAAACTATGTGCGCGAACCTCAACACCATGCTGGGGGCGTTACGAGAGAAACTCGGCTTCGAGCAAATCATGGACGATGGTACGAAGGCTATCAGTTCAAGCCGGCAGATTGCCCTCGGAAGCAGTGTTTTCATTACACTTCCGGGAGGCGACGGTCCGGTCGAAGCCACTATCGTAAGCACCGGAGATTCGGATTTTCTCGTCGAGTCCGATGAACCTCTGGTCGGACACTTCGGTCAGGTCTGGGTCGTGCGTTGCCCCGTCGGATCAACCGCGTGGGAATTCGACGCGACTGTGATTCGCAGCGACATCGACGGAATAACGCTGAGGCATTCGTCCGATATTCGAATAATAAACCTCCGACGATTTCCCCGTATTGCGACGAACAAACCGGCCCAGGTTGCCATGTTTCCGTTCAGTGAGGATACGCCCGATCTTCAGTCGCCTCATTTTGTCCCGGCGGTTGTCGTCGAAATCGGCGGGTCGGGACTGCTGATAGAGATGCCCATGCAGGCGCACATCAACGAAAAAACAATCGTCATAGTGAAAATCGACAACAGACGCCAGGTCCAGGGCGTCGGGAAGGTCCGACGGGCCTTCACCGACGAAAATGGAAACGAAATGGTGGCGATAGAACTGGTCGGATTGAACTCGGACGAACTGGCGGAACTGGTCAGCGAAACCAACATTGCAGCAAATCAGCGTAAGACCAAAGTCGCCGAAACCGGTGAAACGTCGGCTTGGTTACCCGAAGAAAAAGGACACAAATGAACGGTTCGATACAAGCGGCAGGTTCGAGCATGGACGCCCTGGGAAAGTGTTACCGGGTCATTACCCATAATCTCGCCAATGCCAACACCGTAGGATACAAACGACGAGCCGAGTCGATAAGGCAATCGCTTGCCGGTCAGACGACGGGCGAAACCGGCGGTGAGGTTACCAGCCGGCCTTTTATTGATTTTTCACAGGGAAGACTGATTCACACAGGAAGGGCGCTGGACGTAGCCTTGGGCGGAAAGAACGCCTTTTTCGTCATTGAGACGCCCAAAGGTCAGATGTACACGCGTAACGGCGTTTTTCGCCTGAACGACCAGGGGCAGATGGTGGACTCAAGCGGGCAGAGCGTTGCCGGGCAGAGCGGTCCGCTTACCGTTCCGGCAAATGTCGGACCGGACGCAGTGAGCATCTCTTCCGACGGGCGGATTTCCGCAAACGGACAGTCCCTCGGACAGTTCAAAATCGTTCAGTTCGACAAACCCGAACTGTTAGTGCCGATTGGGAAAAATCGTTTCAGCGCACCGAAATCCGCCGCTCCGAAACAGACGGAAAAACCCGGCGTTCACCAAAGGTTCCAGGAAGGTTCAAACGTGAGCGTCGTCAAGGAACTTGTTGATTTGATTACTGTAACCAGGCTTTACGAAGCCAACGCAAAAAGCATCAAGGCCCACGACGAACGGATGAAAAATATCCTGCAAGTTGCAATGGGCTGATTATTTGAGGAGACAGGTATGTTAAGGGCATTTTCAACGGCTGCAACGGGAATGACGGCTCAGCAGATGATCGTTGACGTCATTGCCAACAACCTTGCCAACATCAACACCGTTGGGTTCAAGCGGAGCCAGGTCGATTTTCAGGACTTGATGTATGTGAAGATTAAAGAGTTTGGGCGTGAGATTGCTTCGGGCGTAACGGCGCCGGGCGGATTCGAGATAGGAAGCGGCGTAAGTCCCGCCTCCACGCTGAAGGTCTTCACACAAGGCGAGCAGGTCAACACCGAGCGGAGCCTCGATATAGCCATTCAGGGCGACGGGTTCTTCCAGGTAACAGGCCCCGGTGGCGATACCCGTTACACGCGCGACGGATCGCTCAGGGCAAACGCCAACGGCGAATTGGTAACTTCCGGCGGATACACTATGGAACCGGCAATCAGCATCCCGCCCAGTACCGTCTCGATAAGTGTCGGCAAGGATGGGACCGTTACGGTTTTCGACGGTACGACCACCACGTCGATCGGGCAGATTACGCTGGTGCGATTTGCGAATCCTTCAGGACTGTCGAGCGAGGGCGGGAACCTTTTGGCTGAAACATCGGCCAGTGGTTCGCCGACCACAGCCACGCCCGGACAGGACGGAGCCGGGACGCTCCAGCAGGGATTCCTCGAAAAATCAAACGTTCAGATGGTTACTGAACTGGTCAACCTCATAACGGCCCAGCGAGCTTATGAAATCAACTCGCGGGCGATCAAAGCCGGCGACGAGATGCTCACCACCGCAAATCGTCTGATCGCATAGGAGACGCAATGATACGTAAATCAGCCAGTATTCTGCTTGGAGTATTGTTGCTTTGTGCGGTATGTCCGGCTTCGCCGAAGAAAGCCCCGGCTCTGCGGATGCACCTTCCGAGGACGGTGCGTGTACGCGGCGAGTCGCTGAACATGGGGCGAATCGGCGTAATTCGCGGAAGCGACGCGAAACTCTGCAAAAAAGTTTCGGATATCAAAATGGGCAGACTGCCGTTCTCCGGCGAAAAAATCACCATCGACCGACGAACAATACTCTCCCGTCTCGCTACCGCCGGTATTGGCCCGAGGATGATTCAGATTACCGGGGCCCGGAAAGTCGTCGTCATGCTCGACGAAAAGACCTTCGAATCAGCCAGGCTGATTAAGTCGGCTGAGGCGTTCCTGACCAGGACCCGTCCGGGTCCGGATGGGTGTTCATGGAAACTCGTCCGTCAGCCAAAAGACCTGAAAGTTACGTCCGCCGATAACATTCAACTCAAGCCTCGCCTCGGCAAGGCGAAGTCCAAAAGGTACATAGAAGTTATAGTCGCAGCCGTCGGTTCGAAAAAACGTGAACTTGGACGGGCGAAAATACTCTTCAAGCCGGTCTATCGCGTTCAACAGGCAGTCGCGATTAAAAACATCACTTCGGGCGAGACGTTCACGAAGACGAACACCGTCGTCAGGATCGTCAGCGTCGAACGCAAACCAACCCGCGAGTGGACAAGTCCCTTTGGACTGATGGCGTCGCGCGACATACGGGTCGGCGCGGTTATTCGCCCCGGACTCATGAAGACGCCGAAACCCGCTCTTGTTATCCGCCGCAACCAGACCGTCCAGATGAAGATTGTCGGGCTTGGGTTCGTGATATCGGGTGTCGGTAAAGCCATGTCTAACGGACGGGTAGGCGAATTGATTAAGGTCCGAAACACCGACAGCAAGCGAATTATTACAGCCAGGGTGGCCTTCGACGGTACCGTCAGGCCGATTTATGGAAAGAGGTAAAATTATGAAGATTACACGTTTAATTACCACGGCGGTTTTCTCGATTCTGCTTTTGACGGGCGTTGCATGGGCGGGTTCCATCTGGGCCAAGGCGAAGTCGCCCAAACCATTACACGCCGACGATACAGCCAGCAGGATCGGGGACATCCTGACGATTGTTATCGACGAGCGAACCACAATCGACAATAAGTCCGAGCGGAACCTGGAGAAGAAGTCCTCCCGCAAGACCGGCGTCAAGACAAACGTGCCTTTGATGAGTGCAATCAACACCGCTACGGGCGGGATGTTCAAACTTACAAAAGCGGATGTGGACATGAGCGCCGAGAACAAGTTCGACGGAAAGGCAGACTACGGTAACGAGCGGAAGATGATCGACCAGATAACCGTTACAGTCGCCGACGTGCTTCCGAACGGGAACCTGGTTGTCGTCGGTACGAGGGAGCGCAAGGTCGATGACGACAAGCAGGTTATCCAGATCAGCGGCGTGGTCCGTACCAGCGATATTACCTTCGCCAACACGGTTCGCAGCGACAAAGTGGCTGAATTCAAGATTACTTTCAAGGACGGTTATCGCGAAAAACGCTTCACCAAACCGGGCTGGTTCGGGCGAGTTCTCAATCTGCTGAACCCGTTCTAATCGGGCCTGATGGAAGGAATAGACTTATGCGACGCATTCTAACGGGAATAGTTATCATGCTGCTTCTGTTCGCCCTGCCTACGCGGGCAGAGCGGATAAAGGACATCGTCGATATTCAGGGCGTCCGAAGCAACCCGCTGCTTGGTTACGGGTTGGTGGTCGGGCTTAACGGTACGGGCGACGATTCGCCTGCCTCCCAGCGGGCGCTGGCGAGCATACTACGAAAGTCAGGCCTGGTCCTGGAGCCGAAGGACGTCTCCAGCAAGAACATTGCCAGCGTGATAGTAACGGCGGAACTTCTGCCGTTCGCACGCAAGGGAAGCAGGATGACCGTAACGGTTTCGGCAATTGGCGATACGACCAGCCTCCAGGGCGGAACGCTTCTGATGACGCCCCTTATGGGTGCCGACAAGCAGGTTTATGCCGTCGCGCAGGGTGCGATATTAGTCAGTGGGTTCGCTGCCACCGGACAGTCGGCTTCCGTGGCGAAAAATCATCCTACTGTCGGGCTTATCCCCGGCGGGGCGACTGTGGAAGCAGAAGAACTCGCCGAGTTCGTCGAGAACGGGTTCGTTACGCTGAACCTTCGTAACCCGGACTTCACCACGTCCGAAAAAATAGCCCAAGCCATTAATTCGATCTTCAGGAACAGTTCAAACGCCGTCGATGCCGGTACGATTAAAGTCGAAGTTCCCAAAACGCTGACTCGCGGCGAACTGACCGGATTTATCGATAAAATCTCCGCGCTCAACGTCAAAGTCGATCAGCCTGCACTGGTGGTCATAAACGAGCGGTCCGGTACGATTATCGTCGGGGAAAACGTCGGTATCTCGACGGTGGCCATCTCGCACGGAAACCTGACAATCGTTACACAGGAAAAGGATTTCGTCTCCCAGCCGCTGCCGTTCTCCAAAACCGGCACGACGGAAACAATGAACCGGACCGACATAACGGCCAAGGAGGAGGCAGGCGCTCTGCATGTGGTTCCGCGTCAGGTGTCCGTTTCCGAACTGGCAAGGGCGCTCAACGCGATGGGGCTTACGCCGAGAGACCTGATATCCATTTTCGAGGCATTGCGCCAGGCAGGAGCACTCCAGGCGAAACTGAAAATTATGTAAGGGAACATCATGAGCGATTTGTCTCTTCCGATAAACCCGGTTGATTTATCCACTGCGATGCCGCTTGCAGCGGGAAGTGCGGATTTAGCGAAAAGTCTGGACGGGTTGAAGAATAACATTGATGTAAAGAAAGCTGAAAAGGTAGCCAAGGATTTTGAATCCGTGCTGCTGCACAAACTTATGGAAAGCATGCAGCGTACGATTCCCGAATCAGGACTGCTGGACAGCGGAATTACAAAGCAGGTCCAGGGCATATTCTGGTTTTACCTTGCCCAGGAAATGGCCGACGCGGGCGGTGTCGGTCTGTGGCGGGATATTTACTCTCAGATGACCGACCATGCGACGCAGGCGGTGGAGCAAAGCGAATGATTGTGCGAAGCACTGAATCGTTGATTGATGAACTCCTGGCGGTCCTCGACGAGGAGATCGAACTGCTGGGGCAGAAGCAGTCGCAACTGGCGGACCTTTCCGAAGCGTTGGTATCGACCGACGATGCAGCCACCGAGACTCTGATCAAACTAATTGAGCAGACGGAATATACGCAAACCAGGGTCGATCTGAAACTCCAGGACGTTCGCAAGACCCTTGCCGGCGTATTCGGATACGACGACGCCAGGGCGTTGCGGCTTTCCGTGCTGGTAACGGAACTACCCGACGCGCAGGCGACGGCGGTGAATGACCGTCGGGAGCGATTGGCCCAACAGGTCGGCACCCTTCGCAGGCAGCACCTTCAGACAGCCATGCTTTTGATCGAATGTTCCAAAGTTAATCGCATGATGATGGAGTGTTTGTTACCGGCGGGCGAAGCCGTTACGACATACGACGCGACAGGGACGAACCTCTGGCGGAACGGCGTCGGGCTGGTGGATAAGGAACTATAATCGAATGTTAAATTTCTCGATAAGCCTCACCGGACTGAACGTCGTTCAAAGCGCCATCGAATTGGTCGGCACCAATCTGTCCAATGCCGGTAGCGAAGGATACCATCGCCAGGACCCGATTATACGCCCGTTGTGTTTGAACACCTACGGTGTCGTTTCCATCGGCGGAGCCGAAATTACAGAAGTTCGGCGAATGATCGACAACCTGCTGGAAATGGAGATCGTGCGTCAACAATCGTCGCTTGGGCAAGCGTCGCAGGAGTTGGCTACCCTGGAAACGATTGAGAGCGTCTTCGGCGAGTTGGATTCCGAGGGCATGAACGTGGCAATAAGCCACTTCTTCGACTCGCTGACTGAACTTACTTCCCAGCCTGACAGTCAGGCGCTGCGCGAGCAGGTGGTATGGGCGGCTGACGGTCTGGCCGGTCAGTTCCGCAATATCGGGCGCTTCATTGATGACGTGATGGAACATGTTCACCTCCAGGCCAGGCAGTACGTCGAGGAAGTCAACTCGCTTTCGAATGAAATATCCGACCTGAACCAACAGATTACCGCGGTTTCCCTGCGTGGCGGTTCGGCCAACATGCTAAAGGATCGTCGAGACCAGGCAATTAAGGAATTGGCGGACCTGATAAATATCGAAGTTACCGGCGGGGTCGGTCTTGCCGAAACGACAACCATTTCCGCAAACGGAATGCAGGTTGTAACGGGCACGTCCGTCATGACACTGGAACTTCAAACCACATCGGATGGGAAATTGGGAATCGCGCCGGAAGGTTCGCCGACGTGCAATACCAGCCTCAGCGGCGGCAGACTGGCCGGCTTACTTGCACTGAATAACGACATACTCGCCGATATTCGAAGCAGCATGGATACATTGGCCGGACAGATTATTACCGAAGTCAACCAACTGCACGTCCAGGGCGTGGGCAAAAACGGTTCGTTTGACGACCTGACAGGGGTATCCGTTTCGTCGGAAACTCTGGATGAATGGTCGCTCGATGTGGGAGCGGGAAGTTTCTTCATCCGCGTGATCGACACGAACACAGGCATCGCAACACGCCACGAAATCGCGGTCGATCCGACCACCGATACTATCGCGACCATCCAGGCCGACCTTGACGCACTTGGAAATATATCGGCGTCGATTGTCGGTTCCGCTCTGCACATCGAAGCCAACGCCGGGTATCAGTTCGATTTCCTGCCGGCTGTTTCGGCCCAACCACTGGCCGATAACATCACCGGCACCGCCGAGGCAACAATGTCGGGAATATACGAAGGCGACGAAAACCAGGTGTTTACCTGTACGGTGGCCGGCGACGGCGACGTCGGCGTCGATTCAGGACTTGTGCTGGAAGTCCGTAACGGAGCCGGCGAACTGGTCAAAACGGTCAATGTCGGACAGGGATATGCCGCCGGCGATGTGTTCGACATCGGTAGCGGGATGTATGTCGCCATTAGTACCGGATCGTTAGTCGATACCGACAATTTCACTATCCAGGCTTTGGCCAGAACGGACACATCCGGATTCCTTGCCGCAGCGGGGATTAACACGCTGTTCTCAGGTGACACCGCGGCCAATATAGCGGTTCGTGGGGAGATTCTTGAGAGTCCTCAGGATCTGGCCGGTGATGTCAGCGCAGCCGGTGGCGACGGGATCAACATTCGGGAAATGGCGGATATTGTCCGGCAGACCTTCGCCGCTCTGGGAGACACCTCCCCGCAGGACTATTACGGGCAGATCGTCGCCGGCGTCGGTCAGACCATCGCCGTCAGGCAGGCGAGAGTTGCCAGTATGGAAAATATCATGAGGCAACTGGGTACTCAGAGAGAGGACATCAGCGGCGTGGACCTCAACGACGAAGCCGCAAAATTGATAGTCCTTGAACGAATGTATCAGGCGATATCGAAGTCCATATCCACGCAGAACCAGATGTTGCAGTTCCTTTTCGACATAATATAAGGCTTACGGCGATTGTGAGGTGATTTAATGAGCGGTTGGGGAACGATTTACAATAACATGATGTACGGGCTTGAGAATCACTCGCAGACGCTGGCGCGCCTGCAGGAGCAGATTGCTTCCGGTTCAAGGGTAATTCGGGCGTCAGACGATCCGAGCAACGCGTTTCAGATAATGGACATCAAGTCCCAGACGCGGACGCTGGAAGTGTACTCCGAAAACCTCGACCGGATCGTACTGTCGCTGAAGCAGACCTATTCCGTGATACAGGAGTTGTCCAGTTCGTTGTCCGGTGAGGATGGGGCCCGGGGGAAACTTACGCAGGCTGCCAGCGGGACTTACACCGACTCGCAACGTTCGGGACTGGCGGTGTATTTTGACACACTCCTGGGCCATGCCATTTCACTGGCGAACAGGAAGGTTCTGGGGCAATACGTCTTCGGCGGCGACGCCTCAGATGCATCGGTGCCTTACGTCGCTCAGTACGAGGATGGCAAAATCGTCTCGGTTACCTACGAAGGAGGCCTGCGGAGTATCAGCGTTCCAGTGGCCTCCGGCGTGGAACAGTCCGCTACGCTTGTCGGCGAAGAAGTCTTCCGCTCCGACCGGCGAACCGAACCGATATTTTACGGCGACACCGGCGCTGCAGCAGGGGCCGGCACTTCGACCGTAAGAGGCGACGCCTGGCTGACCGTAGTGCATGATACGACAACCTACGGCGGAGCCACAGGCGTCCTCGCCGGAAGCAGGTCGGACGATGAAGACACCATCGTCGGAATGTCTCATAAACTCACGCTCGATGCCGACACAGGAAGGATCAGACTCGATGGCGGACAGTTTGTGGACTACACGGGCGCTGAAGATAACCTGGAACTCACGAATGTCGCAGGCGACGTGGTCTTTGTCGATATGAGAAGCCTCGCAGGCGGACTGTCCGGGATGATAGACGTTACAATCACCGCCACCGGAAAAATGTCCATCGACGACCTCGAAAGCACCGCCGATCTAACGGCGTTTACCGATAACGAAGCTGTTATAGATTCCGTCACCGGCCGGGTACTTTACGTTGACGCCACAGGTATTGAGCGGACCGGCGTCGAACCGGTGCGGGTCCCCGGAACTTACGACTTGTTCGGAATGCTCATCGGCGCACGCGATGCTCTTCTCAATGAGCGGGGACTTTCGGAGGCCGATCAGACGGAACTTATTGGCGAGGCGATCGAGTCGCTCAACGAGGTCTTGGGCGGTCTGACCGACAATATGACCGCCGTCGGGGGGCGCAGCCAGGCGATGGATACGCTCAAAATGACATTGGTGAATATACAGGGCGATCTGGATATACGCCGGTCAACACTCCAGGACGCCGATATCATCGAACTTGCAGCCGAACTTGCAAGAACCCAGACATTCTACGAAATGACACTGGCGGTTACGGCCAGAGTGCTGAGCCTGTCGCTACTGGATTACCTCTAACCAGTACTCCGTAACATCTAAAATAATGGGTGTCATGTTCTCCCCCTGGGGAATAATATGGCACCCATCAAAATATGTGAGATAGTGTAGCAGGGGAAAAACAGTATTGATGACATTGACAGAATATCTTGGCGATGATGCGATTGAACAGTTGGCGGGGATGTTTTCCTCGGCTGCTGGTTCGCCGGTGCGAATACTCGCGCCTGACAGCAAGGTTTCCGCCGATCCGACTGCGATTGAGACCAAGGTGCTTGTCTCCGGTGAACACGTCGGGACAATCTCGCTTATCGGAAAAGCCGACTCCGCCGAAAACGCTCGCATGGTCGAACTGATGCGTAACATGCTGGTCCGCCTTTGTGAACAGGCAGGGGAAATTCGCAACCGAGTCGAAGAACTCTCGGCTATGCACCGGATGACCGCCGCCTTTTCCGAACGCAAAGGTCTGAAGGAAATCCTGCAATTGGTGGCCGAGACTATGGTGACGGTTACCGGCGCTGACGCCTGCTCAATCCGCGTATTCAACGAGGAGCGGACCGAACTGCTGCGAATGGCTACCTATGGGCTGAGCGGTGAATACACCTCCAAGGGTCCGATACGATTGGCCGACAGTAGAATCGATCAGGAGGTTCTCTCCGGAGGCGAGTGCGTCTATATCGCCGATGAGCGGAACGACGAGCGAGTCCTGTACAAGACCGAAGCGAAGCGCGAAAACCTGGTGTCGGCCTTGTGCACGCCGATGAGTTACCACGAGCGGATTGAGGGTATTATCCGTGTCTATACCCGCAGACCTCACAAATTCGACTGGTTCGAGACGTCGCTTATTCACGGCGTGGCGTCGCAGGCAGCCATCGCCGTGGTCAACGCTCGCCTGTACGAAGAAGCCCTTCTGGCCGAGAGAATCCGCCGACATTTGCGTCTTGCCGGCGACGTGCAGAAACGAATGATCCCAACCAATCCGCCAAAGATTAAAGGCGTGGGCATAGCAGCAATATATATACCCTGCTTCGAACTGGCAGGCGACTTCTATGATTTTATCGATATGGGCAGCGGAAAACTCGGTATTTGCGTCGCTGATGTCGTCGGAAAAGGCGTGCGGGCGTCGCTTCTGATGGCTTCGACACGATCGTCCCTGCGGGCGCACGCAGCCCACTTATCCGACCTCTCGGAAATACTGTCGGCCGTCAACGTGGACCTCTGGCGCGAAAGCGAAGCCGGCGATTTCGTAACACTCTTCTTCGGAGTGCTGGACGCGAAGAGAAAAACGCTGACCTATTGCAGCGCCGGACACGAACCGGTACTACTGGTAAGAAACGGGCAAGTCAGCGAACTGCCCGGAGGAAGCGGCGTACTCGGAATGGACGAGGAAATGCCATTCCACCAGGAAACACTCGGCCTGGAAAGCGGAGACATACTGAATATATTTACCGATGGACTACCAGAAGCAATCGACTTCCATGACGACGCCTTCGGACGAGAACGAGTCCACAACGCTGTACTGGAAGCATGCCGACAAAGACGAACAGCAAAAGGAATCGGAAAATTCATACTCTGGGAAATGAGACGGTTCGCAGGCCTGCAAACAAGGTCCGACGACCTGACTATGGTAACGATACGAATCAGGGACTAGGGATTAGGGACTTGGGAATAGGGGTTTATATGAGTCATTTTTGTCTTTTGGCGAACCCTGACGGTTATGCCGTCAGTGATTTCGATTTAACTTCCGACGCCGAGGCAAGGCGGTACTGGGTAAAACTGTTCGAAAAGCATTTTGCCGATACGCTTTCATACGCCCAGGTCGCCTATGGGCGCGGTGCGCGCAAACAGATTGAATCGGCACGCCTCCAATTCGCCGAGGTAGTTGCCTCACTGCGAGAGAATCCGGGACCTGCCGAATCAATCGGGTCCGATCCGCTTGGCATCATTGAATTGTGCCGCCTGCGCGAAAAGGCTCTTCGCGACCACGGCCTGAACGACCCGTTCAGGCACATCAAGCAGCGTGAGGACGCCTCCGCCATCGAAACCTATCCCGGCGTTACCGACCACCTCAAATCACTGCCGGCGACGGAACGATGGGAGCATCTTATTCGCGGCATCTTCGCCGGGAACATTTTCGACCTGGGCAGTACCGCAACAATGGGATATGCCGAGGACAGCGTGGATTTCGAAGCCGTCATCAAGCGGACCAGGCCTCGGCCTTGGGCGGTGGACGACTTCGACGAACTGGCGGCGAATCTGCCGACCGACGCAGGTCAACCGGCGCCCTGGGCAAAGGCTGTGGTATTCGTTGACAATACCGGAGCGGACTTCATCCTGGGTGTGATGCCCTTCGTACGAGAACTCGCCTCTCACGGTACCCAAATCGTCCTGGCTGCCAACGAACTGCCGACACTCAATGACGTTACCGCCGATGAAGCCGTCGAAATCCTCAACAAACTTGCAAATCTGGACGACGAACTGGCTTCGTATATCTCCGCCGGTCTGTTCGAGATCGTTTCGACCGGTAACGACATTCCGCTGATTGACTTATCGAAAGTCTCCGACGAATTGAACGCTGCCGCCAGGGACGCCGACCTTGTCGTCCTCGAGGGGATGGGCAGGAGCGTCGAGAGCAATCTCAACACGGAATTTGCAGTCGATTCGATCCAACTATGCCTCCTGAAGGACCCGATAGTAGCCGCCCGCGCCGGCGGCGAAGTATTCGACTGCGTGTGCAGATACAGAAAAGGGACTGGGGACTAGGGATTAGGGACTGGGAAAAGAAAAACAGATGAACCAGTTGAAAGGTGGGACTCCGCTCTGCTTCGCTCCGTCCTAGCCTACGGTTTGCGATGTGGCGTAGGCTGGGACGGAGCGGAGCGGAGTCCCACCTTTCTTTGGATTCGACAAACGGTTAGAGTGCATTTATGTCGTCTTATCTGCGAAACTATATCCCAGGCGGAACGTATTTCTTTACGGTGGTTTCGCATCATCGCCGACCAATCTTTACAACAACGATTGCAAGGCGTTGTCTTCGTGGGGCGATTAAATCTGTTCAATCCGACCGGCCGTTTATCAATGTTGCTATTGTACTGCTTCCAGATCATCTTCACGCCGTCTGGACATTACCCGAAGGTGATGCGAACTATTCATTACGATGGAAACAGATCAAAGAGTTTTTCACAAGGGAATACATAGCCCATGGCGGAAAGGAGGCCCAGGTATCTGCTTCACGTATGAAAAAGGGCGAACGGGGAATTTGGCAGCCTCGATTTTGGGAACATACCTGCAAAAATGAACAAGACCTTAAACGATGTGTGGATTATCTACACTGGAATCCGGTCAAACACGGACTTATCAGCCGTGTCCAGGACTATCCCTGGTCCAGTTTTCATCAATATGTGCAATTGGAGGAATACCCACTCGATTGGGGAGGCGAAAACCCCTGCCCAAATTTCAATATGCCGGAATAAGATTAAAGGTGGGACGATAGACGTAGGCTGGGACGAAGCAGAGCGAAGTCCCACCTTTCTTTGGGTTGGACAAACAGATTAAAAAAGGTGGGACTCCGTTTCACTCCGTCCCAGCCTACAACTGCCCATGCCCTTAAACCTCCACTACCGTGGTCAGCGCCGACTTGGTGGTTTTACGCTTGGGCCGGATGGTCTCAAGATAGAGAGAAATGGCTTCTTTGACGTTCTTCAGAGCGGATTCTATCGTCTTGCCCTGGCTCATGCAGCCGGGCAACTCCGGCACATCCGCGACGTAACCCTTATACTCGGAATCATAAACAAAATTTACCAACAACCTCATTCCGAAGTCTCCTTGATTACACACCATCATCGCGGAAACCAGACAACGTGCCGCATCTGTATGCCAAGTCCCTATTCCCAAGTCCCTAGTCCCTATTTGTAAAAACTCACCATTTCTTTGCATGTGTTGGGTTTGATTTTTCCGGCGTTGCCGGCTTGGCCGAAGGCGGTCATTCGTGCTATGCAGACCTGCTTCATGGCTTCGCGGGCAGGGGTGAGGTACTTGCGCGGGTCGAACTGCTCCGGGCTTTCGGCGAAAACTTTGCGAATCGCGCCGGTAATGGCCAATCGGCTGTCGGTATCAACGTTAATCTTGCGGACGCCGTGCTTGATCCCGCGCTGGATTTCCTCGACCGGAACGCCGTAGGTCTGCTTGATGTCCCCGCCGTACTGGTTGATGATGTCCTGGAGTTCCTGCGGAACGCTCGACGAGCCGTGCATCACAAGGTGCGTGTTCGGCAAACGCTTGTGGATTTCCTCGATAAGGCTCATTTTCAGCACGTCGCCGGTCGGTTTCTTCTTGAACTTGTACGCCCCATGGCTGGTGCCGATGGCGACGGCCAAGGCGTCCACGCCGGTATCGGCGACGAACTGTTCTGCCTGGGCTGGGTCGGTGAGATGTTCCTGTGCTTCTTCCTCGCTCAGGCCAGCACCGTGCCCGTCCTCGATTCCGCCGAGTGCGCCGATTTCGCCTTCGACGCTGACGCCGGCGGCATGGGCGGCTTGGGCGACTTTCTTCGTTACCTCGGCGTTGTATTCATACGAACTGGGCACTTTGCCGTCTTCGCTCAGCGAACCGTCCATCATTACGGACGTGAAGCCCTGCTCAATGGCGCTGAAGCAGGTCTCGGCGCTGTTGCCGTGGTCGAGGTGCATGACGATGGGGATTTTCGGGTATAATTCGACGGCTGCGAGCATCAGGTGCCGCAAATAGGCGTCGTTGGTGTACTTCCTCGCGCCGCGCGACGCCTGGATGATGACGGGGCTGTCGGTTTCCTCGGCTGCCATCATAATCGCCTGAATCTGCTCCATGTTATTGACGTTCAGAGCGGCAATTCCGTAATCGTTTTCGGCTGCGTGATCCAGCATTGTTCTCATCGGAACCAGTGGCATTGTGGTACCTCGCTTTCCTTTTTCAGGTATATTGTTTCAAGTCCGTTTTTAACAAACCGATTAGGCGGCATTATAGTGGGGCGCTGGAGAGACATGCAAGTTATCACATCTGTCTGATAAGGTGGATATCCCGGCCTTGGCGTTCTGCGCGGATTTGCCCGGGCAGGTTCACGACTTTTACCGTCCCGTCCAGAAGTTTCAGCAGGTCGTCGAAGCGTTCCCGCCCAAGCGCCTGCTGCGGCGCATCCATCGCAACGAGAGCGACCCGCATCGCCATGGCCGCCAACAGCGACGGAACCTTTTTCAACGGTGCGGTTCGCAGGATAATTTCCTTTTCCGACCGCTTTCGGCACGCTCGCTCGAAGAGTCGTTCAGACAGTTCAGCCAAGGCGGCTTCTGCCTCACCGGCTGCCGACGCCAGACGCAGCAATGCTTCGTCGGCTCGGACGTTCATGCGATCCCGCAATAACGGGAGCAACTCGTGGCGGATGAAATTTCGCGTGAAGTCCGTCTCGGCGTTGGTGTGATCCGTCCGCCAGGAGAGTCCTTCGTCCCGGCAGAATTGCTCAATCTGTTCGCGCCTTGCCCAGAGCAGAGGGCGGACGAGGGCGACGTTTTCGTTCAGTTTTCGTTTCGGCGTTATCCCAGCCAGACCGCGAAGGTGCGTGCCGCGAACGATGCGATGCAGTACCGTCTCGACCTGGTCGCCGGCGTGATGCGCCAGGGCAACCGCGTCGGCTCGGATACGGGCGGCAATGGATGAAAAGGCTTCGTATCGCCCCGTTCTGGCGGCCTCTTCAATACCCATCCGCTCCCGCCTGGCCAGTGCTGGCGTATCAATGCGTTCGAGGTGAAACGGTACTTTCCACCGTTGGGCCAATTCAGCGACGAAATCCGCATCGCCGTCGGCATCGGAGCGAAGACCGTGATGGATGTGCGCGATGTGCAGGTCATATCGCCCGATGAGTCGAAGGGCTGCCGCCAGGGCAACGCTGTCTGCTCCGCCGCTGACACCGACCAACACAACCTGCCCCGTATCGAGCAGGCTGTGTCGGGCGATGAACGCCTCGGTCTCAATTTTCAACCTGTCCCTTTGGGATTTCTGATTTCCAATTTCCAATTTTTCTCTTCCCGATTACCGACCGCTGATTATACTGTTTTTTACCTTTCATAGAGGAAAGTTTGCGTCCATGAGGCCTGTTCCTGTAAAAAAGCATCACTGGGCCGTTCTGGTAATCCTGGCGGTCGTTGCGATCAATACGCTGGTTACGCTTCGCCAGGAGCACATTACCGGAAGCCAGGCTGACCTTCTGGCAGAAGTTTATAAGCATCAGGACCCGTCGTTGTACAGTAGCGACGGCGTATTCGCCGGATCGGGTAATGATGCCGCCTGGCGGCTCAATTTACCGGCGTGGCAATCCATAGTAGCGTGGGCGATTGAATTCGCCGGCCCGGACGAACCGATTAACGCACTCAGGCTGATGGGGGCGGGGATGCTTTGTCTGTACCTGTTGGGCATGTACGTTCTGCTTTACCGCCAGACGCACAGCACGTCGGTAGCCACACTCGTAGCGGTGGCGTCCATGGCGATTTTCTCGACGTCTCGCCCATACTGGGGGCTTGGACCGATATTTACGGTTACACCGGCGTCGCTGTACCTGTCCGTTGTGCCGCTGTTGGCGTTGGGGTTCGTTCGGACGCATAAAAAACCGCTGATACTGGTAGTGTTCTTTGCGGTCGGACTGTGCGGAAACATCCATCTGGTTTCAGCGGTCAACCTCGCTGCCGTAATGTTTATAGCGATGTTGGGGCTGGGACGTCTCAAGCCCGGAGCGTGGTTGAGGGCGGGAGCGTCGTTGGCGGCTGCGGTGATTGGAGCATCGCCGGCGCTTTACCATTATTACGTTACCTTCAGCCAGACCGGAACATTCGCCTTTCCGATGATGACCTGGCAAGGCCTCAGAACAGTGCTCGACCACAGCGGAATGAACGTGCTGTATCCGGAGGTACTGATAGAGGCTTTGCGATGGCTTCCGGTGGCCTGTGCGCTTGTTGCGCCGGTGATAATAATTCTGTGCCTGGCTGGGCGGTATCGGGCGAGCAACCTGGGCGAATGGCTTGGGATGCTGATAGCGGCAGTGTTCGTGGCATTCGGCCTGCACGGACTCATCCAGGCAACTGTTTGGTGGTTCAGCCCTGCTTCGGGCGGACCGGTATTAATCGGACTCTTCGAGGCGCTTCGCATCGCCATGCTTCCGCTGTATGTCCTCCTGGCCCAGGCGACGGTGCATCTGCTGCGAATGACGCACAGGCATCGGGCGTGGGTGCGTGTAACGGCGGGGCTGTTGACGGCAGTGTACCTCGGTTCGAGTTACAACACCCTCCCGATCCGGCACATGGTTACCGACATGGTCGCCCGGACATCAAAACGTCAAACTTTCAGCCGGCAGCGCCTGCGCAGCGAGTCTGAAAGCGAACTCCGCCGGATCGCATCGTGGGCGTCTATGAGCACAGCCAGGGACGCACTGTTTATCACCAACAAGGCGGAAATGCGACTTTACTCGCAGCGTTCGCTTCTGGCATGCCGGGCCGACCTGCAATACATGCTGCACCTCCAGCCTGAACGCGCGTGCGAATGGGATGAAACAATCATTGCCCAACGGAAACTCCTGAAACCAAGCCGGGCTACCCAAACCGACGCGAATAAAATCGTCGAATTCGCGGATGAACACCGGAAGCGACGGCGACTGGCGGACGTACCGACATATTTCCTGATTCGAGCAAAGTCGGCTCCGTTACCGAATGAGAGGCTTGAGCAGATCGACCCGCCCGATAAAAAATGGGGCAAGTACTGGCGACTGTTCCGCGTCGTACCGGCGAAACCCGCGACTGCGCCGGCGACTATCCCGGCGGAAACCACAACAACCACAACAAGGAATAGTTGATTGTTTTATCAGAAGAAGAGTAAAATACCGTCGCCGTGGAATCGCCGTTCAGTTCGACATTGCTCACTGTAGGACGGCGACTGCTAAACGGGTTATTGACCAAATGAAAGGAAAGATTATGAAGCGACGAGCAATGCTGATGGTTTCACTGGTTGGATTGGTGGCGATGATTGGCGGGTGCGGAACGGCCATAGGCGAAGGCGCTGCCTTGGCTATGGGTGCAAAAGGTTCGCCGACACCTATTAAGGCGGTATCAACAAACCTGGGAATCTACCAGCGGTTTGAGTTGGGTACAATCACCGATGATATGGCTGGGAAGGTCCCTCGCCAATTGTTCACCTTACTTCCGGGTGCATTCGCAGAGGAATTGAAAGAAGAAAAAATCCCCAACGCCCGTTCCGGGAAAACGCTGCTTATTCAAGGTAAAGTCCTCCATTACGAAAGCGCTCCGCCATCGGCAAAGGCGCTGGCCGGTGTTGAATTTATCGTCGCGCGGATTGAACTGGTTGACAAGGACAGCGGACAGGTTCTGGGCGTAGCAAACTGCGCCGGCTGGACCGACAAACGGATAACACTTGGCGTACCGGAAAAGGCCCAAGGCCTCGCAAGGGCCATCGTCAAGTGGATCGACAAGCATTACCCGGAAAATCAACGCACTAAGTAGGACTAAAGCCTAATCGCCCTTCGGGTCGATATGGCTTATATGTGTCCGTTTCTTGAACAGTCCGACCCGCAATGCGCAGGATGTCTCTCGCTGCACCGGCTTGACGATGCGCTGAGGTTCTGCAGCGACAATTACGAGGATTGCCCCGTCTATCGAAAGAAGTGTCTCGACGATGCCCGCAACAGCCGAAACTACCGCCAGGAACGCGAGTTCCTCCGCGCTGCCGGCTGAGGTGCTCTCGGCAATTGAAGCGTTCGAGGACTACCTTCGCGGCGAGTGCGGCCTGGCCGACAACACCTGCCGGGCCTATCGACGCGACCTTATCCAGTTCGCCACGTTCCTGACCGATACCGGTTGCTGGTCGCTGCGGAAAATCAGGCCGGAAAAAATTGAGGATTTTCTGCAATCCCAAAACGCATCCGGTAAAAATCCCTCTTCCACCACTCGCGCACTTGCGGCAGTGCGAACCTTCTGCCGATTCTGCGTCCTTACCCGCCTCATGGAGGCCGACCCGTCCGTCGCAATCGATCCGCCACGCAAATGGTCCCGCCTTCCGACGACGCTGCATCACGAAACCGTCCAAATTCTCATGGAAACTCCCGTACCGGATGAAGATACGCACTGGCTCCGCGACCGTGCAGTCCTGGCGCTACTGTACGCTACCGGAATGAGGGCGTCCGAACTTGCAGGCCTGAAACTCGGCGACATCAATTTTGACCTTGGTATCGTGCGAGTCTTCGGTAAGGGGCAAAAGGAGCGAATCGTCCCGGCTGCGACGCCGGCTTTGGAGGCGGTCATGCGTTACGTTGACGAGGCCAGGCCTGAGAGCGACGACGTGCTGCTGCTATCGCGCACCGGCAAAGCCCTCCGTCGCGAGGACATCTTCCGCATCGTCCGCAAATACGTCCGCCGGGCGGCGATTTCAAAACGCATCAGCCCGCACACGCTGAGGCACTGCTTTGCGACGCAACTGCTGGCCGGCGGAGCCAACCTGCGAAGCGTTCAGGAAATGCTCGGACACTCCGACATCGCCACCACGCAAATCTACACCCACGTGGACACCTCGCGCCTCAAGGCAATCCACAAAAAGTTTCACCCCCGTGGATGAAATCATTTACAGGTCGGCGGAACTTCAAGCCCCGCCAACCATTGCCATGATTAAACGTAAGCTGCTTTCCTATCTAATCCTTCTTAACTTCTTGCTTATCTTCTTCAAGACCTTCGGCGTGGTTTCACCTTTGGTCTCTTTCGCCTTCTCGCCCAGAATGGCCTGACGATAAACGCCCATCGGCGTGAAGACGCCCTTGGGCGTGTTTTCGGTCCGGTCATAAAGGTATATCAGCAGGTAGTCAAGCGTGCCGGCAACCGGGCTTTTGAAGGTGAATTTCTCACCGGCCTTCTTTATCTCCACGGTGCTGTAGTGGTACTTACCCTTAATTGGCGTCTTGTATGACTCGGGTATATCCCTGGTCGCCACTCTTTCTCGCGGCTTGTAGTCCTTCTCGGTTACCACGAATCCGACGACACGCCACTTTCCGGGATACTTCGCGACGAATTTGCTGGTATAGGTCTCGCCGGCCGCGATGGGCTTGACGATGTCCTCGCGCTCCCATACGCCTTTATAATTAAGCGCCGCGATGATGGCTTTGCCTTTTATTTGAACGTACTGCGCCCCGCAACTTGGCGAGTCGTGCGGCAGCCAGTCTTCCCAGAAACGATCGATGTGGAAGCCGAGGTAGGTCAGTTTGCTTTTCTCGAAGCCGGGCATGGACGTAAGGAACGTCATGGTGCCGACGACGCCTCTCAGGCCTCTTTTGAAATTGATTATCCCGATGGTGTCCGCCGGTGCGTGGATGTTGCTTGCCTTGCCGGGCCAGGTCGTTCTCTTTCCGTCCAGGATGAATTCGTCGTGATTTTTCCGGACGAACGCGCAGATTCGGCTCTTTCCGTGCATTCCCTGCTGGTTGACATTCTCGATCGCTTTGACCTCAAGCCAGCATTTACCGCCCTGAACGCGATAGGTCGTCGTTACCGGCTTGCGGGATTTGCGTCCCTCGCCGGAGTGTTCGATGACGATTTCCTTTGAAGTGTACTTCAGTATCTTCGGGTCCGTCAGCGTACCGTGACCGAAGTCCCGCAGACCTCTTTCATTCTGGAAGACCTTGTATATTTCGTTGCTATCGACGATGCCGAGACGTTTGGGATCCAGCACGTCCTTCGGCATGAAATTAATTGAGTCGCCCTTATTCGAGAAGCAGAACAGGAAGAAGTATTCATTTTCGAGCATCAGGTCGCCGCGGGGCTTGTAGTCGGTTTTCCCGTAGGGAACGGGCGACCACTTGGGCCTGTCCTTCAGCGCCCTGCCGGAGGGCATTTTCCGCATGTACTTCTTGTTGGTGTCCCAGATTCGGACGGTTCCGGGCTTGACCGGCTCGTATCCGACGGATGTTCCGGGTGGTATCTTGATTTCCGGAACCGGTACGAAGACGGGAACTGCCGGCGTCGGCTGCTTGGCGGCGGGGACCTCGGCCTTGGCGGCGGCTTCGCTCGTACCCAGATATACGTCATCGATGAAGAATATCGCGTTCATTTTCGCGCCGCGGTCCTGCTTGGCGTAAACGTGGAACATTAACACAACCCGCCCTGTTTCGGCCTTGGTGGTGAACGAACCGACGTGATGCGTCCACTTCTCCGTCGGAACCACACCGACTGACGTGAACTTCCGGTCGCGCCCGGTGCCGTCGGCCTTGAATCCCCACGGTATGACGTTAATCTTGCGGGTAAAACCGCCCCCCTTGATGTAAAAGGAATAGTAATACTTCGTATTGGGCTTGACGACAATAGCATCGGGGCTGTTGTAGCCTCGGGTTTTTCCAACGGTTATGGCCGTATTGACGCGGTCGTCGCCCTTGAATTTTATAATCTTCAGGTAGGCGCTGCATTTACCGCTGTGGTATATCTTATCGGAAACGCCCACCTCGGCAGGGGTATTATCGTAACATCCCCACCCCTTCGGCAACTTACCGGTCCATCCGCCGGACAGTTTCTCCTGACCGGCCTGCTCCAGCCCCGTATTCGGGGCGATGTTGGTCGTCTCACGCTCGTCGGCGGCAAAACCCACCACCGCAAACGCCAAAATCACACTTGCTGCTCGCACCATAATCATCTTTTATCCCCTTATTTAGTGTCTTTACGCTTCGACTTATTCGCATCTAACCCGCATGGATATCAAACAGGCCGCTCAAAAACAGATTTTCTCTCACTCCGGCGGCGGGGCTATGATCAGCCGCTCGGCGACTTTTGCGAGAAATTCTTTTTCCATTTGCGTAAATCTTATCCGCGTTGGTTTGGTCTGGCGTATGCTGACATGAACCCTCGTACTGGGACGTCGGGCGAAAATGTTAAGGTCGTTTGTAACCTTCAGGTCGTATTTAACTTCTGTTCCGAACAGGTCGGACCTCGTACAACAAATATAGTACGGACGTGCCTCGTCGTTGATAATGTTGGGCCTCCAGACAATGGCCTCGCCCACAGCGGCGTTCCAGACGATGTCGTAATCAAACGGAAATGCTGCCGACGTACCACATCCCGTAACCGCCAGTCCAACAATCGCCGGCAACAACGCTGTCAATAACATCCTGGTATGACGCATAATCAACCTCCCGATGCCTGGGCCACCTGAACATATGCCATCCGCACCTCGTAAAGGGCTGAATCCAGCAACTTCTTCTCCTGCTCCGTAAGGTTTCCGCCGGTCTTTTCTTCCAGGACCGAAAGCATGTCGATGTTGTGCTTGGCCAGTTTCAGGTCCAGGTAGCGCTTTTTGGTTTGCGGGTCTTCGACTGCGCCGAGGGCGAAAAGAATCTGCGTAACAAGACTCGTAACCAACACGGAAAAACTCGCCGGCGGGATTTCTCCAGGCCCTTTTCCCGTCTCGTCGCCGGCCGGGGGGGACTCTTCCGCGTCGGAAAGTTTCTGCTTCTCAGTTTCGGCCTGGTTCTTCCAGTCCTCGTCAACGATGATTTTAGGCTTGTCGCCCTCTTGAGACTTTTTCTCGCTCATGTTCGTTCCTCTGTTAGTTTAATAAACACTATAGATACCCATTTACGGATAAAAATGCAATCATCGCTCGAGCCAGCCTACCGTTTCATCCGCGCCACGAACGCTTCATAATCGTCCATCGTGTCTATACCGGGCGTAGCCGAGGCGACCACAGCCACAACAATGCGACGCCCATTTTCCAGTGCTCGCAACTGCTCAAGTTTCTCCGCCCGTTCCGCCGGCGTCGGCGGCATGGATGCAAACTCCAGCAGGAATTTCTTGCGATATGCGTAAATACCAAGGTGCAGCAAATATTCAGCCCCCCCACCGTCGCGGTCGTGAGGGATTTTCGCGCGGGAAAAATACATCGCGGAACCGTCGCCAGCCAAGACAACTTTGACATTATCAGGTTTTTCGGCGGCATCGACATTCAGCGACGCTGCCAACGTCGCCATCGGTGCGCCGGAATCCGTCAGTAGCGATACCAGCCGGTCGATATCGTCCGGTTTTATCTCCGGTTCATCGCCCTGGACGTTGACGATGATGTCATTGTCGGCAAGGTTGAGTTTTTCGGCTGCTTCAGCCAGGCGGTCGGTACCGCTGGCGTGGTCGGAGCGAGTCATAATCGCCTCGCCTCCGAATCTGCGAACCGCTTCAGCGATCCGCTCATCGTCGGTGGCGACACAAACGGCTTCGATACTCCCAACCAGCCGGACGGCTTCGACGACATGCTGAATCAACGGCTTGCCCGTCTTATCCAGCAGCGGCTTACCCGGCAGGCGTGTCGAGCCATACCTCGCAGGGATAATCGCTACAACCTTCATTAACGATTGAGTGTATTCCCACCACCGGCAATTGCAACCTCAAATGCCCAGGCTCTGTCTGAAAACCATTTCAGACAGGCTTTCAGCGGTCAGCATTCAGCATTCAGCAAAAGACAAAACAACAAAGTCCACACCTGACCACTTGTTGTTTCTTCATCTTTTGCTGAATGCTGATTGCTGATTGCTGATTGCTGTGAGTAACACCACTACGTGGAACGCTTTGAGGCGATGTCTGACTTTTCAGACAGAGCCTAGTCCCTAATCCCTGTTTATGTTATTATGCCGTCATGCCTGATAAGCGAATTCTCATCATTGTCAACATGGACAAGTCCGGGGTAGCCGAGCGGGTCGAATCGCTGCGCGGATGGTTCACCGAGCGGTCCGAGATCGTCGGCGTAATTGACGTGTCGGGCGACGAAGACCTTACCGGCGTTCAGGCCGACCTGTGCATCGTCTTCGGCGGCGATGGTACGCTCCTGGCGTCGGCTCGTCGTCTGGCGCCGTCGGGAATTGCCATGATGGGCGTGAACATGGGAAAACTCGGTTTCCTCGCCGATTTCAGTATCGAGCAGATGACCGAACACCTCGATGCGATCCTGGAAGGGAAAGTCCGACCCGTTGATCGGATGATGCTCCAGGTAAATCTCGTCGGCGGCGAAGGCGAAAATTCCTTTTCCTCACCGGCGGCAAATGACATAGTCATCTCGGCGGGGACGCCCTTCCGCATGATTGAACTGTGCATTAATCGCGACGAGGACCACATCGCAACCTTTATGGGCGACGGCGTAGTCGTAGCCACGCCGACCGGATCGACCGGTTACAGCCTGTCGGCCGGCGGACCTGTTCTCGAACCGTCGCTGGAGGCTATGGTCATTACGCCCGTCGCGCCACACACGCTGTCGATGAGGCCTGTCGTCGTAAGCGACGACGCGATTGTGCGTATCACGACCAACCGCCTGAATCCCGGAACGACACTGGTCGTGGACGGGCAGGTCTCTACGCCGCTGGTCGAAGGGCAAAGAATCGAAATCCGCCGAGCAGATTGGGAGGCAGGAATTATCTCCAACCCCGGTGGGACGTTCTTCAGGACGCTTATCGACAAACTCCACTGGGCCAGAAGCCCGCATCATAAAGAAGGACCGGAGAGTAATCGTTCGTAACAAGGTTCACGTAGTCCCGACGCCGAAATCTCATGCGTCAAATTCCGGGCAATTTCCTGTCGAGTAAAGGATCATTCACTATTTTCCCGGCTGGGTGATATAATGTCGCGCAATGAAAGACATCGGAAAAGTAATCCGTACTGTAATCAAGCAGCGCATCCTGCCGCAAATCAAGCGTGACGGAATCCGCAAACTTCTCCTTCCCGAGCAGATCGCCCTCGCCGACTGTGTCAAGCCGACGAAACGCGAACAACCATGCAGCCTTGAGCACAGCGAGCCTGAACTCATAATCTCCCTGGGCGGAAAAGCGCCGTACCGCATCGCCGACAAGACGTTTATCTTTACACTCGGCAAAATGGTGCTCATGCCCGGAGGAACCCCTCACGCCCCCGCCCAGACGACCCGATGGTTCACAGGAAACATCGAAATCGGCCGGTCGGCATCGCTTCTGTTCCTGGGTGGTTATCCGTCGGGTGTTCGGGTACAGGTTGTCCGCATCGACGACGCTTTAGACTCGGCGGACGGAACCCATCCGTGTGTGCTTCTGGATCGCCAATCCGGCAGGCTGATGAACAGTCTGGTCGAAGAGGTCCACTCCAGACGACCCGGTTACACCCGGATCGGTCGGTACATGCTCCTGGAGTTCATGGAGCGATGCCTCCGTGCATCCTCCGCCGGCGCCAACGTCGCCGACGCATTGACCGTCCTCCCACGCCGCAAGCGGTCCCGCGCCGCCTCGAAACGTATCCCCAACCGCATTCTTGCCGCACAGGCGTTTATACACTCCAACTACCACATGCCGCTCGTTGGTCTGGACGACATCGCCCATGCGGCGGATACCAGCACAGGCTACCTCGTCCGACAGTTCAAGTCCGCAATCGGTATGACACCCGCCAAATACCTTCTGGAAGTCCGCATGGAAGCCGCAAGGCAACTGCTTATGACCGACCTGAATGTCGGCGAAGTGGGACACCTGGCGGGGATTAACGACCCCGCCTATTTCAGCAGGGTTTTTCGCCGAAGCAACGGCGTCAGCCCGGTTACGTACCGCCGGCGGAAGGCCGAATCGGACGGACGCGACGACGCAGAAAGCAACCAGTAATTCATGTTTGGCCTGACCGCTCCCTCACTTCTCGCGGCTCGTTTATCGCCCGACAGCGCATTTACTTTGTGCGCCCGGTATAAGTTTGGCGTAGCAAGTGGTTAGCGTGAGCGGGCGAACAGTTTTCGCCGGGCGGCGGCAATCCAGGACGGTGAGAAGGGAAAATCGTCATATTCGCTAATTGCCGACAGTAATCTGTCATCCCTGCCCACACCGAGCGTTTGCAGCAAGGCGTAGTCCTGGAGCGATTCGGCGAACACCTCCCATCGCACTGAATCGATAGGACCGGCCTGACCTGGATAGACCAGGAACGTATCGCCGTAGGCCCAGTTCGGCGCAGCCCCACCGTCGCTGACAGTGAACGGGTCGATCATCTGCCGGCTTTTCCGCTTGTACCAGTAATTGTATCCCCAGTGCAAAAAGCCCCGGACGCCGGTGCGATAGAACAACCAGCCGCTCATTCGAATCTTCGCCAAGGGCGTATCCATCAGGCGGTTGAGGTATTTGCCCCGCGGACCGCAGCAGAAATAGGCCCAGCACGGGATGCCGTCGGCCAGGAATTCACGCGCCGTGTTGAGGATGGGTATGGGCATATCGACAAGCCCCTTACGGGCGAAGTCGATCTCGCTGAGCGCGTCCATCATTTTCATCCACGGTGCAAGATCGTCCAGCATTGCCCGTGCTTTGGCGTAGTTGGCCTGGTGGGCCTGGCCGTGAGGTTCGTCGGAAAGATGGAAGAAGCAGCGGTCCATAATTTTTTCACGCAACAGGAACCGCTTCAGCGCCGGCAGATATTGGGACAGGAAGGTCCGATAGGTTTTACCGGTGGCGGATGTGGACGGCCGCCAGAGCAATCGTTCGTCGGCCCCCTGTCCGTGATAGATGCGGATCGCGTTGGCGACGCCCCACTGCGTAAAGAGGTGGCTGAACTCGAATTGGCGTATGCCGCATGCCGCGGCGGTGCGAATCCACTTCCGCACGTCTGAGAAATCAAAGGCGTATAAGCCTTCTCCGCGGCGGCGGACCTTCAGCAACTGTGTCGGACGCTTTACGTCATCCAGCGGCGGGGTGAAGACCGGCACGTAGAGCGTATCCTGGCCGTGGGATGCAATGTTCCGGACGTAGCGCCGGAAAATCGGCCAGAAGGCGTCGGAGAACGGTTCGACGCCGTAATAGTCGCACAGCGCATCGGCGTAAAACCAGTGGGTAACGGGAAAATCCTTCCGCTGCTGCAGCGTTACGTCGCAGACATCGACGAGAAGTTCGTAGCGGTGGACTCGTCCGGCGAAGTCCGCCGCCAGTCGCACCCGCTGGGGACCGGGCCGGCAGGCGCGATCGACCATGATTGTTATCCAGAACGCCGCCGTCTCGCCGGGCCAGAGCGGAAGGCTGTCCTCCTCGAACAGCGGGTCGCCCACGTATCCGGGCAGGCGCCCTTCGTGATGCCCGTCGATTACGGGTGTGTTGTAATGAGGCACCGGCACATAGCCGACCCGGCGAATGCGAACGCCGACGCCGCTGTCGGATTTGCAGGACAGTCGCACTGTAACCGGTTCGTCGCCGCCGGCTGCGCGAACGCCCAACTGGCAGGATACCTGCTCGCCCCGTGCAGCCTGGATGCGAAAAATACCGGCCCGCCCCGGCAGACTATCCGGCTGGAGCCTGTGCAGTGAATCAGTCAACCATGCCCATGTCTTCGTCGCCATTGTTTGCTCCTGTCAATACTTTACGACGTGGCCGTCATATTCGGACCACTCGGTCAGAATCATCGGCCTCTCGTAAGGGGCGGTTTCCACGTCGTCGGCGTAATCGCCTCGCTGGAATGCCGGTTTGAACGTCCACGCCTGGAGGGACATGTCTTCGAGAACACTCCGGGCGGCGTACTGCGTCCCGTGCGGCAACCAGCCGGCAAGTTCTTCTTCCGACGGGACGTTCATTCCGTCCAGGAGCGTCGGCTCGTTGATGTCGAGCGGCCCGACTGCCTCGGCGTCGCTGCCTAAAAACGCAAGCGCAAGCCGGACCACCAGCGAGGCAGGGGCGATGCGAATGTCCAGGCCGGGCAACTTGCAATAAGCGGGCAAAAAGCCCGTTCCATAAGTGTAATCTATCAGGTCGGCGGCAAGGTTTGTCAGGGCCTTCTCGTCAGACAAAGCCGCTCCATCCGCCGGCTGGGACGCCAGCGGACCCATCACCGCGGGAACCTCGTACCACTCCATCGGCGCCAGCCTGGCCCGCGCCAGCAGGCACAGGCCCTCGGCTGCGGTCAGCACGTCGGTATAGACAGGCCCGCGACGCTCCACCACCCGCCGGGCGAACTCCTCCACGTGCCGACGGGCAACGCGGACGGGACGATACCTATATAGATGTTTGATGCCGGCAACGTTGGTCCAGGTAACGTTGGGCGCTGCGTTCAGCGCGACGATGAACCGCTCGAAGTTTCGCAGAACGGTCGCCACGTCCGCGCCGGCCTCGGCGGGAGGCCCGCAGTCGGCGAGTTTGGGGTTCAGGCCGTGGTAAAAGTTGTGATCCGCATAATCGGCGTAAAGCGTGTACGACGGATGACATCCGAACATCGAACTGTGATCCGTCCGCCTTGTCAAATCGTCGAGTAACTCCAGCACCTTGGCCAGACGCTGCTCGAAAGCGGGCGTATCGCGATAGACCTGATCCAAAAGCAATTCCGTCTCCAGCCCGCGTATGTCGAGGTTGTTGCACAGCCAGATGACTCCGTGATTCGCCGGTTTGACAGGCCCGTTGAAAAACGGTAGTCCCATCCGCCCGAGGGCGTAGGCGATAGGCGCCGACCATGTATGCCCGTGCCGAGTCAGCGCAGAGCACTTGCCGAAAACGTCCATCAGCAAATCCACCCCCGGTCGCTCGCGGAAAAGCACCCGGCTGACGGCCTCGTGCCACGACAGGTGCGATGTTTCTTCGGCCGTCGTCGGATGGATCGAGCCGCGATCATAGTGCAGGGAAACATCATGGGCGGAAATGGCCTTGATGTCATCGTCCTGACCGTTCTGCACCATGTGGCGAACCTTTTGTCCTATGATGTGAAAACACCCGCCGGCGAAATTATGCTTCGTCATTATCCTGGCGAACTCGCCCGGAAGACGGTGCGAAGGGTGGTCCGGAGGAGAGACAAAATCCTCCACGTCGAAATAAAGCAAACTCAGCATGAAAGTAACTCCTGTGCAATTGGTAATTCGTAATTCGTAATTCGTAACAAGTAATCGGTGGTTGGCGTTTCTCCCGGTTACCGGTTACTACTTACCAATTACTACTCGTCAATATTCGACTTTCCGTAATGAAACTCTATACCCCAACCTTCCCAGCATCCGAACGTCTTCTTGGGGCATTCTTCCAACGGGAGAATCTTATCCGATTTATCATCGAGGTTGTAGATGTGGAATTTCAATCTCTTTCGCCGAGCCGGCTGGTTGAGGAAGAAATGCAGTTCGGCCATGTTCAAAGGCCCCTCCTCGCCGAGGTACGCGCCGAGTGCGTAGAAACTGATGTCCATCCATATCCACTGGTTCGACTTCTCGTCGAATATCTCACAGGTTGAATGACTCCCGCCTGTTTGAATCTGGGTTGTATCGCTGCGGAAGTAAACCTGCCCCATCCCTACTCTGCGAGCGGGAATCCCCAGGCAATTGCAGGCGTGAACAAAGATGGCGGCAAAGTTGGAGCAGAATCCTTTGTCCTTTCCGGAAACCATTCGCTCGTACTGCACGAACGGGCGGGACACTTCCTGCTCGTCCGACGGAAGACCGTCGTGAGGCCAGAGGTCGTCCATCAGGGACTTTATCAGCAACTTCGCCTTCTCGTATCCCGTCTCGACGCCTTCGACAAGAGGCTTCCATTTCTTCGCGGCGAATTCGAGTTCTTCCGGCGTCGGTTCAGGCCTGCCCCAGTCCTCCACTTCGCCGACGTGGAAATTCAGTTTGGGTTTGCTGTTCATAATAAGGATGTTCGGGTAGGACATCAGTCCGCCGGCCTTGTAGAACTCGCTGGAGTAGTAGCCGAACTCGAGTGTGTAAGGTTTCGTTTCAGCCCCGTCGGCGGCGACAGCCTTAACTACAACGTTAACATGCTGGTTGGAGGTTCCGCCCTTTTTGAAGCGCGCCTCGATACCGCCGTCGGCGGATTTTTCAAACGGCGCGTCATCCATCGAATAGAGGAAATGCGAAAGGCCTTCGATGCTCGATTGCAGGACTATCTTGACGCCGGCGTCATCGCCCGGCAGTTCTTCAAGGCTTTCGAGCATGATTTCATCCCGCCCGTGATATATCCGCCAGTAATTATCTTTGAACTTTGCTTTGACCTGTCGTGTTGCCATCACAGTCTCCTTTCTTTCGTGTGGGGAAGAATAATACCCCAGGCAATCGGTCTGTCAAGCGCCCGCTTATCAAAAATGTTTTTCCTGGCGGGGTCGATAGCGTACAATACCGCGACGATGAAAGTTGACCCAAGATTTTTGGCCTGCGAAGGCCCTGAGATATTTACCGGTAACGAACTGCTCGTTAAGGGCGCTCTTGAAACCGAAGGCGGCGTGCACCTTCTGGGCGGGTACCCCGGAAGCCCCGTTGCGGGATTCTTCGATTCAATGGCCCTGATAAAGGACCTGCTGAACGAGAAGGGAATCCGCGCGGTAATCAACAATAACGAAGCCCTGGCAGCAGCCATGCTCAACGGCTCACAAGTAGCAGGGTGCAGGGGAATGATCGTTATGAAATCCGTCGGCGTGCACGTCGCCGCCGACGCACTCGCCCTCGGAAACCTGGCCGGTGCCGACCCCGACGGTGGGGCAATCGTTATCTATGGCGACGACCCGTGGTGCGACTCGACACAGGTCCCCGCCGACAGCCGATACATCTCAAAACACCTCTACATCCCGACGCTCGAACCGTCCACGCCGCAGGAAGTAAAAGATTTCGTCGGTGCGGCATTTGAAATATCCGCAGCCTCGGAGTTGTACATGGGGTTCGTGCTGACGAACAACCTCGCCGACGGCGGCGGGTCGGTTATCTGCAAGCCCAACCAGTATCCCAAACTTACCACGCATCAGCAGGTGTCGCTGGAGACCGAAGCGATTAACCTGGACAAGTACGTCCTTCTGCCTCCGAGAACATGGTGGCAGGAAGCGAACATGCCCGACCGCCAAGCCAAGGCCATAAGCGAAACCCGCCGGCTTGGAATGAACCGCATCGATTACCCGTCGCAAAGTCGCAAACCCATTGGATTTATCTCGGCTGGGCTGGCTCACGCCTATCTGCTCCAGGCGTTGAGCGAGGCGGGGATGCTGGGAGAATTCCCGATCCTGAAACTCGGAATGAGTTATCCCCTCGATATCGAACTCGTCGAAGAACTGGCCTGTCAGTGCGAGCGAATCGTCATCGTCGAGGAACGGCGAGGATTCATTGAAGAGCAGGTCGGCGAGATTATCCTCCGGGCCAGGCAGGCGGGAAAACCGGCGGGGCAAACGGAAGTCTGGGGCAAGAAATTCCCCGGCGGCGTTGAAGGCATCCCCTCGGTGCAAGGCCTGCACCCGTCTATCATAACCGAGCGCCTCGCCGAACTGTTCAGGCGAATTGAACTCGCCGGTACGAAGATTACCGTTCCACATGCCCTTGAAAATCAGACCAAAGCAATCGAAGCGACCACCGGGATGGATGTAGGCAATCTTCATCCCCGCATACCGACTTTCTGTCCGGGATGTCCGCACCGCGATACTTCAGGGCTATGCCTGGAAATAAAGAAGCGGTTCACGGACCCGGTTTATATGTCCAAAACCCATGGCTGCAAACCTGTGGACCTGATGTTCCACGGCGACACGGGATGTTACACGATGTTGATGTTCCCCCCGACCACGCCGCTGATGCACGATTACTCCGGGATGGGCCTGGGAGCGGGGACCGGAAGCGGGGCAGACCCGTTCATCACCAACAAGCAGGTCGTATTCATGGGCGACTCGACCTTCTTCCACTCCGGTCAGATCGCCGTTTCGCAGGCGATTAAACTGGGACAGGACATCACGTTCATCATTCTGGACAACCGCACGACCGGAATGACCGGGCACCAGCCGACGCCCGGCGTGGAATACGACATCGTCGGAAACCAAACGCCCGTCCAGGACATCGAGAAGATCGTCCGCTCAATGGACCTGACCGGCGAATTATCTATCGCTCGCGTGGACCCGGAGCAGCGAGACGAATACGGGCAACTGCTCGAGGAAATGTTCCTCGCCGACGGCGTGAAGATAATCATCGCCGACAAGGAATGCGGCATCACGCGAATGCGACGAAAACGCCGGTCCGAACGGGCGATTGTACGCCGGGACGGGTTCCTGGCGACCTGGCAACACATGAACATTAACCAGGAAATCTGCCGCTTCTGCCTGGCGTGCGCAGAAATTACCGGTTGTCCGGGTCTCAAGCACGTCGAGACTGACTACGGCCCGAAGATGGACACGGATATTACCTGGTGCGTCGATGACGGAGCCTGCGAGCGAATCGGGGCGTGTTCGTCCTTTGAACGAGTTACAATCAAACGCAAAGCGATCCCGAGATCGCGCGTGCCCGAACTGGACTTGGACGATATTACCGAACCGCAAAAACGCTCCTTCAGCGGGCTGTGGCGGTGCTGCCTGGTCGGCGTGGGAGGAATGGGATGCGGCGTCGCCACCACAATCCTCGTCCGCGCCGGACACAAGGAAGGATACCCCGTCGTCTTTTTGGACAAGAAGGGGCTTGCCATCCGCAACGGCGGAGTCGTCAGCCAGGTCGCTTACAACACCTCCGGGAACCCGACCACCGCGATTATCCCTTACGGACAGGCCGATTTATTGATAGGTATCGACATGCTGGAAACAGCGCGGGCAATGGATCCGACAAAACGGACTCGCGCCGTCCAGACGGGACGAACCGTCGTCGTCGTCAACACCGACAAAACCGCGACAATACCCGGTCTGCTGGGATGGGGTGATTTCGACCCGGACGAACTCGAACGCATTATCCGAAACAATACGCAAAGCGAAGACTTCCTCGCCCGCAATATCTCCAGCGTCTGCGAAAAATATCTGGGAAGCAGGATTTACGCAAACATTATGATGCTCGGCTTTGCGTTTCAGAAAGGCCTGATCCCCGTCTCAATGCACTCGATGGCATGGGCGATCAAAGACACCA
Source organism: Planctomycetales bacterium (assembly GCA_030612725.1). Lineage (GTDB taxonomy): Bacteria > Planctomycetota > Phycisphaerae > SM23-33 > SM23-33 > JAUWNJ01. Next base: position 92,463 of record JAUWNJ010000009.1, read on the forward strand.
TCCGCGCCGACTTCCGCAAAAATCTCTACGCATTCAACATGGGACGGAAACTTCTCGTCAAGCCGGACCTGTTCCGAGGAGCACCGAAGCGAACGACGTGGCAAAAGATGCTCGAAGAAAAATGCCGATGCACCATCCGACGATACCGCCAGGGACAGGTAATCTCCGAAGCCCTGCGGGAACTCTCTGCCCGCGTCATAGAGGACGCCGCTGAACTGAACGAGAACGAGAAGCGGGCAATCGTTGTCCGCCTGTACGACCTGCTCCGCTGGGGCGGGCTTGAATACGCCCGGCGTTACGCACAGGCCGTTACGGAAACCTACAAAAAAGACTCCGCCGATTTCGACTTCGCCGCCACCCACGCCGTTATCCACAACCTGGCAAATGCCATGCTCATAAAAGACGGTGTATTCATGGCGGAACTATCGACAAGCCACGAAAAATATGCACGCGACCGCGAAAAATACGACGTCAACACCGCAAACGGAGACAAAATCTCCTATCGCCACCTCTGGCACTGGAAGATGAAATTCGGGCCTTGGAAATGGAACGCCAGTATGGCAGTCTATGGCTGGATGCTCCAGGTCCTCAAACGAAGCCAATGGTTACGAAAAATCATCCCGGGATGGCACAAGCACGAACACGAATACCTCCGGCAGTACGAAGCCGCTGTGGCCGAGTTCGCCTATTCGACGAACGAGGAATATCAACAGCAACTCGCCAGGCTCACCTCTGCTCAGTGCATGGACTGCCTGAACCCCCGCTGCGCCGAGGCTGGGCTTATGGGGACAGGCTGCCCGCTGGAAAGCGATGTCCCGCAGTGGGTGCAACTCGCCCGCGAAGGAAAGTGGAAAGAGGCTGCCGAAAAACTATCCGAGACCAATAATTTCCCGGAATTCACCTCGCGGATATGCCCGGCCTTCTGCGAAAGCGCGTGTAAGCAGAAATTCAGCGGATTTCCCGTCGGTATCAAGGATATCGAGCGGCAGATTATCGACCGCGCCCTGGCTGAAGGATGGGTAACACCGTCTCCCGCTTCGGAAAAAACGGGAAAAACCGTGGCCGTCGTCGGTTCAGGACCAACCGGCCTGGCCGCTGCACAGCAACTCGCGCGAGCGGGACATGACGTAACCGTCTTCGAGGCTGAAGATGCACCGGGCGGACTGTTGCGATATGGTATCCCGCAATGGCGACTTGGGGCAGAACTCATTGATCGGCGCGTCGAGCAACTCGCCGCAGAGGGCGTCAAGTTCCGCACGTCCACTCAAGTCGGCAAAGACATCACAGCCAACGAGTTACACGAGCAATTCGACGCGGTCCTGCTGGCTCTCGGCGCTTCGGCGCCCAAGGACCTGAAAATCCCCGGCAGGGAGATTCGAGGCGTCCGGTTCGGAATCGACTTCCTTCGCGACGGCGAAAGCGCAAGCGTTCAGGACAAAGTTGTCGCTGTCATCGGCGGCGGGCTGACAGGCGAGGATTGCGTCGAAGCCGCAATCGCCCAAGGCGCAAAAAAGGTGCACCAATTCGAGATATTACAGGAAGGTAGCGCGGGCAGTAACACGGGCGTCTCGCCCGTGAAAGACGATCATGGCCGAGACGGCCATGCTACGAAAGTTCATCGTCAATGGTGCGTCGCAACTAAATCTTTCAGCGGAGACGGAAATCTCACCTCGTTGCAAGCCGTTCGGGTTGCGTGGAAACCTTCGACCAAGGGGCCTGTGATGGAGGCCGTTCCGGGCAGCGAATTTTCTCTGGATGTGGATGTCGTCCTGCTGGCGATGGGCTTTGACGCCGTACTACCGAAACCCATTGCCGAGCAGTTGAGCCTGGCTAGAGGCGAAACCGGCGGCATTACCACGAAGTCCTGCGCCACGAACGTTCCGGGCGTATTTGCAGCCGGTGATTTGGTTACAGGCGCATCCTACGTCGCTGACGCGATCGCCGCCGGTCGAAACGCAGCCGAAAAAATTGACGAATACCTGACGAAAAAAAATGCGTGAAGAAATTCTGCGTGAGGTAATCCATGCTACCTGGCACGACAAGGCAACTGGACTTAGGCCCGAAGGGCCGATCAGATGTTAGCCGGGGGCGTAAGCCCCCGGATAGATTGGAGTTAGAAGCCCAGCCCCGGAGGGGCGAAAGAAAATATCACGCCTCGGATGAGTTCTGTCGCCCCGTTGGGGCTTTGGGTAACGCCGAACACTTCTCCGGACCCTCACGGGCCCGGCTAACCTCTAATCGGCCCTTCGGGCCTGAACTGCGAACAGTCGAAACAGATGACGGAGTGGCAAAGATTGCTTCAGTCATCCAGGGCGAACAACGCGAACACAAAGCGGGAGGTTGATATGCTGCAAAGGAAGAAAACCGGCGTTTTATCTGTCCTGCTGCTCTGCCTGGCCGCCACTCTCGGCGGGTGCTCTTTTCCCTACAAGGCGACTTCGTATTACCAAGGTTACGCAAACGTAATAAACGACCTGGACAAGGGATGGTGCACGATGACATTAATGCCGGACATCAATGCAACAACCTTCAAAATACAGATTTCAACTATTGTTATCCCAACATACTTCATGCATCCTACAAAGTACCTTCAGTTCACCGTTCCAAACAACGAACTTACGCCTGGAAAGAGTTTGAATCTAAAGAACCTGAAAGCGTGTTCCGTCGGCATTGGATACGACAGGGATGCCGGTAGAATAACCCAAGGGAAAGTTATTGTTGAATCCACAGGACAGACAAGCGTTGTGCTGACAATTGAATCGTCTGAATTTGATCGGCGTTTCCAGGGCACCCACAGATTTCGGCGAAGGTCTCCAAGCAAAGACGCGATGAACATAACGGGGCTGGTAACAGATGCAGAAGAAATCCAAAATCGATAAAAAGAAACGCACAGCCATGATTACGGCTTCGCTTAAGAAAATCCATCCAGACGCGAAAACCGCGCTGCATCATCGAAACCCGCTGCAACTGCTCGTCGCGACGATTCTCTCGGCCCAATGCACCGACGTGCGGGTCAATATCGTTACGAAAGACCTGTTCAAAAAATATAAATCGGCAACCGTTTACGCCAAGGCTTCACAGGAAGTATTCGAGCAGGAAATCCGCACCACCGGATTCTATCGCAATAAGGCCAAGAACATCATCGCAACAGCCAAAAAACTCATCGACGACTTCGGCGGCAAGGTTCCCGATAACATGGACGACTTAATCTCTCTGCCGGGGGTCGCCCGCAAGACAGCCAACGTCGTCCTCGGCGACGCATTCGGGAAAAATGAAGGCATCGCCGTCGATACGCACGTCAGGCGTCTGGCTGGGCGGCTTGGGCTTTCAAAGCACGAAGACCCGGTAAAGATCGAAAAAGACCTGATGGAATTAGTCCCCCGGAAAAACTGGGCTATCTTTTCGCATTTGCTAATCTTCCATGGCAGAAGGGTCTGCACCGCACGAAAGCCCCGTTGCGACGAATGTGGAATCAGTAAATTATGCCAGAAGAAGGGCGTAGGGCGTAGGGCGTAGGGGAAAAACACTGGGTTTGTTGCCCTATTCCCTACACCCTACGCCCTATGCCCTTTTTATTCCCACATTCTCGCCACCGCCGGGAGGAAGTAATCGGCGACGGTTCGCTTCCAGGTGATTTTTTGTCCCAGGGCTGAACCGCTTTGAAGCAATTCGGCAATATCGTCGTCGTTTTTCGGCAGTCTGTCAGTCAGTCTGCGTGCGAGGCGTTTTGCCTCGGCTGTTTCGACGGCATCACGTTGAGCCATGTCTATTCGCATAGCATCGGCGAACGTTGAAGCGGCGGGTACACGAATGAAATCGCCCAGAAGGATATTCGCAGGCATATCCCCGCCGGTGCACCGCTTCAGCAGCCCGACGCACCCGCAGACATTCGAGACTACGCATATCGCCCCCGCCCCCAGCGGCTCCAACTGGCTTATCCCGAACGGTTCATACACGCTCAACCCGAATTCGACGTCCGTACCCATACGGACATCGGCTAATGTCATTTCGTCGGGCATACGTTGCCCGCATCGGCTTGACTCCCACCCGAACTGGTTCACCAGCACGACCCGAGCGGCTTGGTGATGCTGATTAAAATCCTCGAACAGATCCCCCACAACCTCTTCACCGTTACACATATCCGGATACCCGTGTCGGTGGCGTACAGGCCAGCCGTAATCGTTTTCCATTCGCAGTATGTCATTTTCCCGTCGTCGCCCTGCCAGCGTGCCGAGCATGAAAAACACTGCCGATCGTCCCTGTCCGGCGAGTTGTTCATCGAGTTCGTGCAGGATTCGCAGGTTGCGCCAGATACCCTTGCTCAACACCGGACGGGCAACGTGGGTGAAGATGTAATCGGGCTTGAAGTCGAGAAGGTTTCCGGCGTACTGCATCATCCGCTTTCGAGATTCCTGTCTTTGGGCCAATGTCGGCACAGCAGAGGGAATACCGTTATAAACCATTTCCACGGGCACATTTTCGCAGCCAGGCTGGAGGAACCGCATCTCCTGCCCGACGAAATCGCCGACGGCGAATATCGCGTCGCAATGGCGGGCAGCCTTTATCAGCGGATGCTTGAAATTGTCGCGGACCTCAGGGAAGAAATCCTCAAACCCCTTGTCGGTCTTTTCGGCAGAGGCAAGGAGGTTGTAGAACATCAAGTCGTGGGCAGGGTGCGTCTCGACGATCCGGCGGACCGAAGCGACCTCGTGGGCGTAAAAAACAGTCCGCACGTCCGCACGCTCATCCATTATCGCCCTCAATACCGTCGGCATACCCATGTACTCGTGCGAAAAAAGAACCACCGGTAACACGGGCGAGACATCCGTGCTACGTGCGCCGATGATGCGCATCGCCTCCCACGCAGGTTCAGCCAGGCGGACGTACTGCTCAAATTCCCAGATGTGCTCGAACTTGTCGGACGGAACGTCGAATCTCCCGAACAACTCGGCTTTGAAGCGATTCAACCGGCCCCGATTACAATTGAATACGTCCACGAGGAGGACTTCGACCTTGGCCGGCGCGGTTGAATCGCCGTCGGACACCTGGCGAGTCCCGTAAATAATCCCCACCTCGTATGCCTGCTCGACGGGCCTGAATTTCTCTGCCCATCCACCCGTATCTATCCCGTCGATGCTGCTGTAGAGAACCTCGCCGTCGGGGCCGAACCTTTCAGCCCCCGTCTGATCGGTCGTAAATACCGGTCCAATCAGGACAGTCCGCTCGAAGACCCGCTGGTAATCGTCCGACGTTACCAGCCCGGCTACGACCGCGCCGATCCCGCCCATCTTCTCGACGGCTTCATGTGTTACGTGAATCGCTACCACACCGGCTCCTCTTGGTAAATTGACAATTGGCGATTAACCATTGATAATCTTACTTATTGTAACTTTATCGGTCCGGCAGAATATAGAAAGTGGATAAAATGTCTATAAATATTCTTTGCATAGGTGACGTGGTCGGTAAGTGTGGCCGGGCTGCGTTGGCGGAATTGCTGCCGGGACTTATCCGTCAGCGTGAAATCGACCTTGTCGTTTGCAATGCCGAGAACTCCGCCGGTGGCAGCGGGTTGACGCCGGCGATGTTCAATAAACTGTTGCACTACGGTGTTGACGTCGTAACGCTGGGCGACCACGTCTATCGAAAACGCGAGATAACCGAATCGCTGGGTAATTCCGAGCGCATCGTCAGGCCGGGGAACATTTCCGCCCGCGCTATCGGGCGAAGATGGACTGTCGTACCGACCAAATCGGGAAAGCACCAGGTGGCGGTCGCGTGCCTTCTGGGTCAGATGTACATGAAACCGGCCGATTCGCCGTGGTCGGCGATAGAGGGAATCCTCGCCGAAATACCACCGGCGGTGAAGACTCGCGTGCTTGACTTCCATGCTGAAGCCTCCAGCGAAAAAATCGCCATGGGCTGGCATTGCAACGGCCGGGCCAGCGTGGTCTTCGGCACGCACACTCACATCCCGACGGCTGACGCTCGCGTGCTGGACGGCGGAACAGCCTGCATTTCAGACCTCGGCATGACCGGCCCTTACGACGGCGTCCTGGGCAGAATGAAGGACCGCGTCCTGTACGCCCTGACAACCTCGATGCCAACGCCGTTTCAGATCGCAAAGAACGACGTGCGATTATGCGGAGCAATCGCAACGGTCGATCCGACCACGGGCCGGGCTGAGAGCATCGAACGGGTGGAAATCAAAGCAGAAGGACCGGCCGTTACCGAAGAAAAAAATAATTCAAACCACAAAAGACACGAAGAATAAAAATGAGTAGGCTCCGGACGAAGCGAAGCGGAATCCCACCTTTTCTCTTCAATTACCGGGACTACACTCCGCTCCCTCCCGACCTACGGCCTGCGCGTTGGGCGGCGCGGGCGGTTGCCAGGCCTCGGTTGTAGGGTGGTTGGGCATCCATCGCCCAGCGGACGAAATCACGGAATCGCCCCGCCGGTGCGCCCCAATCGTTACGGGCGTCCATCTCGGTCAAGGCCCGTTTCGGTGTCAGGGCAGAACGGTACAGAAGCCGATACGCTTCCTTAATCTGCTTACGGTCGGTGTCAGTGATGTAATCGGCGCGGCGCAGACCTACCGAGTTCAATCCCGCGACGTAGTTAATCTGGCTGGCTACCACAAACGGCGGGATATGCTGAGAAGCGCCCCCGTGGCCTCGTATCATCACCAGTTCGCCGACCCGGCAGAACTGATGCACTCCCGCGTAGGCAGAGAGAATCGCGCCGTTACCGACTTGGCAATGACCGGCTACGGTGGCGCTGTTGGTCAGGACGACCCGGTCGCCGAGGACGCTGTCGTGCCCGACGTGCGAACAGGCCATGAAGAAGCATCCGCTTCCGATAACAGTCTCGCCGTCGGGAGTTGTCGCCCGGTTGATGGTAACGCCTTCGCGGAAGATATTCCCATCGCCTATGCTAAGATAAGTCTTTTCGGTCGTGTCGAATTTGTAATCCTGCGGCTCGCCGCCGAGGACGGCGGACGGATGGACGACGTTGCCCGCCCCCATTGTTGTATAGCGCCGGATAACCGCCCCTGCCAGAAGTTCGCAGTTATTCCCGATTATCACATCCGATTCGACCACGGCATAAGGGCCTACGACTACGCCTTCGCCGAGTTCGGCCCGCTCGCCCACAATGGCTGTTTCGTGTATTTTTGTCGCCATAAGCAATTCTCCACAACACGAATATTATCCGCAAACTACGTAAAATAGTAGCCAGTAGTCAATAGCCGGTGGCCAGTAGCCGGTCAAAAAATCAAAAACCTCAATACCTTTTTTCTTTTTCGGTTACTGACTACCGGCTACCGACTACCGATTACTAATTTGCGTTCGCGTCGTTCACGGCTAGAATAACGGTAATGGTGAACGTTTCCGTTACAAACCGTATCGGCGATATCCTGGCCCCTTATGCCGAAGCCGTCAATACCGCCATGGTGTCCGCCTTATGCGATGAGGCTGTTCCGGCAACGCTTGCCGAAGCGATGCGTTACGCCTGTCTGAACGGCGGAAAGCGTTTGCGTCCGGCGCTGGTAATGCTGGCAGCCGAAACCGTCGCCGAGAAAGAGCATTGGCTCGCCGATTCGCTCGGCGCGGCGGTGGCCATCGAAATGGTGCACTGCTACAGCCTGGTGCATGACGACCTTCCGGCAATGGACGACGACACTCTCCGGCGGGGCAGGGAAACCTGCCACGTGAAATTCGGCGAGGCAATGGCTATACTGACCGGCGACGCGCTTCTGACGCGAGCGTTCGAGGTTCTCTCCGGCGGTTTCGCGGACGCGGGTATTGCGATGAAACTAATCGGGACGCTTTCCGCCGCCGCAGGACCGATAGGGATGGTGGCTGGACAGGTCGCCGATATGGAACTGTGCGAAGTGCCTCCAGGCGACGAAGGGCGAAGGTATATCCATCTGCGAAAGACTGCCGCTCTGCTGCAGGGGGCGGTCCGCATGGGTGGAATCTGCGCCGCCGCGAACGAGGCTCAACTTGACGCGCTCGGCGAGTTTGGTGAAAAAATCGGACTGGCGTTCCAGGCCGCCGACGACCTGCTCGATGCGGTCGGATCGGCCCAGGCAATCGGAAAAACGCCAGGAAAGGACGCACAAACCGGTAAGCGAACATACGCCGGCGAATTGGGAATAGAGCAGACCCGACAACTCGTTACCGACCTGACGGACCAGGCCTGCCGCGCGCTGGAAACCTTCGGGCCACGAGCGGAAAAACTGCGAGAATTGACGAACCTGCTGGCAAAACGAGACCGCTGAACCGTAACAAATGATAAATCAAGCATCCCAACCCGACACTCCGGCTTCAGACGAACGGATTCTGTTGGAGCAGATTAACTCCCCATCCGATCTGAAGGACAAGTCGCCCGAACAACTGGCTGAAATCGCCGAGCAGATTCGCCGGATGATTATCGAGACGGTCTCGCACACCGGAGGGCACCTTTCCAGCAACCTCGGCGCAGTCGAACTGACTATTGCACTGCACGTCGTCTTTGATTTCCCTCACGATCGTCTGCTCTGGGACGTTGGACACCAGTGCTATGCGCATAAGATTCTGACCGGAAGAGCCGGGCGGTTCGATACGCTCCGCCAGTCCGGCGGAATCAGCGGATACCCCGCCCCGGCCGAAAGCGACTATGATCTTTTCGCCACCGGGCACGCCGGTACGGCAATATCAACGGCATCGGGTCTGGCGTGGGCGGACAAATCCGCCGAGCGCAAAGTCGTCGCCGTCGTCGGCGATGCGTCAATCGCCAACGGCGTATCATTTGAGGCGATTAACAACGCCGGACTCCTTAATCGCCAGTTCCTCGTCGTACTCAACGACAACTCAATGGCCATCGACGTTACGCAAGGCGCTTTGGCGAAATTGCTCGACCGCATGCGCTTGACGCAAACTTACACCGACTTCAAGCAGAGAACCGAGCACGCTCTGTCCAAGCTGCCGCTAGGCGAAGAAATCGCCGATACTCTCCGCCACATAAAGGAAGGTCTGCGAACCACCGTGCACGGCGAGCAACTTTTCGAGTCGTTAGGATTTCGCTATTTCGGCCCGGTCGATGGGCATGACATAAACGCCCTTCTTGATATCTTCCGACGCGTCGCGAAGATTCCCCATCCGGTCATTCTTCACGTCCACACCCAGAAGGGTCGGGGATGCGATTACGCCGTCGAGGACCCCTGCCGCTTCCACTCACCCGCCGCCCACACAGTCAACAACGGAGTTGTGGAATTCCCCACCACAGACCGACCGATGTGGACCGACGTGTTCTCAAAAACACTCATAGACCGAGCGAAGCAGGACGAAAAAATCGTCGCTATCACTGCTGCGATGCCCGACGGAACAGGACTGGCGAAATTCCGCGATGCGATAGGCGACCGCTACATCGACGTCGGTATCAACGAATCGCACGCCGTCGCAATGGCGGCAGGACTGGCGAAAGCAGGCATGAAACCCGTCGTGGCCATCTATTCCACATTCCTCCAGAGGGCGTTCGACCAGATATTCGAGCAGGTCGCGCTGCAGAGGCTTCCCGTGATTTTCTGCATCGACCGCGCCGGTCTGGTCGGAACCGACGGACCCACACATCATGGCCTGCTCGACATCGCCTGCTTCCGACCGTTTCCGGGGATGGTCGTGATGACGCCGGGCGATGAAGCCGAACTGGTAATGGCCATTGACCTGGCGCTGTCGATGGGCAGGCCTTGCGCTATCCGCTACCCCCGCGACATTATCCCGGAACCAACCGACGCTTCACAGCGGACGCCATTTGTGCCCGGAAAGGCCTGCGTGGTGCGCGAAGGGACGGACGGCACATTCCTTGCCGCCGGCGCAATGGTCGAATACGCCCTCCAAGCCGCTGAAATACTGGCGGAAAAAGACGGCATAAACGCAGCCGTCGTCAGCGCACGGTTCGTCAAACCGCTGGATGAGGAACTTATCGCCGAGTTAATCGCAACAGGCAAGCCGGTGCTGACAGTGGAGGACCACTCGATAGCATGCGGATTCGGCTCAGCGGTGATGGAACTGGCGGCAAAGAAGTCGCTGGACACCTCCGGCGTAAAACTGCTTGGTATCGGCGACCATTTCGTCCCGCACGCCGGACGGGCACAACAACTCGCCGAAGCCGGACTCGACGCAACCGGCCTGGCGGAAACCATGCGACAACGTATCGCGGGACATCCCGCAGCCGTAACAGAAAAATTCTGAACCACAAAGGACACAAAGAGCACAAAGTAAATAAAAATTAAAATCTTCACCTGTTTTCTTTGTGCTCTTTGTGTCCTTTGTGGTTAACTCTTTTTAGATGCTTATAAGGGGAAAGACCTTGAGTAACGGAATCCTGACTGAAATGACAATCGAGGATGTCCGCGCGTTCGACCCGGAGGTCGTGGCGATAGGCGTCGGGTCGGTGGAACCTCACGGGCCTGTGCTGCCTTACGGGACGGACTATTGGCAGGCCGACGCTAGCGTTCGGCAGGGTGTAATCCTGGCCAACAAAGCCGGCGCGCGGGCGCTGATGTACCCGACGCTTCCGGTCGGAAACAATGCCAACTTTAAGGCCTTCCCATTCGCCTGCCGCATCGGTATTCAGACGCTGATGCAGATGATCCTCGACATCATCAACGCCCTGGCGGAAGACGGTATCCGCAAGATAGTCCTGTTCGACGGGCACGGCGGAAACACCGACACGCTCCGCGCCACGCTTCGGGCGAACGTCGATGCCCACGGCCCGGGTCAGGCTCCGTTCGTGTGCCTGGCTTCATACCCGCCGGCAGACGCTTCGCTCGTCGAAGATTACAGCGATCACGGCGGGGAATCGGAGGTCTCGCGGATGCTCTATCTGCGAGAAGACCTGGTGCGAAAGGACAAGTTCGACAACTTCCCGTGGGGCGAGAAACCGGCGGTCGAAGCCCTGGCTGGCGAGGGCGTCTATTTCGTCAAACCCTGGCATCTTCACGTACCGGCCTCGGCGGGCGGAGATGTGCGAAAAGCCTCTGTCGAGAAAGGCAAGGGACTCATCGAAAACGCAGCCAAACACCTCGCCCGACTCCTGACACAATTATCAAAAACGCCCTGGTCGGAAACGTTTCCGTATTAAACGGGGGACGAGGGAACGGAACACTTAATTGCGGAATGCCTGCATTTATCGAACACCTGAAAAACATGCTGGGACGGGTCTTGACAAAAAGAAAACCAGGCCCAAAAATCAAGAAGCAGAAGCAGAAGAAAGGATAATTAAGTGCTCCGTCCCCATAATTACTCCTCGGCACGGGATCGAACGAGGATTCACCGCCTATCATGGCCGGATGGGGTTTTCGGTAGGGACAAGTTTTCGGCAGGGACAACAGCAGTGTTTGCGAGCAGGCGCCAGAACACTTGCTCTGCAACTTTTGGATCCATGTCCTCTGGTGAGCTCAGATGCGCGATTCCTATGTACCGACCATCCCTATCGCAAATATCAGCGGATGGGTGGCCTCCCTTCCAAGAAGACGAAAATGCTGTCAGCTGTGGAAGATCCAGACGAGTAATCGGCGAGTTGTTGATCTTAAGAAGTAGAAGCGTCTTTATCTTCCGTGCGTCGGTCCCTTTGGCCTTGTCCAAATCTGTCGGTGTCACGTCATATACTGCCGTAAGCAATTCGACGTCAGATTTATAAGTTTCCAAGAAATCCCTCGGATTCGGATAGAACCGACCTATAATATTGAGAACCTCCGGAGAAGGGGCATTGACATAACTCCAATTATCTCCATGATACGCAAATATCGCTTTGAATCTGTTACCGAGATGAGTTCCTTGTACTTCTAACCTGCTGAATACTCCTCCATCTTTCTTT
>JAUWNJ010000051.1 GCA_030612725.1 Planctomycetales bacterium
CGTAACGTCCTTGACCAACTTGCCGCCGAGTTGAACAATCTCGCCCGTCGGCGTTACAACCTCCAGGCCGGTTACGTATCTACCGGTTACGCCGTACTTTACAGCCTTTCCGCCGCCGGCGTTCTCTGCCACGTTTCCGCCAATGTAACACGTCTCCAAACTCATCGGATAGCCCGCATAAAACAACCCGTCGTCGTGGATAAGGTCGTTGATTTCGTTGGTTACAACGCCCGGCTCGACGGTGATCATCATGTTCGCGCGGTCGATTTCGATGACCTTGTTCATCCGGTCGGTCAGCAGTACGATCCCGCCTGCCAACGGAACCGCCCCACCGCTCAAGCCGCTGCCCGCCCCGCGAGGCGTAACGGCGATGTGCTCGCGGTTGGCGAGTTTCATAATGGCGGCGATTTCATCAGCCGTCCGAGGCCGGGCCGCTACTTCAGGCATGTGGGCGTAATGCTCGTCGGCCACCTCGTCGTGCGAGAAGGCATGGAGTTTCTCATCATCGCCGAAAATGACATACTTCTCGCCGACGATTTTTCTCAACTCTTCGACGATTTCAGAAGTTACCGGATTGTATGCGGCCGCCATTCAAATGTCCTTTGCTCAGTGAGAAAAAATTACAAATTACAACCTGCAAATCACAAACAAATCACAAACTACAAATCAAAAACAACTCTTCCTTTGCGAACATTTTCAGAAGGCCAAAACTGCTAACTGCTTTTTTGCAAGATGGCACTTAAAATGCACAAGAGTTCCGTAGCCTCCTGCACCAGGCAGCCTCGCTCGGCTTCCAGTTCTTTGCTATTCCCTACATCTACGAGGCGAAGCCAGTAACGAGACTCCTTGGCCTCCTTGCGACTAATCTTGACTCGCATACGAAAGTCCTTCTTGCCAAGCGACTCGTTCGCCTCAATGTAATTTGCGCCAACGGACCCGGAAGATCTTACAAGCTGCTTTCCATCCTCATTGTTCGATACTGTCCTCGGAAGATTCTTTACAAACACTCGAATGCGTTTGGAAAATTGGAATGTTCTTTCCTCCAGGTCATATCGTTTTGGATTTTGAGTCTCGGTCATTTGCCGTTGTTTCCTATTTGCTTTTCCTGTTATTTGAAATTTGGAACTTGTTTGTAATTTGCTATTTGTGATTTGTCAGTTTTATCCATTCCCTTTTACCTGCCTAATCTTTTCCGTCAACGCCGGCACGACTTCGAAAAGGTCTCCGACGATTCCGAAGTCAGCCACATTGAAAATCTGTGCGTCCGGGTCGGTATTGATTGCGACGATGGTCTCTGCTGTCTGCATACCGGCAAGGTGCTGTATCGAACCCGAAACGCCCGCACCAAGATAAAACTTCGGCGTAACGGTCTTTCCAGACAACCCTATCTGGTGCGGGTAACTCATCCAGCCTCTGTCAATCACGTCGCGCGACGCGCCGAGTGCGGCGTCAAGCGCGTCGGCAAGTTCCTGCATCAATGGGATATTTTCGCCCTTCTTTATCCCGCGCCCCACCACGACAACCGTATCGGCGTCCTGGAGGCTGTGGGATTCGGCGCTCGCTTCGAAATCCACCCGCCGGACCCTGCTGGACAGCAATTCAGCCGGCGCTTCAAGTCGGATTATCTCACCGCTCCTGCCGGGTTGCTTCACAGCGGGTTTGGTGCTCCTGGGCCGAACCGTCGCCATCTGCGGACGGTGGCTCGGCGTCTTAATCGTCGCGAGAATATTGCCTCCGATGGCTGGGCGCGTCTGTAGCAGATTGCCGGTTTCTTCCTCAATATCGAGCACGGTGCAGTCAGCCGTCAGACCCGCGTTGGCCTTAATCGCAACATAAGGCATCAGCGTCCTTCCGGTCGAAGTCGCACCGGCGATGATAATCTCGGGGCGATATTCCTCGATTATCTTCAACATGCAGGCCGAATATGGCTCGACGAGAAAATGCGCCAACTCCGGAGCCTCGGTCGCCACCACCCGGTCGGCTCCGCAGTCGATCAACTCCTGAAGATCGTCGGCGTTTATATCATGCCCGAAGATCATCGCCGTCAGGTCAGTATCGCGTTTCTCGGCCAGTTCGCGCCCGCGAGTCAACAACTCATAACTGATCCGCTGAACGCGCCCGCCGTCCTGCTCAGCCAATATCCAGACACCTTTATATTCCATCACTCACTACTCCGCAGATTTTCCGTTTAGCCGTCGCCGGAACGGCGACGATAATGAGCAACAAAGTACCTTCACCTTATAAAACTTGCTTTTCCCTGAGAAATTCCACCATGCGGTCAACCGCAGCCACGATGGCTTCATCATCGCCGGCGACGAGTTTTTCGCACTTCCGCGCGACGGTGGGTTTGTGAATTCTTACCACTCGCGTGGGCGAACCGTTCAGGCCTAGTTTGTCCGGTTCGACCTCAAGATCGCCGCTGGTCCAGGTGGGGATGTCCATCTTCCTGGCCTTCTGTTTTCCGCGGAGCGTCGGCAAACGCGGGTCCGCCACCTCCTTGACGACCGTAAGAACAGCCGGTAAGTCCACATCCAGCACCTCGTATCCCGTCTCGACCAGACGATGCACCCGGCAGGTTTTTTCATCGACGCGATCGACCCTGCCGATATACGAAGCCACCGGCAAATCAAGGAACGACGCAATTCCAGGCCCGACCTGACCGGTATCTCCGTCGGTCGCCCGCTCGCCACAAATTATCAAATCGTACCCACCGATACGCTTAACAGCAGAGGCCAGGACATAACTGGTAGCCCATGTATCGGCACCGGCGAATGCCCGGTCAGAAATGAGAACCGCCGAGTCGCACCCCATCGCGACGGCCTCACGAAGAGCGATAGCCGCCTTGGGCGGACCCATCGAAACGACGACAATCTCCCCGCCATGCTCTTCGCGCAGACGAATAGCAATCTCAATGGCGTAGAGGTCCAGCGGGTTGATGATGGCTTCGACGCCCTCGCGGATCATCGTTCCGGTTTCCTCGTCCATCCGAACGGCGTTCGTCTCGGGAACCTGCTTTATAGGTACTATTATCCGCATAAAGAAAACTCCTGTTCTTTACAGGCCGATTATGATACCAGAAAAATTTTTCCGCAACATCTAAAATTATAGTGGATTTCCATCACATATCAAGCGATAATATGGTAGTATTCTTTCAGATGGCAGGCGAATTTCTGTCATATCCTGTCGCTATGGTGTAACCATGGGCACAATTACTCATGAAGACATTCTTTTGGCCGGTGTTGTCGGCGCGGGTGGCGGTGGGTTCCCCACCCATGTCAAACTCTCCGCCCAGGCCGATACGGTAATCATAAACGCCGCAGAGTGCGAGCCGCTACTGCATAAGGATAAGGAAATCCTCCGCCACTTCAGCGATGAGGTTTTAGCGGGTCTGGCAGCGGCGGTGGAACTTACCGGCGCTCAGCGCGGGATAATCGCCATCAAGGAAAAATACTCCGACGTAATCGCGTCGCTTCGAGGCAAACTATCCTCAAACATATCTATCGCTCCGCTGGCTGACATCTATCCCGCCGGCGACGAGATGATCCTTGTTTATAACGTCCTGGGCAGGGTCGTTCCGCCCGGCGGATTACCGCTGGACGTCGGCGCGGTTGTGATGAACGTCGAGACAGCCATGAACGTCGCGTCTTGCCGGAGCGGACCTGTAACGGAAAAATTCCTCACCGTCGCGGGGGCAGTGGCTGGACCCGTAACGCTCCGCGTACCGTTGGGTATCTCGCTTGGTGAATGTGTAACCGCCGCCGGAGGTCCAACCGTTACCGACGCGAACTACATCGTCGGCGGCGTAATGATGGGGCAACTCGAAGACGACCTCGACGCGCCGGTCGATAAGACTACCGCCGGCATAATCGTCCTGCCTTCGGATCACGTCGTAATTCGCAGGCAGCGGCGCGACTGGACGCAAATCAGCCGAATCGCCAAAAGCGCGTGCGACCAGTGCAGTTTCTGCACCGAACTGTGCCCGCGCTATCTCCTCGGCCATCCCGTCCAACCTCACCTGGCGATGAGGAGCATGGGTTTCAACCTCCTCGGCGAAGCCGCTGTCCTGGGAGCATCGTTCTGCAGCGAGTGTAACCTGTGCAGCATGTACTCCTGCCCGGAAGGCCTGGACCCGAAAGAGATTTATGCCCGAAAAAAGGCGGAATTGGCCGAAAAAGGCGAGAAATGGGCCGATCCAACCTTCAATCCCCGTCGGCCTGCACTACACATGTCCGACCGTCAGGCCCCGATGACCCGTCTGATGAAAAGATTGAACCTGACCGGTTTTACCAACATAGGCCCGCTGACCGAAACGACGATTGCAACGGGGAAAGTCCGAATCAAGTTGAAACAGCACGTCGGCGTTGCCTGTAATCCGGTCGTCAAGGTCGGCCAGGATGTCGGTATCGGCGACGTGGTCGGCGCTGTCCCGGAAGGTAACGGAAAACCCGCCCTGGGCGCACCGGTCCACGCATCAATCGCAGGGCGAGTTACCACCATCGAAAACGACACCGTCTGGATTGAAAGGGAATAACCCATGGCCACCGTCAGAACAATCGGAGCACTGGAACTTTCCAGTATCGGTATCGGATACAAGGTTCAGGACGAACTTCTCAAGGCAGCCGACGTGGAACTGCTGATCGCCCGGACGATATGCTCGGGCAAATACCTGATTATCATATGCGGGTCCGTCAGCGACGTGAAGTCGGCCATCTCGGCTGGTGAGCGTATCGCCGAGGATGCGTTGATTGATCAATTAGTCATTCCGTCGGTGCATGAATCCGTCTTTCCCGCCCTTGGCCAGTCGGTTGTATTACCGGATGAGCAGATTGGCGCTTTGGGTGTGGTTGAGACGTTCGGTGGTGTGAGCATCATCGCCGCTGCAGACGCAGCCGCCAAGGCAGCCCGCGTTACGCTCTTCAGAATCCACGTTGCGATGGCGATTGGCGGAAAGGGCTTCTGCCTGATGACCGGTCAGATCGCCGATGTCCAGGCCGGTGTATCGGCGGCGTCCGAAGTGGCGCGACAGAGAGGATTGCTGACCTCCAGCGTCGTAATACCAAGACCCCAGCCGGAGATATTCAACGAATATATATAGTTAAACATCCCGCGAAACGACAAGTCGCGGGGTTCGTGTATCAGGAAATATCTGAATGATAAAAAATTTCAGTATTAACCTTGCGGAAATGGCGGTTTTGTGGTTTAATAATGGTGGATTTCTTTCAGAACGCGGATAAATAATATCATGGCAGGGCACAATAACATAAAGACGCGGCGGGCAAGGGTCGCTGATCTGCTTTCGCAGAAGGGTTTTATGTCGCTTTGTGATTTGGTCGGCGCCATTGGCATCAGTGAAAGTACGGCCCGACGAGACCTGGAATTCCTTGAGCAACAAGGAATCGTAACGCGAACCCATGGCGGGGTCGTTTATGCTAAAGGTTCGCCATCCCATAGTCTGGCCTTCACGGAAAGGCAAACAACGGCAGTAACCGAAAAAGAAATGATAGCACGAGCGGTTGCTGAACTCATTCCCGCTGGTCAAACAGTAATTATCAACGGCGGGACAACCTGCTACCAGGTCGCCATCGCCATCCAAGGCCGGCATCTGAACGTCATTACCAACTCCGTCCCCATCGGTTCGCTTCTTTCTACGGACTTGTCGGCGGAAGTTACGTTTATCGGCGGATACGTTTATCCCCGCACGGGCGTCGCTCTGGGCGCAATGGCCGAACACCAACTTGAAGGTCTTCACGCCACGCAACTGGTCTTGGGCTGTGCCGGCGTAACGGAAGGCTGTGCATTCAACATGAACCAGATGTTGGTGGACACTGATCGCGCGATGATGAGCATCGCCGAGCAGAAAATACTCGTAGCAGATCATACGAAATTCGGTGTGCGGTCGGTTGTTAAGTTATGCGACCTTGACGAAGTTGATGTAATCGTTACGGATTCCGGCGTGGACGCCGAGACGCTAAAGCGTCTGAAAGATTCAGGTCCGAAGGTAATTGTCGCGGAATGAGAAAATGGGCACTTTGACAATACCAATGCCACGAGAGCAACTCGAGCGGGTAGTCCGCCAGGTTGTGCAGCGTCAGTTCGCCGAGCGTCTGGCGTCCGGCGAGCCGAAGTTTTCGATTGCATACACGCCGAACCTGGTGGTCAACATTTCCGCCCGGCACATACACGTTACAACAGAGCATCTTGAGCATCTCTTCGGACCCGGCGCGGAGTTGACGGTATATCGCTGGCTTTACCAGCCTGGGGCATTTGCGGCAGAGCAGCGAGTAACGATTATAGGCCCCCGCCGGCGAGCGATTGAGGATGTTCGGATACTAGGCCCGGTGCGAAAGCACACGCAGGTCGAGGTCAGCGCCACCGACGCGATCGCCCTTGGTATTGACGCTCCGGTGCGTTCCGGCAATATCGAGGGTACGCCGGGATGTCTGGTTATAGGTCCGAAAGGCGTTCTGGAATTGCCCGAAGGCGTAATCCGGGCGGAACGCCACGTACACATGTCGCCGGCGGACGCCGAAGCCTACGGCTTCAAGGACCGCCAGTACGTCCGCCTCCGCGTGATTAGCGATTGCAACACAACGTTTGAAAAAGTTCTCTGCCGGGTTGACCCTAAATTCCTGCTGGAGGTTCACCTGGATACTGATGAAGGAAACGCATGCAACCTCGTGAACGCGACGAGCGTCGAACTGATTGCGTAATAGTTCGTTACACGATGGTTTTGAAAAAGAAAAAATTAGCGACACAGAGACGCACAATGGCAATAAATCTAACAACAATTTCAGTCAAAAGACTCTTGTAGGAGAAATGGTTATGGCATTACAAGCACTTGGTATGGTTGAAACGAGAGGCCTGGTTCCTCTTATCGAGGCATCCGACGCGATGGTCAAGGCCGCCAACGTTGAAATGATCGGCTGGGATCGTGTCGGCGGTGGAATGGTAACGGCGTTCGTTCGCGGCGACGTAGCAGCGGTCAAGGCCGCTATCGATGCCGGGTCGGCGGCTGCTGCGAAGATCGGCGAAGTCGTCAGCGTCCACGTCATCCCCCGCCCGCACGAAGAACTGGTCAACGCGATTCCGAAGAAACCCGCGCCGACACGCAAAGGCGCAAAGTAAATCGCACAACACGATAGGGAGTAACAACGATGGAAGCATTAGGAATGATAGAGACAAAGGGATACGCAGGTCTGGTCGAGGCCGCCGACGCCATGTGCAAAGCGGCCAACGTGGACCTGGTCAAGCAGATCGAGATTGGCGGCGGGTACGCAACGACGCTGGTCGTCGGTGACGTCGGCTCAGTCAAGGCTGCCGTTGAGGCCGGTACAGCAGCGGCAGGGAAGGTCGGCGAACTGGTGGCTTCGCACGTAATACCGGCTCCGCACGAGTCGCTTAAAGGCATGTTCGTCTAAAAATAGAAACCCGCATTCACCAATCGCGTGTGCAGGAAACAGAACCTGCACACCCTACTGATTGCTGAACGCTGAATAATGAAGATTCTTATCAGCAATATCGGTTCGACGAGTTTCAAGTTTCGCCTGTTCGAGATAGGCGAGGGCGTCGAAAGTGAACTTGCCTCCGGCGGCGTTGATCGTATCGGTGAAGGCGGCGGTACAGCCAAATTCCGCATCGGCGACAGCGACGAGACATCGCCACAACGCAACTACGCCGATCATGGCCAGGCAATCAGGCTGGTGCTCGACGAACTCACAGGCGCCGGCGTGTTGGGTGAGTCGAGCGGGCTTGACGCGGTGGCGTTCAAGGCTGTCATGGCCGGCGATTACGAACCGGTAGCGATGGTTGATGAGGAATTGCTTGAGCGGATGGAGTATTTCAACCCGGTCGCACCTGCCCATAATCCGCCCTATATTGCTGCAATGCGGATGTTCCGGAATGTCCTGCCCGACGTGCCGCTGGTAGCAGCCTTCGAGCCGGGGTTCCATAAGACTAATCCCGACCGTCGGCGATATTACGCCGTGCCTCGTAAGTGGGCGGATGAATATGGCGTGAAACGCTACGGCTTCCACGGCGCATCGCACCGGTACATCGCCGAGCGCACTGCCGAACTTATGGGCGAGCAAAACGCCCGGCGGATAATCTCCTGCCACCTCGGCGGATCGTCAAGCATCTGTGCGATTCTCGACGGCGAGTCTGTCGCGACGAGTCTGGGCCTGTCGCCGCAGTCGGGTCTGCCGCAGGGCAGCCGCGTCGGCGAGTTTGACCCGTTCGCCTTCGCGCTGCTGAAAAAATGCGCCGGTATGGACGTCGAGACCGTCCTGGCCGAACTCGGATCATCCGCCGGGCTTGCAGCCTTGAGTGAAACCGGCGGCGACATGCGAGAAATTCGCCAGGCCGCCGACGCCGGCAGCAAACAGGCGAAACTGACACTGGAAATACTCATCACCGCAATTCGGGACTATATCGGGGCGTATCTTCTCGAACTGGGCGGGGCCGACGCATTGGTCTTTACCGGCGGAATCGGCCTGAATCACCCGCAAATCCGCGAGGATGTATGCAAAGATATGGAATTCGCCGGTATCGTGCTGGATGAGAAAAAGAACACCGACGCAGACGGTGAATCACGCATTGACGCGGCTGAATCCGACACGGCCGTCTGGATAATACCGACAAACGAAGAACTAATCGTCGCCCGACAGGCGGCGGAATTACTGAAGAAAAAAGGTCTTTAGCAATAATGGAGAAATGAAATGTTGGAACAAGCGATTGGAATGATTGAGACCAAGGGTCTGGTGCCCGTTATCGAGGCGACCGACGCGATGCTCAAGGCCGCCCGTGTGAGTTACGCGGGTATGCGGCGGTTGGGCGGCGGTTATATCTGCGTGCTGGTTTCCGGCGATGTGGCTGCGTGCAAGGCCGCCACGGACGCCGGCGCAGCCGCTGCGGCGAGAGTCGGAGAGGTCATCAGCGTCCACGTAATCCCACGGCCTCACGAAGACCTGGAAAAGATAATGCCTAATGACTAATGCCTAATGTCGGGGGGGGGGGGGGGGGGGGGGGGGGGGGGGGGGGGGGGGGGGGGGGGGGGGGGGGG
>JAUWNJ010000029.1 GCA_030612725.1 Planctomycetales bacterium
GGGGGGGGGGGGGGGGGGTTGTTGCCCCCCCCATAAAATTTGTTCAAACGGGGCCCACAAAACCCCGGGCCCACGGCGCCCACCAATTTTTCTTGCCCGGCGGCGGTTGTTCCTGCATATTTATGCTGCCGGCGGAACAGGCCGGGCGTGAAATTCATATCGAGGTTCGATTCATTGCGAAAGGACGTCGCAAATGGCTGAAGCACTTCCTGGGCAGCAGCGTGAGAACTGGGGTTCGCGTGCGGGATTTGTCCTTGCGGCGATAGGTTCAGCCGTCGGGCTTGGGAACCTGTGGGGCTTCCCCTACAAGGTCTATGACAACGGCGGCGGAGCGTTCCTGATCCCCTATATCATCGCGATGGCGGTAATCGGCATCCCGATGCTGATTCTGGAGTTCTCGCTGGGGCACATGACCCAGCGGGCTGCGCCCGACGCCTACCGCGGCATCAATCGCAGGACCGAACCAATCGGCTGGTGGGCTTCAGCCTGGGATTAGTCTATTGCACCCGTGGCGGACTGACGTGGCTCGGTGCAATGGACGGTTTCGTTAACGACTGGAGCGGCATCGCGCTGCTTGGGCTGCTGGAGTGCGTCTTCATCGGATGGGCCTATCGAATCAAACGCCTGCGCGAACACGCCAACGAGCGCAGCGACTGGAAAATCGGATGGTGGTGGGACGTGATTATTCGCTACGTCGCCCCGATTTTCCTCAGCGCATTGGCGGCCTGGTCGCTTCTGGACAAGTCCTCAGGCCCCGGCGGGCTTCTGTATAACAAGGACGGGGTCTTTCAGATACCGACGCTAATTGGTTTGATTATCGCAGCCATTGCTCCGATTCTGGCCGTTGCCCTTAGCCTGGTTCATTCTCCCGGCGCTGACACGCACGCCCAGCACGTCGGTCAACCCCGCACAGGGCGGGGCGCCGGCGTCGTCGGATGTGTGTTGGCCATTGTCGCCGTTGCCGCAGTCGTATGGAGTTTCAAACTGGCGGTTGAACTGCGATGGGGACTGGGCGAAATGTCAAGTGATGAAATATCCGCGTCGATGATCTTCTCAATGCCGCAGGCAATGCTCCTTGCCGTCGGGGGCGGAATCATCGCCGTTGTCGCCGTAATCTTCGGCGCAGGCGTAGTGAAGCATGCCGAGGCAAAATCGCTCCGCCCCAGCGGTCTGGCGAGGCTGTCGGCCGGTACGGGCGTGATGTCCGTCGGATGTGCAGCCGGTCTGATCCTGGCAATTTTCGTGATGCTGCACAAACTCGCCGAGTCAGACAAACCGGCTGCAACAGCGGTCAAAAAGGCCAGGGAGGAAATAGACCACCTCACCGCCCCATCCACAATAGTCCTGGCCGCTATGCTGTCATTAATCGTCATCGGGTTGGGCTGGTGTTTCTACCGCGCCATCAAAGCCGCCGGAAAAACCGAACCTCAACAGCAGCCCGAAGGCATTGAGACGGACTGATACCACAAAGGGCGCAAAGTTGTTTTTAATTCATTTGATCTTTGTGCTCTTTGTGTCCTTTGTGGTTCATCTTTTCATTTGCCGGTCGATGTCGCGCTTCTGCTCGCGGTCCTGGATGCTGCGGCGCTTGTCGTAGGAGCGTTTGCCGACGGCTATACCGAGTTCACACTTGGCCCAACCGGCTTTGAAATACAACGCCAGCGGGATGAGCGTATGACCCTTCTGAAGGACGTGGGTCTGGAGTTTGCGAATCTGTCGGCGGTGCAGAAGCAACTTCCGATCACGCAACGGTTCGTGCTGCAATGCCCCGACCGCCTGTTTGTATTCGACGATATTGGCTCCGCACAGATACACCTCGCTGCCGCGGATATGCGCAAAAGCCCCTTCCAGCGATGCGTTTGCGTTGCGAAGGCTTTTGACTTCCGTGCCAAGAAGCGCCAGGCCGCACTCGACCTTTTCGAGTATCTCGTAGTCGAACCGCGCACGCCGGTTGCTCACCCGGGGGCTACGGGGCTTCTTATCGCTCTTATTGTCGGAAGACTTTTTCGACATACCAAAGATGATACACAAAAAAGCAGGCAGGGATGCAGAAGAAAAGAGAATGTTGAATATTGAACAGAGAATTTTGAATTACGAAGTAAAAGAAACAACTCGCACCCGAAAGATGTTTTTTTTACTTCATCATTCAAAATTCTTCGTTCATTATTCAATATTCATTTGTTAAACCACTGGGCCGGGCGGGATTTGAACCCGCACTCCCTTAACGGGAAGGGGATTTTAAGTCCCCAGCGTCTGCCATTCCGCCACCGGCCCTGTCGGCGCTGCGGATCGAAAACCTCTCCGAAACGCCGCCATATTTTTCACAATAAGAAAATACTCGATACCGACCGGTGGAGCAACGTCTCAAAACGATTTTTCTCGACAAAATCACGATTCGCAACTGGTAGGCTTTGGAGACGCAGAAATGCAAACGCGGCAGGTTGTTGAGCAAATAACCCGCCGCGCATAAAACTTACACCCCCCCCTTGATGTCGTAACCTCCGTAACCTGATCGGCCCTTCACGCAGCCACAGCTACGGGCGTTTCGTAAGCAGCCAGACCCAGAGCAGAAGGATCAAACTCCAGACCGGCACGGTACCCCTCTTCGATCTTTCGACAACGAACTACCGTGGCGTTCAGGTTCCTCTGCTTGTCATCGGGATGCAACGGAACAGACAAGATGATCCGCTGACCGGGATACAACCACCGTTCACTTACCACACCCATCCCACCGCGAGAAATATCGACCATGTGAAGTGTGTTTCGGACGTCTCCACCGTCAGGGTCAAGCCGAACTCCGTGAAGCATCATCTGAAGATGCGTACGCGGATAACGACGACGCTCCGGAGGACTGTAGCATAAACCATTCATAGCACATGCTCCAAAAGTAACCCAAGTCCATTTAAGTCCATTTGATGTATCGACTGGTAAAATAGACAACTTAAGCAATCTGCGTAAAATATTACGGTGATACTGTGTAACGGAGAAAAAAACGCGAAAACCCCCTTGGATAGGGGCATTTCCGTTAGATTTACCCCATATTCCTATACTTCCTGCGATTTCGTCGGGATGTTTCAGGAAGACCGGGGTGATTGATTGGTAAATCAGTTGATCGGTTGATCAATTTCCGTTTTTCTGTTTTCCCATAGGGACACTTCGTGTTGCCTAATCCCAAGTCCCAAGTCCCTGGTCCCCGGTACTCAAGTCTTACTGAAAACCCAACCCACGGGAAAAAGAGAATTATCCGTTGGTTTGCGGTTTTCGCGGGTTGCCAATCGGCGGAGGTGTGGTATAATGAGTACCGACGAAAAGGTTTAATTTGATGCCGACACGACAACAAAAACAACGCGTCTCGCAACTGCGACTTTTACTGTTCAGCAGGCCGGTGCATCCGGAACTGTTTGATATCTACCACGACCACCATATCGTCAAGGACGGATACGAGGCCCAGATTTGGATTACAGGCGTAAGTCATTTGGTGGCATTCCATCGCGGTAAAGCAACGGTAACAGAGATAATTGCCGATACCGCAGCGATGATGCCGAAACACGGAAAACTGGCGTCGCTGCGACTACGAGGCGAAAAGGACCACGAAGTAGATGCCGGTCCGATCCGACACATGATAAGTTTCCAGGTCGAGACGATGAGCCAGCGCCTTTACGAGCGAGTCCACGCCGACCTGATCGAACAGGCAGACAGGGGCGGACTGTTCCTGTCATTCCCGGAATGGGTTCCGTCCGGTTCGCTGGAACCATTTACTTACATCGACTATGACGCCAAGCCGGGACATCTGCACATATTCGCCTACCACGCATTCCCCGATGAGTTGACACTCATAAAAACTCAGTCTATATTTGAACCGATCCAGGAACCACGAATTACATGAATTTCAGAAAAAGAAAAAACAGTTCGTGTAATTTGTAAAAATTCGTGGTATCCTGTGAAACTCGTGTAATTCGTGAAAATTCGTGATAAGAAATTAGTGGAACAATAATGGGACATAAACGAAGCAATGGAAAACTCGGATGGCGTAACAAGAAGGCCAATCACGGTATCAAACCTCACAGGGGTCTGGAAAAAAGCCGCTTCAACCGCCAATTCCGCAAGAAACGCAACCTCCCCGTATAAGTAAAAGGAGGCTGGGCGAGATTGTTTCTGTAAATTTTTTGTGGTTGCATAGGCGAGTCATACCCCTGAAAACGCGGTGAATCCGCCGTCAACCGGAATGACTGCACCGGTTACGAAACCGGCATGATCGGAAACAAGCCACAATGCCGCACCGGTGATTTCCTCCGCCAGGCCGTAGCGCGCCATGGGAACATTTTTAATAATCTGCCGCCCTCTTTCCGTCATCTCGCCGCTTTTTTCATCTATCAGAAGAAACTTGTTTTGCCCGGTCAGGATAAATCCCGGCGCAATGGCGTTCACGCGTATCTTCGGCGAATAATTTTGAGCCATGTGAACCGCCAGCCAACGGGTGAAGTTGTTGGTGGCGGCTTTGGCATTTGAATAGGAGAGCGCCCGCGTAAGCGGCAGGGACCCAGCCACCGAGGAAATGTTCAGGATCACGCCGGACTGCCTCTGTGCGAAGAAGCGGCCGACCGCCTGGGAACCGATAACGGCGCTCATGTAGTTCAAAAAGACCGCCGCCTTCATCGCCTCCGGCTCTATGTCGAAGAACTCCAGGCCTGGCGATGTCGTGGTCTCTTTCCCGCCGCCGCCCGCTCCGTTGACAAGAATGTCGATGTCGCCGTATTCGGCGAGTGTCTGTTCGAGGGCCGAGGCGACGCTTGTTTTATCCGTGGCGTTACACTCGACCGCTATCGCTCTGCCGCCCGCCGAAAGGATCTCGTCGCGTTTCCTGCCGGCTGCGTCGATTGATATATCCCATATTGCCGTGGAAACGCCCTCGGCGGCGAAGGCCTTGGCGATTTCGCCGCAGATAGCGCCGCCCGCGCCGGTTATTGCCGCAACTTTACTCTTGAGATTGTAATTCACGTCTGCCTCAATTCGCAAACTTCGCCGTCCGGGCCGAAGAAATAGAAAATCCATACGCCGGGCCTGAACTCGATCGGTTCGCTGAAAACCTTTATTCCCAGTTCCTTCAATTTCGCATAGTCGGCTCGCACGTCTGTCGAGGTGAACCCCAGGTGAATCAGTCCGAGGTCCGCCTGCTTTTGGCCTTCGGGTATTTCCCCGCCTCGGGGGTCCTGGTATTCAAAGAGTTCCAGCATGTTCGACCCCGACCGCAGGTGTGCGATACGGGCTGTGCATCCGGGCATACCCGCGACGTCGCCTAAGCGCATCTCGGGCGGACATTCGATGATACGAACAAGTTCAAGCCCCATCACGTCGCGATAAAACGCGATGGAACGCCGGAGGTCGGAAACACTGAGAGCAGTATGTTCGAGTCCGCTTATCATTTCTGTTCTTAGAACTCCCTCGATACGGCTTTTCTGACTGCCTGTTTTACGGTTTCGACGTTGGGTAAGGCGGCGGCTTCGAGCGGTTTGGAGACCGGAGGAGGAACGTCCGCCCCCGCCACTGTCGCGATCGGCGCATCCAGACTGCCGAAGAATCGCCTCTGACATTCGCCGGCGATTCGCGGGCCTATGGACATGCTGCGCGGGGCCTGCTCGACAATGAGCAGGACGTTCGTCTTGTCCAGCGACTCGCCGATTGTCTCGTAGTCGATGTCCGGCATACTGAGCGTGCGAAGGTCGATTAACTCGACGCCGACGCCCTCGTCGGCGAGTTCATCGACCGCCCGCTTGACCAGCGGGACGGTGGCGGAATACGCCAGAACGGTAATGTCGCCGCCTTCGGTAAGCCTCCTGGCCTTTCCCATCCTGATAAAATAGTCGCAGTTATCGGCCTGGGGGACCGGCCCGGAAGTCGCGTAGAACTCGTGGTGCTCCACGATAAGTACGGGGTCGCGGCTTTGCATTGCCGAGTTGAACAGGCCGATGTAATCGAGCGGCGTTGTCGGCGCGACGATCCGCCAGCCCGGAAACAGCGCGAACAGTCCAACGGGGTCCATCGAGTGCTGCCCGCCGTACCCGCAACCGATGGCTATGCGAGTTCGCATCACCAGCGGGATGTCAACCTTGGCGCTGCCGTAGATGTGGCGGAGTTTGGCGATCTGGTTGAATATCTGGTCGGCGGCCACGAGTGCGAAGTCGGGGAACATTATCTCCACGACCGGTTTCAGCCCGACCATCGCCGCCCCGCACGCCAGGCCTGTGAAGCCCGCCTCCGATATCGGCGTGTCCAGCACCCGCCCGGGGAACCGCTGCGGCAGGCCCTTCGTCGCCATGTACGCCCCGCCGCGCATGTGCCCGACCTCCTCGCCGAGGACGAAGACGTTCGGGTCTTTTTCCATCCATCGGCCGGTGATTTCAGCGATCGCTTCGACGTACTTTATCTCCCTGTCGCAGGCGAGGTCGTCTGCCTCGACGAAATCAACCCCGTCAAACTCGCCGCCGTCGCCGCGAAGCCCCTCGGTGAGCGATTCAGCCGTCGGCCAGAGGGAAGGTTTAATCGCCCTGACGCCGCCGGCCTGCTCTTGCGTGCAGAAGTCCACCGCTTCGGCAACCGCCTGCCGTGCCGCCTGCATGAGATGCTCGTCTTCGCCCTCGCTCAGCAGCGAGCGTTTGCGAAGTTCAGCGCTGAAATTCGCCGGCGGGTCGCGCCGGCTCCAGTTAGCCTCTTCGTCCTTGCTCCGGTACCCGAAGGCGCTTCCGGGAATGTCGCCGGCGTGATGGAAACTTCGATAGGTCGCCGCCTCGATGAAAACGGGCGGGCCGCCGTTTCGGAGGCTCTCGGCTGCGGCTTCGACGGCGATTTTTACCGCCAGCGGGTCCATCCCATCGACGATCCGTGCGGGCATCGCGTATGACGAGGCGCGGATCGACAATTCATCAATCGGCGCAGACTCTTCGACACTGGTGGCTACGGCGTAAAGGTTGTTTTCCAGGACGAAAATCACCGGCGCTTTCCAGAGTCCCGCAAGGTTGAGCGCCTCGTGGAAGACGCCCTGGTTCACTGCCCCGTCGCCGAAGAACGAAACCACGATGTTTCCGGTTTTTTTGTATCGCTGCGCCCAGGCAGCGCCGGTTGAGATGGCGATTCCGCCGCCGACGATGGCGTTGGTTCCCAGCACGCCGATTTTCGGATCGCAGAGGTGCATCGACCCGCCGCGCCCGCCGCAGCAACCGGCGGACAGACCCATAATCTCGGCCAGCAGCGTATTTATCGAATGTTGAAGGTCGTCGCCGATTGCGTCGGTTACGGGGTCGGCGGCTTCGGGCGTGTAGTACGAATACGCCTTGGCGAGGAACTGATGGTGTGCGCGGTGTGTTCCGCAGACCCCGTCGGCGGGTCGAATCGCAGCCATTGCGCCGACGGCGACAGCCTCCTGACCGATGCTGGAATGCACCGGGCCATGAACGAGACCCTGTTTCGCCAGTTCAAGCAGCGCCGTCTCAAACTCGCGGATCAGGTACAACTGCTGAAGCATCGACCGCAGAACTCGCCGGTCCACGCCGGACCAGTCGTCGTCCGTAAGGGCCAGTTCCTTCCAGTCGAAATCCGGCGTTTTGTCTTTCCATGTAGCCACTGTTTTACACTCCGGTGCGGATGTACACGGTCTTGTGTTCGGTGAAGAACTCGATTCCGGTCGGGCCTGCTTCGGGGATTCCGTGTCCCGACGCCTTCACCCCGCCGAAGGAAAGTTGCGGCTCCTTGTAGGCTGTGGGCATGTTCACGTGAGTCAGCCCGACGTCGGTCCTGCCGACGAATTCCATAGCCTTTTCCAAATCAGCGGTATAGACCGAAGAGGCCAGGCCGAACTCGACCGCGTTGGCCAGGTCCACCGCCTCGTCGAAATCGTCCACCGTCATAACCGAAAGCACAGGCCCGAAGATTTCATCCTGCGCGACGGACATATCCGCCGTTACGTCCGTGAAAACCGTCGGTTCGACAAAGCAGCCTTTGGCGAGGTCGCCTTCGGTAATCCGCCCGCCGCCGACCAGCAGCGTAGCGCCTTGGGCCTTGCCTTTCTCGATCGCCGCCAGGATACCGTCCAGTTGCGTCTGGCCGCAGACAGGCCCCATCGTGGAGGCCTTATCATCGCCTTTTCCGACGACGATCTTACGGACGTGCCCCAGCAGCAGGTCGATGAACTCATCCAGAACGGGCCGCTGCACGATGGCCCTGCTCGTCGAGGTGCACCATTGCCCCGCACAGGCGAAGGCAGCCAGTGCCGTCGCCGCCGCCGCTGCCGGAAGGTCCGCGTCGGTCAGGACCACCAGCGGGTTCTTTCCGCCCATTTCCAGTTGTGTCCGTTTCATTCCCGTCGCCGCTTTTGCGTTGATGCTCCTGCCCACCTCGGTCGATCCGGTGAAGGTAATCGCCCGGATCGCGGGATTGGTAACGAGTTCGGCCCCTATGACCGAACCCGAACCGGTAATAAGGTTGATTACACCGGCGGGGACGCCGGCGTCCTCGAACAGCCTGACAAACTGCTCGCCCGCGCCGGGGGTCAGTTGGGCCGGTTTCAGTACGCACGTATTACCCGAAATCAGGGCGGGCGTAATCTTCCTGGCCGGAACGTTGAAGGGGAAATTCCAGGGCGCAATCACCGCGACAGCCCCCAGCGGTCGGCGGATCGTGTAAGCCAGCACGCCGGACATCGACGACGGCATGACCTCGCCGCCCGTCCTTACGCCCTGGTAAATCTGAAATTCCATCTCCCGAACGGCGGATGCGATTTCGCTCCGGGACTCCGGGATAGTCTTCCCGTTCTCGGCGGTGATGACCTTGGCGATGGCGTCGGCTCGCTCGATCATCAATTCCAAGGCGGCATTGAGATACTCCGCACGCTGATAAACGCTCAGCCCGCTCCATGATTCAAAGGCTCGCCGTGCGGCTTCGACGGCTTGGCGGGCGTCGTCGGTGGTGGATTTCTGCCATACGCCCGTTACCTCCGCCAGGTCGGCGGGGCTTCGCTGCTCGTAGGTGTCGCCGCCGGACGAAGGAATCCATTTTCCGTCAATATAATTATTATGTATATTCGCCATGACTTCTCCCATATTCGCGCTACAGTAAAATCGACGGAATTTAAAAGGTTGACAGATTGTCGATTGTCGACAATAATTATATTAGATTGTCCGTGAAAGTCAAGGGTTTTGGAATGAAAAAAAAACGCGATAAAAAACACCATGCCCTGTCGGACATGGTCTATGAGAAACTGTACGACCGGATCGTTACCGGTAAATACGAACCGGGACGGCGGATTAAGGAGATGCAAATCGCCGAGGCTGAAGGCATCAGTCGAGCGCCCGTAAGGGAGGCGATCAGACGCCTGTCCGAGGACCGCCTGATTACCCTTGTGCCCCGTAGCGGCTGCTATGTCCGCTCCCTGACGCGGGAGGATGCGAAAACCATTTTCGATATCCGCAAGCGGCTGGAGTGTCTGGCGATGGAATACGCCTTCGACAGATTCGACATGGCGAAGGTCGCCAGGCTCAAAGAGGCCTTCGAGAAGTGCCGGCGTCTGGACGACGCCAAAATGGTCGCAAAAGAAGTGAAACTGGATTCCCAGTTGCATTCGCTTATCTACGAGACCTCCGGAAGCGGCGACCTTCAGGCCCTGCTGGATAAACTGTGGGCGAAGATTCAGTTGTTCCGTCTCCGCGAAGCGATGGAACCTGACCGCGCCGGGGTGGCCTTGGCTGCGCACGTCGGCATCCTTGACGCCATCCTCGCCGGCGACAAGACCGGAGCGATGAGCCTTCTGACCGAGCATATAGAAGAAACACAGAGATACACATTGGCGAAAGTTGGAGCGTAAAAACATGGCAGTAGCAATCAAAGTACCGGAACTGGGCGATCAGACGGAAGATGTTCGTTTAATCGCGTGGGTCGTCGATGAAGGACAGTCCGTCAAATCCGGCGACGTTATCGCCGAGATTGAGACGGACAAAGCCGCCGTCGAACTGGAATCCGAAGCCGGCGGCGTGCTGCTGAAACAGGCTGCCTCCGTCGGTCAGACGCTGAAGACCGGGCAGGTAATCGCCTTCGTCGGCGAGCCGGGCGAATCCGTTCCGGAACCGGAAGAGGAAGAATCCGAGCCGCCGCCGCAGGCCGGGGCGTCCGTTTCACAGCCTCAGGCCGGGCAGGACACGGGCAGGGTGCGCGCCACGCCGGCGGCGCGGAGTCTTGCGCGCAAACTGGGCGTGGACCTCGCGCAGGTGCGGGGAACAGGTAAGGACGGGGCAATCAGCCGCGACGACATTACCGCCGCAGCCGGGCCTGCAGAAGCCCCTGCCGGGCGGAAACTTACCACCATGCAGTCCGCCGTAGCCAAAGCGGTCAGCAACAGTTGGCGGGAGAAGCCGCACATCTGGCTGACCGCGGCGATCGATATGTCCGCAGCCGATGAATTCCGCAAGCAGTGCAAAGACGCCGGCGGAAGGGTCAGTTACGACGCCATCTTTCTCAAAGCCATGGCCGGCGCCATCGAGACCGAGCCGATCATGTCGGCCAGGCTGGAGGGCGAGCAGGTCATTTCCTCCAACGGCGTGAACGTCGCCCTGACCGTGGGGATGGAGGAAAACCTGTTCATGCTCGTGGTCCGCGACGCCGACGGCAGGGACATCCGGTCGATCCAGAACGAAATCGACGACCTTGTTTCCCATGCGAAATCCGACAGGCTCAAGGCCGAGCATATGACCGGCGCTTATATCTCGCTGAGCAACCTGGGGCGGTATCCGATCGAGTCGTTCGACGCGATTATCTATCCCGAACACAGCGCCGTACTGGCCGTCGGCGCAGTTACCGAACAACCCGTCGCCATCGACGGCGGCGTTGAGGTCCGCCCGATCGCCAGGGTCAGCCTGGCGACGGACCACCGCCTTATCAACGGTATCCAGGCGGCGAAATTCCTCAGCATGGTCAAAGAAACGATAGAATCTGGAACGATCTTTCAGTAATAGGTGGCGTCCGATGGTAACAATTGCCAATTGGCAATTGGCAATTCACATCCTCACCACGACGCCGTCCTTTGCGGAGCGTTCAGCGGCCTTGACGAGTTCCATCACTTCCCTTGCCGTCTTGCCGGTTACCGCCGACGGGACGGCCTTGTCTTTTCGGACGCACTCGACGAAGGTGCGCGCCCCTATCCTGATGCCTTCCCACCACAGCGGCATGAACTTCCCGTCGCAGAGCGTCGTCTGTTCGGGTTTTCCGTCGCCTGCGGTCAGGAAAAGCCCGTCATTCCTCGATACCAGCGTGCCGTCGGTCCCATAGACGACGATCCAGGGCAGCTCCGGCGAGCCGGGAGCGCCCCAACTTACGCGGATAGTCGCGGTCAGGCCGTCACGATCGTTCACCATAACAACCGCGGTGTCCTCGCCTTCCTGTTCCAGCGAAGCGTGGGAGAACCGCGCGAAGACGCTTTCGAGATTTTGGCACCACCGCCGCGCGAGATAAATATAATGGCTACCAAGGTCGATGAGCACGCCTCCGCCGGTCTTGGCGTAATCGGTGCGCCAAGTGCCTCCTTTCAGTCCCGACCAAAGGCTCATACTGCTCATCTCGATAAGAAAAGGCTTGCCGATGTCGCCGGCGGCAATTGCCCGGTCAATCTCAAGGACGTGGGTGTGAAAGGCGGTGTTTTCGCAGACCATGAGTTTCGTACCGGCCTTGTCGGCCGATTCGATTATCTTCTCGGCCTCGTCGATGGTCCGCGAGATGGGTTTTTCCATGATGACGTGCTTGCCGGCAGCGAACGCCTCGCAGGCCATTGGCATGTGCTGATCGTGCGTGGCGCAGATATCGACGATGTCTGCCTCGGCGACGGCCTTCGAATAGTCCGTGAATCCCTCGCCGCCGTACTTCTCGGCGAATTCGTCCGCCCGCGCCTGCGAGGCGCTGCGGAAGATAAGCCTGACCTTCTCGTCGAGTTCGTTATAACCTTCGGCGTGGATTGCGCCCATGCCGCCGCAACCTGCGATACAAACCGTCAATTGTTCACTCATCGGAGTTCTCCCTGTCGCCTTGAAAAAATATACGGAACCATAATCTCCAGTGGAAGGAATATTTCCTCTCGCCCGCGGCTTTGAAGCGCCCGTCGGAAATCGTCGGCATCCGCGCTGTTCTTTGCGAACAGGTCGTGGTGCATGGGAACCGCCGCGGCGGCGTTGATCGACACCGCCAACTCGGCGGCTGACTCAACGTCCATATTCTGCCACTTACCGTTGATGCAGACGAAGACAGCATCGGGATTCCGGGGCGCATCGTCCAGAAGTTTCGCATCCAGGTCCGTATCGCCCGTGTGGTAGAGGCGAACGCCGCCGGCGCAGGTTATCTCGTATCCGAGGTGGATCGCGCTTCCGATACCGAAGGCGGGTATAGCCTTGATTCGCGTCCCGCCGACGGAAAATTCATCCGACACGCCCAGTTCGACCATGCGAGGCTGCGGGACGCCCAGTTCCGACAGGTGCGCGCAGCAGTCCGAAGGGCCTGCGAATTTTACGGATTCGTCGGAGATGACGAATTCGAGCGTCGGCTCATTGAGGTGGTCGGGATGGTCGTGCGTCAGCAGGACGACGTCCGGATCGAGCGCGTCCGGAGCCACCGGCGGCGGATACAAACGCGCATACTCGCCGTCGGTCGCCTCGCCTATGGAGTCGGAAAGATACGGGTCGATCAATATCTTCTTCCGGTCGGAAGTCAGCAGGTAAAACCCAGCCTGCCCAATCCACCACACCGCGACTTCGCCGTCGGCTATGTCAATTTCCGGAAGCATAAGTCTTGTCAACGCCTTTCCACAATCGCCTGCATGGTACTCCTGAAGGCTCCCGACTCGATGATTAGGGTAAGTTTGAGATTATTTATTGTCTCAACGGCGCAACGTGTCGTCCAAGGTGCTTTTCCAGGACAGCGTAATGCGTCTCTTCGTCTGCTTTCAGTGCGGCGTGGATTCGTGCGCCGAATCGCTCGCCGCCGTCGGCCGTCAGGACCGACCCGAATGTAACATGCAGCACCTGGCGGGCGTCAAAATCGTCCAGAAGCCCCGGTAATTGCTCGTCTTTGAGCATATCGGCGGACGGGACTTTCGTTACGTCGGCCGATACGTGATACGTAGCCTTGTCGGTCTCGTATCGCTCGCGTGCGAAGTCGAGTATCTCGCGGAACAGTTCCGGCTGCATCGCTGCGATTGCTCGCAGGGCTTCGAGATAACTTGTCCCCGCCGTCTTGACGTGAACGTATTGTCCCGCCAGGTCGGCTGCGATTGAGTATATGCTGAACTTGTCGGAACCGGAGTGGATGGAAATTCTGTACGGGCCCAGCGCTTTCATAACGGCGACGTGTTCGGCAAAGGAGGCGGCGAAAGCGTCGAGGTCGCCGATGTAATCGACGCCCTTCTCAAACCGCCCGATAAATCGCGGCGCCAAAGCCACCCACTCGACGCCCAAACGCTTCAACTCAGTCGCGAAGAAAAAATGCTCCGCCGGTGATGTGGGGCTTTCGGTTTCATCGACGGAAATCTCAACTTCGAACGGTCCTGACGCAACGTCCGCAAGGTGGCGATACATTTTGGCGACATGGGCGACGGCCTTACCGTACTTGGCGACGGCGCGGAGGAGAATTTCCTCGTCAAACGCGATTTTCGTGTCGCCCAGGTCAAATGTCTTCCCGACGTATCTACCGGCCAGGTCGGCGGCGTCCGTCTCCATTTCCGAGAAGTCGATGGCGGCGACTTTTTCGGCCAGGGCGTCAGACGAAGCGGTGTCGGCCTCATCGTCCACGTGTGCGCCGGGATCGATTGTGAACATGGTAAAACCGGCTTTGACTGTCCGGTCGATGTCCTCGAAGGTCTGCAAATGGTCCGCGTCGGACCCGAAGCCGTCCTTAAAACCTTCCTGGAGGACGCCCCACGTGGCTGAATCCATCACGTCGTCGGGGCTTCGCTTCGTGCGGACCATTTCGCGGATAGACTGCTGCGCGAGGAAGACCGCCAATCCGCTACCGGAGACGGCGCGGATGTGCCCCGGCGTCGCCAGACCCAACCTGTCGCCCATACCGACACTCTTGAGAAGCCCCAGACACCTCGGCCTCGTCCACGGAAGAGCCTTTCGTATCACCAGGGCGTTCGCATGGTCCGTCGGACCGACAATAACCGGCTTGCCGTTCAGTTCGCCGACCTTTTCGCCGATAATTCCGCCGTCGCCGACCGAGGCGACAAATTTCTCCACCCCCTGCCGACCAAGGAAGTACGTTACCCCCCCGGCCTCAACAATGCTGGCTTCATAGACATCCAATCCCGTTTCTTTTTTCAGTTCTTCTATCATTCATTTCTCTACAAAGCGCGTAACCATGCTGCGACGATCAGCCGAGCGGCGACAGTATAACCTCCCATTGAGTGTCCGTCTTTCGTAGAGCACCTCAGGGCAAGCGATCGCTTTTTTACCCTATGCCGCTTTGGCTGGTTGGGCTGGTTGGGCTGGTTGGGTCTCCGCCAGTAGTTTCAGGCGCATCAGCAGCAAGGCTGTCTGGAGTTGGACGTCCTCGCTGAGTTGTTTTTTCAACAATTCCGCCAGTCGATCAGCGCCGACGCTCTTGAGGATGTCGGTTTCCTGGCGGATTTCCACCCATCTGTTCGTCTGGCGAATCGTAACTTTGACCGGCACATCCGGATCGACGCCCCACGTTTTGGACCCGTTCGTCCGATGCAGACACCGTCCCGATGGCAGGTAATAATATGCGGTGGTGAGTTTCAGGCTTGCGAGTTTGGATCTCAGCGGCATCGGTCGCTGGACGCTTCCTTTTCCGTAAGTTCGCTCCCCGACAATCGTCGCCCGTCCCCAGTCCTTCAGAGCGCCGGATACGATTTCGGAGGCGGACGCGCTTTGCTGATTTACCAGAACGATGACCTTGCCCCGCTGATATGCACCGGAGATAGTGGCGTTTTTCGGCAGCGATTGACCCCGACGACCTTTGATTTGCACGATCAGCCCGCGAGCGAGAAATTCGTCGGAGACATCCTCCGCCGCCGACAACAATCCGCCTGGATTAAACCTCATATCCACAATGATACCGCGAACCGGCGGGTTGGCCCGGCGAAGGTTCAGAAGCACCCGGTGAAGTTTATCGGCGGTATCGCCCGTGAACTGCGTCAGGCGGATGTATCCTATCCGCTCAACCGGATCGATGAAGAAGTCCCACTTCCCGTCGGGCTTGCGGCGCCAGCCCTTGACGGTCTGGATGCGTATCGTGTCGCGTTGGATAGTTACATCGAACGGTTTGCTCAAACCCGACCGTCGGATCGTCAGCGTAACGTTGGTTCCTCTCTTTCCGGTAATCAGTTTCACCGCGTGTTCAAGTTCCATTATCCTGGTTTCGGCCCCGTTGACGCCGATGATGTAATCCCCCGCCCGAATACCCTTACGAACCGCCGGTGCATCGGCCAGCGGTGTAACGACCTCAATGGCCCTGCCGGGATCCTTGCGTATCTGAATACCGACCCCGCAAAAAGACCCCAGCGTCCGCTTGCGAAAATTCTCTTCCTGGTAAGGCCAGATCATCGAAGTGAACTTATCCAGCGTCGAGAGCATACCCTCGGCAAATTCCATGTTCAGTACCTCAATGGGCAGGTTCAGCGTATCGGAATTGAGGTCGAGGACACGGTTCAGCGCTTTTTTGACGTGAATGCAATCCGGGGACTTCGCAGCACGCATCTGCTCGATCTGCCGGTCGATACCCTTTAGAAAAGCCAGGCGTTTGGGTTCGTCCTTCAAAGCCGAAAGCGTTTCAGCCGCCCGGCTACTGGTAACGAGCACGCGAACGGCATCAAGCCCCGCCAGACCCATCTTCCTGTAATCCGGTTCTTTTACGTAGTTGTCGTCTATCCGTTCAACGGCGGTGCGAACCATTACGGTATCTATACCCGTAATCATGCTTTTCCATTTCGGTTCTTCAGACTCCGGCATGGCCGGAGCGGTAGTTGCTTCCGGCGTCGTCGAAGTGGACACGCCGCCAATGCCGTAAATGCTCTGCACACGAACGTACCTGCTCGCCTTCTTGCGCATTTCATCGAAGGTTACGTTGTCCGGCTCGATCCCTTCAAGCCCGTCGCGCCCATAAATCATCAGTGCGTCGAGCCACTTTTTTTCCGCTATCAGTTTTTTGCCCTGTTTGTCGGCATCGCGGACAAGTTCGGCGACCCACTCCTGCCGGCGAAACGCTTCCGAATCGTCGGTCAACTCCATTGCCCCGCTCGCGTTGACCAGTGCCGCCATCAGAGGCTCTTTGGTTACGAGCACCCCCATGTCTATCAGCGCGTCGTGTACGTCTTCGGACGCCCTCTTCAGGACGCTCCTGCTGTCGGGGCTATCATATTTCCGCCAGACATTGCGATAATCAGACACCGCACGCTTGAGGTTCTTCGCAGACGCCCTGAACGCTTCAGGCCAGGGACCTTTCCGCCCCACAACAAGCGCACAGGCCGACGTAAGTTCCTTATCGGCGCTGTCGAGATGCCTGAAAACATCCTTGCGGACATCAGCAGGCTGGGAGGTCGAATTAAGCGCCAGGAATTCATCCGCCGAAGTTACGGCGTCGGTGATTGACCTGACATGCGCCCACAGTTTCTCGTCCAGTTTCGCCTTGAGGAGTTCGGGGCGATACTTACGGGCCAATCCCGCCAGTTTGACGCGTTCCACAGCGGCAGAGAGTTCCGCCTTTCGCTCGGTATCGGACTTGACGCGAATCTTCAGATATTCCGCCGTCAACGCCTTGGCCTTAACGAGAGTATCGTCAACAGAAAGCGCACCGGCCGAGTCCAGCAAAGCACAACCGCCGGTGAAATCGCCGCTTAACAAGGACTTAAAAGCCTGCGAACGGACCTGGGCGAAATCCTTCGTCTTCGCAACACCAGCCGGAGCAGTAGAAGGGTCCGGAACCGTGGAAAAGACATCCACAGCCGACCACAAAATCAAAGCCGAAACCAAAATCGCAAAATATCGACTAAACTTCACTTGTAAAACCTCCACATGAAGGTTAAAAGATCGATTCATAACGCCCCACTCAGGACGAATCAGACTATTATAACCGCGTCCCGCTCGTTAAGGCAAATAATAGATTTACGCCGGTAAGTAAGTTCAATAAACTGGCAATGGAAGACCGAGGAAGGTATCATCCAATAGTAAGGATACCAGGAGTATGACGCTATGATTCAATGCAAGGACTGTGAACATTTCAACCGCGACGACCAGGGCCGAATCAGTTTCACCTGCGACCCGTTCAGCAACGTCAAAGAACCGCAATGCCTGCTCAAATGGCAACTCATCAAGATTAACCAGATGGTCGATGCCTACCAGGCTACGCTCGGATACTACCAGAAACTCGCGCCCATGCAGGATAAACTCTTCAAGGCAATGGAACACGAACTGGACGATATGAGCGAATCAGACAAGTGGAAATACGAAGAAGATGAAGAAGACGAAGGAGAGGGCGAAGACGGGAACGGGAACGAGAAAACCGAAGATACGCCACAATGGTGAAGGATTGTGGATTGCGGGCTCGTGCTTCGCAGCGAAGCATTGCTTCGCAGAGTAGTATTGTGGATTGTGGATTGCGGATTTCAAAAAAAACTGATTTGCATCAATTCTGGATTTCCTGCGGGTTGTCGGCTGACGCCTGGGCGGGGGCGTTTCAAAATTACGAACATTATTACCACCTGATTCTCGCACACAACCAGGCCAACGGTTTAATGGGCGACGTTTCGCCCACGAATTTCTACCTCAAACACATCGCCGATTCTCTGTCAGTATTGCTTGTATATCCTGAATTATTCGCCGGGCCGGTGCGTCTCGCCGACGTCGGTTGCGGAGCCGGGCTTCCGGGAATCATCCTTGCTATCGCCTTTCCGGAACTGCAACTGACCGCTATCGAATCCAATCACAAAAAGACCGCGTTTGTGAAACTTTCAGCCTCGGAATTAGGTCTGGAAAATCGCGTCGAGGTAGTAGCCCGCCGAAGCCGGGAAATCGCCCGCGATGAACAATACCAAGGACAATTCGACGTAGTAACCGCCCGCGCGGTCGCATCGGCAGAAAGAATAATCCGCGAAAACCGCCGACTGCTCGCCCCCACTGGTTCGTTGATTCTCTACAAGACCCCCACCGCCGTCGCCGACGAATTACCCCTCGCCCAACGCGAAGCCAACAAACACAAACTAACCCTCGAAACCAGCGAAATAATTACCCTCCCCTCCGACACCGGCGAGCGACAATTCATCCGAATAACCGCACCGGAATAATTCGTCCCGGCACCTATTCCGTTACGGAGTATTTCGACGCCTTTTCGAGGCGTTTTCCGCGCAGACCGATGTCTTTGAGGCTTCCGATGTGGGCCTGTCGGCGGGTTTTGATAATTCGCCCTGCCGTTATAGGCCCGATGCCCGGTATTCGCAGCAGCGCGTCCCGACTGGCCGATGAAAGGCGGACCGGGAAAAACTCCGGATGCCTCTGGGCCCAGCGCTGCTTGGGATCAACCTCAAGCGATAAACTCCCGTCAGCCTCGAAAAGTATGTCCTCCATATCCCACTTGTACTTGCGGATAAGAAAATCGGCCTGGTAGAGACGGTGCTCGCGTGTGAGCACGTCGCCGGGATTGGCCGGGCGGTTCCGCTCGCCGGGAAGCGACGGGTCGCCCAGGCCTCGCTGGTATGCGCTGAAATAAACGCGGTTCAGATTCAGCCGGCGGTACAGGCCGAAGGTCGCGCGAACGATGTCGGAATCGCTCTCGTTAGACGCGCCCACGATAAATTGCGTGGTCTGCTTTACACGCTCGTAGCGGTTGCCTTTCGCGGTGAGTCGGCTGATGAGTTTCATCGGGCTTACGATGTCGCGGTCGAAATCCTTCATCTTCGAGAGCGTCTCGAAGGCTGACCGCTTCGGGGCCTCGACGTTGAGCGAAACCGCGCTCGCCAGCGAAAGCGCCTTGGCGATAGCGGCGTCCGAGGAGCCGGGGATTATCTTCAGGTGAATGTAGCCGCGATAGCCGAACTTGCCGCGGAGGATTTCCGCAGCCGCCGTCATGCGGTCCATCGTGTAGTCCGGGCTGCGAATGACAGCCGAGGTAAGGAACAATCCGAACGCCTTCCGCTGCCGGGCGTAGTCCATGAAAACGCCTGCTATCTCTTCAGGCCCAAGCGTGCATCGACGGCAGTCCTGGTCGTTCCGCAGCGGGCAGTACCGGCAATCGTTGACGCACGAGTTCGACAGGAGCGTCTTTAGAATGACGGACGTCCCCCCGCCGGGAAGCGAAGCCGGGTACAGCCACGTCCCGCCGGCTCCGCGGCGACGGTGGTCGTCGTCGGTCGTACCGCACGCACAGGACAGGTCATACCGCGACGCATCGGCAAGTATCTCAAGTTTCCGCTGCGTATCCATTCAGGGTTCGCACGATACCCTAACACAAAACGAACAGCAAGGGAAAAGTGTATGTTTTTTGGTGAGGAGTGCGCCGCTTTTTTCAGTACACCCACTAACCGGACAAAGATTATTTTCGCAGGGCGGCGGTTACCGCCTCGATTTGTAGGCCTATTCTGCTCCTTAACGCCAGGAGTTTTCCACCGTCCTGCTCCCAGTCGATTGCGGTGTTTGCTGCTCGTCGGACGGCTGACAGGATGCGCTGCGATGCGCGGAGCAGTTTCTGCCGGGCAGGCGTGCTGCGCTTCTTCGCAAGGGTTGCGCTCTTCCGCTCCAGCAGGCGGAGGTATTCGTAATCTTCGATACCGTCCCTGATGGTCTCCATTCGAATCGAACTCAGCGGCCCATCCGGGCCTGGATAGACCAGCTGCCCGTTTCCCTGGCAGGGCGCCGCCGTGCAGCCTGACTCCACGTTGCCGGCCGAGCATGTCCACGACGGATCCCAAGGCCCGTTAGGCCAGCGCTTGGCGGGATCGGTGCGGAAGTTGTCTCCGTGCGGCGACCCCGGCGAGCCGTAGTGCCAGGCGTTGGTGTTCCAGTATCCCAGTCCGTCCAGCCCATACCGCCAGGTCAGCCAGCCTGTGATGCGGCAATCAACCAGCGGGTAGTCCAGGAACCAGTTCGGGTACGGGTGAGGCGCGCAGGCAAGGTACCACCACACCTCGTCGCCCGCCCGTTTCCGCCGCTCGTAGAAATCCTTGTACTTGTCGTAGCAACCCACTGAATCGCCCGACCCAAGGTTCGGGCACCAGATGTCGCTGAGACCTTCCAGTTCGAACGGTTCGTAGTTGGCGACCGTCATGCGCGGGACGTCAGGGGCGATCTTCTTGACAAGTTCGCACATCTTGCGCATGTGGCCGTACATCCTCGCCGGAGGCTCGTCCCAAACATAACAGAGGGCGTTCTTAAGCCAACCCTTCCGACGGAGATGCTTCACGTAACTGTCCAGCAACTCCGCGACGGCCTTATCAAATTCGGGCGAATCATACAACTTATCACCAAGATGTCCGAATCGCTCTTCCAGCAGCGGGTTGAGTTTGAACAGTTGGTCGGACGTCTGCCAGAAGGCGGGCGCGAAGATGTTGAATCGCACTCCCATCTCCACCAGCGTACGCAGGAGGGGATCCAGTTTCGTAAAATCGTAGGACAGTTTGCCGTTTTTGCCTTCCTTGATGCTCACGATCCGCGGATCGCGAACCGTGGTGTACCCGTAGAAAAGGGTGTTGATGCGACGGTCATTCAGGAACCGCAGATACTTGCGAACCATCGCCGACTGCTCCTGCGGCGAGCCGGGATAAAAATCGTAAAACCGCGACATACTGTCCATCGTCGTGAAGCCGAAGACGGTAGCGATGTGTGTCTTTTCCGGAAGGACGAAGTCCCAGACCCTCAACTTAACCTGAACCGTCCGGATCGGAGCGCCCGCCGGGCGAATCTCCATCTGCCCGTGGTAATCCCCCGCCGGCGTGCCTTTGGGAACGTGGATAGAAACCCACAACGGTTGAATCTGGCCTCCGGGCACGTCGAACTTCTCCGGGCAGGGGTGAAGGATGTCAGGCCAATACTTGTCGGGCTTTTTGCCTTTGGTCTTGACAGACTCGACCAGGAAAACGCCGACGTGTCGTGAAGGTATCTTCCGGGCGGTCCGGCTGTTGACCAAAGGGGTCATTTCCACGGTAACGTCCTTGAGGCGTTTTTTCGATGAGACTATGAATACCTGAAAGGCTTCATGCCCGTTCCGTGCCGAGGCGATCCCGACTTTCGTGTCGGCGGCGGCGTAAAATTCCGCCTCTCCCTGCTTCAGGCGCATAGACGCCCAGCCTTCCTTGAGCAATGAATTGCCCGCCGCAAGGTGGTAGTGTCCGGTAGAGGACTTTTCGGAACGACTCGTCTTTCGTAACACACTGACCATATATTTACTCCTTAATTTACTCACAGTATCGCTCATGCGTGTTGTTTATAGACCTTACCGATCGTTTGCAAGAGTCATTGAATAATAAATCGTCCTTGCCAGTTCCTCGAAGCCGTTTTTTTCGTACATTCTTCGAGCGGCCTTATCGTGGAGCAACGTGCTGACGCGTGCTATCCTGACGCCCTCGTTGCGGAAATGATCCAGCACCCACTTGTTCATGGCTGTGCCTATCCCCCGCCCCTGATATTCCGGGTCAACGGCGTTGTCGGTTACATGGCCGATCTGGTTATCGTCGTCAATCATGAATGAGGCGTATCCGACAACCTTATCGTCTTCGACGGCGACGATGACGTTGTCCGGATTCCTGCTTAAAAGGGCCTGCACCTCATCGACCTTTTTCTGCCTCCATCCCTTTTTCCCGATGGGACCGTAGCGGTCTTCGACGAGTTTATACAATGTGCAGTCGCCCCATGCCAACTCGTTGATAGCGGCGATTCGTTCCATATCTTCGGATGTCATTCGCCTGATTTGCATTGTTTCACCTCGTGCTGAATTCAGATTGCCGGCATGACCTTTCCGCCGCAGACGGGCAGATACACGCCGGTAATGAACGCCGCCAGGTCCGAGGCGAGGAAGGCTGCGGCGTTGGCGACGTCCTGATCGGTTCCGCGGCGTTTCAACGGGACTCTGTTGACGTAATCGCCGCCCTGCTTGACGCCCTCTTTGCGTTCCTTTTCAGTGATAACCCAGCCGGGGGCGACCTGGTTGACGGTGATCTGATATTCGCCGACCTCTTTGGCGAGGACGCGCAGCACGGCG
Source organism: Planctomycetales bacterium (assembly GCA_030612725.1). Taxonomy (GTDB): domain Bacteria; phylum Planctomycetota; class Phycisphaerae; order SM23-33; family SM23-33; genus JAUWNJ01. The sequence continues at coordinate 22,231 of JAUWNJ010000029.1, forward strand.
TCCATGCCGCGCTTGCCGGAGGCGTAGGCCGACTGCTTCGGTTCGCACGTCATGGCGCACTCGGTGTTGATGGCGATGACGCGGCCCCATCGCTTCTCAATCATCGCCGGTACGAACGCCTTGGCCATCAGCACGTTATGCAGAACGCAGGACCGATATGAACTGTCGTAGTCCTCGGCCGGCTGCTCCAGTACGGTTGCCCAGTCGAAGAAGATGACCGAGTTGTTGACGATAATGTCCGGCTGGCCCAGGTTCCCGGCGACGGACTGCTGCATCTGCGTTACGGAATCGGCATCTGTTACGTCGGCTTGTATCACGCAGCCTTTGACGCCCATTGCCTTGATTTCGTCCAGGAGTTCATCGGCCTGGAACTGGTTGCGATGATAATGGATGGCTACATCCGCGCCGCATTGGGCGAATGTGCGGGTCATAACCCGGCCTAGTTGACCGGACGCGCCGGTTATAAGGGCCGTTCTTCCTGAAAGGTCGATTTTCATGCTCTGCTCCGTCAAAATCCCGGAAGGAAGTCTTTTTCGGCTTCGAAGAGTTCTTCGGTCATTTGTTTTATTTCCGCGGGGCAGCAGACGGCTGCGGTCAGCGGGCCTTCGTTAATCGATGTCAATCCAGCGATCGACGATATGGTCGCAGGTAATCGCCGGGGATGTGAGTTTCTCGTCGGCACAATAGATACCTCGCAGCCGCGAGAGTCGGTCCTCCAGTTCCTCTTCAACGGCGGTCCGGCCGTCCCGTCGCCCGCGGGCGACAATTTCGTCCAGTTCGGCACGCAGGCGAAGGAGCCGCCATCGGAAACCCTCGCGATTATCATCGGGAAGGTCGCTTTCGATCCGCTTTGCCAAATCCAGGTTCGTCCGGGCTTCATCAAGCGAACCCAGGTGACGCCAGTTGTCTTCCAGACGGTAAACAAACCGGACGAACGGCTCGGCCACCGAGGTCGACAGATACCTGGCGGCGTAACCGGCGAGGATGTTGTCCAAGTCATCGTCAAGATCGAGACCAAGCCGAAGAATCACCCATTTGTTCAGGTCCTCATACACGCCTTCCGAATATGCGATGAACCCGCTGAGATTGTCCCGTTGCTCAAGCATAGGACCGGCCAGACGTCGTGGTACTGGATTGGCCGCAAAGACGCCCCAGTCGCCGGAGCCTCGCCGGTCGGACGAATCCATGAGCATCGAGATTTCAGGAAAGCCGTAAAACTCGACGTCCTCGCCTCCGGGCAGGGCGCGAACCTGGTTGGCGTTCAGACCGTGATTGTCGTCCAGGCTGTCCTGGTTACCGTTGATTGGCGGCTTTTCATCCCACACCCTTGGGATTTCGTCGAGCATTTCACGGACTTCCTGTTCGGTCATGTGCCAGACCGAAAGCATAACCGCCAGGTCTGGCCGGACCTCCCACGCCGCTTCGGCGGTCCGCCTTAACAACCGGACGTAGGTTCGCGACCACGGCGCGCAGCGCGGGCAGTCGCACCCGCCCTGGTCGTATGGGAAGGAGACGAGGTAATCAACGTATGGAATCCGGCCTAGCAGGTCGGCGATGTTGGCGGCGCAGATTTCCGCAGCCTCGGAAATACTGGGACATAACTGCGTCGGGTAGAACGACAACCCGGATCGCCCGGACGTATCGGCCTGTAGTTCGGGTCGAACTTGATCATGATAGGAGCCGTTGGCGATTGTCATCATTATCACGCGCATACCCGCATCGTGCGCCGCCTCTACCAGCCTGCAGGTCCGCTGAAGGCGCCCGTGCGTGAACGAACCGGGAACGTCAAGGTCGGCGAACTTGTACTCGTTCTGATCAAACCAGAACCCTATCGCATTGGCGCCCATGTCGGACAACTCGCGAATGTATTGAAGGAGCCTGTCAATATCCCATCGTTGATAGGCGTTCTCGAAATGCGTGGCCAGGTAGATACCACGCAGGTTCAGAGAATTTTTCATTTGTGATTACTCCACTGATTAGTCGAGAAGCACCACGGCCCGCACAACAGTAACACAACTCCGCGTCAGAATCCTGGAAGGAAATCTTTTTCGGCCTCGAAGAGATCGTCGGTCATTTGTTTTATTTCTGCGGGGCAGCAGACGGCTGCGGTGAGCGGGTCGAGCATCAGCGCCTGGGCGGCAAGTTCGCGTGAGCGGTGGATGCAGGCGTCGGCAGCCAGGTCGAACATCCGCATATTCGCGTCGCACAGCGCCGCCAGTTGCGGTTCCAGGCGTCCGAAGTGCGTCGGTGTTATCCCGCACTTATCGACTACGCAGGCGACCTCGACGACACCGTCGGCAGGAAGGTTTGTAATCAGACCCGCGTTCGGAACCGAGCAGTGAACGACGAACGGGCGGTTGGTCTCACTCGCCTCGATGATGGAACTGGCGTACTCCCACGAACGCTCAAGAACCGGCTCGACCTTCCCGTCGATAACGTCCCGGCGACGCTGGTCGCAATCCTTTCGCCACTGAGGCCAGTTGTCGGCGTAAAAACCGCTCTGACCTCGATATTCGCTTCGGCAGTACTCCTTAATCAGTTCAGGCCTCTTGCGATAATACGGTACGTATTCGCTGAAATGCCCGCTGGACTCGGTTACGAAGCGTCCGAAATGGCGCATTATGTCGAAGCGGATCGGGTCTTTCTCCCACGTTTCTGGGTCGTTGCTCCGCTCGAACAGAAGCGGGTAAAGGTCCTCGCCGTTGCGACTCAATTCAGTGAACCAGGCGAGGTGATTGATCCCCGCGCATCTCCAGGTCATCTCGGCGTAGGGAATGTCCATGCAATCGGCCAATTGGTGACTGGTGCCCTGGACGCTGTGGCAGAGACCTGCGACTTTGGCGGAACTGGCGCGGGAAGCGGCAAGGCACATCATGCTCATCGGGTTGGTGTAATTAAGCACCCAGGCTGACGGGCAGAGTTCCTCGACATCTTTCAACACATCCAGGAATACAGGAACCGTTCGCAATGCCTTAAAAAGCCCGCCCGGACCTATCGTGTCGCCGATGCACTGGTCAACGCCGTACCGCAGCGGGATACCGTTGTCGTAATGGACGCACTCAGCGCCGCTGACTTCGATGCAGTTGATGATGTAGTCGGCGCCGGCGAGAACTTCACGCCGCTCGGTCGTGGCAGTAACCGTCCATCCGCCGGACTTTCCCATCCGCTCAACGACGATTTTGGTCAAGGCCTCCGCCATCTCCAAACGCTCGCGGTCGATATCAACAAGAGCAAATTCGCCTTCGTCAGCGCCGCCAATACCCAGTACGTCCTTGGCCAAGTGCTCAAGGAACATGCTACCTGCCCCAAGAAAAACTATCTTCAACGGTCTTTGCACGCTGTCGAAAATTCCCAGATTCTCCGCCACCTTCACGTGGGCGGTATGACCCTTTACTTCGCTATTCTTCTCCGGCATCAATTTTTCTCCCAATATCTCATTTTTATATGCTCAAACTGATCGATTTTACCTGATTATATCCCCTAACCCCTGTCTTTGCAAAATGTTGCGACAACACGCACCACGAGCGTCCCCGGATCGAGTATATACAGCGCAACTGCCGAGGAAAAAAGCAAAAAGAAAAAGGCGTTTGTTTTTCTTCCGACCCGCTGGATTTTATATTGATAAATGTACATACTATCGGATGTGATTGGACAGAATAAAATTATGGATTCCGAGAGTCTTCTTCACATGGCAAGTCGAATCCGTCGCACCGGTAAAAGGATTTCAGCATCCGAGCATCCCGCCTGTGGGATGTGGAAAGACCACGACGACCTGAAGGATGTTCCCCGCTTCGTCAGAAAAATCAGGGGGACGCAAAAGAAAACACGAAGGAATTTCACATGGCGGAACCATTGAGAATCGCGTTTATCGGGGCTGGGAATTCCAACTTCGGCGGGGGTGAGGGTCCTTGGGACCATGCATCCCGCCTGGAGAAAATCGGGGATTTGACCATCGTCGGTATCGCCGATTTGAACACATCCCGTGCCGAGGAGCGTCTTTCTGTTCGCCGGAGCGGGCCGGTCGGCGGGATTTACGCCGAGACCGAAATCTTCGCCGATTTTCGACAGATGCTTGATAAAGCCGGGCCTGACGCGGTCTTCATAGGCCTGCCGCCGGAGGCACACGGTACAGCCAGGCCGACGAAGGACATCGAACTTCTCTGCGCCGCCGCCGGCGTGCACATGTTTATCGAGAAACCCGTCTCCGCCGCCCCGCCGGAAGAGGTCGCCCCCGTAGCCGAGGTGTTGGCCAAGGCCGCTGATGCCGGTCTGATTATCTCGGTCGGGTATATGTTCCGCTACAGCCGGGCTGTGGCGAAGATGAAGGAGATCATCGCCGAAACTCCCGGCGGCGTCCGCGCGGTCGTCGCCCGATACAACTGCGCATACAGCGAAATCGCAAGCAAGGTCTGGTGGGACATCCGCCGCACGGGCGGGCCGATTGTCGAGCAGGCGACGCACTTCTGCGACCTGACGCGATACGTCGCAGGCGACGCGGACTTATCCACCGTCGCCGCCGTAGCCATTACCGGCGGCGAACCAGCGGGGCGACTTACCGACATCCCCGACGGGCCTGACGCCGAGCCAATCGACGCCGACATCCCGCCGGAGTTTCGCATCCCGCGCGCCACTGCCGCCGTCTGGCGATTCGCCAACGGGGCCGTCGGTTCGCTGACTCACGGCGTGCTGCTGCATCGCAAAAAATACCTCGCCGAACTGGAAGCATGGGGCGACGGGCTGCGAATCGTCCTTTCCGACCCCTACGGCCCCTGCCGGCTCCACGTCCGCTATCCCGGCGGCGAAGAGGTCGAAACGTTGGACTTCGCCGACGACGATCCGTACCTGACTGAGGCGGAGGCGTTTGTCGAAGCCGTCCGCACCGGCGACGCATCGGCCATCCGCTGCACCTACGCCGACGCGACCAAAACACACCAACTGACCTGGGCCATCAGACGAGCGGCGGAAAAACATACTTGACCTGAGAACACAATACTGATTTTATCGACTTGGACCTCGAAAATTGGGATTGTGTCTCCAGATAACCGAAGAGCAAAAGCGATGAAACAGGCCGAAAGATGGAAGCCCACAACAAAATGGCGAGAGTTAATACGCCTGTCCCCTTAACTCCCGATCATATTGCCGACTGGTCGGCGTGGCTACGCGATGAAGACGATAAGGTGATCCTGGCCCGGCTGCGGCGGAACACTTCCACCGGCGGGTCGGCGGGGAATGACGGTTTCATAGATCGTCTCGAAGCAATGCTTGGCCACGTCCTCATGCCGAAAAAGGGAGAACGACCAAGAAAACAAAAAAAGATATCCAGGAAAGGAAAAAAACATGGGTAGCATCCCCATGTTTCCCATGTTTCCCTGAATGTGGGAAAAAGAAACATAAATAGGAGAATACTCGTGTCTATTGTTAAACGAATTAGTCTTGTAATGGTTTTTGTTGGGTTCGCAACCTGTTCGTGCTGTATTGCGGATCAAACCGAAATGGCGCTTCCGGAATTCGGGAATCATAACACGCAGTCGGAGCATTCATCAAGCAGACCATTTAGAGAAGCGGATAAAATCAGGAATGCCCAGATAAGAATAAGACGGTTACTACCCAGTTTAGTGGAAATGTACCTCAGTAGTAAAGATGAAGATGTGAGAAACGCGGCTTATGGCGCACTGCTTACGATAGGCTTAGATAACGCTGTGAATTCTGTAGTACTGGTTGATAAGATTACCTCTGCGCTGCGAAAAGAGTCCGGAGATGTTAAAGCAAGAGCGCTTATGCTCCTTGCGGACATGGGACCGGACGCCAAGGGTGCTGTGCCTGTTCTACTGAGAATGTTGAGAAATGACACAGCGTTGCAGTTTCTAGTGGTACGTACACTCGGGAGGATCGGGAGCGCTCCCGGAGTGGTACCCGAACTGCTTCGATTACAAAAGTCACGTGCACCGGGATTTGTTCTTGCCGAGGCCGACCTTGCATTAGGGCGATTAAGGGTGCAAGAGTCTATACCGAAGATTAGAGAACATTTAACGAACGATGACTCAGGATTAAGAGCGCATGCGGCTAAGGCACTTGGGTTTATGGCAACAATACCGGAAAATGTCTTGAAACAGTTGATCAATGCGTGCAGTGATAACTCTGTAGAAGTTCGAGAAGAAGCTGTGCGGGCCTTGGGCAACATAGGAAAAAGTTCGAAATCTATAATAGATGCGATCAAGAAAGGACTGGATGACAAACATGAAAATGTGCAAAAGGCCGCAATTGAGGCAGTGGCTAAGATGTACGTGGTCCGTTCTGACATTATCCTCCAACTTGTGAAGCTTGCTAATAGCAAGAACTTTTGGGTCGCATTACGGGCTGAGGAGACCTTGCGAATTATAGGGTGGAGGAACATCTCTACATTGAGTATGTTACTAAGAAAGTCGGAAGTGAAAGAGCACGACACGATCACTCGTGTCTTATCGAGAACATCCCGAGAGGGCGCTGAGGTTGTTGCCAATCTAGTACTGACTGGGAGTCCTGCTGCATTATCTGCATTAAATGGTATGCGAGGCGCTCCAGAACACGCGGAAATGTTTGAAAAAGCAGTGGCGAAAGGCATTTCAACTCCAGGTCTTACCTACGAGGCTCTCATTACTGTGGGGGCATTGAGGTTATCATCAAGGAGAATGATATTGGACGTCATTGGGGTACTTAGTAACGCTAAGGTGGATGCTGGTGTGCGGGCCGAGGCCGCTGAAGTTCTTGGGATAATAGGCAGGAATTCAAAGGAGGCGCGGAAAAAACTAGAGGCAGCAACAGGGGATAAGAATCCCAATATATCAGAAGCAGCCCGACATGCTCTGAAAAAACTTGTTGTTGTCCCTGAAAATTCCATACGGAATTAAGGGGACGGGAAACAGGGAAACATGGAAAACATGGGGACGCTACCCAAGAAACATGGGGACGCTGGGGTTGTTGAAAAAGTCGTCTGATGGGTAACACGGGCGTCTCGCCCGTGCTGGTTTTACCGGAAATCGTAACATTTTCCAAGGTTCCTCACGGGCGAGACGCCCGTGTTACGACTTTTTCAACAACCCCACGCTACCCATGTTTCCCATGTTTCTAATCGTATCGTTGTATTTTAATGGGTCACGATATGCATTTTGGAGATTTTGGCATGAATATCTTGCAAAAGTACATTCTGTTTATAGCAATGTTACTGTCTGGGTGCGGCCTATTGCTTTCTTCGTGTAAAAAGAACGATGCCAACGGAATTGACCAATACCCCTGGATGTCCAGTGACGGCAAAAAGAAAACTGACTTCATAGTGCAAAACCCGCCGTCTATTGCTTTGTTGCGATATATTGACCAGATATGGATGCATGATGGCGATAAATGGTCCAAAAATGTAACGGAGAAAGAAAGAGGCGACTTGGAAAAACGCTTAGAATACCTACGCGTTCGCGTTTTTGTCGTTTGGGGTCAAAGGCAAAATGTTGTCAAATTGCTGGAAAAAATAACAAAGGAGGTGAGCAAATGCGATCTGGAGGAACTTCGTAGGCAATTTTCAATGGGGAACAGAGGGCGTAAGGACATTGTAACAATGACAGCCGAGGGTTTTGCAAAGTCTCTTCCTGAATCTAAAAAAAGCGACACGGATATAGCCCAATACCTGTTTGCCAAACTTGTCATATCGGCCAGGTTCCGCGATAAGCGAATTATGATTGGGATAACAGGCTTGTCCAGGAACAAAGAAGAAGATGAGTACACAACGTTTCATCTGGAACCTTCGTCGTTATCAGAAATAAAAGATTCGATCATGCCGTTCTGGGAAGGCTTGAATAAGAATATAAACATTGTCTCCAGCGGTATATTTCCTCCTGTTAGTGCGAAATATCTCACACACAGAGCCTTGGATACTGGTAAATATCCGATAAGTTTTTCTGATACGCCGGCAGGAAGATTCCCCGGTTTCTGGGATGATAAAAACGCAACCTTTTTGAGTGCGGGCGTAGGGCCTATTGAATGGCATACCTGCGAAATGTTTGGAACACCAAAGCGTGTAGAATGCCTAGCGCGGATGGTTGTAGATCATGTTGTTTGGAAATAGGCTGTGTGTGTAGTTGTTGTCCCTATTCATGAAAGGCTGCCGTAGGTCAAGACCCTTCTGGTTTTTTCTTTTTTTTTGTTTTTCGGCCATTTTGACGCATTGCGCCTTCCGCGGAGCGCGGAGAGGGAAAACATGGGTATTAAGGGAACAGACGTATTAACTCTGTTGTTTTTTCTTTGCGTGCTTGATAGTTTTTTAAATCCGGGGACACAACACTGATTTTATTGACTTGGAGCTCGAAAATTGGGATTGTGTCTCCAGATTCGCATAAGCGTCTTACGAGCCGCGACCGCAAGCCTGCCCCGTGGGGGGGAACGGTCATTAAGACTTTCGCACTGGTCTGACCGCTCCCCCCCACGGGGCAGGCTTACAGTCGCGGCTCGTTTATCTCCCACCAGTGCATTTACTTTGTGCGCCCAGTATTACTCTGAAACTCCAGGCTCCTCGGTGAAAAACACGCTTGATTCGCTTCAACTTTGCAGGATAATACCCCCGCTGGAAAATTCTCCGGAAAGGTCAACACAATGGACATCGCCCGATACGCGGACTTCTATCGCGACAAACTCATCAATGACGTGATTCCGTTCTGGATTCGCCACTCGCCCGACCGCGATTGCGGCGGATACTTTACCTGTCTGGACCGGGCAGGGGAGGTTTATGACACCGACAAATTCATGTGGCTTCAGGGCCGGCAGGTATGGGTGCTGTCAAAAATGTACCGCCAGGTTCGTCAGGAGGCCGAATATCTGGACCTCGCCCGGCTGGGGGCGGAGTTCATCCGCGATCACGGGTTCGACGAAAACGGAAATATCTATTTCGCCCTAGAGCGGGACGGAAAGGCTTACGCCAATACCTGCATCTTCAGCGATTGCTTCTGCGCGATGGGACTGGCCGAGTACGCCGCAGCCGCCGCCTGCCCCGATGGGGGTCCCGATGCCGACTGGGCGCGCGACCTGGCGATGAAAACCTACAACGGTATCCAGGAATGGCTGGTGAACAAGGAAGACCCATACTCGCGGTTCATCCCCGGCGTCAGACCATTAACGTCGCTGGCCTTCGACATGATTAACGTGAACATGTCGCTGGAGTTGGATTCAGTTATTAGCGATCCTGTTTTTCGACAATGCGGGCTGGCATCGGCCGAGAGGATCCTGAACCTGCACGTGGACCGCAAGGAAGGTCTGGTCTTCGATAACGTCGCACCGGACGGGTCGCACCCCGACACCTTCCCCGGTCGGGTGGTCCTCCCCGGCCACGCGATGGAGTGCCTGTGGTTTCTCATCTCCGCCGGCGAGACGTGGGGCAGGGATGACATCGTCGCGTCGGCCATTGAGGCAATCCCCGACATGCTGGAGTTCGGTTGGGACAAGCAGTATGGCGGATTCTTCTATTACCGCGACGCTGCCGGCAAGCCGCCGGAACAGTTGGAATGGGACCAAAAACTCTGGTGGGTCCAGAGCGAGGCGATGATCGCGCTGCTAATGGCCTACAAACACACCGGCCGGGAGGAATTCGCCTCGTGGTTCGAGAAGTTCCACGATTACTGCTGGGGCCACTATCCCGACCCCGAGCACGGGGAATGGTTCGGCTACCTCAACCGAGGCGGGGAGATCCTGCTGAATATGAAAGGCGGCAAGTGGAAGGGCTGCTTCCACCTGCCGCGGATGCTGCACATGTGTTGGAAACTGCTGGAAGACCTGAAAGGGAATAAAGGGTAGGCTGGGACAGAGCGACACGTAGTGTCCCTACGGGAAGCGGAGTTCCACCTTTCTTTGATTGCCGGGACTCTGCTCCGTTTCGTCCCGGCCTACGGAATTCCGAAAGGAATGAAAGGTTAAAACGATGCTCACCAAACTGAAGTTTGACGCCCCGCGCTGGCTGGTGCTGACCGGGAAGGACGAGGCGCTGGAGCACTACGCCGCAGCCGAGGCCGGTGCGTTAATTCAGCAGCACGTGCCCTACGTGGTGCAGACTATCGTCGGCGGCTGCGACCGGCGGAGGCTCAAGAAGCACAACATCCTGGCTGTCGGAACGCCGGAGTCCAACAGCCTCATCGCCTCACTTGTCGCCGAAGGCAAGGTTCGCCTGGCGAAAAAGCCGCAGTCGTACACTATCGCCGTTTTGCCAAGCCCGTACAACTCCGCCCGGCAGGTGCTGGTGTTGGCAGGGTCGGACTCGCCGGGCGTTCTCTACGCCGTCCGCGACTGGGAACACTATTGCCACGACCCCTACGTTACCGGCCTTGTCCCGCCGTGGTTTCCGCAAACCGGCGCATCCAAACCCGCCCGCCCGACGATTCACGTGAAGACGCCGTTCCACCAATCCGTCCCGGACTGGAACATCACCGGCTCGCCGAAAATCCTCGAGCGCGGCATCTGGACCTGGGGACACGTCGTCTATGACTACCGGCGATTCCTGGAAAATATGAGCCGCTGGAAGATGAATATCCTGATTGCCTGGAACGATTACGCCCCCGTCAACGCCCGCGAGATTACCGACTACGCCCACTCGCTGGGCATAAAGTTAATCTGGGGCTATACGTGGTGCTGGGGCGAAAAGGTCAACCCGTCCGACCCTGCCCAACTGGCCCGCTGGCGCGATCGCGTCATACGCACTTATGAAGAGCAATACGCCCCCACCGGCGGCGACGGTATCTACTTCCAGACGTTCACCGAGACCAAAGACCTGAAGATCGGGCGAAAGACCATCGCCGAACTGGCTGCCCGATGGGTCAACGACATCGGCGCCGCCCTGCTCGAGCGCCATCCGGACTTGTGGATACAGTTCGGCCTGCACGCTATGAGCATCCGCGACAACATCAACCACATCAAGGCCGTCGATCCGCGGATTAACATCACCTGGGAAGACGCCGGGTGTTTCCCGTATTCCTACAGCCTTGACGACGTGGAAGGTCTGAACGAGACCGTCGCCTACACTCGCCGCCTGGCCGGGCTGCGAGGACCGGTCGAAGACGTCGGCCTGGTGCTCAAGGGCATGACCAGTCTGAACTGGGACACATTCGAGTATCAACTCGGGCCGTTCGTAATGGGCAGGGCAGACCGCGACTTCATCCGCCGACGGACCGAGTTGATCGAGCCGCGATGGAAACAGAACGAAATCGGCTGGCGGGAGCGCCTCCCCGCCGTCTGCCGGACAATCCAGGCCGCCGTCGCCGCTCGTCCAAAAAGGCTCACCATCACCGGCCTGGTCGATGACGGAATGTGGGAAGAGCGAATGTTCCTACCGACCTGCCTGCTGGCTGAAGCGATGTGGAACCCCAACGAGCGACCCGAATCAATCATCGCCAAAGTCGCCGTCACACGCGATGCGCATTGTCTGGCGTAATCCTGTAGGCTGGGACGGAGCGAAGCGGAGGCCCACCTTTCTTGAATTGCCGGGACTTCGCTTCGCTCCGTCCCGGCCTACAGACTAAGAAACCTTCTTGAAATTTCACGCCCGTAAAAATAAGATTACTATTCTTAATAACCGGTTAACTTTCGCAAGGAGAATGCAAAATGGCGATTATCAATTTCGGCGGAGTCAAAGAAGAAGTTATCACACGCAAGGAGTTCCCGTTGGCCAAGGCCCGGCGGGTCCTCAAGAACGAAACTATCGCAGTCATCGGCTACGGCGTCCAAGGCCCGGCACAGTCGCTCAATATGAGGGACAACGGCTTCAACGTAATCGTCGGTCAGGCCAAGCGTTTCAAGGCCGACTGGGACCGCGCCGTCAAAGACGGATGGAAACCCGGAAAAACTCTCTTCGACATAGAAGAGGCAGCGACGCGCGGGACGATCGTTCAGATGCTCGTCTCCGACGCCGCACAGAAGGCCATCTGGCCTATGATCAAAAAATGCCTTAATCCGGGCGATGCGCTGTACTTCTCGCACGGATTCTCCATCGTCTATAAGGACCAGACGAAGATTATCCCGCCTGAGGACGTCGATGTGATTATGGTCGCGCCGAAGGGTTCGGGCACTTCCGTCCGGCGGAATTTCCTGTCCGGGGCAGGGATTAACTCCAGTTTCGCCGTCGAGCAGGACGCCACCGGCAAGGCCCGCCAACGCTGCATCGCCATTGGAATCGCCGTCGGCTCCGGATACTTGTTCCCGACGACATTCCAGAACGAGGTTTTCAGCGACCTGACGGGCGAACGCGGCGTGCTGATGGGCGCGCTGGCAGGGATTATGGAGGCGCAATACGACACGCTCCGCTCCCACGGCCACAGCCCGTCCGAAGCCTTCAACGAAACAGTCGAGGAACTCACCCAAAGTCTCATCCGCCTGGTAGATGAGAACGGAATGGACTGGATGTACGCCAACTGTTCAGCCACCGCCCAGCGCGGCGCGCTCGACTGGAAGCCGAAGTTCAAAAAGGCCGTCATGCCCGTCTTCAAGGAACTCTACAAGCGGGTCGCCAGCGGCGCGGAGACAAAGCGAGTCCTGGCCGTCTGCGGAAAGGCCGATTACCGCGAGCGCCTGGATAAGGAACTGGCCGCCATCGGCAATTCCGAGATGTGGCGTGCAGGCGCAGCCACCCGAAGCCTCCGCCCAAAAGAAAAGGCCAAAAAAATCACAAAGGCCACAAAAGGCGTCGCGGGAAGAAAAACGAATTAAAGTAGGCTGGACCGAGCGACACGTAGTGTCCCTACGGGAAGCGAGTCCCACCTTCCTGGCTTCGAACAGGTAAAGGTGGGGCTTCGCTCCGGTCCATCCTGCGAACTACGAACCGAACGGTTGTAACAGAAGAAATGTCATCATGCGTAAGACCGTTGCAATCCTGACAGGTATTGTTGTTTTACTGCATTTGGCTGGCTGTGGCGAGCCGGCGTTGAGCGAAAAATCGCACCGGCAGAAAACCACAACCGGAAAGGCGGTAAAAATGCTTTTCTCGAAGACCCTTTCGACCATCGGTTCCACCAGGGCCACAGCCTACGCTGCGAGCAACAAGATCATTACCGCCAAGGGCAAGGTATTCGTCACCTGGCTGGATCACGTCTCGGACATCCGGGTCAAGACCTATGACGTCGCAGCCGGAACCTGGGGCGAGACAGTGCTGGTGGGTAAGGGAGTGGACAACCACGGCGGTCCGGCAATGACGATGGACAGCCGAGGCTACCTCTACGTCGTCTTCGGTCCGCACCACGGCCCGTTCCAGTTCCGCAGGTCGTCCCGTCCCTACGACGCCGCCAAGTGGGAGCCGGTCCGGCGCTTCGGGTCCAAAGGGACCTACCCCAGCCTTATCTGCGACGCCGACGACACGTTGCACTGCGCGTACCGAGGCGGTCCCAGCCCGCCGCGGCTGATGTACCAGCGCCGGGTCAAGGGCGGCAAATGGAGCAAGCCGCGGGCGATTGTCCATCCGAACGTCAAGCCCGGATACACGCAGTACGGCAACGCGCTGGCCGTCTCGCCCGACGGCGTGATCCATCTCGGATTCCACATCTACGACTACCATCAGAAGATCGGGGCAGGAAAATCCCTCGGCTACCTCCGCTCACGCGACAAGGGCAAGACATGGGAAACGATCGCCGGCCTGGTTGTCAAGACGCCCGCAACGCCAAAAACCCCCTGCTTCATCGAGCAGGGACCCAAACTGGACATGCGAATCGGGAACCTCGTCGTCGATCCGGAAGGGCGCCCCTGGCTGACGGCGCTTCATCTGGAGAAGAGGCCTCGCTCGGTAACGCTCTGGCGCCATGACGGAAAGTCGTGGAAACCGCGGGAACTGTTGCCCGACGTGCAGAAACGACTTCCAGGCCGCCAATTGGTTGACGCCACCATGACCTTCGATCGCGATGGGACCATGTACATAGCCTGCACGGTGGCAAAGGCCGGCCTGAAAAAAACATGGTGGGGTCATCCCTCGCTGGAAGTTGTCATGCTGACCTCGGCGGATCGAGGCAGAACCTTTGCAGTAACGCCAATCTCAACCGTTGACGCAAAACTGGCCAATTGGTTCCCAAGCGTCGAAAGGCCGTTCGGGCCACTGGGCATCGCGGCACCTTGCCTGATCTACACCCACGGCGGCGCAGGCGTCAGCCTGAAAGACGGCAAGGGCACTGAGGTCGTGTTCGTCCGACTGGCCAAGCAATAGCCGGGTAACGCCTGTGAAACCTATGAAGAGCGATAAGTCACAGGGTTGGCCAACTCGTGCTACGAACTGCGCCCAAAGGAAAAGGCCAAAAAGATTACCAAGTCCACTAAAGGCGTCGCGGGAAGAAAAGCGAACTGATAGAAGCCTACGGAGTAAAAGTATCTGAAATTCCACGAACACCATATTTGATTGTTGATACTCGGGTCCGGTATGTTTTAGGCATGGCACCCCCGGGACTCATGCGGAACTTCCGGATAAAATAGAACATAAGAAAGGAATTGCTCATGGCTTTCAAAGTCGGCGTATCGAGAATAGATATCACCCCGAACTATAATTCGCCGACCCGGCGCTGGCACGTCGGAGGCGACCGAGGACGGCTGAAGACCTTCCACGACCGCCTCTACGCCAAGACAATCGCGTTTTCCGACGGATATGTTACGTCCACTCTAACGAGTATGGATGTGGCCGTTCTTTATAAGGCGCAATTGGATTTCATCCGCAAGACCGCACGCGAAATGTTGCCGTGTCCTGTCGAAAGCATCGTACTTCATTGCACTCATCAACACAGCGATAGTTTCATTGAGTATGAACCAGCCTACGATGTATTTGGAATAAACGACGTCGCTTTCGATATGGACTACATTGCGAGTATCCCGAAGAAGGTCGCAACTTCCATTGTTCTGGCCGTGCAGAATCTCATGCCGGCGCTTATGGGATATAAATCGGGGGCAATAACGAAAGGAATTGCCTCCAACCGTCGCATTATAGACGAGGAGGGAAATCTCGTGTGGAGAGCCTCGCGGGGCAGCGAATTTCTGCGAACTCTCCCCATGGGGCATATAGACCCTGAAGTCGGCGTAGTTGCTTTGACGCAACCCGACGGAAAACCGATAGCGACTCTAATAAACTACGCCTGTCACCCGTCTTCGGCCGGTGGTGATTCGCCGAACTGTTGTTCCGCCGACTTCCCCGGCTTTGCAACGGAGATTGTTGACCGAATATCCGGCGGGACTACTGTTTTCCTCCACGGCTGTTCCGGGGATATCAATCCGGGCAAGTACGTCCGGGGAGAAGTTGATTCTGTGGAGGATCGTATTGGGGACGCGAGGCGAATGGGGCAAATACTGGCCGGAGAGGTAATCAAGACCTTGGGGCTGATCACCCCACAGGAGGTTTCATGCTTCAGGAGTGTTCAGAAGGATACCGTGCTGCCGGTACAACCGTCTGCCGGAGATGAACAGGAGTGTCTGATGTCGGCCAGGAGGGCGATCACGCAATGGCGGGAAAGCGGGGAAGACCCGCGGACCGCCCTGCGGAAATACATCATTTCGCGAAAAATCGAAAACGGGACCTGCCCGGTAACAATAAGCGCCTTTCGTATGAATGATCTGGCTTTGGCCTGTATTCCAGGAGAGCCGTTCACGGCTTTGGGAGAAAAGATCAAGCGTGGTTCCGGCGCCCGCATGGCCTTGGTTGCCGCCACCTGTGGTGAGGATCCATTCTACATTCCCACTCCGGAGGCCATTGATCAGGGAGGCTACGAAACGACTCACATTGCCAGTCGGGAGACCGGGGACGAACTGGTTCGCCAAGTCCTTACCCTTTTGGGGACGATTGGTGATGGGAGTTCCGAGTCGTAGGGTTGGCCAACCGGCCCACCGCCGAAGGGATTCAACGACGAAAAGTTCCGCGGGCTGGAATAAAGACCGGACATCGAAATGGAAACGCTGCTTCAATCTGTCAACGCCGTCGCCCCGGTCTTTCTGATCATTGCCTTAGGGGCTGCGTTGCGCAGGACCGGCTTCATGTCCGCACAGTTGCAGAAAGACGCGACACGTCTGTGCTACTGGGTGGGCCTGCCTTTGCTGCTCTTCCACAAACTCGTGAACGCCTCGCTGTCATGGGAACAGGCGGGCATGTCTTATCTGGTGATCCTCTCGGGCATGTTCGCGTGCATTCTTGTCGGCCTGGTGCTGTCGCGCCTGCTGAAGTTGCCGTCGGTCCAGGCCGGAACGCTCATTCACACCGGCTATCGCGGGAATTGCGCGTTTATTGGGCTGTCGGTCATCATGTACGCATTCTCGTCAAATGGGGACGGAGCCGACACTGTGGCAGCGGGCGCTTTGGCGGCGGTTGTGCTGGGATTGATTGTTCCGACCTACAACGTTACCGCCGTTGTCGTTCTGCTACTGGGCAGTCACGGGTTCAAGGCCGGGGCGATCTGGAAAATGGTCTGGAAGATCATCACGAACCCGCTGATTCTGGCGTCGGTGGCGGGGATTGCTTCGGCGTTGATGGGCCTGAAACTTCCTTACGTTCTGGACAGGACGATAAAGACCACCGGGAGTTTTACGCTTCCGGTGGCGCTACTGTGCGTCGGAGGGGCGATTGCGTCGGCGAGAATCAGCGGAAGATTGCTCTTGTCGTCCCTGGCTGCGGTTATCAAGGTGGCCGTCGCCCCGATAGCAGGTTACCTCGTGGCGCGGGCATTGGGCATGGGGACGATGGAAACTGCTGTTTCGGTGATATTCCTTGCCAGTCCCACAGCCATTATAGCCTACATCATGACAGACCAACTCGGCGGCGACGGCGAATTGGCCGCCAACGCGATTGTCATCAGTACGTTTCTATCGATAATCTCACTGGGCCTGGCCGTTGCGTTGGTTTGACTCGTGCGTAAAATTTGATTGCGAATCCTTACGCGGGCCCAGGTCGCCGGAAGAAAAGCGAATTAATCACAAACGCGGGTGGCGTGGTCGCGGTGTTTGCCCGTCCCTTGGGGGCGACCACGTTCGCATTTTATGCTGCTGTTACGACTACGCCCTCTCGACGGGCGATGTCGAGGATGGGTCGGCCTTGTTCGGTTTGCCACTCGTTCAGGCCGCAGGGAATCGGCTCGATGCGGTTGTCGGCAGATGCTTTTCGCCATCCACAATTGCCGGACCTGTTCAAGAGTCCGTGAGTCGTCGAACTCCGGCGCGATTACGACAATATCTATATCGCTCCATTCGTCCGAATCTCCACGTGCGTACGAGCCAAACAACACCGCAGCAACTGGCCTGCCCCCATTTTATGTACCAACTGGAATGAGAGATAACGATACATCTGGACCTGCCCCCAAGTTTGATCCAACTTGGGGGCAGGTCCATCTTCGGAAAATCTCTCATTTCAACTGGTACAGTTTTTGGGGAGCAGGCCAACCTTGATCGCGCTGCGTTCGCGTTTGCGCGCGCAAAGGCGAACGTAAAAATCAGGGAGATGAAAAATTCCAAAAAAACTTTTCCTAAGGCCGCCAAGGACTTATGGCGTCGCTATCCGTTTTGTGTGCGCCTTTGGGCGCGCAAACGCGAACGCAAAAGTTAATACAGAGCGTCCTTGGTACGCTTATGTGTTCTTTGATAAGTGAAGAAAGACCGGAATATCGAGGAATCCGCAATCCACAATTCTCAATCCGCAATGGTGCTCTGGGCCGTTTAGGCAAGATAGGCAATGGTGGATTTTTTAAAATGGGCGGAAAAATGACCTCAAAATACGCAAATCCATACAGGCCAAGGAGTTATGAATTTTGGAAACTTTCCCAATTGTTCCCATTCGTTCCGAATCGTTCCGAATCGTTCCGAATC
>JAUWNJ010000025.1 GCA_030612725.1 Planctomycetales bacterium
AAAAAAAGTGGGGGGCCGGGGGGCCGGGGGTGGGGGCGCCCGTTTGTCCAAATTTTGTGGGGGGGGCCCAAAACCCGGGGCCCACGGCACCCGGCTTCTGGTTGCAAACGGGTTGACTTCAAGAGATGATATTCTTCGCGGCGATGGCTTGGAGGGTGGTGCAGGCGTGGCATCTGCCGCAGGTGGCGAGGCTTGTTTGCCGACAGTGTTCGTTCGGTGTAGCACGGCATTCGGCAAGTATTGTTCGCCGCGTTTTCGAGTTATTCATCCTGCCTTCCACATCAATCCTCGTTGCCGGGCGAGCGCAGTTCCCAGTAGATCACACCCGTATCATCGATGTAGGCGTCGCCGGGGCCTTTCTTGGTAATGGTGACCGTCGCGGTTGAATTCCTTGCGCCGGTGGTGAACTCGACCACCACAAGTCGCCAGGTCTGCCCCTTGGCCAGTTTTACGTTATTGGCATGAGCCGAAACCGGCACCGCTCCGTGTCCGCGGACCTCAAGCACGACGTCCTTGGCGCTCTCCATCCGCACGTACGCCGCAAAGACATACCGTGAGCCTGGGCGCAAGCCGGCAATGTCCTGCTCTACCCCGTCATCGCCGTTACCACAGAGGCGCAGGCTGTTGCCGTGGACGGAAAGCCGGGCGTTGGCGGGGGGAGTGTTGAAGCCTGGATGATGCTCAACTTTCGCCTGCTTGCCGTGCGTGGGCCGCCAGGGAGTGAGCGGCTGCTTTGTATAATCGTTGTGATATCGGGCGAACTCGAAGGCGGCGTTGACGACATGGTTACGCAACAGCGATGCGCACCGGCGGTATTGGGGTTGCGGGGGATTCTCGAAATCATGCCCCGCTTTCCACGGCGTCAGTCCCTTCTCAAACGCGCCGATGTCAGGCGCTTTGACGGAAAACCTGTCCGTGAGGCCGAGAACGGACAGTCCCGCATCGACGGCGTCATTCGGGATAATCGGTTTGCCCTGATCGGGCCGAACCCTCTTGGCTACCGGGTTACCAACGAGATTCGCCGCCTGGAACACCTCTTTGTTCATGGCGACGCGGTCGCCGACAAGGTTGTTGAAGACGTGGCTGCCGAACTGAACCTTCTGCCCCTTCCACGGCCCCCACGGGTTGCGAATGCCCGTCGCCACCGTGTTGTTGGCAATAATGCAATAGCCGGTCGGCCCGTTCAAACGGATGCAACGGGGCGTATTCCACACCACGTTGTGATGGACCAGGTAGTTCTTCATGTAGTTGTCCAGGTAGATGCCGACGTTATTGCGGTCCCCCGGGTTGTCATGCACCCAGTTGTGGTGAATCTCGGTGTTTCCGCCGTCCTGCCCACCCGAATAGATGACGCCCAGATCGTGGCAGAGTCTTCCCGGGCGGTAGATGTCGTTGTACTGGATCAGGTGGCCGGCGCCGCCGAGTTTGATGCAGTCACGACCGGTATCGTGAATGCTGTTGTGGCTGACCAGATGCCCGATGCCGTTCATGTAAATGGAGGATTCATAGCAGCCCAGATAGTCGGTGTGGTGGATGTGGCAGTTAATCACTGCATTCGAGCGCCCTGCTAGTCGCACACCGCTGCCCGCCGAATAAGCAATCTCGCAGTCGCGAAGCACGTTGTGCGAGCCTGATATGCAGACCCCCGGCTTGGCGCGTGGAATGAACATAATCGTGCGACCACCGCGGGTATGGTAGATGTGGCGTGCGCGCATGTTCTGCACCAGGCAATGTTTAGCGTCGGTCATGTCAATGCTCGCGCCGACAATGTCGATACCCTTAACCCGCACGTGCGCCGCACCGGCCAGGTCGAACGCCAACTTGCGACGTTTGACCGTTACCGCCCCGTCGGCCGGGGCTTTACCGTCTGGCGGACGGACATAGAGCACCTTGTTCGCCGCATCGTAGCGCCATTCATTCGGCGCATCCAACAGGCACAAGGCGCCGGTGATATAGAACGTTCCGCCCCGGCAGGGGTTGTGCCGCTGGTCCACCCACCAGCTCTTCTCGCCGTCGTAGGGCTTGCTAACCAGCAGGCGCTTGTTCTTCGGATCGTAGCCGGTTACGGTCGAGGTCCATGAACTCCACTTGCGGTCGGCCATCACCCATACCACCGCGCCTTTGAGATCATTCGCGGACCAGTCGGAAGGGAACCGCTCGCAACCGATGGCGGTTACGGAACTGCCGCCGCCAATGGGCGCGGCGTCCGCCTTCAACAAGTCGGAACTCTTCCGGTTCGGCCAACGGGCCTCGATCATTGGCTCGCCGTTGAGAAAGACCTGGTTCTCGTGGCCTAGATCGAGTTGAACAGCCGCCTTGTATGTCCCGTTTCCGTGGTCCCGCCAACCGGCCACCGGATCTGTACCGGTTACGATTACCTTTGCACCCGACTCTGCCGTGAAGGAAATCGGCTTTTCAGGAGCGCCGCTGTTCTTGGGTTTCACGGTTTCGTGATAGACGCCGGCGCCGATCCGGCAGGTGTCGCCAGGCTTCATTGTCGCAGCCGCACGCTTAATCGTGGCGAAGGGGCGTGATTTTGTCCCCGGATTACCGTCATCGCCTTGTGGCGATACGTAGTACTCGCTTCCTGCCGCAAACGTCCCCAGTGCAAGAAGCACCGTCAATGCAATAGATTTTCGCATCATTTCATATCCTTATGCGCTTTCGTGGGCGAAGTCGGCCCGTTGCGACTTCCGCCAGTTCGGCCGCTTAGTGTAAGCCTCAAGACCGGACATGTTCCGCCGACTGTATAAATATGCAACAACAACTCAAACCGGGCAAGGAAAATTAGTGGTACAGACATCCTGGTCGTTAATGTGATATACTTTTTTGATGCGGAAGGAGCAAATTATGATTAAGTACGTTTGTGATGTTTGTGGGTGGGTTTATGACCCATCCGTCGGTGATCCTGAAAACAACCCCACGATTTGAGAATTCCATGACGGCGCATCAGGCGACAAGCGAACATGAACTGGACCTGATCCTGGCGTCTGAACTACAGGCGGCGTTGCTACCATCGACCTGTCCGCATGATTGTCCGCACCAGGTCGCTGCCGCCAGAAACCGCATGTGTGCCGGTGTGGGCGGCGATTTCTACGATTTCCTCCGCCTCAACGACGACCAATTCGCATTGGTAATCGGCGATGTCGTCGGACATGGTGTCCGGGCGTCGCTGATGATGGCCCAGATAATGGGATTCCTCCGCTCCGGACATGAAAAACGCAGCAGGCCGACGGACATTATCTCCGGGCTGAACGATATGTTGATAGAACTGGGCGACAGAATCGGGACAGTAGTACCGTGTTCGATTTTTTACGTCGTTGTTGATTTGCCCAGCGGCGTCTGCTTTTACATCAATGCGGGGCATCCTCGACCGATCCTCTACGATCGAGCCGATGTTGACGGAGATGTTATTAAACCCTTTGGCGCCAGCAGCATGCTCCTGGGGGTCGAAGAGTACAAAGGCGATGAGATGTGCCATACCTTTATGCCGGGGCAGCGACTGGTGCTGTACACCGACGGTATTACCGAAGCGCATTCACCGTCCGACGAGCAATTTGGGATTGAGCGCCTGCGGGATATTGTCGTTCGCTGTGCCGACTGTACGCCGGATGAACTTGCCGATACGGTAATGAACGCTGTGGATGAATTCCGAGGCGGCGAAGAGCAAGAGGACGACCAAACTATCGTCGTGGTGGACCGAATCTGAAAGCAGGCCTGAAGTATTACCGAGGCCGGAGTTTCGACGTGCAATTTAGAGACAACAGAATATCCAAAAATATTTTTCAATTGGCGGTTGACACAAAAGAATCATAGGTATATAAATAGGAGTAGTTACTGTTATGAACAAGAAATCCAGGGACAATTCGAAATCTCCACTCCGCATGACCCGTCAGCGGCGGGTGATTCTCGATGAGTTACGGAAGGTAACGTCGCATCCGACCGCCGATGAAATTTACAATATGGTTCGACGTCGGTTGCCCGGTATCAGCCTTGGGACGGTGTATCGAAATCTGGAGATTCTCTCCGGCAACGGGATGATACAGAAAATCGAGTCGTCCGGCTCTGCAAGAAGATACGACGGCAACGTGAAGATACACTATCACGTTCGCTGTGTGCGATGCGGGAGGGTGGATGATTTACCATTAAGCACCTTACCGGTCCTTGAACGTGCTGTCCGAAAGGGCTGTGGATACGAAATACTCGGTTATAGTCTGGAGTTTGTGGGGATTTGTCCGAATTGTGGAAAATTACCTAAAACCAAGAAGGAAAGGCAGGATAAGAATGGAACTCAAAGGAAGTAAAACCGAAAAGAATCTGATGGCGGCCTTTGCGGGCGAATCGCAGGCGCGAAACCGTTACACCTATTTCGCCAGCCAAGCTAAAAAAGATGGTTACGTTCAAATCTCGACCATCTTCGCCGAAACGGCCGAGCAGGAAAAAGAGCACGCCGAGCGGTTGTTCAAGTTTATGACCGGCGGAGAGGCCGAGATTACCGGAGCGTTTCCGTTCGGCGTAATCGGCGACACAATCGACAATCTCAAAGCATCCGCCGGTGGTGAAAACTACGAATGGACGACCATGTATCCGGGGTTCGCCGCTATCGCCCGCGAGGAAGGTTTCGACGATATCGCCGACATGATGGAAGCAATTGCGGTGGCCGAAAAGCAGCACGAGGCGCGATACCTCGCCCTTGCGAAGAATATCGCCGACGGTACGGTTTTCAAGAAGGACAAGCCCGTCGTCTGGCGTTGCCGGAACTGCGGCTATCTGCACGAAGGGACCGAGGCGCCGGACGTATGCCCGGCCTGCGCTCATCCGCAAGCGTATTTCGAGGTCCTCGGCGAGAACTGGTGAGCAAGACCATGCCGCTGCGACGACATACCGAGATGTTGAAAGATTTGCATGAGCGACTGAATCGGCGTTGCTATGTCCACCCTGACCCGTTGGAGTTTCTGTACGAATATGATGATCCGGCTGATCGCGAGGTTGTTGGACTGGTGGCGAGTTCGCTGGCGTACGGCAGGGTCGCGCAGATACTCAAAAGTGTCGGGAACGTTCTGGGCCTGATGGGGCGAAGACCTCTTCGTTTCCTGCAGGATGCGTCCGAAGCGTCGCTGGGGCGGGATTTTGCGGGTTTTCGGCATCGATTTACCACGGGCGAAAATGTATCGGCCATGTTGTCGGGCGTAAAGCGGGTCATTGACCGGCACGGGTCGCTTGGGAGTTGTTTTATTGCGGGGATGGGACAGGACGATGAAACGGTCTTGCCGGCGTTATCGTTGTTTGTGAGGGAATTGGACGGTGATGGTCGGTGCGGGCATTTGCTGCCGGACCCCGCTCGCGGCAGTGCCTGTAAACGGATGAACCTTTTCCTGCGATGGATGGTTCGGGCAGACGAGGTTGATCCGGGCGGATGGCAGGCTGTGTCGGCGGCGAAACTGATCGTTCCGCTTGATACGCACATGCACAGAATTGCCCTTACTTTAGGCGCAACACAACGAAATGCGGCGGACATGCGTACAGCAAGGGAAATCACGGACGCCTTCAGGCGAATCTCGCCCGACGACCCGGTGCGATACGATTTTGCACTGACGCGACTGGGAATCCGAAGCGAGATGGACCTTTCGGCGTTATTGAGTCGTAGTGATGCAGGAGCGGAGGTGTGTGTTTATGCCTGAATGGCTGGCGGACATCCCGGCGGGATTCTGGTCTGTGCTCAGCGAGATGGCGCCGTACCTGTTGTTCGGTTTTCTGATGGCGGGCGTGCTGTCGGTGTTCGTTTCGCCGGCGCTGGTTGAGCGTCATCTTGGCGGGAAGGGCTTGTGGTCGGTGGTCAAGGCGGCGGCCTTCGGCGTACCGTTGCCGTTGTGCAGTTGCGGTGTGATTCCGGTCTCTGCCTCGCTTCGCAGGCACGGCGCAGGGAAGGGCGCGACGACGGCGTTCCTCATCGCCACGCCACAGGACGGCGTTGACAGCATTATGGTTACCTATGGCCTGCTCGGCGGCGTGTATGCGATTTTCAGGCCTATTGTCGCACTGGTAACGGGTATCG
Organism: Planctomycetales bacterium; assembly: GCA_030612725.1. Classification (GTDB taxonomy): domain Bacteria; phylum Planctomycetota; class Phycisphaerae; order SM23-33; family SM23-33; genus JAUWNJ01. The sequence goes on from JAUWNJ010000025.1 coordinate 6,056, forward strand.
CCGGTGGAGCGATCGTCAACATCGCGGACGGGAACGATGCTCCGCAGAAAGTGTCCAACGCCGGTGGCCATGACCATTTCACCGAGAACGACCACGGCAGGATACGCCGGATTTTCACATACAGTTTCGACACGCTTCCGCGGGACATCGGAAGGGCGCTTCTGGTGGGTCTGGTGCTTGCTGCCGTTATTTCGGCGGTAGTCCAGCCGAACGAGTTGAGGAAATTAGTGGCTCCGGGCATATGGCAGATGCTGATTCTTATGGCGGCGGGCATTCCGGTGTACGTTTGCGCGACGGCGTCTGTTCCGCTGGTCTATGCGTTGATTGTCGCGGGTGTTTCTCCGGGGGCTGCGTTTGCGTTCCTGATGACCGGTCCGGCGACAAACGCCGCCACCATCGCCACCGTCTGGAAGGTGATGGGCAAACGGACCACAATCGTCTATCTGGGCGTCATGCTCGTCGGCGCGCTGGTCGGCGGATTGTTGCTGGACCAGTTAATCACAGGTGAGCAGATTGTCGGCGCGAGCCGAATGGGCTGGATGCTCCCGCCGGTCGTCAAGTATGTTTCGGCGGCGGTTTTGCTGGGTGTGTTGTTCGTGGCTATCGTCCGTGCTTATGTTCAAGGGCGTGCGAAAGGGAAAGGGCTCGAAGGCGAGACGATGAAACTGGCGATTTCCGGAATGACGTGCAGCCACTGCGTCGGCAGTGTCCGACGGGCGCTGCTGGAGTGTCCGGGCGTCGAGGGCGTCGAAGTTAGTCTCGCCGGCGGAGAAGCGGTGGTTTCAGGCGATGGGTTCGACCTGGCGGCGATGAAAAATGCAATTGAAGAGTTGGGCTATCGTGTAGCGGACAAAACAAGCGTAAGGTAAGGTGTAACATGGCAATGTGGATAAGAGTGCTGATTGGAGGCGGGATTGGTCTGCTGGCAGGCGCCCTGCTCGGATACTTCGGTAAATGCAGCAGCGGAACGTGTCCGCTGACGGCCAATCCGTATCGCGGAGCGATGTTTGGTCTGATTATCGGAGTATTCTTTGCCCTGTCGATGACGCAAGGCTCCTGCAACTCGAAGGAGCAGCAGTCAAGTAGCGTTCCTCATCTGGCAACCAAAGATGAATTCGACGAGAAGGTATTGAAATCGCCCAGGCCTGTCCTTGTGGATTTTTATTCCGACCGTTGCCCGCCGTGCCGGAAACTTGCGCCGACAATCAGCAAGCTGAAGGATGAATATGAGGGAAAAGCGGACGTATTCAAGGTGAACACCGACAACGCGAAAGAACTGGCCCTGGAGTATGGAATTACCAACATCCCGACTGTGATGTTGTTTGATAAAGGTGAAGTTGTCAAGAACGGGAAATGGATTGGTATTAAAGACGAATCGACATATCGCAAGGCCATTGATGAGGCCTTGTCTAAACGGGAAGGGATTACAGAATGAACATGTTTTGCTATCAATGTGAGCAGACCGCCAAGGGTACGGGATGCACCGTCGCGGGCGTGTGTGGTAAGGACGCCGAAACGGCTGCGCTTCAGGACATGCTGGTAACCGTGGCCAAGAGGCTCGGCGCGTATTCGCATCGGCTAAGGCAACTCGGCGTAACCGACCGCCAGACGGACATTTTCATTGTCGAGGCGATGTTCACTACTGTTACCAACGTCAATTTCGACCCTGCCCGCCTGGAGCAATTGCTCCGCAAGGCGGCGAAAATCGCCGGCCCGCTCAAGAAGCAATACGAGCAGCAATGCAAACAGGCCGGTAAGGAGCCTGAGAGTCTCTGCGGTGATGACTGCGGATTGGCGGATACCGTCGAAGGGATGATCGAACAGGGGCGGTCGTTCGGTATCGACAAGCGGCTTGAAGACCCAGGCCCGGACGTTACCGGCTTGCAGGAACTGATAACATATAGTCTTAAAGGCTCGGCTGCTTACATCGACCACGCACAAATACTCGGTATCGAGGACGAAGGCGTCTATGCCGGATTCAATGAAATGCTCAGTTACCTGGACGGAAATCCCACCGACGTCGGCGAACTGACGGCAATGGCGCTGAAGGCAGGCGAACTGAACCTGAAGGTCATGGAACTGCTCGACAAGGCCAACACCGACAGTTATGGCCACCCCGAACCGACGCAGGTTCGCGTAACGCCGGTGGCCGGCAAGTGCATCCTCGTTTCGGGCCACGACCTGAAAGACCTCGATGAATTGCTTATGCAAACCGCCGGCAAAGGCATTAACGTCTATACGCACGGCGAGATGCTGCCATGCCTGGCATATCCGGGACTGAAGAAATACGAACATCTCGTCGGCAACTACGGCGGGGCGTGGCAGGATCAGCGAAAGGAGTTCGACGAGTTCCCAGGCGCTATCCTGATGACCACAAATTGCATCCAGAAACCCAAAGAAACTTACAAGGGCAGGATATTCACGACGGGTCTGGTCGCCTGGCCGGGGGTAAAGCACGTCATCGACAACAGGGATTTCTCGCCGGTTATCGACGCCGCCCTGGCCGCTGACGGCTTTGCCGAAGACGCGCCGGAAAAGACCATCACTATCGGCTTTGCCCATAATGCGGTGCTTGGTGTGGCCGACAAAGTTATCGAGGCAGTCAAAGCCGGTAATATCCGGCACTTCTTCCTCATCGGTGGCTGCGACGGAGCGAAGCCCGGGCGGAATTATTACACCGAACTTGCCCAGGCCGTTCCGGATGATTGCGTGATTCTGACACTCGCCTGCGGGAAGTATCGCTTCAACAAACTCGAGTTCGGCGATATCGGCGGTATCCCGCGCTTGCTGGACTGTGGGCAGTGCAACGACGCATATTCAGCCATTCAGATAGCGGTCGCCCTGGCCGGGGCGTTCGACTGCGGCGTCAACGACCTGCCGCTCTCGATGGTTTTGAGTTGGTATGAGCAGAAGGCTATCTGCATCCTGCTGACGCTGCTGCACCTGGGCATTAAGGACATCCGCATCGGACCGACACTTCCTGCCTTCATAACCCCGCCGGTTCTGCAGGTGCTCGTGGATAAATTCAACATAATGCCGGTCTCAACACCGGCTGAAGACCTCAAGGCGATGCTCGGATAGGAAACATACGAATAACAAGGCGACGATTTTTAAGGAGAAACACAATGTGTGAAAAGCAGGGACGAATGCCTCTGATTGGCGAAAAGGCCCCGTCGTTCAAGGCCGAAACCACCCAGGGAACGGTGAACTTCCCGGACGACTACAAGGGCAAGTGGGTGATTTTTTTCTCTCATCCTGCCGATTTCACCCCGGTATGCACGACGGAGTTTATGACGTTCGCGTCGATGCAGGATGAATTCAAGACGCTCAACGCCGAACTTCTGGGCCTGTCTATTGACGGCATATACAGCCACATAGCATGGTTGCGGACTATCAAGGAAAAGATCGAATACAAGGGCATGAAGGACGTCGAGGTAAATTTCCCCGTCATAAGCGACCTGACGATGGAAGTGGCCAACAAGTTCGGTATGATCCAGCCGGGTGAAAGCAACACGCAGGCGGTGCGTGCGGTTTTTGTCATCGACCCGAAGGCCACCGTTCGGGCGGTTCTTTACTATCCGCTGAGCAACGGTCGGAATATGCAGGAAATCAAACGTCTGCTGATAGCGATGCAGCATTCCGACGAGCACGGAATCGCAACACCCGCAAACTGGCAGATTGGCGATGACGTCATTATCCCGCCTCCGGGATCGTGCGGAGCGGCTAAGGAGCGCGTCGAATCAGCCGGCGACGACGTGGAGTGCCTGGACTGGTTCCTCTGCCTGAAAAAATGCCCACATAAAGAGAAAGGAGTATGACCATGACCGAGAAATTGCAGGTGTACAAATGTGAGATTTGCGGCAATATTGTTGAGATGCTCCACGAAGGCGCGGGGGAACTCGTCTGCTGCGGTCAGCCTATGGTATTGCAGGAAGAAAAGACCGAAGACGTAGCCACCGAAAAACACGTTCCGTGGATTCAGAAGACCGACGGGGGTATAAAGGTAACTGTCGGACAGGCGGCATTGCACCCGATGGAAGAAAAGCATTACATCGAGTGGATTGAGGTCATTGTGGACGGGAAGGCTTACCGTCAGTTCCTCTCGCCCGGTGATGCGCCCGAAGCGACCTTTGCCGTCTCCGGCGATAACATCACCGCCCGCGAGTATTGCAACGTTCATGGCCTGTGGAAAGGATAACGACAATGATTACATTCAGCGCAGACGAGATTTTCGAAATTGCCGAGCAGATCGAGCGTAACGGCGCGAAGTTCTACCGCAAGGCCGCCGAATCGGCTGAAGGCGACAATAGCGACCTCCTGCTGCGACTGGCAAAGATGGAAGACGATCACGAAAAAATCTTCGCCACAATGCGCGCCGAGTTCGCCAAGGCCGGCGGGACACCGGAGGTGTTCGACCCGGACAACCAGGCTACGCTTTACCTCCAAGCCGTCGCCGACGGGAAAATCTTCGGCCCCGACCCGTCCGAAAACCTCACGGGTGAGGAGTCCATAAAAGACATACTGACCGTAGCCATAGGCCTGGAAAAAGATTCCGTTATCTTCTACCAGAGCATGAAAGGCGCCATGTTAAAGGTCGTCGGCGCAATGGGGCTGGAAGGGATTATACAGGAAGAAATCGGGCACATCCTTGATTTGAATCAACAGATGAAAGCACTTTAAGGGATGACGACTAAAAACGTTTTTAACGCTGTCAAAGTAACCGACAACGTCTGGTGGGTCGGCGCTATCGACTGGGGCATCCGCGATTTCCACGGATACTCGACCAGGCGAGGCACGACGTACAATGCCTACTTAATCCTTGCCGATAAAATTACGCTTATCGACACGGTCAAGGCGCCGTTCAGGGACGAGCTGCTCGCGAGAATCGCATCTGTCGTCGAGCCGGGGAAAATAGACTACATCATCTCCAACCACGCCGAGATGGACCACACCGGCTGTCTTCCTGACGTGATAGAGGCGGTCAAACCCGAAAAGGTCTTCGCCTCGGCGATGGGCGCAAAGGCGCTGGCGGAACATTTCGGTATGGACTTGCAAATAACGACGGTCAAGGACGGCGAGAAACTCTCGCTGGGTAATCTGAACGTCTCCTTCGTCGAAACTCGAATGTGCCATTGGCCCGACAGCATGGTTACATACCTGCACGAAGACGAATTGCTCTTCAGCCAGGACGCGTTCGGGATGCACCTCGCATCGTACGAACGCTTCGCCGACGAGATAGACGAGACGATCCTCGACGTCGAGGCTGCGAAGTATTACGCCAACATCCTGCTGCCACTGTCATCTTTTGTCGCCAAAACGCTCGATAAAGCCGTCGGCCTGGGCGTGCCGTTCAGTATCATCGCGCCGGACCACGGACCCATCTGGCGGGCCGATCCGGGAAGGATAATCGAGTCATACGCCCGCTGGGCCCGGCAAAAGCGGACAAACAAAGCCATTGTCGTGTACGACACGATGTGGGGAAGCACTGCAATGATGGCCAGGGCAATCGGCGAGGGGCTTGCCTCCGGCGGGTCGGTCGTCAAATTGATGCCGATGAGTTCGAGCCACCGCAGCGACGTAGCCACCGAAATCCTCGACGCCGGCGCGATTCTCGTCGGGTCGCCGACAATTAACAATTCACTCTTTCCAAGACTGGCCGACGTGTTGACTTACATCAGGGGTCTCAAGCCCAAAGGATTGGTCGGTGCGGCGTTCGGCTCCTTCGGATGGAGCGGCGAAGCCGTCAAGGACATCACCGCTTACCTGAATGACATGGGCGTCGAACCGGTCGGCGAGAGCGTGAAGGTCAAGTACGTTCCCGACGCGGCCTCGCTCGCCGAGTGCCGCCGGTTGGGTGAGATGGTGTCTCATAGGCTTGGAGATATGTGATGACCGACAGCAACCTTTTGGAAAACCCCGAAGCGCTGTTCACCCTCGGCTACGGGCTTTACATCCTTACTTCGCGTAAGGACGATCGCCTCAACGGTCAGATATCGAACGCCCTCATGCAGGTAACCGACTCGCCGCCCCGTCTGGCAGCCGCCGTTAATAAAGACGCGCTGACGCATGATTTCATCAGTTACAGCGGCGTCTTTACCGTTAACGTATTGTCGGAATCGGCCCCAATGAGCCTGATCAGACTCTTCGGCTTTCAATCCGGAAGGGACAAGGACAAATTCTCGCAGGTTCCATTCGAGATTGGCCTCACCGGTTGTCCGATTGTTACAGACCACGTCGTTGCCTGCATGGAGGCGCGGGTTGAAACGACGCTGGAGGGCGGCTCGCACACGGTTTTTATCGGTCAGGTTTCATCCGCCCGAATTATCAGTACCGGCAGGCCCATGACCTACGCTTACTACAGAGAGGTTCTTCGTGGTAAAACCCCTCCGACAGCGCCGACCTACAGGGCTTCTTTGGCCGAAAGGCCGCCGAAGAAGATAAAGGAGACATCAAACATGGGAAAATACGTTTGCGACGTTTGTGGCTGGATATACGATCCCGAACTCGGTGATCCGGACAATGACGTACCTGCGGGCACATCCTTCGACGATCTGCCTGACGACTGGGTCTGTCCCGAATGCGGCGCAGGCAAGGATGAGTTTTCACCTGTGGAATAGACTCACCGGGCAGGCAGGGAGAGTAAGAAGCGTTGGGCGGGTTGAACATCGTCGGCGGGCGATTTGGTTATCCGTCCATATCCGGGAACTCGTTGTCGATGTCCTCGCCCATTCCAAACTGCTGCTTCAGCAGGCTCTTCACTGCGGCGAACTGGTAGGAGAGGATGTCGCGTGTGGAAAGCATTCCCACGAGCAGTCCGTCTTCGATGATCGGGAGGTGGCGTATGCCGTGTTTCGCCATAATCTTCTGGGCTGAGGAGACCGAAGTCTGTAGGCTGATTGAGACGACGCCGTTTGTCATTACTTCTTTGACGAGCACGCCGGCGGGGTCTTTTGCTTCGGCAAGCACCTTGTTGAGCAGGTCCCGCTCGGTAATCATTCCGACAGCGACGCTGAGTTCGTCCATGACGATCAGACTTCCGACGTTGTGGTACCGCAGTTTCTTGCTCGCCTGAAGTACGTTTGCATCGGCTTTGATGGAAAGGACGCCGTGCCCTTCCTGGATAATGGCCGTTATTGGTTTGGCGATTGTAGCTGGCATTAGTGGTATTCTCCCTGTGTTTGCAGTCAACAGTTCGTTACAACAGCGTCAAACCTCGTCGTCCATAAACGGGATTCGCTTGTTATTATGCGGCATTGGCTGCTTCCTTTACCTTGTTATCTTCGGCCATTTCCGACGATATAATCGGTAGTCGGATGATAAAAGTTGTTCCCTCTCCCGACTGCGCGGCGAAGTCAATCGAACGGCCATGTTTTGTCCGGTATTCCGTCGCCGGTATCGCCGACGTTGACAATTTGGTTGCCTGGATTACTGCCGTTGCCATTATCAGCAGACAGCGCAGTCGTCGCCAATATCAGCAGAAGTGTAAGGCAGATGACGGCACAGATTGTCCTGATGATATTGCGAGGGCTGTGCGTATCGTTCTCGTTATCGCCCAGGATCGTGTCGGGTCCATGAAATCCGGTCTCCGTCTCCATTTGAAGCCTCCTTTCGCTCGGTACGCCGGCGGATGCACCCGCTGTGAAAGCGTGTGCGACGGCGAAAAACGTACGTGGCGAACTAAACTTTTACCCCCGGACCCTTCGTCGGTTATCGGTAGGCGGCAACAGCGTCTTGAATATCACGCGATATGTTATTTGTGCTTCCGGCGGTATATTTCGAGTGCGGACGGGAACGGTTTGAGGATGCGTTCGAAACTGCCGAGCGAATACGCGATGGTCAGTCCGTAGTTCGAGATCGGAACGCCGGCGTTTTGGCATCGCATGATGCGCGAGAGCATTTCACGACGGTTCCACATGCACCCGCCGCAATGAATGACCATCCGGTAGTCCGACGGGTCGTCGGGAAAATCATGCCCCTGAACGTGAGAGAAACGCAGGTCGCCGCCGACGTACTGCTTCAACCATTTGGGTATTTTCACACGCCCGATGTCGTCTTCGATCGGATGGTGCGAGCAGGATTCCGCCACGAGAATATGATCCCCCGGCTTGAGGTCTTCGATGGCTAGCGTTCCTCGGACGAACTCGTCCAGGTCGCCCTTGAAACGGGCGAAAAGGATGGAAAAACTCGTCAACGGAACGTCTTCGGGCGTAGCGGCAGCGACCTTGTCGAATGCCTGCGAATCGGTAACGACCAGGGAAGGGGGGCGGTTGAGGCGGTCCAATGCCTCGGACAGCCTGTTATCCTTGACGACGATGCAATACTGCTCGGCATCGAGTATGTCGCGGATGGTCTGGACCTGTGGCAGGATAATCCTTCCTTTCGGCGCTTCCAGATCAATCGGGACGACCAGCACGATGAGTTCGCCCTTCGGGACGAGGTCGCCGACGATTGACGGGGTGTTGATAAACTCGTCGGGCGTAGCCTTGATAAGGGCCTCTCGCAAATCGAGGATGCCTTTGCCTTCGGTGGCGACGGTGTGGACCGGCAGGACTTTTTCGTCGGTAAGTCGTTTGACCAGGGCCTGGTCCGGTTCGGCGATGTCGGACTTGTTGAAGATGACGATTGCGGGGATTTTTCGCTTTTCGAGTTCGTGGAGTATTTTCTGCTCAAATTCACCCCATTGCCCGGCATCGACGACGATCACGCCGACGTCCGTGCGGTCGAATATCAGGCGGGTCTTGGCCACTCGCAATTCGCCGAGCGCGCCGGTGTCGTCGATACCGGCAGTGTCTATGAACAGCACAGGCCCGATCGGCAGCAGTTCCATCGGCTTTTCAACCGGGTCGGTGGTGGTTCCGGCTACGTGCGAGACAATCGAAACGCTCTGACGAGTCATCGCGTTGAGCACGGAAGATTTACCGACGTTCCGCCGTCCGAACAAACCAATATGAAGCCTGAAACCTTTGGGTGTTTTTTGCATATATTTTCCCAACGTAACATGGGCGTCTCGCCCATGTTTTCTTTGTTCACGGGCGAGACGCCCGTGTTACGGTTCTAAAAATACAGGTCGCGGTCGTCTGTTTCACGGATACGTTTGAGTCGGCTAATCAATTCCGTTTTTTGCGGTGAATCGGGTAGTTTATCGAGTTCTGTTCGGATTGTTTTCTCGCCGGCAGTGCGTGTTTCATCCGATGCGTAATCCACAAGGTATTCCGTGAGCGTCGATAGTGCGTTCGGCGTGCAGTATTGCTTGATGAATCCGGGGATGGCGAACTCCATGAAGTGTTCGCCGGTTCTGCCCAGTCGGTAGCAGGCGGTGCACCAACTTGGGATGTACTCGTCGGAAAGCAACTCGTGGACGATTTCATCCAGTGAGCGGATGTCGCCGAGCGTGAACTGTTCCCGTTCCATGACCTGCGCGTCGCCGGCTTCGGTGTATCCGCCGATCTCTATCCTGCTGCCGGCGTCGATTTGCGAGACGCCGAAGGCCATGACTTCTCTGCGGAGTTCTGGTTCTTCGCGGGCGGTGAGTATCATCCCGGTATAGGGAACGGACAGGCGAAGGATCGCGACGAGGCGTTTGAAATCGTAATCGCCGACCAGGTAGTCTTCGCCCAGGTTCACTCCGCCGGCGGGGCGCAGGCGCGGAAAACTTATCGTATGCGGACCTACGCCGTAGCGTTCCTGAAGATAAAGCGAATGGGACACGAGTCCCAGCACCTCGAATCGCCAGTCGGTCAATCCGAACAGCGCGCCGATACCGATGTCGTCAAGGCCCGCCTCCATCGCCCGGTTCAGCCCGTCAAGCCGCCAGAGGTAATCGCCCTTGCGCGTATCGCTCGGATGCATCTTCGCGTAGGTTTCGTGGTGATAGGTTTCCTGGAATATCTGGTAGGTTCCGATACCGGCCTGTTTGACCTTTTTGAACTCGTCGTGGTTTAGAGGGGCTGCGTTGATATTGACTCGGCGTATGCTGCCATGGCCGACTTTTACGCTATATACCAGCCTGACGATTTCAGCGACGTAGTCGGCGTTGTAGTCGGGGTGTTCACCGAATACGAGTATAAGCCGCTTGTGCCCGACGTTTTCGAGCGCTTCGATTTGTTGGCGAACCTCGTCATGCGAAAGTGTTCGCCGGATCGCGTTTTCGTTTGACCGCCGGAACGCGCAATATCTGCAATCGTTGACGCACTTGTTCCCGATGTACAGCGGCGCGAACAGGACGATGCGGTTCCCGTACACCTTGCGTTTCAGTTCGCGGGCGGCTGCGAATATCTCATCAACGAGTTCCGGCTCGTCGGCTGCCAGCAGATCGGCGGTTTCGACGAGGCTGAGGGGTTCCTTGTTGAGGCTTTTGGCGATAATTTCGCGCACGCGCGCCTTGTCGGGCCTGGCATTATCCAACAGCCCCTCCAGCAGGGCGTCGTCGATGAAATCGACCGCGTTTTTACTCAATTTTTCCGTCTTCAGGTCGCGCATGTCGAAGTCTCCGTTCGAGATATATAACCGGGCGAATCGCCTCTGCCTGTACCGACCATGCGACCAATCGCTGCGATTCGTTCTTTCAGAAATTCGTGGTAATCATCGGCCTGGTCAACACCCGCCTTGGCGGGGTAAATCTCATACAACGCCCTATACTCTGCCGGTGTGATATTGGGCATGATGACATTCGCGCCGCGCTGCAGACCAAGTTCGTAACCGCTCTGCCCGTCGAGCGTAGCCAGTGCGGTCGTCGCGGGAATGTTGGCGAGCGGACAGGAAATCCGCGCCAGGGCAATGACCTTGCAGGATGTCGTTTCGTCGTTGGGAACCTGCATATCGTCGGCAGCGCGGAGTTCGTCGTCGGCCTGTGCCAGGGGCGTTCGCGGGTTATGGATGTAAGGCCCACATCCAATCATGTCCAGCCTCAATTGTCTGAACAGGTCGATGTCGCGGGCGAGCGTTTCGTAAGTTTGCCCCGGCAAGCCGATCATCACGCCTCCGCCGATTTCGTAACCGAGGTCCCGCAATTGATGAAGGATTGCGATCCGGTCGGATTTTACCCCGTTCAAATCCGGGTGAATCCTCTCGTAAAGCGAAGGGTCGGACGTCTCGAATCGCAGGAGGTATCTATCAGCGCCTGCGGCTTGCCAGAGCGCGAGTTCTTCGGCATTTCGCTCGCCGAGGCCCAGCGTAACGGCCAGCGGCGTTGCCTTTTTGATTTTGGTAACGACGTCGGCAAACCATTGCGCTGAAATCCCGCTGTCCTGCCCGGACTGGAGGACGATTGTGCCGTAACCAAGTTCGCAGGCCAGATGCGCGCAGGCGAGAATTTCCTCGGCGGTCATTCGGTATCGTTTCAGGTTTGGATTGTGCGCCCCGAGGCCACAGTAAGCGCATCGGCGGACGCAATGGTTGGAAAATTCTATCAGACCTCGCAGGTGAACTTCGTCGCCGACGTTCCGGCGGCGTACCTCGTCGGCCAAGGCCCAGAGTTCTTCGAGTCGGCCTTCGTCGGTTTCTCGTAGCCAGTTGTGTATTTCACCGAAGTTCATTCCTGTATTGTTACCGTCGGCTGCTCTTGATCTTCCGGCGGAGCGGGTAGTTTCAGTAACCGGCGTACTTCCGCTTTTATTTGTTCCGGTCTGATTGGCTTATTCAGCACGCGGTCCATCTTTATCCACGATTTCGCCTCGGGCGACTGCACATCGAAGGACATTCGCATAGCGGCGGCAACGGCCGTCAGCAGAATAACGGGCGTTCCCGGATATATTTTTTTCAGGTTATGCGCAATGACGAACCCGGAATCCGCATGCTCCATCATCAGGTCTAGGATTACCAGGTCCGGTCTGACCGTCATAAGCACCTCTTCGGCCTCTTCTTCACCGCCGGCTTTGAGTATTTCGTAGTCTTCGGCGCCCAGCACGGCTGATATCTGCGCGACTATGTCCGGGTCGTCGTCCACCACCAGTATTTTTTTGTTTTCGCTCATCACACGTCCTTAATTTCAACCGTCCGGTCATCTCGCCGAACGAAAGTTATAGTGCAAGTCCGTCGCGTTTTTCGTAGTGCGTATGCAGCATGCGATGGCTCATGTGGCTCAATGGGTGCTCAAGGTACTCGTCGTAAATGCGAGTAATCCACTTGTTCTTATGACTGACTCGCGTGTGCTCTTCGCGGTCGATTTTATAAAGCGCCTTCATCCTTGCTCGAACGGCCTTCAGGTCTGCGCCTAACGGCTGACCTCCACCGTTGATGCATCCGCCCGGGCACGTCATTATCTCGATGAATTGCAGGTCGTCCCGTCCCGCGCGAACCTGGTCGAGCAGTTTCCGGGCGTTTCCGAGTCCGCTCACGACGGCGGCTCCGATCTCCAGGCCGTTAATCTCGATATGAATTTCCTTCGCGCCCTTCAAACCTCGCAATGCCTGAAGTTTCAGGTTCTCAAGTTCCTTTCCCGTCAGCAGGAAATATGCAGTGCGTACCGCCGCTTCCATCACTCCGCCGCTGGCGCCGAAGAGTTTACCGGCAGTGGACCGCTCGCCGAATGGCGTGTCGGCCTGCTCGTCGTGCATCGTGGCCAGGTCGATACCGTACATGTGAAGCATCTGTCCCAACTCGCGGGTAGTCAGCACGTAATCCACGTCCGCTACGTTGTTCGGCGACATTTCGGGCCGACCACATTCGAACTTCTTGGCGGTGCACGGCATAACCGAAACGCTGACGATATTGGCGGGATCGATCTTTTCGCGGTCGGCGAAGAAACCTTTTATCAACGCGCCCATCATCTGCTGCGGGCTTTTGCAGGTCGAGAGATTAGGGATGAAATCCGGGTAGAACTGCTCTGCGAACTTAATCCATCCCGGCGAACAACTGGTCAGCATCGGCAGCACGCCGCCGGTCTTAATCCGCTGGGCCAATTCGCTGGCTTCTTCCATGATGGTCAGGTCCGCAGAAAACGACGTATCGAATACCCGGTCGAACCCCAATCGCCTCATGGCGGCGACCATCTTCCCGTCCACGTCAACTCCGGGCTTGATGTCGAATTCTTCAGCCAGCGTAACCGAAACGGCCGGCGCGTGCTGGACGACCACCATCTTGTCGGGGTCGGCCAGGGCGGCGATTACTTCGCTGACGTATGATCGTTCGGACAAGGCTCCGGTCGGGCAGACCAGGATGCACTGCCCGCAGTTGACGCACGTCGAGACATTCAGACCCCCGTCGAATGCGGTGCCGATAAAGGCCCTGCTTCCGCGCCCGATGAAATCAATGGCCGATACGCCCTGTATCTCTTCGCACATCCGCACGCACCTTCCGCAGAGGATGCACTTTTCCGGGTCGCGGTATATCGCCGGGCTGGAGACATCCATCGGTTTGGACGTTTTCGTTCCGCGATAAAGCCTTTGGTGAAGCCCCATGTCCTGCGCCAGTTTCTGCAGGTCGCACTTACCGTTGCGCGTACAGTAAAGGCAGTCGTTGGGATGATTGCTCAGCAGCAGTTGGACAATCGTCCTTCGGGCCTCGAGCACCCTGGGCGTGCTGGTTCTTATCTTCATACCTTCAGCCACAGGTTGCGAACACGACGGAACGAGATTCGGCGAACCTTCGATGTCCACGACGCACATTCGGCATGCGCCGGTGGGCGGAAGACCTTCCATGTGGCAGAGGGTTGGAACATGAATTCCCTCTCGCTTCAAAGCCGTAAGAATAGTCTCGCCGGTCTTGGCTTCAATCGTCCTGCCGTCAACTTCCAATGTAATCATGCGAACACCTCTTGTTTTATCAGGCTATATTTTCAAAGGGGGTTAATCCGGTTGCGTAAAATCGAGATCGCATCGCAGGCACCTGCGGGCTTCGCAAACCGCATCCTGCTCGCTGAGGCACAACTCGACCTCGGCGAAATTAGCCTTACGATTACCGAGAGGTAACAACGGGCAGGCTGCGCGATCGACGATCTCGTCTTCTTCTTCGGGAACCTGTAAAGGTTCGATATACACTGACGGAAGTTTCGGTTTCGGAAGTATCTTCAGTAGTTTGCCGGAAATGTATCGGTCGATCATAACAGCGACGTTTTTACCGGCTGCGATTGCTTCGATTACCGTTCCGGGTCCGCCGGCGACGTCTCCGCCGCCGAAAACGCCGGGGCGGTCCGTAACATACGACTCGCCGTTAACCGCCAGCGTGTTCCATTTCGTCAATCTCAGTCCTTCGAGTCCGTCCGTCTCAGGCTGCTCGCTTATGGCGACTATCAGCGTGTCCAGTTCCACGTCGAACTCCGAGCCGGGGATGGGCGTCGGGCTTCTGCGTCCTGAAGCGTCGCGCTCGCCCAGTTTGTTACGGACAAATCTCGCTCCGGTCAGTTTGCCGTCCTTGACATGCAAGGCCACCGGGGTGATAAGTTCTTCGACCTCGACACCTTCAGCCAGGCCTGCTTCAACCTCTTCAGCGTATGCGGGCATCTCCCGTCGGGTGCGACGGTAGAAGATGTTGACGCTTTTGACGCCTTCCTGACGAATGGCTACGCGAGCGGCATCCAGCGCTGAATTACCACCGCCGATAACGCCGACGCGCCCGCAGGCGAGGGTTTTTCCTTCGAGATTGTGGGCTTTGAGGAATTTTATGCCCGCGACAACGCCGTCGGCGTCTTCGCCGTCCAATGACAGGTTCCGGCTCTTATGCGCGCCGGTGGCGACATAAACGGCTTTGAAACTGTCATTGAGCAGGCTGTCGATGGTAACGTCGCGTCCGAGCAGGGTGTTGTATTTCACTTCGATATTCTCGTTCAGCAGCGAAGCGATTTCCTTGTTGAGCAGTTCCCTCGGAAGGCGGTATTCCGGGATAGCGGAGATCAGCATCCCGCCCGGTTTGGACTCTCGTTCGAAGATGGTTACTTTGTGTCCGAGCAGCGAGAGGTGATGGGCTGCGGTCAGGCCTGACGGTCCTGCGCCGATAACCGCGACGCTGGTTGCGTCCGCCGAAGCCGGGGTGATTTCGGGCTTGGTAGTTTCAGGATCGACGTGATCGACGACAAATCGCTTTAGCGAGCGGATGGCAATCGGCTCGCCCCCGGTTGAACCCGCCCGGCAGGACTGCTCGCACGGGTGGTGGCAAATTCTCGCGCACGCCGACGGGAAAGGATTGGCATTGCGAATGACGCGATATGCCAACGCATATTCGCCGCGGGCAATATGGGTTACGTAACGCCATGCCTCGGTACCGACAGGGCATGCGTTCTGGCAGGGGACGCCGACCAGGTCCTTGCACGCGCCGGCTGGGCAACGACGCTCGAAAACGTGGGCCTCATATTCGTCCCTGAACCAGCGAAGCGTGCTCAAGACCGGGTTCGGCGCTGTCTGTCCCAGCCCGCAGAGGCTTGTAGCCTTAATCGTCTTGGCCAGTTTCTCAAGATAAATTATCCCCTGGAATCGCAGGAGGGCGTCGATATTTTCCTCGTGCCGACGTGGTCGAACAATGGCTTGGAGTATTTCGAGCATCCGTCGCGTGCCTTCCCGGCAGGGGATGCACTTTCCGCAACTTTCGGACTGGATGAACTCCATGAAGAACTTGGCGAAATCGACCATGCAGGTCGATTCGTCAACGACGACCAGTCCGCCGGAACCCATAATAGTCCCGAATTCCTTGAGCGCTTCGTAGTCGGTTTCAATGTCGAGATGCGCTTCGGGAACGCATCCGCCCGAAGGTCCGCCGATCTGAACGGCTTTGCATTTCTTGTTGTTGGGGATTCCGCCGCCGATCTCGAAGACGACCTGACGCAGCGTCGTACCCATCGGAACTTCAACCAGGCCGGTGCGACGAACCATTCCCGAAAGGGCGAATACCTTCGTGCCCTTGCTGTCGGACGTGCCCATCGCGGCGTACCACTCCGGGCCTTTACCGAGAATCATCGCAAGGTTCGACAATGTTTCGACGTTGTTGATGATGGTCGGTTTTCCGAACAGACCCTGCACAGCTGGGAAGGGGGGTCGGGGGCGAGGCATACCGCGCTTGCCCTCGAGCGAATGAATAAGCGCGGTCTCTTCGCCGCAGACGAACGCACCGGCGCCTTTCTTGATTACGATCTCAAGTTTGTTTCCGCTGCCAAGAATGTTCCGTCCAATCAGTCCATACGCCTTGGCCTGGGCGAGGGCTTCAATCAGGCGTTTAATGGCCAGGGGATATTCGGCCCGGATGTAGATATATGCTTTGGTAGCGCCGATGGCGTAGGCAGCGATGATCATACCTTCGAGAAGTCGATGCGGGTCGCTTTCGCAGACTGCACGGTCCATAAACGCGCCGGGGTCGCCTTCGTCGGCGTTGCAGATGAGGTATTTCTGCTTTCCGGGAGCGTTGAGCGCGAATTTCCACTTTTTGCCCGTGCCGAATCCGCCGCCGCCCCTGCCTCGAAGACCGCTGCTCTCGACGAGGCTGCATGCCTCGGCCGGTGTCGTTTTTTTGAGTACCGAAGCCGCTGCGGAATAACCGCCGTTGGCGATGTATTCGTCAATGTCGGTCGGGTCGATAATCCCGCTGCAGGCGAGCACGACTCGACGCTGGCGCGACAGGAACGGATGCTCGTCCAGATAAGCGACATCCTCCCAGGCCTCGACGCCGGAGGTGCGGAACTGACCCAGAACCATCTCTTCGGGGACGTCCTGGTTCGATAAAACCGCATCGAGCAGGTCGGCGACCTTCTCTTCTGAAACTCCGCCGAAACTGACCCTCGCCTTGCCGGGGAGGCGGACGTCCATAATTGGTTCTTCGGAACACAGGCCGATGCAACCGACTTCGACGACGTCGGCGTCAATTTTTCGCTCTGTAAGATAATCCCGAACGGACGACAGTGTTTTTCCAGCGCCTGCACCGAGTCCGCAGGTTCCTGTACCGACGAAAACGACCGGTTTTGTTACGGTTTCACGCCGCAGGCGGGACAGTTCTGCCGACAATTTATCATCGCCCGCTTTAATCGCATTGGTCAAAACGCCTTTTTTCAACCCTGAAAGCAGGTCCAGCGAAGGTTTTGGCGATTCGGGCCAGCATCCGACGGCGTTTTCTGATTTGTTACATTCATCCTTCTGCATTCGTGGATTCCTCTTCACGGAACTGTTCGATAATTCTTGCGAGTTTCTGCGGCGTGATTTTTGCGTAAAATTCACCGTTTATGTTCACTACCGGCGCTAATCCGCACGCGCCCATACAGGCGACGGTTTCCAGGCTGAAGAGTCTGTCGCGAGTCGTTTGCCCCGGTTCGAGTTTCAGTCGCTTCATCGCCATGTCCAGCACGTTGCCGGAACCTTTGACGTGGCACGCGGTTCCCCGGCAGATGGTGATGTGGTACTTGCCTTTAGGCTGGAACCGGAACTGGTTGTAAAATGTCGCCACGCCGTAAATTTTACTGGCAGGGAGATTAAGGTGTTCGCCGACGCGCGTTACGGCTTCGGTTGAAAGATACCCCTGGTCTTCCTGTATCTCCTGAAGGATCGGGATAAGCGAATCACGTCCCGCGCTGGGGTGTTCCTGGAGAATTGTTTCAATACCGGTTTCTGCCATTATTTATCCATCCTCATCTTTTCTACGGGCGTCTTCCGAAATACGCCGCTTTTTCCAAAGATGTCGTCATGTCAACGTTCTCTACATGTATATATGCGGGAACCCGCAAACCGACCGGCGCGAAATTCAAAATACCCTTTGCACCGGCATCGACCAACAGGTCGCATACTTCTTGCGCCTGATCGGCGGGAACCGTTATGATCACGGTGGCAATTTCGTTTTCGGCGAAAACCTCCGGTATCTGCCGGACAGCGTAGCATCTACAACCGCTGATTACTTGGCCGGCTTTGCTCGGATCATTATCGAACGCAGCGACGATTTTCAGATTCGGGCGTCTTCCGTCAAAGTAAGACAATATCGCCCGTCCAAGGTTTCCCACGCCCACCAGCGCAACCGCCTCCGGATCAGGAGCATCCAGAAACTGACCGATGCTCTCGATTAACGATTCAACGTCATAACCCTTCGTCGGGATACCGTTGTATCCGACGACCATCATGTCCCTGCGGACCTGGGCTGCCGTTACACCGGCTGCTTCGGCCAACCGATGGGAAAAAACAGACCGCACCTTCTCCTGGAGGAGGTGCGACAACAACCTCCGGTAAAGGCTTAGCCTCCCAACCGTTCTGTCGGATGCGAGTAATGGCATAAATCAGACCACCTCAATACCACATCGTCAATATAACATCGTTACATATGTAACGCTGTATTATTTTTCACAATATACTGTGCATTTTCGATATGTCAAGGTTTTCGGGGATTTTTTTTTGAGGCTTCGAGGATTGCTCTTTGTTGAAAATGTGCGTGCTTATCCGGAATCTACAGGATTACACGGACGCTTGATCACGGATGTGGGTCTGGCACACCTCAAGGGTTTGAGGGTAGAATGCTCCTTACGTTTGCCGTTACTCGTGAGGGTTCGCCGCGGCGGGTGTGTCATTCAGCCCAGTCGTGATGTTGTGCTCATTGCAATATGCTGTGATCCGTCTGGAAACATTGGCCTCAAGATTGCGATACCAGAACGCATAGTCGAACCTGTGATAAACACCCTCGGGGAACTGTCCGATATCCAGCGACTCCGGAGGCGTGGTAACCAACGCTCCGGTGCGAGGATCGACTTGGGCTGCGGCATAGTGCGGAACTTCCCGTTCGATCTTGCCGCTCGCCTTGTCGAAGAAAACAGCCCCAAGATTCAGGGACGCGGCCGCCGGTGTTCCATCCGTCTTCCAGTTCAGCGGGTTAATGCAAATCGCGTCTGGCAAGAGCACGGGTGACCCTGTAGCCCCCGGGGCCTGAGTGTTGTAGGATACGATCACGCCAGTATCCTCTGCGTGCTTGGCTGGTTTCAACCAAGGATATTTCTGAAGGTCCGCAGCGGTTACGGAATAGCCGATCAGATAGGCCGCGATCAGTCGCTTCTGCAAGGCGGGGTCTTCAAGCCGTTTGCGCATCAAATCGATCAGCACCATCGATCCCTGGCTATGGCCCGCAAGAATGAAGGGGCGATCTCGGTTGAAGTGCTTCAGATAATAATCGAAGGCTTTGCAGACATCATTGGCCCCTATCTGAAAATAGGGATTCTGATATATATCCTTTGCGGAGTCCAACTGAGCAAAGGTCATCTGTCGATAATAGGGAGCAAAAAGGTTGGCGAATGGGCTGTATACTCCCGCCTGGGCAACAAGAAGATGCTTTGCCCTGGCCTGAAGATCGGGGCGTCGAATGTCCATGTTCCGCGGAGTCTTCTCGCCGTAGATCGTGGGGTAGACGTAGAAAACATCGACGGGTGTGTCAATATCATTTGGCTTGGCCAGCCAGTTGGAATTCACTGCATAGTCTGGACTCGATGAGTCACATCCTGCCAGCAAGATCGATCCGAGCACCAACAAAGAGCAGAGCACGATGATACGGTGTTTCATAGCGAGTCCTTTCAACTGGGAGTTCCCGGATGAACTCCAGCCCACGACCATCGCGGACCTTTTGTGAGAGATTGTATCGCGTCTGCGGGGAGTATGCCAGCAAGTATTCGGCTCGTTCGAGGGAGGTAGCATCGGGCCGTTGTCGGGCCGCGATGCCGCTCGAAGTGACCTTCATACGGATCGCTGCACGCGATCCGCGCAGACCATCCGCATCGCCTCCGTCTTCGCTTTGCTTCGCCGTGACGAGTAGTTCACAGCGTTGCCCGACAAGCGAAGCAGGCCCGGCTTCGCGGCTGGCACCGCTACGCCGTGGCAGTCTTCGTTCGCCTAAAACGGCGAACGAAGACTGGGCCCTGTAGGATTTGAACCTACGACCAATGGATTATGAGTCCACTGCTCTAACCGCTGAGCTAAGGGCCCTTGTTCAATTGCCAATTTTCAATTGCCGATTGCCAATTGAAAGAAACAACGGATTGTCAACCGTTGATTGCAATGATCAAGTTTATAGGTCTGCGCCGTTACGGTCAAGTTAGTTTGCACGAGATCAGTGGTCGCAAATATTCTCTCCCGCCTGCAAAGCCCCGTTGATGTACGATTCCACCAGCCTTTCCGGTGTTTCGGACGGCGCTCCGACAACGACGGTGATTCCGCTTTGGGTGAATAATTCCTGGGCGCGATTACCCATGCCGCCGGCGATGATGACGGTCGCCCCTTGCTCGTGAAGCCAACGGGGAAGTACGCCAGGCTCATGGCCCGGTGGCGTCAGCATCTCTGTTTCGCCCGCCTTCTTCGCAACTTCGTCCACCTCTACAAGAGCGAACTGCTCGCAGTGTCCGAAATGCATGCTCAACTGCCCGTTGGTAAGTGGAATCGCTATCTTCATGTTCGTGTTCTCCATAAAAGTTTGAAACATTCGTGTTTCATACGTAAATCCGAAATCCGAATTTCGAAATACGAAACAAATTCAAAATCATAAATTCAAATGCTCAAAACATTTTAATCGAGACTCGCTGTTGTTTTTCGTTTTGAGAATTTGAATTTTGGTGATTTGATATTGTTTCGTATTTCGTATTTCGATATTCGTATTTCTCCGTTATTCACCGTTCTCTATTTCCCGTCAAAACCGACTGCACCTCTGCCCAAACCTGCTTGATTTCCGTCGCTGCGCCGTTGCTTTGATACTCCACGAGCGATTTTTTCTGAATCTGCGCTTCAGTAACCGCGCGATCATAGCGGATTTTACCTGCCAATTTCAGGCCTCGCTCGCGGGTCTGCGTTTCGATTTGCGAGGCGACGTCCTCGTTCAAGTCCCATTTATTGATACATACGAGCGTTTCGATCCCGAAGTGTTTCGTCAGCTCGGTTACGCGTTGAAGATCGTGCAGGCCGCTGAGCGTCGGCTCGGTTACCACTAACACAAGGTCAGCGCCGGTGATTGAGGCGATGACCGGACATCCGATGCCCGGCGACCCGTCAATGAGAACGAGGTCCATCTTGCGGTCTTCGGCGATTTTTTTCGCTTGTGTGCGGACAATGCTGACCAGTTTGCCGGAATTTTCTTCAGCCACGCCGAGTTTGGCGTGAACCATAGGCCCGCAACGGGTATCGCAGATGAACCATTCACCATTCACCACAGGCCCGAACTCGATGGCTTTATCGGCGCAGAACCAGGCGCATACTCCGCATCCTTCGCAGGCGATTGGGTCGATACGATACGTCTTGTCGGTTTTGCCGTTTCCAGGTCCGTCGAAGAAGACCGCGTCGAAGCGGCATACTTCCTGGCACTTCCCGCAGGCGGTGCAGTGCCCGGTCTTAATCCTCGCGCGGGAGCCGCCGGAGAATTTCTCACGTTTGACGATGGTCGGATCGAGGACAAGGTGCAGGTCGGCGGCGTCCACGTCGCAATCGGCAAGCACCGCCTTATCGGCCAGGGCGGCGAACGATGCGACGATAGAAGTCTTTCCCGTCCCGCCTTTACCGCTGATAACAACTAATTCCTTTGGCACAAAATATCTCCTCGAGATAACAACCGTCAGTTCTTATTGCGAACGATGTTTCTTTCTTCCGGCGTTGAACAGAACGTCTCAAGCGCTAGAATCCTTTTCCAGCGATGCAATCCGGGAATCTCTTTGCACTTCGCCGGCGACGCGGCGCAATAGACCATGTAACCGCCGCTGAGATTTCGCACGGTATAGCCAAGTTGCTTGAGTATCCGGCAGACGTAATAACTGCGGATTCCCGTGAGGCAGTACACAAAGAGCGTTTGGTCCTTCGGTAATTCCTTGAGGCGGTTTCGGACGTCGTCGATGGGGATGTTAACTGCCTCTTCGATATGCCCTCGGTGGAACTCGCCTTCCGTACGAACATCAAGCACAAATTCACCTTTCTCGATCAGCCGATTAAGGTCTTCTGCGTGGAATATCTCAATGTCGCCATGGATAATGTTGTCGGCCACGTAGCCGGCGATGTTCACCGCGTCCTTTCCCGTGCCGTACTGCGGGGCGTACGATAATTCAAGCCGGGTCAGGTCGAATACGGTCATTCCCGCATGAAGGGCAGTCGCCAGGACGTCGATTCGCTTATCGACACCGTCGATTCCGATGATCTGAGCGCCGAGAATCTTCCCGTCCTTCGGCGAGAACAGGAGTTTCATCACCATCGGCGTAGCCCCGGGAAAGTATCCGGCGTGCGAGGCGGGATGCGTGTACGACTTCCGATAGGCGACGCCTTTGGCCTTCAGGCTTCGCTCGTTTGCGCCGGTCGAAGCCACGGACAAGTCGAATACCCGCACGATGTTCGTGCCGAAAGCGCCGGGAAACGAAACATCCTTTGCGAAGATGTGGTCCGCAGCCAGTCGCCCTTGCTTGTTGGCGATACCCGCCAGTGGCATCAGTCGCCGACCGCCCAGGACGCGGTCTTCGGTCTCTATGGCGTCGCCGATGGCATAGACGGACTCGTCCGTCGTTTGCAGGTGCTCGTTGACGCTAATTCCGCCTCGTTCGCCGATTTTCAGACCGGCCTGACGCGCCAGTTCAGTCTCAGGCTTGACGCCAATGGCGGAAATCACCATGTCGCAGGGAATCTGCCGGCCACCCCGGACGGTAACCACTAATTGATGCTCCCCGTTTTCGTGGAAGGACTCGACCGGACAACCGAGGACCAACTCGACGCCGCTGATCTGTAATTGCTGGTGAATCCATTCTGCCATCTCCCGATCCAGTGCAGGCATGACCTGATCCAGCATCTCCACCAGTGTAACGTGGATACCCAGGTGGCTCATATTTTCCGTCATTTCCAGGCCTATGAACCCGCCGCCTACGACCACTGCCTCCTGCGGGTCCGTCTGCTCCACGAAGCCACGAATTTTTTCGGCGTCTTCTATGGTGCGAAGGGAGAATATCCTCGGGTCGTCTATTCCCGGTAGCGGAGGACGCACAGGCTCAGCCCCCGGAGAAAGCACCAGTTTGTCATACGGCTGGCGATAATTCCGTCCGGTGAGATGGTCCAAAACCTCGACAGTTTTTCCTTGTCGATCAATGGACAGCACCTCGTTCCTGACGCGGACGTCCACGCGGAAACGTCGTGCGAAACGTTCCACTGTTTCCACGAGCAGTTTGTCTCGCCTTTCGATTTCGCCGCTGACGAAGTAAGGCAGGCCACAATTAGCAAACGAGATGTGTTCGCCGCGCTCGATCATTACGATTGTCGCGGACTCGCTGAGCCGTCGCGCACGGGCGGCAAACGACGCTCCACCCGCCACACCGCCTACAACTACAATAGTCTCCGGCATGGATTTTGATCCTTATGGTTTTTCAGACTATGTGTTCCCGTTCTCCACCGTCGGGCGAAAACCCTTCGCCCAGACGATTTGTCCCTGTTTAATAAGCCTGTTACGAAAACGGACACGTCCCTGTCGGGCAACTCGAACTACCCGACGAGCCGGACTTTGCGGCGAAGGTCGAGAAAACTTTCTCGGTCTTTCCGGAACCGCACTTCTCGCACACGTGGGCCTTTCTACTGCCGGCCTTTTCCAGAAAACTCGTTACGTGTCCGCATTTTTCACATTGATATTCAAAAACAGGCATCGGTATTCTCCTAAATCTCTTCTAAAGAAGAAAAATTTACCGCAGAGAACGCAGAGAGCGCAGAGAGTTTTATAAATGGTAAAAAGATTCTTCTGTTGTTTCTTCTAACATCTCTGCGGTCTCTGCGTGCTCTGCGGTGAGATTCTTTTTGTTATACGCTCATTTCGGTAATTTTCTTCAGTAATCCCGTCAGCAGCGGCGTATAGTCGCTCAAAACGTCGCATATCATCTCACCTCGCGAGTATGCTTCGGCGATCCTCCGATCATCGGGTATCTCGGCGAGTATTTCAATCCGGCTCGATCGGCAGTAAGACTGCGTTTGCCGGTCGCCTACGTCGGCGCGGTTGATAACTACGCCAAAAGGCAACTTCAAGGCGCGAACCATCTCCACAGCCAATTTTAAATCATTCAGGCCGAAGGGTGTCGGCTCGGTAACAAGAAGCACAAAATCCGAATCTTTGACGCTTTCGATAACAGGGCAGGAAGTGCCCGGCGGGGCATCGATAATCACCAGGTCCACTTCCGGTGCGGCTGACTTGACTTCTTTAATCAGCGGCGGACTCATCACCTCGCCGATATTCAGCAATCCTTGCACGAACTGGATGTCCCCGGCTTGGCCTGTCTCCAACGTGCCCATTTCGCGGGGAGTTTCGGTAATCGCATCAACCGGGCAGACCATCGCGCATCCGCCGCAGGCGTGGCACATTTCGGGATAAACCAGGACCTTCTCGCCGACACAGACGATCGCGCTATACTGGCATATCTCGCCGCACTTTCCGCAATGGATACACTTAGACTCGTCCACCACTGGAATCAGGTTGCCGATCGGCTTGCTCTCGCTGATTTGAGGTTTCAGGAAAATGTGGCCGTTGGGTTCCTCGACATCGCAATCGAGATATGCGACGCTTTGACCGTTGCGTGAGGCTACGCAGGCCAGATTCGTCGCAACGGTTGTTTTACCCGTACCGCCCTTGCCGCTGGCGATTGCAATCTTCATTGAGTTGATTCCTTCATGACCTTAATCTTCTTGTTCCATCTGCTTAATTCGTTCCTGAATTTGCTGCATCTGCCGGCTCATTGCCTCTGCCTGCTGCTTGAGCATGGCTAGTTCGTCGTCTTTGGTCAGATTCTGGGTCGGTGGTTGCGGTATCGGTGCAGGTTCCTGCGAAAAAGCAGCCCCCATGCCTCGCCCGCCGCCACGTCCCATTCCGCCGCCTCCACCTTGTCCCATTCCACGTCCCATGCCCATTCCTCTACCCGTCATTGCTGGTTGCTGCAAACCACCTTCCGGCTGGTTAGCAACCGATCCTTGTGCATCGGATATACCGGACTTGCTGGCTACATTAGGTTGACCGGCGGCGTTTAATTGTCCCGCCTTGAACTGTTCAACCACGTCTTCGGCCGCACCGCTGCATCCGATAATCACCTCGATACCGGCGGCAGAGAGCGTCTGATAGGCATTAGGTCCGCAATTACCCGTCAGGACGAACTGCACAGACTTTCCCGCCATCAGTTGGGCCGATTGTATCCCCGCGCCGCCGCCCAACATCAGGTTGGGGTTTTCCAATGCCTCAAACTTCATGGTGTCGGTATCAACAATCAGGAAAAATGGGCAACGCCCAAAACGAGGATCAACTTTCGCATCCAGCGTCGGTTCCGTTGCGGTAATTGCTATGTTCATGGTCGTTCCTTTCCAGTAAGCGCACCAACCGGGGCTGCACACTACCCGTTGCGGCCCCGGTTGTGTTAACTATTGCGGTGTCGGTTATTTGTTTTTTTCGGAGGCCGATGCCTGGAGTTCTTCGATTCGCTTCCCGATCTCTTTCAGGGCGTCTCCGAAGTACTCTGCTTGGCCTTTGAGCGCATCCAGTTCCTGCTCGACTGTTGCAGCAGGGCCGAACGGTGCGACGTTGGGCGTTGGATACGCCGGTGGCATACCGTATGCGGGAACACCCATCCCCGCGCGTTGCCATCCGGTCAGTCCGGTCGCGTAAAACTGGTTACGCCGTCCCCAACCGCCGCTACCGCCTCGACCTCGCCCAAAACCGCCGAAGCCGCGTCCGCCAACCGGATTCATATATCCGGGAGTCGAATACCCTGCGCAGTAACCGGCTGCGCGTCCTGTCATTGGTCCCATTCCTGCGGGTCCTGTTCCATTTCCACCTGGCATGATTGTACTCCTTTCCGCCGAGTCTCGGCATAGTCATTTCATTATGAACCTACGTTCATAATAACATCGACCCGGAGGCGTGTCAACTTGTATTGAATTTTTTTTCCGGTGGGCGGTATGCCGCCGATTATCCCCTTTAAAGGGGGGAAGGGGGGTTGTTGAAAAAGTCGCGGCACGGGCGACGCGTAGCATCACTACGTGAGACGCCCGTGCTACGTATTCGGTCAGTTTGAGCAGGTTATAAACCGTCGTTTGCGATTTTTTCGAGTACTTCGAGTCCTTCGCGGAGTCCTTCTTCGTTAATCAGAAGCGGCGGGCAGATCTTCACCGCACATCCGCCGATGCCGACCGGGGCAAAGAGCATGAGACCCTGCTGCACCGCGCGGTGGACCATCTGCCATGCCGGTTCGGGATCCGGATCAGTCGTGCCCGGCCTGGTGAACTGCAATGCTCCAACCAGACCCGTCGATACCCATCGCCCGATTTTTCCGCCCGCTGCCTTGGTGATACGTTCGCAACCGTCAGCGAGAACGGGCGCTAACTTCGCGGCGTTTTCGATGAGACCTTCAGACTCGACGACTTCCAGATTCGCCAGCGCAGCCGCCGAGCAAATCGGATTGGCCGAGTGCGTGCTGGTCATCTCGCCGGGCCCGTACATGCTCATTAACTCTTCCGTACCCAGCACCGCCGAGACCGGCATGCCGCCGGAGATGCTCTTTCCACACGCCACGAGGTCCGGAACGACGCCAAGGTGCGAGAAACCGAACGGTTTACCAGTCCGACCGAAACCGGCTTGAACCTCGTCAAAGATCATCACTGCCTTGTGTTCGTCGCACCACGCGCGAATTTTCTGCGCATAATCCGCCGGCATGAGCGTCGCGTTACAGCCCTGGAAGGTCTCGCCCATCACGCCGCAAACGTCGTCGGGATTTACACCCTTATCAGCCAGCGTTTTGACGAATACGTCGAAACTCGTGTCGGTTTGGCGGAAACCTTCGGGGAAGGGGACCTGGACGAATTCCGGATGTTCCCCGCCAAGCCAGGATTTAAGCGCATCCGACCCGCCCGCCAGTTGCGCGCCCATCGACCGCCCGTGAAAACCGTTCTCGAACGACACCATAATATTCTTTTTATCGCCGCCGACCTGTTGGCCTTTCGTCCGCGCCAGTTTGATGCAACATTCGGTCGCTTCGGCGCCGGTCGTTAGCAGGAAGACCCGTTTCAGCGGAGCAGGGAGCATGGCTGTGATCTTCTCAACCAGTCTGACGCGAATCTCCGTTACGAAGCAGTAGGAGTGGTACATTCCGTGGTTGGCCATATCTGCGATGGCCTTGACGATTTTCGGATGCCCATGCCCGGACGATGTTACCAGCACGCCGGCGGAGAAGTCCAGCCAGGTATTTCCGTATGCGTCGGAGATGGTAAATCCCTGACCGTGGTCCCAGACAATCGGAGGCTGACCGCCCATGCTCCGGGGTTCGAGGCTTCGCAGACGCTTGAGCAAATCAACAGATTCGGGAACCGGAATCTGCGTGCAAATTGTCCGATATTTCGTCTTGACCGGAGCGACATTTTCCGGAACGAGTGGGAATTCCTTGGTAGCCATGCTTGTTCCTTATTTTACCTAATGCCAAATGCCTGATTCATAATGCCAAATGATAAATTCTAAATGCTAAATGTTTTGGTTGGACGTCTTTGAAGTTTATCATTTAGCATTTAGCATTAGTCATTTCCGTTAGTATTCTCTAAACCGCACTGCCGACTTATCGTAATCTATCAGCACTTCCCGTCCGCCGGACAGGATACTCTTTCTGCCGGCCTCGACCACCAGTTCGTTATAATTGCTGTTGGCGGGGGTGGCCATTATACCTTCTTTATCAAATTGTTTGACGAGTTTCTGCCGCTGGGCCAGGTCGTCGATTTCTCTGGCCTTGCATCCTGCTCGGATGATGAATTCGGCGCTGCGTTGGGCGTATCCGACGGGCGTAAGCCCACCGCCGCCGAGGTCGAGCAGTTTGAAGTAATCGGGGCTTGGTTCAGCGTAAATCGTATCGCCCGGATCGCTCCCTGCCGAGTTGTAACTGTATTTCACGCCGCGATACTGGTCGCGGTGCAGAAGCAGCGTCGCGTCGTTGTCGCCCTGGCACCACATTGTCAGGCCTTGGGCGTTCCCGCCGGGTGCGGCATTGGGATAGCCCATCGCATCGACCACGCTCAGCGACGCGCCGTTCTCCCATATAACCCGCCCGTCCGTCCAGAGATAGCCTTCGCGTCCGTTGGGGTATTTATCGACGATGCCATAGACGCTTACGGAAACAGGTTTCAGGCCTGTGATGAAGGCCACCAGATCGACGTAATGGCATCCGACGTAGGTGAACATGTCGGAGTTTTCGCAGGTGCACCAGTTCTGGAAGTTTGAGTCGCGGTAGTACCAAGGCTCGATCATTTGGGCCTGGGCGAGGCGAAACTCGCCGAAGCGTCCTGCCCGGTATGCCTGGCGTGCCATAAGGTTGCGGTCGTCGAAACGCTTGTGATACTCGACGCCGACGATGAGGCCTCGCTCGTACGCGCGGGCGGCGATTTCTTCTGCCTGTGCGTGCGAGAGAACCAGCGGCTTGACGATGCAGACGTGCTGATCGTTCTTGATGGCGGCGTCCAGCACGGAATAGTGGAATTGGTCCGGTACGGCGATTACGGTGATGCCGCCGCGTGGAGCGTCCGCGAGGACTTCGGCGTACATATCGGGGAATTTTTCATCCGCGCCGACCTTGGCCGGATCGGGATGAGGCCTGAAACTCTGTCCGGGGAAGGCGTTTTTCAGCGTCTCGTCATTGGCCAATTCTGCAAGTGGTGCCGCGTTCAGGGCGCAGATGTGGATGTCGCCGACAACGCCGGAGCGCTGGAGGTGATAGACCGTCGGAAGAAGTTGAATCCGCGTAATCATACCACCGCCGACAAATGTTACCTGTGGTAATGCGTCTGTATTCTTCATTGATGCTTTCTCCGCTCTTACAACCCAACCTGCCCGTTT
This sequence comes from Planctomycetales bacterium, assembly GCA_030612725.1. Taxonomy (GTDB): domain Bacteria; phylum Planctomycetota; class Phycisphaerae; order SM23-33; family SM23-33; genus JAUWNJ01. Next base: position 34,784 of record JAUWNJ010000025.1, read on the forward strand.
GACTGACTGGCAAACGTGGGAATTTACGCCATAGACCATTTTTAGTCAAGGGCGGTTTGGGTGTTGACGAGGCTGTGGCGTTGGTGATAATAAACTCCAGGGGCATATGAAAGGATTGAGAGATGTGGGATTGGAAGAGGATCGTAATTTTTTCTGTTCCTTTTGTCCTTTTGATGTTTGGGGCGGTTGCGTGGCTTTTCCTGAGAAAGACAATCCGCTCCCGAGCGCGCGTCGCAAAGCAACTCAAGGCCGACCCCGACATCAACGAGTGGCTGGTCGTCTTCGGATGGAGCCGGAAGGTACTGTACGTTCCGGTGATACTGACCTCGCTGGTGGCGTTCGTATTAATGCTGCTCCAGGCCGGGCCTATACCCGGAATCAATGCCGGAATCGTCGGCGGAATCTGGGTGGGCGTATTCATCCTGAACTTCCTCGTCGATGAATACGAGATGAGCATAAAGGTGCTGCTGATCGGACTGCTGTGCGCGATTGTCCTTTTACTGTGGCTGATGTTCATGGGCTGGCTGATGCCGTTTTTGAAATTCTTCAGACACTTTGGTATCGAAATCAGCGCAATGGGATATCTGCTTCTGGCGATGGTGTTCACGCTGGCCATTCTGATTGCGTGGCTTAGGGGATTGTTCTACTACGTAGCCATTACGCCGAACTACATGAACATCCAGGTCGGCCCAACGGAGACGGGCGAGCAGATTGCCCGCGAGGAGTACAGCACTCGGATCGACACGGGCGATTTTCTGGAGCGGCTGCTGGGCTTCGGGCGGATTATAATCACCTTCAGCGACCAGCGTCGTCAGCCAATGATGCTTCTGGTGGGGCGGATAGGAAAAAAGGCCACTCTGCTGGAATCAATCCGCGGAAAACTCGCACTAGACCGCTATCAGCCAGCAAGGGAAGGGGAATGAAAGCGGTGTAGTTAATAAACCAAACGTTCAAACTATGGCGAAAATCACTAAAGCTCTTGATGTTTCAATAGAGGAGTTAATAAAATGAAACAAACCATGATTACCAAAGCAGAAAATTATTACTTAAACCAACCCATAAATGAAGCGCCCGATTTAAAAGAATACACAGCCGAAGAATATCAAATGTTCGAGATGGCTGGCTGGGTAAAAATGTTAGAAGATGAAAGAATATATCATGGGAAAGAAACTAATCTAAACGGGAGTTTGTGGGACACGGTAATCGGTGCTACTAATGGCAAAATTTACAAAATTTCTTTGCTAATCATAGATGCGAACAAAAAGCATATGGGGAATGTTTTCAAATCAACACTCGATTATATGATTAAAGAAATGGGCAAATATAGCGAACATCCATTTTTATCTAAAAGATATATTTGGGACGCACCAGAAGGAAATCTAATTTTTGAACAACTAAGTAAATTCGGACAACACTGTATAAATATTTTTATTACTTCCAGTTCTATAAGAGAACAAGTGCAAAATTATATTTCTAAACACTAGGGAAACATGGGGAAACATGGGAAACATGGGAAACATGGGGAGGGAAGGGATTTGAAAAGCAAAAATCCAATTTGCGGCTTTCGTAGAGTACATCAGTGCCACCAACCAGGGAAATAGGGGACGCTAACCTATTTCCTATTTCCCGCCGCGCTATCTTCGATAAAAAACAGGGAAATATGAGACGTTCCCATATCTCCCCAGTTGTGTAATGAGTCAGTGCCGTACCAAGTTTCAGCGCACAACCTCTGTCTCTATTTGTCTGAGTATCTTAATAACGTCAGCCGCCGATTTTTCAAATGCATCTTTAGCATCTTCATCGTTGGAAGCAATCCACGCTTCCACTTTCTCAAGGAGCGACTTTTTCAATGCCTGTTTCTCTTGCCCTCCCTGCATTGGAAGGATAGCGTTAACGTCCTCCCGAAATTGGTCAGGATAATACTGTTCAAAGTCGTGTTGTGATAGTTGAAGAAACCGGTCTTCGCTCCAGCCTGACTTAGTATAAACGTCCTTCAGCTTGTCAATGACCTTCTTCTCCTCCTCACCCCCATCAACCACAACCCAAGCACCTTTTTTATACATTGGCTCCAAGTGGAGGAACACCAGTAGGTTATTTAGAGCGTCGAACTTCTGGGACACCTGCGACAGTGATCGTGCGGAATATGTGCGTAGGCGATTGACAAGTTTAGGCGCAAACCAAGGGATTAGGTACTCCCTGATGATTTTTTCTGCCGACGACTCTTCTAGGACTAACCAGGCATCCCAAAGGTCAAGGTCGCTGAACTCATACCCAAGTTCATCCAAAATGTCTTTACGTGCGTCGCATGTGGGCTCGATTTCTCGTATGGTCGATGTCGGTAGTCGGTCCTTTAGGCTAAACTCAAAGTGAAAAATTTTGGCTTCGGGCAATGCACCCAGCTGCTTCAGGACAATGTTCGAGTGTGTTGTAATTATGAATTGGTTATTCTCTGACTTCTCTGCGATAAATCCGAGGAGTATCTTGAGTGCTCGCGGATGCACATCGTTCTCTGGTTCTTCGATCAGGAACAACTTGTCTTTAGCCATGGCTAGGTCTTTCACAAGCCCGAGGATGTTCATCACCCCTTCGCCCATTGCCAACAGAGGGATATTCTGCATATCATCGACCGTATAGACCGCTCGCTTGCCGCCATCAGTGTGCGCTGCCGTAATATTGAAGCCGAAGATGTCTTTACAGGCACGCATGTAAAACTCGTTGGCTGGCAATTCAGGATTGGAGAGCCGGTCAATTTTCGCGTTCAGGTTTTCAAAATTTTTGAGAACGCTTTGAACTATACTAGATGTTACTTGTTCTTTAAGTTCAGCAACCTTTCGCTTGGAGATAAAGGGATAAATAAAATTATTCGGCTCTCTGTTTTGTATTCGTCCGACCAGTTCAGTTTGGCCCTTGGAACTTTCTTGGGCTGAAAGAACCAATTGTCCCTCGTTCCTTGGGTTACGTTCTAAAAATATCCTTTTGTATTTACCCTCAAAATATATCCTGTCAACATCTTCAAAGTATATCTCGGCACGGACTTCTTGCTGGTGAATTCTGACATCCGTCAACGCCATGGAAGGTAATTGATCCTGGAGCGACAATAGCGGAAGAAGGACGGTAGACTTGCCTGAGTTGTTAGGACCAACCAAGATGTTCACTCTTCGTGAGAGAGGGAGCGTTTCGTCCTCAAACGAACGAATGTTCAGAAGGCGAAGCTTTTTGATCCACATACCCTTATCCCCTGGTGGTAATGCGACAATTACCCATCAGTCGTAGGCTGTGTCGAGGCCCACCTCGGCCTGCCCCACAAACCCGGCCTGTACATTCAAAGCAATTAGCAATCAGCCAAAACCCAATAAACAAAAGACCTGAATGCTGACTGCTTTGAGACGATATCTGGCTTTTCAGGCAGAGCCTAAAATCAACAACCCCGACCGAAATTGCCATAATAAATGAATTGCCAAAATTCTAACCTAACCAGATAGCGTCCGTCAAGTTTTCGCGTGTAAAAATCCGATAGGAAACATGGGGATGTTCCCCAGGTTTCCTAATAATTATTTCGGTTGGCCATAAAGCGGAAAAGCAGAAATCGGGATGGAAACTCAAAAAGTACAAATGGCGGGAACGGCTATATTCGCCTGGGCGCTCTTGGGGGTATCCGGGACGTATGGAATTATGCTGGCGGTGTCCATCTGGCAAATTGGAATAGAGGGCATGGTCGGCTTTCCTGTCTGCCTGCTCAATGCCGCTATATTCTTCTCTCTGTCCAGAGATGTTCGAAGAGGCTCTTATCTGGGGTTCGCTGTGGGGTATCTCGCTTTGGGTTTTGCAAGTTATTTGTGTATTGCGATTTTCGGATGGCCTGTAAGTAAGTGGCTATCAGATCCGATAATGGTTGCGTTTTATGGTATCCCGATGCTGGCGTCCTTTTTGGCGCTTGGCGTTGGGATGTGGACCATCGTGTCAGTAAGACGCAGGAAGAAAGTCGAGGACTTGATTCAAGGGTAGCGGTAGGCTCCGGACCAGGGTTTTGGGTCTGGTGGGTGCTTGCTGCGAAAACAAACAACGTCTTCGGGAGGCACAATTGGCCGGTATCAGAGCACCCACAAGTTTCCGCTCCGCTCCAACTTGAAGGTGCCACCCGCCGTATGGGACCGGTCGTGAAAATTCCAAATTCCCCATACAGGGAAGCCCCCGGCATTGCCGGGGGATATGTGTGCTCCCGCGTTTCAACATTATTCCCCCGCATTGACATTATCCCCCTGCAGTGCAGGGGGCTTTTTGATCGCGCTGTGTTCGCGTTTGCGCGCGCAAAGGCGAACGTAAAAATCGGGGAGATGAAAAATTCCAAAAAAACTTTTCCCAAGGCCGCCAAGGACTTATGCCGTCGCAATCCGTTTTGTGTTCGCGTTTGCGCGCGCAAACGCGAACGCAAAAGTTAATGTAGAGGACAGATAGGGACTTGGGACTTGGGACTTGGGACTAGGGACTAGGGACTAGGGAAAAGAAAAACAGAGGAACAGAAGAAAAGAAAAACAACAGATGAACCAATCAATCAATCAATCAATCAACCAATCAACCAGTCAACCATCAACTTGGGCCGTTTAGGCAAGATAGGCAATGGCGGATTTTTTAAAATGGGCGTAAAAATGACCTCGAAAACCGCAACTGCTTGCACGGAAAGAACTTATGGATTTTGGAAACTTTCCCAATTGTTCCCAATCGTTCCCATTTGTTCCCAATCGTTCCGAATCGTTCCGAATCGTTCCCAATCGTTCCGTTTCGTTCCGTTTTGTTCCGTTTCGTTCCACAACGTGGTCCTCGCAGAGTCCTCGCAGAGTCCTACGGACTACGGACTACGGACCGCTTCGGCCAGGAAATGTTCCCTCGCCAGTACCTGCAGGGATTGGGACGGAGCACTCAACTTCCCTTGGTAAATTTTCTCGCCGGAATCGGGATATTGCTGTATAATAAGGTATGGCTCATTGCTCGACTGAATAATGGATATGAAGGAGGATTTTCCATGAAGGCTCGCGCGCGCGTTGTTGTGCTTATCCTGTCGGGGCTGATCTTGTGGGTTAATGCATCGGCAGTGGCTGAAGACGCTCACCTTCAGGCGGCAGGAGCCATCGGGCTTGGATACGTGGGGATGTACTACGGCCTGACTAATCCCGCCGGCGTCTGGTACGAAGGCGAGGATATTATGGGTTCGCCTTCGACGACCTGGCTTGCGGTGGTGGATACGGGCGCATCGGCGACTATCCTGGGTAAATCGACGCAGGAGGCCTATGCGGCAGGGACGCCCATTCCGATGCAGGATTACCCGGCAGTGAAGTTTTCCGATATAGGTTTCGGCGGGACGGAGGATTTCGCCGTTACCCAGTCGGTGCAGGTGGTGCTTGCCGGCCAGAAGGAAGCGGAAGGTGATACGGAAAATCACAGTCTTTACACAGCCTACACTCCGCCGATGACGTTGGCGGCGTCCCGTAGTTACATCGGCGGCGGCGCGATGGACTTTGACATCATCGGAACGAGCATTCTCCAGGGTCAGGTTCTCCATGTGGACCCGCACCATCTGGAATTCCTTCGCTGGATGCTGATTACGATGGCAGGGTCGCTTGGACAGAATCCTCCGGCGGCGGGCGGCGACGTCCTCTATATGCCGATGACGATGCAGAACTTTTTCACCGGGGATCAGAACGCCGCGGTCGGCGACAATCCGATGATTCCGATGAAGATTCGCCGAACGGATTCGGACGCTTTCGCCGAACGGTCAGCCTTGTTCGACACCGGTTCGCCGGTCAACTTCGTCTCGGAATCTTTCGCACTCGCTGCCGGTATAGACACAAGCGCCACAGCCGAGTTGACGATACCCGTTTCAGGCGTCGGCGGCGAGCCAACGACGCGCGACGGATGGTATGTGGACGCGCTGGCGCTGGAACTGGGCGTCGGCAGGGAAGGCGACGACCTGGTGATTGGAAATACAGCCGTTTTCGTCATCCCCGACGCGGAGATGCCCGGCGGCCTGGACGCCATACTGGGAAGCGGAATCCTCTCACCCGCGAATACGTTTGCCGATACTACTGTCTCGGAGTGGTACGTCGATATGCGGGACAGCGACGAGGCGTACCTTGTAGTTGTGCTTCCCGAACCGACGGGGATTGTTCTGCTGATGGTGGCCTTTCCGGTCATTTTTCGCCGCAGGCGCAGGCGTTTGGTTCCGTTTCGTTCCCATACGATCGCCGAATTAGCTCAGTGCCAGAAGGCTCTCGACTGATATGTCCTCGTCGAGCGCTTCCCAGTGGAGGCCGATGCCGCCGCCGATGAGACGCCAATCCTGAATTAAGGGGACGGAGCACTTAATTATTTTGACGCAGGCTGTCTTCTGTGGTAGTTTCAACTATACGGTAATAATTAAGTGCTCCGTCCCCTTAATTCCTTCCCTTAATTCCCTTAATTCCCTTAATTCTTAATTCTATTAACCCGTCCCCACGGGCTTGTGCCCGTGGCTACTATCAATCGCCCCAAGGGGCTACGATGCGACACACTACGGTTTCTTTGCCGGTGTGATTACGTCCCACAGAATCACGGTTCTGTCATGTCCGCCGGTGGCTAGGGTCTTTCCGTCCGGCGAAAACGCCACATGCCCAAAATTGCCCTTTACGTTCGCCAACTGTCGGTCCTTTACGGTTAACAATTTTCGGCAGGTCTTGACGTCCCGGATTTCTATTTTATTGAACACCGTTACGAGCATCCTGCTGTCAGGAGAAAAAACAACGTTGTAAGGACTGAGGTGTCTGGGAGGTGAGATGGGCCGCACTGCCTGTTGACTGACATCCCACATTCGACTGCGATACCCGCTGTTGAGAATAAACCTGCCGTCCGGTGAAAAGAGGACAACGTCCATTGAAAATCGCTGGCAGCGGCCTTTGCCTTTAGGTTGTTTCGGATCTCGCCATATTTGCCTTGTCCACGTGTCCGTATCCCACAGAAAGATTGTCCCCGCGCCTCGCAATACATCGTCGTCGGTGAACTCAACACCTTCACCTGCGACAAATGTCTTTCCGTCCGGGCTGAACGCAACAGCCGAGTAACATCCCTTGAGGACTCGGATTTCCCTGCGAGTGTCCAGGTCGAACATGTGAACGCTGGTGCCGAGCAGGCCGACGACGGCAAGCGTCTTTCCGTCCGGGGACAGTGCCATTGCCCCCAACTCCCTGCTACCCTTGCTGAGCCCGCCGAGTTTGTATATCCTGCCGATCTCGCCGATTCGCTTGAAACTGTCGAGGTTCCAGATATCGACGTGAGATTTCTCCTTCGCTACCAGGCGTTTTCCGTCAGGAGTTATCGCGAATGCGCTGTAATCCTCCCTGATGAATTTATAGTGGATGCGTTTTAGCGTTTTCGTGTCCCATACGGCCAAGTCTCCTTTTGGTCTGAACCACGTCCGCCAGCCGCTTCCGACGATCAGCCTCTTTCCGTCCGGTGTAAAGATTAAAGCGCCAAGATTCCCCCGATGTTTGCCCAGGACCGCCCGCTTTTTCAGTGTTACTTTCCGTACAGACGTCTGGGTATCTTTTTGTGAAGCGGCGGTTTCGCCTACCCTTGTCGCGGTGGGCTGATTGCCGTTGTCCTCGCACCCCGGAATGAACCAGGACAGGAGCATAATGGCCAAACACCGCAGGGCAACATATTGCCTGGACATTGCATTCACTCCTTATTTCCAGAGCATCTCGCCGGCGCAGATGGTGGATACGAGATTAACTTAATGCCAGAAGGCTCTCGACTGAAATATCCTCGTCGATTGATTCCCAATGTACCCCGATACCACTACCGATGAGTCGCCAGTTCTTGCGCTGCTGATCCGTCGCATCCCGAAGGCGCGGAAACCACTCCAGCGGGACAGTTATCTCCCTGCCATCGGACAGAATCACGCAAAGCGAGTCTTCCGTGAAAGATACGTCCGTAGCAATCGGCATCGACCCATTATAACAGTTTATAGGTCGCTACTCCCCAAATTTTTGCCAATCCGGCGGGTTTTTGAGTTTGTAGAGCATTTCGCCGGCGCGCGGAATGTAGAATCGGCCTTCGTCCTCCCGGCCTTGCCAGTCGGCAATGTCAATCGAGGCGGGGTCGAGATAGCCGAGGTTGACCTTCCGGCAGCGACTTTCGGGAATGCCGGTGGCCAGCGTAACCTTGACGCGACATTTTTCCACACCATCAACATAAGTCCCGATTCCTCGGACATGCGTCGAGTGGGCAAGGACGCCCCAGGGATAGTTCTTGAATTTGTCCCATTGTCCGAGGAAATAATCGCGCGTGTGGTAGCCGAACTTGTCGATAATCTTGCCGTGGGTGTATGAGATTTCCGTAACGTGCGGGGCGTAGATAATCAGTTCGCCGCCGTCGGCGACAATCGCTTCGGTCTTGTACATGCACTTGCCCGCCACCCAGATGTCGTCGTACATCTCCGGTGCGCGGGCGAGGATCGAATCGTATGGCCTGTCCATATAGGTAACGTGAATCTTCGCTGATAAGTCCGCCGCCGACGACCAGGCGTCTTCCGGGCTTCCGAAGTACAGGCCGAAGAGTCCGTCCTTGGTCGTTACCATGCACAGGGCGAATTTGTCCATTTTGAGCATCTTGGCCGCTCGATCCACGGTCGTGCGGACGGGCGTTTTCTTCGTTCCGATGATCTTGGGGTTGGTAATCACAGCCCCGAGCCAATGGAAGAAGTTCAGCAGTTCCGCCCCGCAGATACCGGGGAAGAAATACTTGTTTCCGCCTGAGAATCCGACGACTTCGTGCGGGAACACAGGCCCGCAAATCAGAACGCGGTCGTAATCGAAGACGAGGCGGTTGACGGTAACTTTGACGTCCATTTGGAACAGTCCGCCGCTGATTTGGTCTATCTCGTCGGCGGTCAGCGTTCCGATATGGGCCAAGGCATCTTCGCTCTGCCATTCGTGGTTGAAGGCCTTTGATTTTCCGAAGACCTTTTCCCATTGGCCTGGTTCGACGCCGAAATGCTTTTCGATGTGTTCGTCGTCCATCGGCGGATGTGTGCCGAGGGCGATGAGGAAGTCCAGTTTCGTCGTTTGCGGCGCGAGATTTTCGTGCAGCGCCCTTGCCAGCGCCGGCAATGGGCAGGTGCGTGTATGGTCCGGTACGATTACCAGCACGCTCTTTCCGTCGGCGTTCAGTTCGCCGGCTGATTGCGCGACGATGTCCCGCATCTCTGCGTCAGTCAATGTCCGTTCGACGTATCCTTGTCCGATCATTATTTTGGTCCTTTCCCATGTGTCGTGTCGGGATATTGTAGCGACAAGTGGTGGTTAAATGGAAGACGCCGGTGGGTCGGTACCGGCGTCTTCGTGAGCGAAGGTGTACGTCTGTGCAGGTTTTTGGGAAGTCATCTATCGTGAACGGCGGCGTGCGTGGCGGGTGAGGACGCCGATACCACCGATAATCAGCAGGGTCAGTACGCCGGGTTCGGGCACGGAAGTCTGGGCGAATGAGCAGTTGGAGTCGTCGGATGCCGGATCGACTTGAACGGACGGATTTTCGCCGGATGAGATGGTCGAGTCGTTGATGCCGGCGGGGGTCGATGAAAGCGGCAGGAAAAACAGAGAAATAAGAAGTATTGATAATATATGTTTCATTACGCGGTTCTCCTGGGAACCTATACAAAATTCGCCCTGAATCCTAACGCGTCTTTGCGCGGCAGCGTGAACCGCGTGGAAGCGGACATTTTTTCGGTGCGAAACCGATTTCGGCCCCGACCAATAGAAATGTACGATTCGCCTGACCGTCAGGCCAATCGAGAAGGAAAAATTAATTATGTGGGGTTGTTGAAAAAGTCCGCTGATGAGTAACACGGGCGTCTCGCCCGTGCTGATTTTACCGGAAACCGCAGCGTTTTTCACGGTTCCTCACGGGCGAGACGCCCGTGTTACGGCTTTTTCAACAACCCCTATGTTCCCGGTTTTGTAAGGTGCGATTGCGACGGCAGGAAAGTCTCGCTAGAATAGCAGCACGGTACGTTGACTTTATTGAGGTAATTCAGGTGCTCCGTCCCAAATCCAAATCCGCCAGCCGCATCGCCATCGTGAACGGCGAGGTCTATACCTCGCGGATGGTGATTCGACGTGGCGTGGTCGTGGTTCAGGATGGGAAGATCGAGGCTGTGGAGGTAGGTTCGCCGAGCGCCCGGCTTCTGAAGGGGGCTTTGGTGGTCGATGCGAGGGGGATGATTGTCGCTCCGGGGTTCATTGATCTGCACATTCACGGAGCCGGCGGCGGCGACACCAGCGATTGCAAAGTTGAGTCTATCCGAAAAATGGCTTCGACCCTGGTTAGATTCGGAACAACATCCTTCCTCCCGACAATATACCCAGCCAGTGAGTCCGGGATGATCCGTCGCGTAGCCACCGTCCGTCGGGCAACCGAATCGCCGAGCAAAGGGGCCGAGGTATTGGGCGTGCATCTCGAAGGGCCATTCCTGAACCCTCGGAGAAAAGGCGCACTTCGGGAGAAAGACCTCCGTCCCGCCTCGCTCGAAGAACTTCACAGCCTGATAGAAGCCTCAAATAACGGTATTCGTCTTATATCGGTGGCTCCGGAAATCCCCGGCGCTATTGAGTTTATCCGGGAATGTCGCAACAGGGGAATTCGGGTGGCGGTGGGGCATTCCGATGCCTCCCACGAAGAGATGTCGGTTGGGATAAACGCCGGCATCAATCACGTTACCCACGTATTCAACGCTCTGCGTCGAACGCATCACCGCGATCCCGGCGTGATGGGCACGGTACTGACCAATCCGGAGATTACCGTGGAACTCATCGCAGATATGCACCACGTTCACCCTGTCGTGGTCAAACTCCTGCTCCTTGCCAAGCCTGCCGACAAGATATGCCTGATTACCGACGCCTTGAGAATCACCGGCTTGCGAGGGAAGCGTTTCCTAGCCGACGGGAGAAAGGTAATCGTGGATGACGGTGTAGCCAAACTGCCGGACGGTACTATCGCCGGAAGTGTCCTTACGCTCAACCGGGCAGTCGGGAATATGGTTGCCACAGGGATGGTTCCTTTGGAGGATGCTCTCAAAATGGCCAGCGTTATCCCTGCCAAGGTTTTGGGTGTGAACCACCGCAAGGGGAACATCCTCCCCGGAAGCGACGCCGACATTGTGATACTAGGCCGGGATTTCGACGTGCAGATGACAATGGTCGGCGGGAAGATTGTCCACCAGAAAAGATAATTAAGTGCTCCGTCCCCTTAATTCACCTTAATTCAAAGCCGTAATCACGCTCAGTAAGGAGAGCACCTCATGCGAATTATTGATACTATATTCCGACGCGTCGGAATGTTGGTGGTAGTATTTATTCTTGCTACATCAGGATGCAGTTGTAGCGGCAAAAATGATGAGCATCTGA
>JAUWNJ010000049.1 GCA_030612725.1 Planctomycetales bacterium
CCCCCCCCCCCCCCCCCCCCCCCCCCCCCCCCCCCCCCCCCCCCCCCCCCCCCCCCGCCACCCGCTTTTGAAGGGAGACAGCAATGTTCATTGCAAAGGTTACAGGCAACGTCGTAACCACGCAGAAGGTTGCGAAGATGACCGGTACGAAACTGCTGATTATCGAGCCGCTGTGCGTCAATGAGGCCGACAAGACTTTCGCACCGACAGGCCGGTCGTTCGTAGCCGTTGATTCGGTCGGGGCCGGCGCAGGCGAGATAGTGATGGTTACGCAAGGCTCCAGCGCGCGGATGACGGATACGACTTCCGACGCGCCGGTCGATTGCGTGATCATCGGAATCATCGACTCGGTCAACGTCCCCGACGGCGTGGTGTATGAGAAATGATTGCGGATTGCGGATTGCGGATTTCCAAAATCCGAGCAATCAGTGTAATCCGTGGACTGATTGAGGTATCGAGGCCATGACACAGATTGACGAACAATTAGTTAGCGACATGGTTCGGAAGGTGTTGGATCACGTTCAGACCGGTTGGGGCGCTGACATTCCGCCGACACCGGGAGCGAGCGCCCCGTCGCCGGTTACATCGCCCTCGGCAACGTTTGCGCCGGTAGCGGGTCGGGACAATCGCTTCGGGCAGTTCACTGACGTCAACGAAGCCGTCGAAGCCGCCAAAACCGCCCAGCGTGCGCTCCTGCGGCGGTCGCTGGCGCAGAGGGAAATCGCCTGCGACCTGATCCGCAAAATCTGCATAAACCAGGCTGACAAACTGGGCGAAATGGAATACGAGGAAACTCGCCTCGGTCACAAATCTCACAAGGCCGAAAAACTGATCATGGCCGCCGAGGCCGCTGTCGGCGTCGATGGTCTGCGGACGGAATGTTTCAGCGGCGACCACGGAATCACGCTGGAAGAGCACGCCCCGTGGGGTGTCATCGGCGTCATCACGCCGGTAACGCACTCGCTTCCGACGCTGGCGATTAACGCCGTCAACATGATCGCAGCCGGTAATTCGCTGGTGGTAAATCCGCATCCAGGCGGTAAAAAGATCGCAGCCTACGGCGCAAAACTCTTCAACCAGGCGATTTACGAAAAACTCGGCATCGACAATCTTATCTGCGTCATCACCACTCCGACACTGGAAAGCGCCGGCGAGATATTTAAACATCAGGACATTCGCCTGCTGGCGGTAACCGGCGGGACTGGCGTTGTATCGGCGGCGCAGAAGAGCGGTAAACGCGCCATTTGCGCCGGACCAGGAAATCCGCCGGTCGTCGTCGATGCGTCGGCCGACCTGGACAACGCCGCCCGATGCATCATCGAAGGCGCATCCTACGACAACAACCTCCTGTGCCTGGCAGAGAAGGAGGTGTTCGTCGTAGCCGAGGTATTCGACGCGATGACCGGCGCGATGGCGCGGGCAGGGGCGTTTCGCCTCACCAACCGACAAATGGACGAACTGGCGAAAATCTGCATTGATCCGGGCAAAAACGGCGGGCATCCGGTCGCCAATAAGAAATTTGTCGGGGCCGAGCCGCAAATAATCGCCCAGCAGATCGGCGTGAGCATCCCGCCGGATTGTCGATTGCTCTTCGGCGAGACCGGTTCGGACAACCCGTTCGTCCAGGCAGAGCAGATGATGCCGATCCTTCCGTTCGTGCGATGCGAAAGTTTCGAGCAGGCAGTCGAGTACGCCCGCCAGGCAGAGCATGGCTTCGGGCACACGGCGATTATCCACTCGAAGTTGGTGGGCAACATGACCTACATGGGCAAGGCGATGGACACTACGCTCTATGTAAAGAACGGCCCGTCGGCGGCAGGCAACGGCGCCGGCGGGGAAGGCTATGGAAACTTCTCCATCGCCTGCGCCACCGGCGAAGGCGTCGTAACGCCGATGACCTTCACGCGGCTACGACGATGCACAATGGTCGATAACCTTAGGATTATTTAACGAGCCAAAAGCATGTTCATAGCAATGGTAGAAGGAAACGCGGTTTCGACGATCAAGCATCCATCGATGCAGGGATGGCGTCTGCTGGTGGTCCAGCCGATTGATTTGGCCGGTAAGCCCGACGGCGACCCGCTCCTGGCGATTGACTCGCTCGGCGCAGGCCATGGCAGCAAGGTTCTCATCAGCAACGACGGTAAAGGCGCGCGCGAAATGGTCGGCGACACCAACTCGCCCGTCCGTTGGGCTGTCATTGGAATTGTCGATCACCAGGAATAAAACGAGTGGATACCGAACTGGTCAATAAGATTACCGAGCAGGTAATAGAAGCCCTTGGGCGGCAAGGGGATACGACGCAACCCGAAACCCCGCTACCGAAGACACAAGAACCGACGGATAGCAATCCGTCGGCTTTGGAAACCCGTTCGGTATCGAAGGTTTTCATCACTGTCGATGACTTACGGCAACGATTATCCGGTACAAATGGCGGGGTAATCGAGTTGTCGCACAATGAGTTTCTCACGCCCGCCGCCGCCGACCTGGTCGAAGCGAAGAACCTTATAATCAGCAAGGCCTCCGCGCCGGAACCGCAACCGGCGGAAGGCGCCATGCCTTCACAAGAAACGCCCGGACATGCTTACACCCTTCGCTCTGCTTCGGGTGAAAGCATGGCACCCGCAATTACAATCGGGCTTGTTATCGACCGTCCCGGCGAAAAGGTCCGCAGCGTTACCGACTCGCTTTCAAACAACGGAATTGGTTTTTCGCGGTTCGACCAGTCGTCCTGCTGGATGGAAAATCTTCGATCGATGTGCCGGGATGTCGCTTCGGGCGGATTGGCAACAGGCGTGGCGGTTCTGCCATACGCAGCCGATGCGATGGTTCTGGTCAACAAGATTGACGGCATCCGCGCCGTCCAGGGCACGCGGGTCGGAAGCGTCCAGGCCGGTATTCGCCACTTCGGCGCGAACGTCCTGATACTCGAACATGCCTTCTCGACGTTCCACGAGATGTGCACGATGATCCGAGTATTTACAAACAATCGCGCCGGCGTTTCTTCCGGCGATCTTCTGGAAGCGATTGGAAGGGAGGAAAGGTCATAAATGCGTATCGCCAGGGTCATAGGCAATGTAACGATGAACAAGGCGATGAGCGAGGTCGTTCCGGGCAGTTTCCTGATTGTCCGGACCTGCAATCGCGGCACGCTCGCGGGCGCCAATGAAGGCAACGACGAGACGCTCGTTATGTACGACTGCCTGGGCGCGGGCGTCGGCAACATGGTCGGACTGGTCGAGGGACGCGAAGCCACCGCACCATTCTGGCCTGCGAAAGTCCCATACGACGCCTATAACGCATGCATTCTGGACACCGTCAACTTTCGACCCGTTCTCAGGGTAGGGGATAAATGATGGTTAACGAATGGAAAATCAAGCAGCAGATATGCGACATCGGCAAGCGAATGTACGATCACGGCTTCGTGGCTGCCAATGACGGAAATATATCTTTCCGCCTCGGCGATGGGCGATTCCTCTGCACGCCGACCGGCGTATCCAAAGGCTTCCTGAAACCCGCCGACATCGCGACGGTGGACGATAAGGGCAAACAACTGGCGGGGCCTAAACCGAGAACCTCCGAAATACTGCTGCACCTGGAAATTTACCACGAGATACCGAAAATAAACGCCGTCTGCCATGCCCATCCTCCCCATGCGACTGCCTTTGCGGTCGCCGGAGTGGACTTACCGTCAGGAATACTTCCGGAGGTGGAAATATTCATCGGCCAGGTGCCGATAGCGGCATACGACACCCCCGGCAGCAAAAACATGGCTGAGACCATCCTGCCGCACCTGAAAAACAACGCAAACACGATCATCCTCGCCAATCACGGAGTGGTAACCTGCGACAAGGACCTCCAGCAGGCATATTTCCACATCGAAACGCTGGATATGTACTGCAATATCCTGTTGTTGTCCAAACAGATCGGCAAGATTCGCTCGTTGCCCGAAACCAAGGTCCGCGAGTTGCTCGATATAAAGGAGGGGATGGGCATTTCCGATCCCCGGCTTGAATGTCTGCAAACGCATGAAACCAATCCGGAGGCGTGCGTACTGGCTGGCAGCGATGAATTTCTGCGTGGTTTTTCGACGGTCGCCATCCCACAGCACACGCCCGACGCCGACGGTCATGGCCACGGTAACGGTATCGCCGGAACGCCCTCGCAGGCGGGTCAGCCCCAGCCGACGCCGGTATCGGTCGGCGCCGTCCCCGCCACAGTCGCCGGAAGGAACATACCCAGCCCCGAAGGGCTTGGCTCCAGTTCCGAAACCGTTCGCAGGCGGGCAATGGAAGATGAAATCGAACGACTCGTACAGGTTATAACGGATAAAATCGTAACGAGCAGTCAGTGATCAGCAAAAGATAAGGAAGAACGCTGAATGCTGATTGCTGATTGCTGTGCGTAGCACCACTACGTGGAACGCTAATTGCTGAGTGCTAACTATGAAATCGCTGGATAAAAAACTCGCGGAGATTCATTCGGACCCGAATTCCAACGCATTCATCCTCGCCGACGCCAAGGACGCGGACATGGCCTTCGGTATCGCCGCGCCTGGCAAAAGCCCCGAACACGCCGACGGTCAATTCCGCTCGCTGGCCGATTACCGTGAACACATCCGCCAAAACGTCCGCCAGGGACTGCTTGACATTATGCTCATGTCGGTCTCGTCCAACGAGATACTGACGATCCGCGAGCGTATCTTCGACGGCTCGGACGTAACGCCCGCCATCCGCGCAAACGACACCACCGACATCCACGTCGCTCGCGGGGCGTCCTATCCGCAGGTTCCGGCCAGGCCTTTCCGCACCGCCCTGCTGGAACACGCACAGTGCGGACAGGTCGGCTGTGATATCGCCGACCGGTGCCTCGGCGCGAACCTCGGCCTGTTCAGCATGACATTCAACAACGACGTCAACCTGGACCGCGAGATGCTGGAGGCGTACAAGGCCTTTCGCATTGAGTCCGAGCAGAGGGGCTTTCGCCATTTCCTGGAGATTTTTACACCAAACGCGATGGTCAACCCCATACCGCAAGAGCAATTGGGCGGTTTTCTCAACGATATGATCGCCCGCGCACTTGCCGGCGTTCCGTCGTCGGCCAGGCCGCTGTTCCTGAAAATCCCCTACCAGGGACCAGCGGCGATGGAAGAACTCGCCAAGTACGACCCGCACCTCGTACCGGGCATTCTCGGCGGCTCGGCAGGGACGACTTACGACGCTTTCAAACTCCTCGCTGAAGCAAAGGCGCACGGCGCACGGGCCGCTCTTTTCGGCAGGAAGATTAACAATGCCGAACATCAACTTTCATTCATCCAGTTCCTGCGCTGGATCGCCGACGGTGAAATCGCCCCTGAAGAAGCGACGAAGGCATACCACGGGGTGCTGGCTGGATTGGGTATTCGCCCGCACAGGACGCTGGAAGAAGACATGCAACTGACCAGCGGCATAGCGAGTTATGGCGGGTCGGGAAGGACCGTAAGCATCCCTCGCACGCCTGCAAAATCCACCGCTGTCGAGGCCTCTACCGCCCCACCGTCAGATACCGACATATCCTGGCCAACCAAACCCGACGGCCTGCCGGACTTTACCAGGATGACGCCGCAACAGCGACTCGCCTACCACCAGGCCCGCCTTGCCGGGACCATTCAATGACGATCGCGCTTGTGGCACGGACGGTCCAGGACGGACAATGCCTCTCTAATACCAAACACGATAAGGACCCGTTGCCCAGGATGTGCGCTTCAACCGTCCCGACATCATTTGTCCGTCTTTCCCACTTGTCCCGAAGCGATCTTCTCGATTCCCTTGACCATTTCGTCCCATCGATTGAAATGTATGCTGATGTGATTCAATAGCGGCTGGGAGTCGAGTTCCTTTGGTCCGCCCGCTGCTGCTAAGAGGGCTTCGCTGTGTGCGTAAGGAACGGTCATATCGAATTTCCCGTGTACGAGCAGGACGGGGCATCTGACCGTTGCAATCGCCTTCAGGGCGGAGGCATCGGCTGGGTCGAACTTTCCCATTTCGCCGGCGCGGACAAGTGTCTTCTGAATATCCTCATCGCCCAGCAGCGGGAAAGCCTTCCGACAAATGGACTCTATATCGCAGTACGGCGCCATTGCCATAACGCCCCGGACGCGCGGGTCAATCGCGGCATACTGTATCGCCACCGCCCCGCCCAGGCCGAAGCCGAAAACGTACAACGGCTCGGAGACGAGTTTTTCCTTGTACAGTTTCTCGATGGTGCGTTTCTGGTCATACTTCTCCAATGCGCCGAAGGTTGTTATTTTCCCCGAACTCCGGCCATGGGCGCGTAGGTCCGTCAACACTACGTCAAAACCCTTCTTCGCCAACTTCCTCGCCACTCTCATATAAGTAACCTTGCTGTCGCCCACGTCGTGCAGGAAGAGCACGGTTCCGGCTCCTTTGGTCTTCGTCGAAGCCTTATAAACCCACAGGTCGATCTTTATCCCGTCGGGCATGGTGTACAGCCTGGCGGCGGAGATTGTCCCGCTTTTGACCATTTTTTCGGCTTGCGGCAGCACCCAGTATTGCCGCTTTCCGTGACCCGTATCCTGCTGAATCAGCATCTTTGCATGCTGATCGATAGAACATCCGGTAAGAACGGCACAAACAGTCAGTGCGCTACAGAAGGTCAGTATCAAGCGTTTCATAATCCGTCCCTTTCGTGTTGGATTACAGTCGTTGTTTATAATCCTAGCCGGCAACCATTCTGGCGTGAGCAATCTCGTGTCTGGCAACAGTGCGGACTTGTCTGGAAACAAGAGTAACCACCGCCACTGTTTCACCATCTAGTGCGGCAAACTCAACTTCATATCCCGCTCCGTCCTGATGCACAAGGACTACAGTGCCAATATCCCCCGCCATTAAACCTCGATCAGGCAGGTCCTCATCCAAAATGATCATATCAAGTTCTTCTATCATCACGACCTCTGCTCACATGGATACGCCGTAACCAAGTGTGGCGTAGTTTGGCCCCGCGCAATAAACCAAACCACTCGAACAATCGGATTTCTGCCATCAGGTGTTCTTAATTCACCTTCAACAATATACTTTATTCCAAAGTCAGATTCCTCTGTTGTTGAGACATCATGGTCGGCTGCATGACGCGTTAGCGACTTTTCTAATACCCGCCATGAATCCGACGTAAAACCAAACCGAGAAAAGAATGCTGCTTTGGTTCGCCCCGACGGATGCGACAACGACAGCAGATACCCATTGATTTTTTCCTTAGGAACCACCGCAGCATGCAAACCCGGCAACTTCAATCATTATCTCCATATTAGTTTATACACAACCATAACACGATGACGATTATATCAGGACCATTTTCATTTTCCAGAAACCAGGCAAACAGTATCAGTAAATTTCATGTCCGTTTGAATTGTTTTTCCAGTTCCGCCAGCGTCAACGTCAGCGTTGTGGGTCGGCCATGGGGACAGGAAGCGGATTTTGTTCGCCTTGCGAGGAGCGAGTCAATCTCCTCGGGCGTGAGGTTTTCGCCGGCTTTGATTGCCGCTTTGCACGCCATCGTCGCCAGTATCTTATCGAGCAGTTCGTCGCCGCCGGCAGAGGCGTTTTCTGCCAATGTTTCCAGCAGGTCGCGCACAAACTCGGCTGCGGGGACATTCCTCTCAACAAGCAGACTCGGAAGAGCGTGAACCGCAACGCTCCCAGGACCAAAATCGGTAACCTCCAGCCCGAACCGTTCCAGCATATCGGCCCGTTCCGACAGGATGGTCTTGTCGGCCTGGGCAAGTTCGACGGTTTCGGGAATCAGCAACCGCTGCGACGCCAGGTGGCCTGAAGATATTCGCGTCTTGAGTTCGTCGAATATGATCCGTTCGTGCAGTGCGTGCTGGTCGATAATCTCCAGGCCTGTCTCGGTGGTCGTTACGATGTAGGAATTATGCACCTGCAACGCATGGATTGGGAGTCGGTCCGGCGCCGGCAAGACCTCTGCGACCTGCGTCGTCGTCTGCGGCAGGGTTTGGGTTCCGGCGTATCCATATGAGGCTGCGGGCGTACGGCGAAAATCCCCGGCGGCGTATTGCCCCATTCGCCCGACGGGCGCTTCGGTTTGTCCCGTTGGCGGGGTGGATTTGAAAAAGTCAGCCAACGCCTGTTTCAACCCCTCGCGACGACCGGCGTCCGCACCACCGCTATCAGACACCTCGGCCCGGTCAATATCCAATGCCGCTGTAACGTCGGCATTGTTGAGCGTTTCACGCAGGACCGCCAACAATTGGGAGTGAATGGTCTGGCCATTGCTGAAACGTATTTCAATCTTCGTCGGATGCACGTTGACGTCGATTTCGGACGGGTCCACTTCCAGGAACAGTATGGCTGCCGGAGCCCTGGCCGGTTCAATCAGGCCTCGATACGCCTCCCGCAAAGCGTGCGAAAGGGTCCGGTCGCGGACGTATCGCCCGTTGACGAAGAAGTACTGCCACCGCGTTGAGGTTCGGGACTGATGGGGCGGGGAAATCAGGCCTGTGATTTTGACTCCGCGTTCGTCACGGTCGAGTTCGAGGAACGATTGGGACAGTTCTTCGCCGAGCAGTTCGCCTGCCCGTTGGCGGAGACTTTGATTTGCCCCAAGACTATGCACAGCCTTGCCGTTGTGCGTCAGGCTGAACGCGACGTTGCAGTTCGGAAGCGACAGCCGGACCAACTGTGCGACGATATGCCCAAATTCCGTATTGGCCGTTCGCATGAACTTCCTCCGGCCCGGCGTGTTGAAGAACAGGTCGCGAATCGTGATTGTGGTTCCGCCGGTTGAGGCGGGCGTCGGGCGGACGGGGCTGATAGTTTCGCCTTCGGCGCGAATTTCGTAGCCAACCTGCTCGGCCGAATCCCGGCGACGGGTAACTGCCTGAACGTGCGACACTGCCGATATCGACGCTAACGCTTCACCTCGGAAACCCATCGTGCGGATATTGAACAGGTCCGCATCCTCGATGATTTTGCTGGTGGCGTGAGGCGCAAAAGCGAGGGCGAGGTCCCGCTCACTCATTCCGGAACCGTTATCGCGGACGGAGATTAATCGCCTGCCACCGTCCTCGACGACGATATCGATAGCCGACGCTCCGGCATCCAGGGCGTTTTCGACCAGTTCCTTGACTACGCTGGCTGGGCGTTCAACGACCTCGCCGGCGGCAATCTTGTTGACCAGGTGTTTAGACAGTACGTGTATATCAGGCATAGAAGGTACGGCTCCGCTACTCTCGCCCCTGCCCTGCGATTGTATGCCTCGACACCGAGGATGCAAAGTTATTTCTGTTGTGGGGACGGAGCACTTAATTCTGGAAGCCTTGCCGGGACGAATCTTGACAAAAAGAAAACCAGGCCCCAAAATCAAGAAGCGAAAATGAAAGAAAGGATAATTAAGTGCTCCGTCCCCTTAATCACCGTCCCCTTAATCAAGCACAGGAAATTCCTTTGGTTCATTCCATATACGACCGTTGAAGGAATAGAGAATTTTAGTCTTGAAAGCCGTAATCACGCTCAGTAAGGAGAGCACCTCATGCGAATTATTGATACTATATTCCGACGCGTCGGAATGTTGGTGGTAGTATTTATTCTTGCTACATCAGGATGCAGTTGTAGCGGCAAAAATGATGAGCATCTGA
>JAUWNJ010000028.1 GCA_030612725.1 Planctomycetales bacterium
CCCCCCCCCCCCCCCCCCCCCCCCCCCCCCCCCCCCCCCGGCACCCGGAATGAGAATCTACCGATGACCGAAAGCGAAGGTCACGAAGCGATGCTTTATGAATCCGTCGGCGACGGCAACGTCCGCTGCCGGCTTTGCGGACATAAGTGTCTCATCAAACCCGGAAAAACCGGCATCTGCCGCGTACGAAAAAATATCGACGGAAAACTTATCTCGTTGAATTACGACGCCCTGGTGGCCGTCAACATCGACCCGATTGAGAAGAAGCCGCTGTTCCATTTCCTGCCCGGTTCGACGAGCCTGTCGATAGCGGCCGCAGGATGCAACTTCCAATGCTCATTCTGTCAGAACTGGCAGATTTCCCAGGCGCCGCGGACGGGAAAAATCCTCGCAGGCGAGTCAATCCCACCGGCCAACCTCGTCGCTACAGCCAAACGCAACGATTGTGAGTCCATCAGTTACACCTACACCGAGCCGACCGTCTTTTTCGAGTTGTGCTACGATACATCCAAACTCGCCCACGAAACGGGTATCAAAAATTGTTTCGTCTCCAACGGATTTATGACGCCCGAAGCAGTGCAGACCATCGCCCCGTACCTTGACGCCATCAATGTCGATTTAAAAGCCTTCCGCGACGAGACCTATCAGCGAGTGATGAAGGGACGCCTCAATCCGGTGCTGACATGCCTGAAAGAACTGGTGTCAGCCGGCATATGGGTCGAAGTAACAACACTGGTGGTTCCGGGAATGAACGACTCGGAGGACGAACTGGCTGATATTGCCGGTTTCATCGCCGGTGAGTTGGGCGTCGATGTCCCCTGGCACGTCAGCCGATTCCACGGCGATTACCAAATGACCGACACGCCGACGACTCCGATGGAGACTCTCGAAGCGGCAATTCGGATTGGACAGGAAGCGGGATTAAACTATATCTACTGCGGGAATGTCCCGTCCGGCGAACACGAAAACACCCTCTGCCCAAACTGCGGGGCAGTGCTGATTCGGCGCAGCGGTTTTCGCGTCGCGGAAATCCGCCTCGTTGGAACCCGATGCCCAGACTGCTCGACGGAGATCGCAGGGATATGGAACTGATTTACAGCAATCAGCCATCAGCAGTCAGCGTTCAGCATTTTTTTATCTTTCGCTGAACGCTGATGGCTGAACGCTTTCTGTTAGCCCTTATCGCTTCTTTCGACGGTTACGACGTTCGCGGCGTTTCTTGGAACCTATTTTCCTTCTTCGTCTTGGTTTGCTCATGCGGCTTCCTGTAATTGTTACTTATTGCACCGGAATTATATCGAAACCGGACCGACTTTACGAGAACTTAAAATCAAACGTCAAAAGATTATAACCATAAAATCGAAAATGTCGAGAAATTGTTCTTCCAAGAACGCTTATGGAAATATATTCTTGCGTCGATACCATTAGTAAATAGAATATGTGATAGTTTGAACCCGCACTATAGTTTGAACCCGCACTATTGAGGGCTGGAATTATGCGCACGAATATATGTTTACTGGCGTTGGTCATGGCGATGTTTGTTACCGGCTGCGAGGTACAGGATGAAAATCCCGATTGGGATCCTCAAACCGATTATCCGTCCTGGACTTACGACAAACCATACTACTATCGTCCCAGCGAGGACCTTCCGGTTGCCGAGGTCGTCGGCGAGGGCATACCGGTCTATTACACCAACAGCCAACAGTTCTTCGTAAAACACTCGTCTGGTTACCAGGTCCCCGGTGTGCCCCGTCTGGCGATATGGTACTCCACCAGCGCCGGCGAGAACTGGGATCGCGCGGGATATTTCGGCGTCGAGCAGACACACTTCCTCTTCCATGCCGAGACCGACGGTTCATACTGGGCCCGCTTCGTAGGTCCCGGCCAGGGCGTCGCAGCGGCTTCGCCCGGAACGCCGCATCGAATCTATGTCGTCGATACGACCAGACCGGCGATTGATATCTCGCTCGAACCGCCTGCCACAGAGAAGGACAAGAAAGGTAACGAGATTCCTCATATCTATCCCGTCGGCGATATGGTTGAGGTCAGATGGTG
Source organism: Planctomycetales bacterium (assembly GCA_030612725.1). Taxonomy (GTDB): domain Bacteria; phylum Planctomycetota; class Phycisphaerae; order SM23-33; family SM23-33; genus JAUWNJ01. The sequence goes on from JAUWNJ010000028.1 coordinate 2,056, forward strand.
CGTCCGCGACGCCAACCTGGTTACCGACAGCGTGCGCATGGCTACGACGGTCGGAACGTTCCCGGAAAACGCCGTTTGGACCAGGTTCCCGCTGAGTCTTCCTGCCACCGGCGCGATGAAAGTTTCGGTTCCGCCTGAAGCCGCCGGACGACAGGGGCGAGGCGGCGGAAGGATGCGATTCCGCATCGAAGCGACCGACAAAGCCGGTAACGTCAACTTCGCGTTCTCGGAAATTCTCCACGTGGACGGACCACCGCTTCAGGTAACCCGACCGATCATCAGGCCGGTCAGTCCATGGGAACTCGTCGCGCAGCCCGGAGAAAAACCGGGTTGGCCCCAGCCCGGGGCGCTGATTAGAGGCGGAACTTCGCGGATGCTCAAGTGGCTTCCCGACGGTGTAGAAAAATACAAAAATGTCATCCTGCAATTCTCCGCGAATAACGGGCGATCCTGGAGAACCGTAGCAGAGAACCTCCAGAGCGGAGATCCTATCAGGTGGGCCGTTCCGCAGATCAACTCCAAACTCTGCCGACTCCGCGTCCTGGCCGTCAAAAGCGACAAACATCGCCTGATGCTCGCCAAGACCCAGGCGTTCACAGTCCACACTGCCCCGCCGGACACTATCCTCGGGCCTGAAGAAATCCCGCCGGAATCACAGGGAAAATAAATCCGCAACACGAGTTGGTTGATTGGGGACATCTCGCGGATAGTATTCTGTCCGGGTAATAGTAATGCAGAGTGGCGCCTTCAACCGGAGCGGTTCGCAGGATCGCATTGTGGAGCGAAGGAGAGTGAGCGCCGGCACACCACAGGACGGTCTTGAGGTTTTTTTTATTGCGGATCGGGCTTTGCGCCGGTAGTGTATCGGCGGTTTCGGTGTTTCCTGACATTAACCGGTTAATAGTGAGAACATTATGCACAAAAATCGGCTTGGTCTTAACTGTATATTGTTATCCTTGGTGGTAGTGTCGGTTCTGGTCTGCAGAGCATCCGCTCAGGAGCCTATCGAGCGTGGTCGGCGCGTGTACGGCGAGCAGTTGCGGGTCGAGTTGGACAAGCAGCAGGCGACAGCCAGGCAGATGGGTCTGGACGCCGGCGGATGGTTCAGTTTCGCCTTCTTCGATTTCGAGGACGCCGCTGCCCGAAAGGAACGGACGCTTCGGCAGTACGAATTGAGGCTTTGGGCGAACTATACCGTAGCCGGTGTACATACGTTTTATTTCCGCGGCAAGATGGGATATGACGATTGGAACAGCGGCGACAACCCCGACGGCGATTCCGGCGACGATTTCAACAAGCCCGACGTCGAGCGGGCGTGGTACCGTTTCGATTACGATCGCCTGATCCGCAACCAGACGGGACAGGACCCCCCGGCAGGATTCACAATTCAGGTTGGTCGCGATTTTTACGAGATTGGTTCAAGCCTGGTCCTGGCGATGACGCTGGACGCGGTAAAACTGACCGGAAGAGTCGGCGACCTGACGGTCGAAGGTTTGCTGGGACAGACAATTGTCCATGATACCTACAACATCGACGATTCACCCTCCGTCAGCGAACACATGGATCGCTGCTTCTATGGTATCGAGGTGAAGTATTCCGGCTTCGACCGCCATGAGCCGTACGCCTACTACCTCTGGACCAACGACCATACCGATGTTCGTGGATACGTCGATAACCAGGAGTATTCCTACGACAGTCGATATTTCGGTATGGGAAGCAGAGGCAGCGTCGAGCCGCTCCCGAACCTCCGATACGAAGCGGAGATAGTTTTCGAATCAGGACATTCCTACCCCGAAGGCGTCAACTCGCAGGAAAAAATCGACGCCATGGCCATCGACTTGCTGCTGGAGTATCTCTTTCCGGTAAAGCGAAAACCCCGTGTCGCGTTTGAATATCTCTGGGGAAGCGGAGACCTCGACCGTCGCACCAGCAGCACCTCAACAATCGGCGGTAATCAGCCCGGAACCCGCGACAAAGCGTTCAACGCCTTCGGATACCGCGATACCGGTCTGGCATTCGCACCGGCGATAAGCAACCTCCATATTTTCCGACTGGATTGCAGTGCGATTCCGCTGGAGGATATTGAACTGTTCCGCAAAATGGAAGTCGGAACCACGGCCTTCTTCTACACCAAGGACGCTCGCGGCGGGGCAATCTCCGATACACAGGGAGCGGCTTCGTCCAGCTGGGTCGGATGGGAATGGGACACCTATGTCAACTGGCGATTAACTTCGGACGTGTCATTCACAATCCGTTATGGTCTGTTCTTTCCGGGCGCAGCGTTCCAAAACGACCACTCGCGCCACTTCCTGTACACTGGTCTGACATATAGTTTCTGAGGATTACCGAAAATGAACCGAACTTTTATATTCTTTCTATCGGTAACTGTTCTGGTGATGACTTCATGCCAAGCCACAGATAACCGACCGCAGGTCCGGGGCGGGGACGTAAAATCAGTCCCTGTCGATTCCGCAACCTACCTCGACAGTATCTCCTCTATGCCGACGGTTTCGGAGGCAGAGGCGTTAAAAGGGATACTATTGGTCCTGGATGAGCCGCACAAAGCGACCTTCGCCGAGACCGTTACCGTACTACAGAAGCGAAAAATTATCTCTCCGAACTGGGATTTTCAGGCCGACAGACCCATAACTAAAGGAAAAGTCGCCTATATGACCTATCAGGCCTGTGGTCTCAAGGGCGGTTTGACGCTGATTTTGACTGGACCGTCCCAAAGATATTGCTTAAAAGAATTACAATATAGAGGCCTCTTAAGCCAGGGCATAACCTATAATACAGTTACAGGAATGGAGTATCTGGCTATTCTGGGGCGGATTGATGAGTTCCGCCAGACAGGAGACGTAGTCGGCTCTTCGGCCCGTGAAGGAGGTCAGGAGTAATGAATATCTATCTGCGCGCATGTCTGATTGGTATGGTCGTGATGGTTCTCACCGGCGCGAGTTTTGCGCAAAAGGACAAAACCCCGGAAAAAAAAGCCGCGCCCAAACCCAAAGTGGACGACCAGGTCAAACCGATGGTCGTTACTGTCAAAGAGGTTTCAGGCACCGCCCGCCGTCTTGTGGTGGGTAAAGACGATAAGAAATGGGTGGCCCTGAAAATCGGCGACAAACTGGATGAAATGACCATCATCTGCACCGGTTTTCGCACGAAGGTAGTGCTGACCTTCGCCGACAACTCGGTCGTAACCATCGAACGGGCGACGAAGATGGGCATCAAGGAGTTTCGCAAGGAAGGGAAAGTTACCAAGACGACCCTGGGTCTGAAGTATGGTTCGATGCGACCGACTGTGAAAAAAGCAGCCGGACCCAACAACTTCCGGGTTGTTATGCCCACAGCCACCGCCGCTGCAAGAGGAAGCAAACTCTGGGTTGCATACAGCGGCGACTTCGGTAGCGAAATGAAATGCTTCTCTGGGAAATGGAACGTCAAAAAGGGACGTAACCGCCGGAACCTGGTAAAAGGCGAAGGAACCAATAATAAACTTCTGGCGTCGATCAAGATACTCAAAAAGAAGTTTACGCCCGTTGTTGGGGATGTTACCGGTGGTCTCAGCAGGAAAGAAATCAAGTTCATGGTAAACCATGGCGCTACGGGACGAGGTAGTTTGACTAAAAAAATCGGCAGTCGCTCCACCCCCAGGCCGCTGAGAACAATCACCGCGCCTAAACCGACCCCATGCGTACACGTGGGAGGTTTGGACATAAATATCGGTGAATGACGGATACTAACCAGTAACAGCACCATTCGAATTGCAACATCGCGGCGTCCCATGGAATCGGGACGCCGCGTTTTTATAGCAATCAGCAATCAGCGGTCAGGAAAAGAAAAAAACAGCATTGAGCATTTTCTGCTGTTTTTTTTTACCGGCTACTAACCACTATTTCAAAGCAGGCTGGACGGACCGGTCGGTAGCGGAATATACTCATGTCATGTCGTCCCGTTCACCGAAACTAGGCCGGATTATTCGAGGGATACTTCTAGGTCTGTCGGCGACGCTCATCGTCGCTGCCGCACACTTTGCGGGCGTGGGCGAGCAGGCTGAACGGTGGGCGCTCGACTTCCGCTTCCGCAATCTTCCGACCCTCTCGCCGCGCGACGACATCGTCCATATAGACATCGACGATCAATCGCTGGACAAAATCGGGCGCTGGCCTTGGCCACGGCGACGACTGGCGCAACTGATCGACTCGCTCAACACCTGCGGCGCCAAGGTCGTCGTGCTGGACATCATCCTCCCCGAACCCCAGGAACCTCGCTACGTCAAGGAAGGCTTTACCGATCTATACATGGCCGATACGGAAACGGTCTTCAATCCCGATGCGCCGCCGCGACTGGTGCTGGACGACGTGGAACTCGCAGCCGCGTTGTCGGCGAGTCCAAACCTTTTCCTTGCGATGCACATTGACATTATCAAGAAGACGCCCCGTCAGCGTGGTAAAGACCTTACGAGAATCATCGCGAACATTGTGGCTACGCGACCAGTCGTTACGCTCGATGAGATCGCCGCCGAACTCCATCTCGACCTTCCGGTCGTCGAAGAGGCTATACCTCGCGCAAGGGAGATCGCATATAACCGGCGAATCGAGGCCCTGCTGCGCGACCGTCCCGAACGGTCGCTGAAAGAGGTGCTCGCGAGGTTGTCGGGGCAAATTATTCCCGGAAGCAGGGAATTTGACGTTGCCAGACGTATCTATCTTCGACGACAGGCATTGCACGTCCTGAAGCGATTCGCTCTGTCGGAATCGAGGATTTCGAGCGAAACCCTTCCGACCGGACGGGCTATTCCGCCGCTTGTTACGTTCGCCAGGGAAATGTCTCACACCGGATGCGTAACCATCAATCCCGATGAAGACGGCGTCGTTCGTCGAGTCCCGCTGCTGGTAAAGACCGACAGCGGAGTCTTCGGACAACTCGCCCTTATCGCTGCCGCTGAAGCACTGGCGAAAGAGCACGGCGGAAAATACGAAATATCCGCCCAAAGCGGAAAGGTCGTCATTACCGGCGAAAAATACCGAAGGGAAATCCCGGTAGATGAAAATGGATACATGCTCATCAACTGGACGCAGGACACTCCCGACAACCCCGTCGCCAGGCATATTCCCGCTTTCGCCGTTGCAGAGGTCTGGCAGGCGACCGAATCGCTTCGGAACAATAAAAATCTCTACTTCATTGCCTGCGAAAAAATGTCCGTACTGATCCCCCACGTCTTCGAAGGCAAGGCGATGCGAAAGTATTTCGTCGAGGACGCCGAAATATCGAGGAAAATTCACCTTGCCCGACAGGCGAGACAGTCGGCCCTGCTGTTCAGACCGACCAACGTGCCCGAAATACCCGGCGACCTGCTGAAACAACAAGCCGACCTGGACAAGACAATCGAACGTGGATGCAAGGAAACGCTCGCCTTTATCGACGACCTGCTCGCCGGCGCTGACGAGGCCGGAGGCCGACCTGATGAAACCGAAAAAAAGGTCCGCTCTCTGAGAACATTAATCCGGCAGATCGAACGACAACAGCAGGAAATTCATCGGCAATTAAGCAGTTCAATACAACGGGTGCGCAAGGAAGTTTCGGGTAAAATATGCTTCATTGGATCGTCCGCTACGGGGGCGGCGGATTTTATTCCTACACCGGTACATCGACGTGTTCCCGGCGTTAACATGCATGCCAATATTTACAATACGATACTATCGGGAAAATTTGTCCACACCCCCTCCGGGTGGATATCGGCGGTACTGATAATTCTGACTGGGATGCTGGTGGCTTTGGTAACCGCCACTCGTGGGCCGATTGAATCGGCCATTGTGTTGGTGGCGGCGATTGTGGGATATGCTTTTGTGGACGCCAGCGTATGGAAGGGATGGGATTACTGGATAGTGTCGGCTACACCGGTTGCTACGATGCTGCTGGTCTTTACCGTCATCACCGTCTATCGCCAACTCACCGAGCAACGTCAGCGCAGGCAGATAACCAGCACTTTCAAGCAGTATCTCTCGCCGGCGATGGTCGATGAACTGGTTCAGGATCCGACACAGGCCTCGCTCGGCGGGCAAAAAAGGCAACTCAGTTGCCTGTTCGCCGACCTGGCGGGGTTCACCACGATTTCCGAGCGGCTTGGAGCGGAAGGAACCGTCGGACTGCTGAACCGATACCTCGACCGCGTCGGGGATATTCTCCAGGGTCGATACGGCGGGACGCTCAGCAAGTATGAGGGCGACGGTATCTTCGCATTTTTCGGCGCGCCAATACCGCAGGACGACCATGCCAGGCGGGCGATACTCTCGGCCATTGACTGCCAGGCATTCCTGCCGGAACTGAATCGCGAACTGCACAACGAGCAATTCCTCCCCGAAGGCGACGAACTTTCTGCCCGGATAGGAATCACCGCCGGAGAAGTCTTCGTCGGGAACATGGGTTCGACACAGCGGGTCGCATACACCGCCATCGGCGACGCGGTGAATCTTGCCGCAAGGCTGGAATCGGCAAATAAGTTCTTCGGCTCGCGGATTATGGTCAATGATGAGGCCTGGAAGTCGGTTGAAGGCGAACTCATCGGCAGACCTTTGGGAAAAATCATCGTTGTCGGAAAGACCGAACCGGTATCCGTATGGGAGCCGTTGGACCGAAAAGCCAACGCCGACGATAAACTCCGCAAACTCGCCGAAGATTTCACCCGTGGCGTAGAACTCTATGCCGCCGGCGATTTCCAAACCGCACGGGAACAATTCCAAACCATCCTGGCTGAACGCGACGACCCCGCCGCCAGACGCTACCTCCAACTGTCCGACGCCGGCCCGAACCAAGCCGAATTCGACGGCATCATCCGCCTGGCGGAAAAGTAAAATTGGGAACACCCCAATTTTATTCGCGGACGGTTTTATTGAATGCTTTCAGTCTGGCGCGGAGGTCGGAAATACAATAGGTGATGTAGGCCGGATTGTGGACGGGTCGGCCTCGACGCTCGTGCATCAACCCGTCGTACACGCCGGAAAGGAGTTGCTCCATTTCGTCGGTTCCCAACGGTTCGACCGCCCGGCCCCACCTTATCAGTTCCTCAAATATTTCCCGAAGCGCCGGATTTGACTGGTATTGCGAAGCCGTCAGGAAACTTCCCGGTTTGAAATGAATCTGCAAACCTTTTAACGCGACGATAACAGGTTCGTAGTTGATGTCCTTCGTAAGCCTGAGGAATTTGAACTGCTGGACCCATCGCCCCCGTCCCGGAGACGATACCGGCGATCTGGAATCGTCTTCGACGCTGTGGCGACGAGAGGTGTCGCTGAACAGCATGTGCATTCCAGTCTTTGAACCGACGATTTCACCGCTTCCAAGCCTCGCAATTTCGACCTGCCCGTCGTCACGACGGACCAGATTGCTTGTCAGCGCAAAAAGGCACTTCATTACCCCCAGCGGAACGGGTCTGTCGCTTACCGGTTTGTTGGGTGAACGCAGCTGCAATGATATATGCAGGCTGTGGGGGCAGATGTCGTAAAACTCCATCACCGCGTGAATAAACTGGTTCAGCATCCAGGGGTCGTCTGTTACCGGTTTGGAGATATTGGCCTCTACCGACAGCGACCCGAGCGCCAGTTCGAAGAACCCGCGCCGGCGGCGTGGTGAACTCTTGGTGCGATGGTCGTCGAGGTGCCCGCCGAGTTTCCAGGTCAGTATGTCCAGCGCGAAGTCGCGGAAATATAGGAATCCGTCGTATTGCTTGTCGCGGCATTTTCCGTTAACGGTCGGGTTTCCGATGACGCTATGTCCGATATTGGAAAACTCCAGTTCAGCGCCCAGCGGTAGCCCGCCGCCGCCGCCCATATGATTACGAATGTATTGTACTTCCTGCCTGGCACGGGCGGGGTCGTAAACAGTTTCGGATGAACGGATCGCCCGTCGGACATAATCGACAAGCCGGTCCGACCCGAACGACAATTCCTCCAAAATATCGCCGGTAATCAGGTTCATCAGTTTCGGCTGGGCGTTGAGCGTCCGAAGTGCTGCCAGGGCGGAAATCGCCCGCTCGTAAAATTTATTCGACATCTGCACACGGTCCAGGTCGTAGCGAAATTCCTCACGAAAGCGGTCCTCAACCTGGTTAAAGATTACCTGTCGAACCAGCATTGTCAGGTAATTAGGAACGAGTCTTCGGATGCCTGCGCGGGTGGGAATCTCACCGAATTCTCGCAACGGTTCGTCGGCAATGGCCTGGCGAATGGCGTAATTGCTGATCCCGCCGCCGTCGAAATGATGACGAACGAGATCGCGAATGGCCAATCCGTGCAGTTCGTACAGGGCCTGACGCGAAAGTTCCTCTCTGGTGTTCAGACGCCGACTTTCGTCTTCCGCCAATGCCTGCTCGATCTTTCCCCGAAGAAGAACCTCCTGCTTGAGGTGGTCGCGGAATTCCCATCCGAACGAGTGCGAAAGTTGGTCCAGGTTCCCCACGAACGCCACTGCCGGTACTTTACCATCGGCCGTCAGGACCTTTACGCGGGCCTGCCTGTAGTTTCGCCCTTCATACTTGCGCAGTATCGGAAGGTATTCTGCCGGAATTGGCCCGACGATGTACCCGTGAATCCGACCCTGCTTATCCGGTACGGCGTAGAGATAGGTCCGGTCGGGCGATATTTTTTTATAGGCAGCCAATATGGCATGTCGCGCGAGGAATTTTTCGACCCCGTCGGCCTCTCGCGGATTGATTACCAATCTGCGCCCGGTTACCGCGCGGAAGACCGTCGGGGCCATCAGCGTACCGTACACGAACAGATTAAACGGTTCGCAAGCCCCCCGTAACGCCCGCTCGCTTGATTGTACCTTTGACATAAGCATGATATTACAACGTCGCCGAACGTTTCGACAGGGGTTGTCTATTGCTTTTTTTCGCAAAATGAGTAACCTGCTCAATCTGTGTGGCCGTTGCGGCCTGGAATAAAAGCATGGTGAACATATTATGACTGAATCGTTCGACAACGCATTGAAGCGCACGCACAATTGCGGACAGCTGGGATCTGATGATGTTGACAGCCAGGTTAGCCTGTGCGGGTGGGTGCGAAGTTATCGCGACCACGGCGGGATCGTCTTCATCGACCTGCGCGACCGCGAAGGAATAACGCAGATCGTCTTCGACCCGTCCGACAACACCGAACTGCACGATCTGGCCGGTCAACTCCGAAACGAATGGGTAATCTCCGTCGCCGGTAAGGTTCGCCCAAGAGGCCGGGAGCGCGTCAACCCAAAACTCCCAACCGGACAGATCGAAGTCGTCGCCGGCGAACTTACGGTGCTGAATAAATCTGACACCGTCCCGTTTGAGCCGGACTCGACCGAAAAGGTCTCCGAAGATATGCGCCTTAAATATCGCTACGTCGATCTTCGCCGCGCTGAAATGACGCATAACATCCGCCTTCGCCACAGTATCTGCCGGGCAATGCGGTCGGTGCTGGACGAGCGGGAATTCATCGAAATCGAGACGCCATTCCTGACCAAATCCACACCCGAAGGAGCACGCGACTTCCTCGTACCGTCGAGGCTTCAGCAGGCGTGCTTCTACGCCCTTCCCCAAAGCCCGCAACTGTTCAAGCAGATACTCATGGTCTCCGGGATGGACAAGTACTACCAGATCGTCCGCTGCTTCCGCGACGAGGACCTCCGCGCCGACCGCCAACCCGAATTCACGCAACTCGACGTGGAGATGTCGTTCGTTACCGAAGCGGACGTGATGGAAGTCGCCGACGAAGTTCTCCGCGAAATCTGCCGGGTCTGCGACAAACCATTCCCCGAATCCGTGCCGGTGCTGACCTATACCGAGGCTATGGACAAGTACGGCTCCGACAGGCCTGACATGCGGTTCGAGTTGTTTCTGCGGGACGCCTCTGAAATCGTCAAGGACTGCTCCTTCAAAGTCTTCGCCGGATGCCTCGCCGGCGGCGGGGCCGTCAGGGGCATCTGCGTTCCCGGAGGGGCAAAGTTCACGCGAAAGGAAATCGACGGCTTCACCGCTTTTGTCGGCGATTACGGCGCTAAGGGGCTTGCGTGGTGCAAGGTCGAAAGCGGCGCGTTCGCCGGAGGAGTCTCCAAATTTCTCGAAGAACCCGTCCAGTCGGCATTGCGAGAGGCCTTCGACGCGAATGACGGCGACATACTTTTCTTCGTGGCCGACACGCCCGTAACGGTCAACAAGGCCCTCGGCGCTCTGCGATGCAAACTCGGCGAAGAACTGAACCTCTTCGGCCCGGACGACTTCGCGTGGTGCTGGGTAACCCAGTTCCCGCTGGTCGAGTGGAACGAAGAGCAGCAGCGATGGACGAGTCTGCATCATCCCTTCACCTCGCCGGCAGCCGAGAAGATCGACATGCTGGAATCCGACCCGGGATCCGTCAGGAGCAGGGCGTATGATATTGTCCTGAACGGTGTGGAACTCGGCGGCGGAAGCATCCGTATCCACTCGACCGATCTCCAAGGCCGCATTTTCAGCCTGTTGGGGATTTCGCTCGAAGAGGCCCGGTCGAGATTTGGATTTCTGCTGGAGGCATTGCGTTTCGGCGCTCCTCCGCATGGCGGGATAGCGCTGGGCTTGGACCGCGTCGTTATGATGATGGTCGGCGCGACTTCGCTTCGGGACGTAATCGCCTTCCCGAAGACCCAGCGGGGATTCTGTCCGCTGACCGGTGCGCCGGCGAAAGTCGAAGATAAACAACTGACCGAACTTGACCTGAAGATCATCGCCCCGCCGCAGAAGTAGCAAGCCATGAAAAGCGGGACACTGAAAATGCGGCTGATGTTCGTTTCCATCCTGACCTTTCTGTCGGTGTCGCTGACGGGATGCCCGATCTGGCATTCGACGGACACGCCGGTCGATGAATTCACGCTCACCGAACCTGCCGGCAAATCCAAGTTTTACCTGTACATACCGAGCGATTACGAACCGACCCGGAAATGGCCACTGGTTGTAACGCTCCACGGCACGCCGGGGTACGACAACGCCGGTCGGCAGGTGAAGGAGTGGAAAATCTTTGCTGAAGAGCACGGTTTTATCGTCCTTGCACCCAAACTCACCAGTGCTCAGGGAATCCTTCCTGTCTCCCATTCTGCCAGGATGAAGCAACTCGCCACCGACGAGAAACGCGTTCTTTCGGCTATGTCGGAAACCTCCAAGCGATACTCTATAGACGAGCGGAACGTGATGATCAGCGGATATTCCGCCGGCGGTTTTTCGATGTATTACATCACGATGCGGAACCCGGAAAAGTTCAACACTATGGTCGCCAGGCTGTGCAATTGTAATATGGAGATTCTCAAATCTCTTCCCGTCAGCAGCGCGTCGCGGAAGATACACATGCTGATATTTTTCTCCAAGACCGGAATCAACCCGATCTATAGCGGGCACAATCCTATAGGCCGGCAGTCGTGGGACGCCTTCGAGTACCTCCGTCGCCAGGACCATCGCAGCATCAAAATCAAGGCCGTCAAGGGCGGGCATCAACGCCATCCCGAAGTGGCCTACGCCTTCTGGCGAAAGTACTGGCCCGCACAGCAGTAAGACGCCGTTACAGGTGCAGGGCGAAGTCGAGCACCTTCGCCTCGGCCAGGGCGGCGTAATCGTCGTATGCCACCTGAACGGCCTGACGGTGCGTACCGGCGGTGAAGGTGATCGTCCGGCATTGGCTCAGGCGGGTATCGACGAGAGTCTCCAGGCCGTAGGGTTTTCCGAACGGCGGCTCTGCCCCGATTTCCACGTCCGGGAACACCTTGCCGAGTTCCGCTTCGTCGGCCAGGCGGCATTTTTTGACCTCCAGAGCCTCGGCGAGTTTGCCCAGGTCGATCTTGCAACTTGCCGGTAAGACGCACAGAACCGGCTTGTCGTCGGCATGGACAAGCACCGACTTGGCCACCATGTCACCGCTGACGTGCTCTTCGGCAGCCACCTCCTGGGCAGTGTAGGCTTCGGGATGTGTCAACGACGTGTACCTTACGCCGGCCTCGGTGAGATATTTCTCAACGTCCATTTCAAAATCCCCTTTCAAAAGTGTCTGAAGTGTCTGACAGTATTCTACACCACCCGCCGCCAAATCTCCAACCCAAAACCGACGGATAGCAATCCGTCGGCTTTGTTTCACTGACGCGGTGGAACATTCCCGGAACGAAACGGAACGATTCGGAACAATTCGGAACGAATGGGAACGATTGGGAACGATTGGGAACAAATGGGAACGATTGGGAACGATTGGGAACGATTGGGAAAAATTGCAAAATCCATAACTCCTTGGCCTGTATGAATTTGCGTGTTTTGAGGTCATTTTTACGCCCATTTTAAAAAATCCACCATTGCCTATATTGCCTAAACGGCCCAGAGTGCCATTGCGGATTGCGGATTGCGGATTCCTCGGTATTCCGGTTAATCCGTTGACTGGTTGACTGGTTGATTGGTTGACTGGTTGACTGGTTGATTGGTTCATCTGTTTTCACGTAGTGACACTTCTTGTTCCCTACGCCCTATGCCCTACGCCCTATCTTCTAGCCCCTAGTCCCTATCTGTCCTCTACATTATCTTTTCCGTTCGCGTTTGCGCGCGCAAACGCGAACACAAAACGGATAGCGACGCCATAAGTCCTTGGGGGCCTTGGGAAAAGTTTTTTTGGAATTTTTCATCTCCCTGATTTTTACGTTCGCGTTTGCGCGCGCAAACGTGAACGGTTGGATTTCAGGCGGGTGGCGCCTTTTATTGAATAATGAATATCGAACAAGGAATGTCGAATTTTGAAGTAAAAGAAACTCGTCCACCTTTGAGGGATGTTGTTTTTACTTCGTCATTCAAAATTCTTTGCTCATTATTCCACGTAGTGGTACGTAGTATCGCTACGCGGTGCTACGCACAATATTCTCTTCTCATGCCGCCGATTTTGAGGAAAATCCTTGCAATAAATGCAATGCAAAGGTAGCGTTACCATAAGTATTTGGGGCCACGTCGAACGAGTTTCAAACGCACAAGCCTCGGGGTGGCAAAACGTTGTGCACCGGCCAAGTTCATGAGACAGGCCACAGTTCGACCTTTCTCCCACACCCGCCGGTTCACGGAAACTGAAAAACCGAGAGCGAGAAACCTGGGACTCCGACGCTTTAGCGAAGGAGGCTACCAGGCTCTCAACGCTCTTGCAGGCGCAGTTGTTAACAATGGAGAGCCAAGATGGCTGTACTTGATGCGTATGTGCGAACCACCGGTAAGTTTAAAGATCTATTGGGCAAGCTGCCTTCCGCCGGCGTTCCTGAGAGATTCACGTTCGAATTCCTGAAGACACTGGACTTCAAGAGCAGCAATGATCGTATGATGATCCAAGTGCTGAAAGGCATAGGGTTTCTCGATTCAAACGGAGTTCCAACTTCGATCTACAAGGCCTATAGAAACCCCAAAGAGGGTCCGCGTGTCTTGGCAAAGGCACTTCGCGAAGCGTACAGCGACCTCTTCTTGGCCAACACCAACGCGCATCGGTTGGGAATCAAAGACATAAAGGGCATAATCGCCACAAAAATCAGCAAAGGTTCGAACGTCGTTACTGACATTGCCAAGACTTTTAAGGCCATGGCTGAGTTGGCGCAATTCTCCGAACCAGAGCCAGTCCCCGAAGAGATAGAAGCGGTCGCAGAGGAGACACCGGAAACACCGCAGTCACCAGAAGCATTGGCCGCAGCTCGGCTGTCCCACCCATCGTTTCACTACAACATCGAGATACACCTGCCAACAACAACCGACATCTCCGTTTACAACGCCATTTTCAAAAGCTTAGGGGAGAATCTCTTGTGAGTGAGACGCGACACGTTGACCGCGCAAAGCGATTTGTGTTCCGGGCCATGCTGGCCCTGAATGATCTGGACGAACTCGCTGACTCTGGAGTGTATTTGCGCGACAGCCACCGGCAATTTGGGCGGAAGCTTGCCGACCTTTCGTTTGCAGAGTTCAGCCCACAGATTCAAGACGGCGCGGAGAAGATGTCTCGCCTTTACGTTGCCTTCTTCTGTTTTGAGAACTCCGTTCGAGAGCTGATTTCACATACGCTTCGTGAAGCGTACGGAGAAACATGGTGGGACACTCGTATTCCCCCAAATATCAAGAGTAAGGTTGATAACCGTAAGGATGAGGAAGCGAAAAACCTATGGCATCAGCCACGGAGTAGGGACAACATTAATTATGCCGATTTCGGCGATATGCCGGGGATCATACTTCGCAACTGGCAAGACTTTGAGGACATGTTTGACTCGCAGGAATGGGTCAAGAGCCGATTTGGGGACATGGAGAAATCCCGCAACGTTATCGCCCACAACAACGTTCTTGAGGATCAGGAAATCGACCGCATTGAATTATACCTGCGAGACTGGGCGCGAATCGTTGGTTTGTAGTAAGGAGAGCGACTATGGCTGGTTATTATGTGAACAACAATGCGCAAGAGAATGGCGACCACGAAGTCCACAAGAAAGGCTGCTCATGGTTGGATCTAGTGGTTAGTAAAGAGTATCTGGGTGAATTCAGCAGTTGCCACGGAGCTGTTGCCAAAGCAAAGCGAGACCACTACGCGAAGTCTGACGGGTGCGCCTACTGCTGCCCAGCCTGTCACACATCCTGATTGGCAAATAGCTCGCGCTTTTATCGAAAGGGAACGATCTATGACCACTTCCGGGAAGATATTTATTAGCCATGCCTCAACTGACAAAGAACTCTTGGACGAAATAGTCGATCTTATTCAAGTGGGTGTTGGCGTCACCCATAATAGATTCTTTTGCGCCTCTCTGGAAGGACTTGGCATACCTGAAGGAGAAGACTTTAAGAGCTTCATCCATAGCAAACTTCAGAATCCTCCACTGGTCATAATGGTAATAACTCCGGGCTACTACGAAAGCGCATTCTGTCTATGCGAATTGGGAGCAACATGGGTGATGAGCCATTCGTCTTTCCCGTTGATTGTCCCGCCCGTTGACTTTAGGGATCTTCGCGCGGTCTTAAACAACAATCAAGCCGGAATGATTGACAATCCTTCCAGCCTCGATGCCTTGAGGGACAGGATCATCGAGAGGCTCGAAATAGGTGATCCTGTATCCACGGCAAGATGGAATGTAAAAAGGGATGAGTTTTTAAAAAGGTTTCCAATCTTGCAAAGCAAGATGCAAGGTTACACCAAGGTATCCGTCGATAAATACGCTGAACTAAGAGCATCTTACAAAGCTGCTCAGGATGTGCTCGCTGAAAGAAAAGCGGAGATTGAGCGACTTCGGGCAATGATAGAGAAGCTGAAGAATCTGAAAAACCGCGAGGCAGTCGCAAGCCTGGTGGCTGCTGAGGTCGGTGAACTTGAATGTTTCGAGGAACTCAAGAAGACAGCAGTTTCTTGCATGGAAGGGCTGCCTGCGGTAGTTATTGAGGCTCTGTACTATCGCTTCTATGGTGAGGATTATTCACCAAGTGGCGATGAGACATATGTGTGGGATAATATCCGCCGAGCGGCAGAGAATGGATATCTCGATATCTCTGGCGCGACAGTCAGTGTAAATACGGCGGATCAAAAAATCCGGGCAGCATTGGCAAATCTCACGGAACTGGCAGAGTTCCTCGTTGATGAAGATACCTCCGCTGAGTTCCATGAACAGTTTGAGACCGATCACGGTTTTCCTGCCGAAATCAAGAATCGAAGATTCTGGGAAGGTGTTCTCGGTCTGTAACGGATGGGTTCCATCAACAGATTTCGGGGATAGAGGGATAGAGGGACAGATACCATAATTATCCCTAATTTCGGGAATGCCGTACTTAACTCGACACTCGGGGATAGAGGGACAGATACCATAATTATCCCTAATTCCGGGGACGCCGTACTTAACTCGATACCCAATCGGCTTACTATTTCCGTTCGAGGCGGGTGGCGTGCGGGTGGCGTTTGCCTGTTTTATTTTTCCCGCTTCCCCCAGTGGGGCAGGCTTCCGGTCGCGGCTAGCCGCGACCGGGAGGGAGCGGGTTATCTGTCGGCACGACTGGTCAGGCCCGTTCCAGGTAGCAAACGACATCCCCGGCCATTGTATTTGCATTGAGTTTATCTGTAAAATACTTCCTGTTGCAATGACTTAGCGGGTCTGAAGAAGATGGGAAATGTGTGATGGGCAGTAATAGTGTCCGACGGCCTCGACGATACCGGCTCTACATTGATGAGTCGGGGGATCATACCTATGGCGCGATTGACGATCCTGGGAAGCGTTACCTCGGTTTGACCGGCTGCTTCGTAGAGCAGGAGCACTACCGTTCAACGCTTCAGCCTGGGATGGAGGCTTTGAAGCAGAAGCACTTTCCGCACAGTCCGGACGAACCGGTTATCTTTCACCGCAAAGACATTATAAACCGCAAAGGACCATTCTGGCGGCTGCGTGATGAAATGGCGAGAATAGCGTTCGATCAGGATTTACTGGCGTTTCTTCTGGAGATGGATTACCTGGTCATCACAGTGGTAATCGACAAGAAAGCCCATACGGAACGCTATGGTGCAGCGGCGTTTCACCCCTACAATTACTGCCTTGCCGTGATGCTGGAGCGGTACTGTGGTTTCCTGAATTATTTCAACGCCAGAGGGGATGTCATGGCAGAAGGCAGAGGTAAAAAGGAAGACAGAGTACTCGAAGGTGCATATCATGATCTTCTGAAGCGGGGAACACGCTGGCGAAATTCGGAATTCTTCCGCGATGTTCTTACGTCAAAAGACATAAAAATTAAACTCAAGAAGGCGAATATCGCCGGCCTGCAACTCGCTGACATAATAGCATATCCGAGCAAACATGAGATATTGGCAGGGCATGGCCAAGTCCAGACCAGACACGGCATCTTTGGCACAGAGATTCTCAAAATCATTAAGAGGAAATATAACCGGCACCTGCACGATGGGCGAATTAGTGGGTATGGCAAGGTGTTCTTATAAATGAAAAAGCCCCCAAAGGGACTTTCTCACGCTGGCCCTTCACGGACCATCCACCTGCGGTCAACCGCATTAACAACATTATCGTATATTGGGCGGGAAAAGTCAAGACAATGTGAGCAATTTTTCACGTTTTTTTTTCGCAACTCCCCAGCGAGCAGGTAAAGCGTATGCAGAAAAAGAGATACATACCGGCGTGTGATGTCATGGATAATCGCAATGGTACTGATCGCCTTCCAAAGTTGACTCGATTCGTGGTGATTTCGTGCATTGGTTGAATATTCTTGGAATTTCGGTGGCCCTTGGTATGGACGCTTTCGCTGTGGCGATAGCGGCGGGGCTTAGCATTGAGCGTCTGACGTGGCGGCATGTCCTTCGGCTGGCGTTTTTCTTCGGATTCTTCCAATTCGCAATGGCAGTCCTTGGCTGGTTGGGCGGAAGGACAATCTCCGTCTATATAAGCACATACGACCATTGGATCGCCTTTGGCCTGCTGGCTGTCATCGGCGGCAAGATGCTGTGGGAGGCGTGGAGCGGGAAAGTACCGGAAGGCCACTCCGATCCGACTCGCGGATGGACGGTAATCATGCTATCGGTGGCTACGAGCATCGACGCGCTGGCCACGGGTATGAGCATGGCGTTTATCGGCGTGGCAATTGGCTTACCGAGCGTGGTTATAGGCGTTGTCGCCGCGGCTATGACTGTAATCGGCATCCGCTTCGGTAGCCGGATTGGGCGAAAGGGCGGTCGATTGGCCGAAGTGCTCGGCGGGGTCGTCCTTATCTCAATAGGCCTGCAAATCCTCATCTCGCACCTGCACGCATAACCGTGCTCCAGAACTATTGCTTTTTTATTTCCCATTCCCTGAAACATTCCCCTCTTTCCTGCGTCTATACTAAAGGCGGGATTGTACGCGGAATTACCGAAGGCTGCGCGGGATGGCTGCCGGCAACATCGTAACGGAACATTCGTCCGCCTGCGGTGTTAGATAAGGTACATACAATAAGTAAGAAGGTCGGAATAATCGCAAGCCGATTTGGGGTTTGGCTGTATGAGTATCGGTGAACTACTGCTGGAGAAGGGGCTTATCACGCCGGATAACCTGGCTGAAGCTTTGGCTGCGCGCAAAAAGAGCGGACACCGGCTTGATAAAATCCTCGTGGAAATGGGATGCGTCAGCGAGGAGCGTGTCCTTCAGGTTTTCTCCGAACAGTTGGCCATACCCATGGTCGATCTTTCCGACGTGAAGATCGACGTCGATACCCTCCGCTCGCTTCCCCCGAAACTCGTTTATCAGCGTTCGCTGGTTCCGTTGAACCGCAGCAACGGTACGCTGCGAGTGGCGACGTCCGACCCGTTCGACCTCTACGGCCTGGACGAGGTGCGGATGCTTACCGGTCTGGAGATTCAGCCCGTCCTTGCGCCGTCCGATGAGATCGACAAGGTAATCAAGACCTACTACGGCGTCGGCGGCGACACCGTCGAAGAGATGATGGACTCGATCGACCTGGAGGTCGTTACCAACGGCGACGGCGATTCGGACGACCTGCTGGAAATGGCCCAGGAAGCGTCAGTCATCAAACTGGTCAACGAGATTTTTATCGAGGCCCTCAAAGAACGCGCCAGCGACATCCACATCGAACCCTACGAGCATGATATGAAGATACGCTATCGCATCGACGGCGTGCTCCAGGAGACGGTGATGCCGCCGCAGATTCGACGGTTCCAGTCGGCGATAATTTCACGCATCAAGATAATGTCAAATCTCAACATCGCCGAAAAACGCCTCCCGCAGGACGGAAGGATAAAGTTGCAAATGGCCGGCAGCCAGATCGACGTCCGCGTCAGCGTTATCCCGATGCTCTTCGGCGAGGGCGTCGTGATGAGGCTGCTGGATAAATCGACCGTGCAGTTCACGCTCCCGGAATTGGGCATGTCCGAGGATACATTCGCTATTTTCAACGACCTTATCGCCCGCCCGCATGGGATTCTGCTGGTTACCGGGCCGACCGGTTCGGGAAAGACCACCACGCTATACGCAGCCCTTCAGGAAATCGTTTCCCCGGCCATTAAGGTCCTGACCGTCGAAGACCCCGTCGAATATCACCTCGACGGAGTGAACCAGATTCAGATCGCTCCGAAGGTCGGGCTGACGTTTGCGCGGGGTTTGCGGCATATTCTTCGTCATGACCCGGACGTGGTGATGATCGGCGAGATACGCGACCTGGAAACGGCAGAAGCCGCTATCCAGGCCGCTCTTACAGGGCACCTGGTGTTCTCGACCCTGCACACCAACGACGCCGCATCGGCTGCGACGCGACTGCTGGATATGGGAATCGAACCGTTCCTGGTTACCTCCACCGTCGAAGCGGCAATGGCCCAACGACTCGTGCGAACCATCTGCCCGGAATGCAAAGAAGCTTACGAACCAAACCCCGACGACCTGCCGGAAGATTTTAAGTATCAACCCGGAGAAAAACTATACCGAGGCGCAGGATGCCGAAAATGCCGAAACACCGGTTACTACGGACGGGCGGGGCTGTTCGAACTGATGGTCGTCAACGAACCGATCCGACGGAATATCATGTCCCGCGCCCCGGTCAGCGACATACTCGCATCCGCCAAGGCCGACGGAATGAGACTTCTGCGAGAAGACGGATGGATTAAGGTCCGCAAAGGAATCACAACGTCCGACGAAATCATCCGGGCGACGAAGGCTTAAAAGACAGGGACTTGGGACTAGGGATTTGGGACTGGGCAAAAACAAAAAAACAAAAACAGAACCTGAAACTGATTCACTGATTTACCAATGAACCAGTCAACCAGTCAACCAATGAACCAGTCAACCAACTGACCATATGCCGACATTTGAATATACAGCCAAGGACGCCGACGGGCGTGAATGTAGCGGCGCGATGCAGGCAGAGAGCGAATCGGCGGTCGTCCGCTCGCTCGATGAGCAGGAATTGTTTCCGGTGCAAATCGCCGCTCAAACCGCCGGCGCCGGCCACACCGGCAGGCGGATAAAACTCCGCGCGCTGTCGGGGGTCTATAGCCAGCTGTCCGACCTGCTGACCGCCGGCGTTCCGATGCTGCGGAGCCTGGAAATTCTCTCGCAATCGGTCGGCAACAGTCGCCTGGCGAATGTTATCGAGAATGTGCGAGACGGCGTCTCCGGAGGCAAGACGCTCGCCGAGGCGATGGGCGAGCATCCGAAGGTTTTCAGCGATCTGCACGTCGCGATGATCCGCGCGGGCGAGCACGCCGGATTCCTCGAAGAAGCCCTTGCCAACCTTTCGGAGTTTCTTGAGAGGCAGGACGAGTTGCGGTCCAAGGTCCGCGGCGCGATGATTTATCCGATAGTCCTGGCCATTGTCGCCGTTGTCGCCGTCAGCGGGCTGTTGATATTCCTGGTACCGAAATTTCAGAATTTCCTCGGCGGCACCGACCTGCCGTTGCCTTCGCGGATGCTCTTTGCGCTTTCGGACGTGATGCGGAACCATTGGCTGATGATGCTGGGCCTGCTGGCGATGATGGTTTTATTTATTCGCGCGTGGATTCGCAGCGACAGCGGACACCGCTTATGGGCGAACTGGCAGATGCGTATCCCGCTGGCGGGGCGTGCGATCCGCCTGGTTGCCATAACACGCTTCTGCCGGGTGCTTGGAACCATGCTGCACAACGGCGTACCGATTATTCAGGCATTGACGATCTCCAAAGACGCCGTCGGTAACGAAAAAATCGCCGAAGCCGTCGAATCAGCAACCGAAAACGTCCGCGCCGGCGAACCATTGGCCGATCCGTTGCGACGAAGCGGACTGTTCGACACGGAAATAATAGAGATGATCGCCGTCGGCGAAGAGTCGAACCAGTTGGAAAAAGTCCTCCTGACCACAGCCGACGCGGTCGAGCGACGAACAAACCGCCAGGTGGACGCCGCAGTGCGACTCATCGAACCGCTGATGCTGATAATCATGGCCGGCGCCATCGGGTTCATCGCATTGGGACTTCTCTCGCCGATCTTCGCTATGGCAAAAACGATAAAGTAACTTACTTACGCTGCGCGGCATCAGCGCGGTACAATGAATTTCAGTATGAAGAAGTGATAACCATAGGCAGACAATTGAAAGGAATCGAACGTTGAAAAGGCAACTGATAACCAAGCCGGGCTTTACGCTGATTGAGGTCCTTCTGGTAATGGTAATTCTGGCCATGCTGGCCAGTGTGGCGATCGTGATGTTCTCCGGAACCGAAGAAGGCGCCAAGATCGACACGACCGAACTGAAACTTAAAGCAATCGAAAAGGCGCTGGGCCTCTACAACAGCCACATCAAGCACTATCCGACCGAAGAAGATGGCGGACTCGAAGCGCTGCGGAAAAAGCCTTCAGACGAAGATATCGCCAAAAAGTGGCGAGGACCATATCTCACCGAAGCACCGAAGGACGCATGGGACAAACCGTTCCATTACGAACCGGTTGACTCCGAAAGCAGCGAGAGTTCCGGTGGTAAACCCTATAAACTGTGGTCCGAAGGTCCGGATAAACAAAGCGAAACAGATGATGACATCAGGAGTTGGTCAGAAGAATACACTGAGTAATGAGCCGTCTCTACCGGCGACGGAAACAGGTTTTACGCTCCTGGAGATGGTCCTTGCCATTGCGCTGGTGGTTATGCTGTCGGGCGTTTTTATCGTAGTTTTCAGCGGTTCGCTGTCAAAGGCACAAACCGACGCCGCCGGTGAGCGCATCGCTTCACTGCTGAGGTCAACCCGCGCCGAAGCCGCCCTCGTCGGACGACGCTTCCGCCTGACTTTTGATACCGACACTGACCAACCAATCGTTACAATCGAACGCGACGGACTTGGTGAACCTGGCGCCTTTACCGCTTATAAGGCATGGTGGATAGAGCAGTCGCTCCTGCCCGAAGGTATTACCGTTTCGGCCTGCGAACTCAGCGGCGAGAACACGCCGGACGAAACGGACAAACTCGAAACCGACGAGCAGGACAGCCTGGATGAAATAACATTCATGCCCGACGGGTCGAGCGACTCTGCCAGAATAGTTCTCACAAGCGACGAGAAGGAACATCCCTGGGCCGTCGAGATTACGCTCAACGGAATAGATGGAACGATAACAACCCGTGAAATCGACATTGAAGAAATCGAAGAATAAAACCGGTATAGTCCTGCTGGAGGTCATAATAGCGACGACGTTGTTCGTTGTCGCAGCGGCGGTAATCGGTTCGGCTGCGCACAGTTCGATGCAGGAAACTGCTGATATGCAGCGAAGCGCACAGGCCGTCAATATCGCCCGGTCCATCCTGGCAGAGATGGAAATCGGCCAGGTCGAAATTGTCGATACGTCCGAAACCCCCTGCGAGGACGACGAAGACGAAGGATGGACATATACAATCACCACCGAGGACGTCGCCGACGACGCGCCGGGGCTTAAGAAAGTTACCGTCGCCGTTACCGATTCCGACTCGTTTCGTCCCCATACGTATCACCTGACACAGTGGATTCTCGACCCCGCCGCCCTTGCCGAACAAACCGGGGAAACCAGACCATGAAACCGGCAAATCCGCAATCCGCAATCCGCCGTTCGACTCCACTCACGGCCCTGAGCCTGTCGAAGGGCAATCCGCAATTGAAAGGTTTTACGCTGCTGGAGGTATTACTGGCGGTATCGCTGGTGATTATGCTCTCGGGGGGGATATACGCCTTCTACGGATACACGCTTGGAAGCCGCGAGCAAATCGACACCGAGAGCCAGACCATCTTCGCCCAGCGGCGTGTCATGGACCTGCTGGCAGGAGAAATCCTCTCGGCCCGGACGAACATGCAATGCGCCGGCGATGAAGTCTCCTTCATGCGAACCGCCGTACCGGGCAAGGCGGTCTTCGAGACGCAGAACATCACCGAGTCGCCCTCAATCGCCTCCGATAAAACAGGTCCGTCGCCTTTCGGTCCCCAACACGACATCCAATTTATCTCATACCGCCTGAACCACTACGACGACGAGAACGGCGTCGAGCAAATCGGCGGACTCGAACGCACCTGCCTGAAAAACATCAAAGCCAAAGTCGTCGTCGAAGGCGAAGACGTCGAGGTGATGTTCCTGACTGAGCACGTCAAATTCATTCGCCTGCAATACTGGGACGGGTCGGAATGGCAGGATTCCTCGTCAAGCACGAATCTCCCGCAGGCGATCCGCATCAGTCTGGGGACCAAACCGCTCCCGGACGACACCGCCGTCGAGGATTACCCGTTCGAGACGGTCTCTCGCGTGGTGGCCATCCCAGCCGGGGCGAGTCAGGCCCAAAACAAACGCGGAGGACGAAGATGAACCGTGGAACGGTAATTGTGATGGTGCTGGTGATAGTGGCGATGCTCTCGCTGGCGGCGGTCGGGCAAATGCTGGTCGTTCGCAGCGAGTCGGGTGCAGCCGAAGCGTCACGGGATGGACACCAGGCACGCGCAGCGGCAATGAGCGGTATCCACCGCGCAACGGCGCTTCTGGCAGCCGAACCGAATAACTACCAGGCTCGCACCGACAGCCCCGAAATCTTCCAGGAACAACTCGTTACAGGCGATGCCGAAACAGGTTGGTACTTCACCGTCTTTGCCGGCGACACATCCGATAAGTCCGGCGCATCCGTTCGCTACGGCGTCGAAGATGAGGCCGGTAAAATCAACATCAACACCGCCTCGGCAGAAACGCTGGCGGCTCTGCCGGGAATGACCGACGAACTTGTCGATTGCCTGATAGACTACCGCGACCGCGACAAGGAAACCCGCCAGTCCGGCGCTGAGCAGGACTACTACGACGCCCTGCCGACGCCCTACCGCATCGCAAACGGGTCGCTGAGAACGCTGGAAGAACTGCTGCTGGTAAAAGGCTTCACCGGACCGATCGTCCTCGGCGAAGACGCCAACTTCAACGGCCAACTGGAACCGAACGAGGACGACGCCGATGAGACCTTTCCGCCAGACGACGGCGACGGGCAACTTAATCGCGGCATGAGGCCTTTCGCCAACGTCATCAGTTATGAACCGAACACCGACAACGAAGGCAACGAGCGAATTAATATCAACAGGGAAAAACCGGACAGCCTGTCGGAAAAACTCAAAGAGGCCGGTTTCGGCGAGGATACTGTGAATTTTCTCAAGGCTGCTCGCGAGGCCGAGGCGAATTTTACCGATCCGTCACAATTGCTGGGGATGAAACTGGAAGTTGAAGATGATAGCGGTTCTCGTCCGCGTGGCCGGCGAGGACGGTCCGTCAGCGGTGAAAAAACCACCATCGAAAGCGGAGTGGACGCCGACAACCTGCCGCTGGTAATGGACAAACTGACCATCGGCGGAACCAAACGCGACGGGCGGGTCAATATAAACAGCGCGCCGAAGGAAGTTCTTTCGGCCCTGCCGGGAATCGGCGAAGATATAGCCCAACAGATTGTGGACACCCGCGACAGCCTGGATGAACAGGTCGCCTCCACAACGGCATGGATTTATACGCAGAACATTGTTTCAGCGGAGGTGTTCAAGAAGGTGTCGCCGCTGCTGACGGCGCGGAGTTACCAGTTTCGCGTCCGGTCGTTCGGGTATAGCCTGTCGTGTGGCCGATTCTGCACGCTGGAAGCAATAATTGACACCGCTTCGGGAACGCCGAAAATAGTCTATCTGCGAGACCTGACGCACCTGGGCGTACCGATGAGACCGAAAAGTATCGAACAATAGCAGACCTGAAAATAATGTTGAAATTCATCCGTCGAAAACACGTTGCGATTGATTATGACCGGCGAGAGGTCAGGATGGTGGTGTTCAGGTACGTCCGAGGCCGGCCTGTCATAGTCTCGCTGCACAGGGCGGAAACTCCCGAGGGTGTGGACCCGTCCGACGCGGTCTCGCTGGGCAAATTCATCAGGACGCTCATAGTGGATTATGGACTTGACGGCGCTCGGGCGGTGATGTGCGTCGGGCGGTCCCAAGCCGTTCTGAAGAGCATGGCGTTACCGTCCGGCGTGTCTTCAGACGAACTGGCGTCGATGGTGCAGTACCAGGTCTCCCGCGAACTTCCATTCGCCGCCGACGAGGCGGTGGTCGATTTCACCCATGGCGTTCACTGGGACACCGCCGGCGCTGAAGCCGACGGCGAAGTTACCACCGTTCTTGCAGCGGCGGTTCGCATTCCGCTAATCGAGACTATCAGTCGAATCTGCGACGAAGCGGGATTGAAACTCGAACGCCTGGGCCTTCGACCATACGCCAATCTGCGCGCGGTTTATCGGTCTATCAGGTGCGAACCGGGCGAGAGAATTCTGCTGGTTAACATTACCGCCGACGAGGCTGAAATCGACGTGATGCGCGACGAATCGCTGGAGTTTTCGCGCTCGGCGGCGGTTACATCGCCCGACGACCAGGCAGGGCCTGACGTCCGGCGAATAGTCGCCGAAGTAACCCGCTCGATTCAGAGTTTCAACGCGACCCAACCAGGCGCGGAAATTGACGCCGCTCTCGTAGCCGGCGATACCGGACTGGAAAAAGACCTGGTCGCCGCCCTGTCCGAATCGTTGTCGGTGCGATGCGAACTGCTCGACCCCGCCGGCGGGTTCGCCGTCCAAACAGGCGAGGCCACGTCGTCTTTTGCCGCTGCGCTTGGTCTGGCATCGACCGACATTCGCGGGGAATCGCTTCCTTTCGATTTCATCAATCCCAAACGCCCCGCACCGCCCAAAAACACCCGGCGTATCAAGGCCATCGCAGCCGCCGCTGTTATTGTCGTCCTGCTGGGCGCAGGCGCAATCGCCGGAACATCCCGCATCAAGCACCTGGAAACCAACGTCAACACTCTGACCGGAAAAAAGAAAACTCTCCTCAAGACCAACAAGTCCCTGAAGCGGCTCCGTAAGCGTGTCAGGGCGGTCGAGACCTGGTACGACGCCGACTATCGGTGGCTTGGTCAGTTGGCGCACTTCTCGACCACGCTTCCCGAAGCGAAGGCTTTGTACCTTACCGGTCTGGACTGCTCGCCTGGCAAGGTGATGCTGACCGGGCGCGTCGCCGACAGCGAAACGGTCTCGCGCTTCGCCGAAAAACTGATGAATATGACCGGATACGAGGTCCGCCCGAAGGGGACATCGGCGGTGAGGGATAATTTCGGTTACGCCATGCAGTTCCGCCTGGAAGTGCTGATTTCGCCGGACGCAAAACCTGTCCTGGCGACAAGCCGACCGACGAAAAGCAAAGAACAAAAGTAAATATCGAAATACGAATGTCGAAATACGAAACAATATCGAATGATTCAAATTCGAATTCTCAAAACGTTACTGACGTCTAAACCGGAATATCAATGCAGTTGTTTGAAACATTTGAATTTAGGATTTTGAATTTGTTTCGTATTTCGTATTTCGATATTCGAATTTGAATGAGCGGAGAATGTTTTTTTAGACAATAATGTTTTCGATAAGCACAAAACCAGCCTTTCGGGATAGTTCTAAATGAATCGACGGGAGAAAATCCTCGCTGTCGTGGTCGGCTCGATACTGGGCGTGGCGATTCTTTACGGCTTGATAAACCGCATGGTGCTGTCGCGCGGGCGGGAACTGTCGGACCAGGCGCGCTCGATTGGAAAAACCGTCAAAAATCTGGAAGCCGAGAACATGCGACTTACCCGATACCGGGGTCTGTTCGCCGATTTCCGCGATCGCTCGTTCGACGACAACCCTCCCCGCGCCAGCGTATTGGCCGATACCACAATCAAGCAACTTGCCAAACAGGCGGGGCTGGGACAGTCCGACTACACCGTCGGAAGTTTCGCCGAACGCCGCGAGGCAAAGGCATACCGCGAACTGCTCTGCACGATCACCGGAACGTCTTCGCTGGAACGCATTACCAATTTCCTCTACCTGCTGGGACGGGACACGCACCTCCATCGTATTACCCATCTTTCGCTCAAGCGTCGCGCAGAAGGTAAGGGGCGAACAAAAGTGTCCTTTTCGCTGCGATATTCGACGCTGGTGTTCTACGGAAACATTCCGGTATCCGTTCCGTCAAGGTTCACTGCGACCAATCCGGCTGAAGCGGTCGGACTGAACACGCCGGAGCGGGAAATCTATAATGTAATCGCCTCACGGGACATATTCAGCCCTTATGTGCGTCCGGTAGTCCGGCACAGGCCCGCCCCCCGGCCTCAACCGCGCACCCAGCCGGAGCTGCCGACGCCGCAGTTCGGGCGGCTCGTTGTAACGGGTCTGCCCGCCGTCGCCGGCAGGCAGGAGGTGCATGTTGCGATACCGGGTCAGGACATAGAAAAGGTATTAAAAGTCGGCGACTCTCTGGAAATCGGTAAAATCGTGATGGTCGATTATCGCCTGATGCCGATGCCGGGAAAACCACACTTGATTTCTCAGAGCAGAGTGATTCTAAAAGCAGGAAAGAACTACTGGGCAGTCGAGCGGGGACAAAGACTCGACCAGCGGCGTTTGCTCCGCCCGGAAGAATTGCCGGAAGAACTCAGGACACCACCGGCATCAACCCAGCCGACAACCATGCCCAATACGGTAGAAATAACGGAAACTAAAAAAACCTCTTAAATAATCAGGGAGTTAATCATGTTCACGCAACAAAGGATTGAAGCGGCGTTAGCAATTACTTTGGTGTTGTTGCTTTCCTCGGCGGCCGTCGGTGAAACGACCACCGCCCCGGCAGCGACGACCAAACCGGCAGCCACAACCGAACCTGCTGCCGAAACCAAACCCGCAGCCAAACCGGAAGTTACCACCGAACCTGCGATAAAAACCGCTCCGCCGAGCGTCAAGCCGCCACAGACTGAACCGCCCGTGGCAAGCCCCTCGACTTCGCTCGGGACAGGCAAAGTCAAACCACCTGTGGTGAGCGAAGTCGAACCGGCCAACATCCGCTTTCAATTCGAGGGGGAAACTTATCGCGACGTTGTGCGATTCATCTCGCGAGCAGCCGGAAAACCCGTCATCGGCGACCTGAAGCCGATTGAAGGGACGCTGACCTACTTCGACGCCAAGCCGTACACGTATCCCGAAGCGATCGGCATCGTCAATCAGTTCCTGCAACTTCGGGGCTTCACCCTTATGGAGACGAACAGGTATCTCAAACTTGTTCCCCTCAAGGACGTCGCCCGTCAGGGCGATCTGCCGATCGTTCACGCCGGTCTGGACGTCGAACCACGCCGCAGGGGCGAGCAGATTGTAACAACTATAATCCCGCTGCATTACATCGACGCCGCCGACATTATTGACGCAGTCAAGCCGATGATCCATTCCTTCGGAACGGTCAGCACCATGGGCAAAGGAAAGGGGAAAGGCATCATCATCACCGATTGTATCGGCAACATCCGCCGGATACAGAGGTTGCTCTCGGCCATTGACAAAGGTTCACTGGCAGAGCAGCAATTGAAATACTATCGCCTCAAAACGGCGTCTGCGACTGACGTAGCCAATCTGATTAAGCAATTGTTCGCAGCGCCGAAGAAACCGACCACCCCTCAGCGTCGTTTCGTCGGGAGCCGGACCCGCCGACGAGCGGTACCAGCCCCACAGGCCCCCGCCGAAGCGCCCGACACTCCCGTAACCGTCGCCGCCGACGCCCGCTCAAACACCGTTATCGTAATCTGCTCGCCCTACAAGCACGCCATAATCGCCGAGTTAATCGCCAGCGTGGACGTTGACAAGCCGGCAGATGCCGAGACAAGCATCATTCGCATCGTCAAATTGAAAAACGCCAAGGCCGCCGATCTGGCCAAAACAATCATAGCAACGGTCGGAACGAAGATAGTTACCGTAACGAATCCCAAGACAAAAAAAACAATGACACAAAAAGTGCCTCTGGCGCAGGTAATGGCGGACGTCGCCACCAATCGCCTGGTAATCTCGGCATCGCCCGACATTATGAAGAAAATTGAGGGGATAATCACCGAGATAGACGCCGACGCCGTCCAGGCCGGCACCATCCGTATCTTCGCCCTGAAGCACGCCAAGGCAGAGCAAATCGCACCGACGCTGCAACGGATTTTCTCTCCTCAACAGAGACGAGGTCGGCCCGCCAAAGCGATGACCTTCCCGGTTACCATCGTCGCCGATAAGCGAACAAACAGCCTCGTTGTCAGCGCCACCGCCGATGATTTCGCAAAGGTCGAGCGGATGCTCGCGAGCCTCGATGTCAAGCCGGCCGACGAGGCCAAGATACAGATCAGGTCTTACGCCCTGATCAAAGCCAATGCCAAGGAAGCGGCCAGATCGCTTTCGCGACTCTTTGCCTCGCAGAGAGGTCCGAAGACCGAGCCGCAACCCAGGTTCGAGGCCGAATCAAAGTCCAATCAATTGATCGTCGCGGCCACCGCCGAGCAGTTCGAAACAATCGACAAACTCATCAAGCAGATGCAGACCGTTACCAAATTGACGCTGCAAATGCGGATTTTCCAACTCAAGTACGCAAGGGCCGAAGAAATAGCCCAGGTGCTGGAGAAGATTTTCCAGCCAAAAAAAGAACAGACACGCGACTGGTGGGGTAACGTAGTCGGTCAACCAGGTGAAAGTAAGGTCCGCATAGCCACCCAGAAGAAGGCCAACGCGGTGATTATCCAGGGTTCCCCGGAGGCGATCGCCTTCGCCGAGCAGATAATCAAGCAGTTCGACACCGAGACCGTCTCTGATATCGTCATCGAGATCGTTCCGCTGGTCAAGGCCGAGGCTGTCTCTCTGGCCAAGGCGGTCAACCAGGCATTGGCAGAGGAAGTCGAAAGCACACAAGGGTATCGGCCACAGCCATGGTGGGGCCAACCACCTGAGCGGGACAAGGACAGGGACAAGCCCATAGTCGAGCGCGCCGTCGTCGTCCCGGAGCCTAATTCCAACAGCCTTCTCGTCCGCGGACCTAAAGCCGAAGTCGCAAATGCAGTTGCGCTGATAAAGCGTCTTGACGCCGGCGGCGCCGGTACAGGCGCACAGGTGCGAGTCTTCGCCGTCAAACACGCCGAGGTAGGCCGGCTTAGCAAAACCATCGAGGTGCTGTTCGAGCAGATAATCAGCCAGCAGCGTCGTCGTGGGCGGAGTAATCGCGACGCCCCCGCCCCGTCGTCGTTCAGTATCGCCGCCGACGAACGGACCAGTGCGCTTATCGTCTCGACAAGCCCCGCCAATTTCGCGGTGGTCGAGTCGCTCATCAAGCAACTGGACGTGAAAGAAAACGTGGCGATGCGACAGATGCAGTACACCCCGCTGCTGCACGCCGACGCGTTCAAACTGGCGGGGAGAATCGACGCGATGTTCGCCGACCGCAGAAGGTCCGACCAACCCCTCATCGAGGCAGACACGCTGGGTAACGGACTGACCATCGTCGCCAAAGAAGCCGACCTCAAAACCATCGAGACAATCATCGCCAAGGCCGACGAAGCCGCTAAAGAAAATTACATCCAGGTTCGCGTTGTCCCGCTCTGGCCTGAAATTCGGGCAGAAAGAATGGCCGAAATTCTCAAAAACGTCTATGAGCAGGTCAGCGGAAACGAAGTGGAAATCACCGACAAGTTGCCGAAACGCTCGACCGAAGGCGACTCGAAAGACCTTTTCATGCTCGAAGCGCCGGCCGATCCGCCTGCAATCGGCCCCTCGACTTCGCTCGGGACAGGTAAGGTCGAACCGCCTGCCGAACCGGCGACTCAACCCGGAAAAACACCGACGGAAAAACCTCTCAAAGCGAAGGATAAAACTTCGTCGAAACCTCCGGTCATTATTGCCGTAGATAAGGCCTCCAATTCGCTGATAATTTCGGCATCACGGGCGGAACTGGACAACATCGAATTGCTGATCTGGAACCTGACGATTAACGCATCGACCGGCGAGGCCGAGATGAGGGTCTTTAAGGTCAAAAACGCCGATCCCGTCTTCATCGTCAAGACGCTCAACGCGCTGGTGAACCCGAAATCCGCCGCCCGGGCGCCTCGCCCGACAAAAAAGACGGACAAGAAAACCCAACCAGCGCCGGCTCCGACCAAATCCGTCGCCACTATCGTCGCGGACGTTCGGACGCGCAGCATCATCGTCCGCGCGAAGCGGGTGGAAATGGACCTGATCGAAACGCTCATCAAGCAACTGGACACCCCCGCGAAGGTCGTTTCGATCGTCAGGATTTTTGCCCTGAAGAACACCGACGCCGTCGAGGTCGCCGCCAATCTGCGCGAACTTTTCGGACTGTCGGGCCCGACGGCGAAAAACGCACGCGGGCAGGAATTCAGTCGTCGGCTTCTGGAGATACAAAAGGCCGGCGGCGCCGGTGGAGTGGACACCTCGTCGGGAGTAACAATATCGTCCAACAAAACGACCAACTCGGTAATCGTCGCAGCCCCGGCCGAAGCAATGGAACTTGCAGCGAGGTTGATTGAGGAACTTGACCAGGCCCCGGTAGTCGGTGCGACGGAGGTGAGGATATTCAAGGTCAAAAACGCCGACGTAACGGAGGTGGCCGAAGCCGTAAGCCGCCTCTTCGCCGGTCAGCGGGCCGCGGTACGGCGGCCAGGTCGCAGAGGACAAGCCGCCGATAAGGGCGTGGTCGTAACGTCGAACGAACGTCGGAGGATAGTGATAGTATCGGCCCGCGCCGACGAAATGACCCTGGTTGAAAAGGTGATAACCGAACTCGACACCGTCGAAGCCGCCCGCGCAACAGTCGTAAAAGTCTATCGCCTGGATCACACCGACGCCCGCTCGGTAGCCAGGGCGCTGACGGAGACGCTGGCGAAATCCACCACAGGACAAGTCGCCGCGGCGACCATCAGGATCGCCGCCGACAGATCCGGTAACGCCGTCATCGTCCGGGCCGGACAGGATCAGCACAAACGAATCGCCGAACTCATCACCCAACTCGACCAGACGCCACGGGCTGAACCGGCATTCGTTACCATCCGACTCGAACGCGCCGACGCGTCCGACGTGGTTACATCGCTCCGTCAGATGCTCCGGTCGTGGGGCGGAAGACGAAATCAGGTCCGCCCAACCGTCGCGTTTGACCAGGCCACAAATACGCTGATGATTTCCGGGCTGGAAAAAGACATCGAAAAAATCACGGAAATGGTCAAGCGAATCGACCAGACAAGCCCGACCCGTCCCAACCTTCACCTGATCCAGTTGCAGAACGCCGAACCCGAGGACGTTCTCAAGGCCATTGAGCAGATTTTCGGGGGCGGTAGCGCTAATGGTGCTGCGCCCAGTCGTCGAGGCCGGTCAAGATCCGACAACAGGAGGGCGAATCCCCGCAAAGGTTCGTCGCCGCACGCAACTGCCCTTCCCGGTCAGCGGGCGCTTCTGGTGAGCGCTTCGGACAAAGACTGGGAGACGATCCGCAAGATTATCACCTCGCTCGACGAAGCCGCCGCCGGGGCCAAACGCCTCGTGAAGATTTTCCCGCTGAACAATGCCGCCAATAATCGAGTGGCGACGGCGCTGAACAGGATGTATCGAACAGCCGCCAGAAGTGGTAAGCCCGGAGATGTCGTTTCGGTCGTTCCGATGTCGGGAAGCAATGCCGTCGTCGTAACGGCCACAAAAGACAAGATGGACGAGGTCGCCTCGCTGATAAAGCAACTCGACGACGTCAAAATCGCCGGAAAGATGCAATTCCGACTTTTTGGTCTGACCAACACCGGCGCGACGAAAATCCTTCCGTTGCTCCGCCAGATGATCCGTCCGCTCCAGCAGGCCCGTCCGGGTCAGCCGATTAACATAAGCGCCGACCAGCGCGCCAACGCGATTATCGTTACCACTCAATCGCCCGTGATGGACGAGATCGAGCGGATCATCAATCTCCTGGATAAGGCCACGCCTTTCAAGACGGCCGATGTCGCGATTTTCCCGTTGACCAACGCCGACGCGCCGGCCTTGGCGGCGGTGCTGAGCAACATACTCACCCCCGGAACCGTAAGGGTTCGCACGCCCGAGGCCCGGGCGCTGCAGGAGCAGGTTCGCCTCCTCCGTATGCGCAAGGGCGCTGAAGCATTGCCCCTGCTGGACCTGTCCAAGCCAATCAAGATCAGTTCCGACCCCGCCAGAAGCGGTCAGAACGGATCCAACAGCCTGATCGTCTCTTCGACTCCGGACAATATCAAGGCGATGGGCGAGATTATCGCACTCCTGGACACCATGCCGATAGCCGCAGGCGTCAAACTCAAGATGGTTCACCTTGTCAACTCCGACGCCATCAGCGTGATGACGCTGCTGAGGAGCATTTTCACCCAAGGCCCGCGTCTTGCGGGCAGAGCAGGAACGCCGGTAGCCGGAAAGGCCAGACCGGAAACTCTTACCGGAGAGGCGCTGACAGGCGTGCTGAACATAACCGCCGACGCGCGAACCAATACGCTCATCCTGGCGGGTAGCGCCGAGACGCTGACTCTGGCGATGCTGATAGTCAAAGACCTCGACCTCAAACCTCCGAGTGAGTTCACACAAGTCAAACTCTTCAAACTCGCCCACGCCGACGCCGGGCGTCTGGCAGGGCTTATTCGCGCGGTCTTCGCCGAGCGCCCTTCGGGCGTACCCGGAGTGGCGGGCGCAAGGGCGTACGTTACGAAACTGCGAATGCTCCGCGAGAGAAAACTACCCGTCCAGACCGACGTAGCCCGCTCTTACCCGACAATGGTCGTCCAGGCGGAACCTTCGGCCAACATTCTCATCGTCGCAGCCCGGAGCGACCTGATCGGCATTGTCGCCGAGATGGTCGCAACGATGGACATACCCGGCGCGGGCGCGATGAACGTCGTGCGAATTTATCCGCTCAAAAACGCCGACGCGACGCGGACTGCCAACGTTATTGAAAAGTTGTACACCGGACCGAACGCCCGGCTTATCCGTCCCGAAGACCGCCCAACTATCAGCGTCGATACGCGGACAAATTCATTGATAGTTGCGTCCTCGGACAAAACGTTCGCTATGATCGATTCGCTGCTGGGAAAACTGGACGCCAAGTTGCCCATAGAACTCCGCGATATACGCCTGCTGGGACTGGAAAACGCGGATGCAGCCTCTTTGGCGACGACTTTGCAAAAGATGATGGACGCCCGCGTGAAACGGCAGCAATCACTCGGCGTCGGCGACGCCGAAGCACTGCAAATGCTCATCATTCCCGATGCGAGAAGCAACTGCCTCATCGTCGGAGGCTCGGCCGAAGGGTTCAAACTCGTGGCCGACCTGGCGAAGCAACTGGATTCGGCGGCTCCGGCATTGAGCGGGAAGATACAGTTGATTACGCTGAAAAACGCCAACGCCGGCACACTCGGCGCAACGCTCAACAATCTGTTCGATCAGCGTTACAGCGCCGCCCGAACGCCGGAACTCCGTCGTCAGAAACCGGTTATTGTCCCGGACCTGCGGACCAACCTCCTGATGGTGGCGGCAAACCAGGACGACAGCCGGATCATCGCGTCGCTGGTGGGCAAACTGGACGCAAAACCGGTAAGCCCCGCCGTCGAACTGGCGGTTATCGCACTGAAGTACAACGACGCCGGAACCGTCGGGCCGATGATCCAGCGGGTATTCGCCGACCGTCTCAAGGCGATGACCCCTGCCGGTCAGCAGGCAGTACCTCAAGACGTCGTCTCGGTCGCCGCCGACGCGCTGGGTAACGCGTTGATTATCTCGGCCAGTAAGGAAAACCTGCAACTTGTCCGCTCTCTCGTGGCGAAGGTTGACCTGGCTCCGCCGACGGAGACCGGCGTTGTCAGGATTTATCAACTCAAGCACGCCGACGCCCAGCGTGTCAGCGGGATGCTCGATGCGCTGGTTCAGAAGGGTTTGTACAAGCCCGGCCTGGTGGGCGCCGCCGACAACGCCATCGCCCGTGCGCGCGAGAAGGTTTCCATCGCCTCCGACGCTCGCACCAACGTACTGATAATCTCGGCCAGCAGGGAAAATTTCGCGGTTATCGAGCAGATTATCGGCAGGATCGACACGAAGGAAGGCTGGGGTCTGGCCGGGGCCGTCAAGGTCTATGTCCTCAAACACGCCGACGCCGCCCGTTTGGGTCCGACACTTCAGCAGATGTTCGACCGCAAACGAGCCGCCGAAGCCGCTACCGGCGGTCAACCACGGTCGCTTCCGGTGGTAATCATCCCCGACGAGCGAACCAATTCGCTTCTGGTCGCTGCCGGGCGCGAAAACGCCGCAGCAATGGACGCGCTGGTTACCAGGCTGGACATCGCCGAGGTCGCGCCGACTTACGATTTCCGTGTATTTTACCTGAAGGAGGCCTCGGCAGCGGCGCTGCAACCGACGTTGAAGCAACTCTTCGCCCAGCGCGCGACTCGCGGACCCGCAGCGTCGGCCGTTACCGTAATCGCCGACCCGAAAACGAATTCGCTTATCATCGGAGCGGCAAGGGACGAATTGACCATCGCAGCCGGTCTTATCGCCCGCCTGGACAAGCCCGTCCCGGCGGCGGGACAGGCATTCAAGGCTTTCTCGATTATCAAGGCCGATGCGGCAGAACTGGCGAAGACACTCAAGCAACTCTACGAAGACACCAAGCCAACCGGCGGCGACACCGGAATGGCGATAACCGTGGATGAGCGGTCCAACACGATTCTCGTCGCCGCCGCCAAGGTCGATATGAAAAACATCGCCGAGATGGTCAAAAAACTCGACACCGCCCCGGTAACCGACGTAACGGAGATACGGATTTTCACGCTCCGACACGCCGACGCCAAACAACTCGCGACGATACTCACCGACGCGCTGACCAACAAGCCCAAGCCATTAACTACCGTCTCGCCCAACCGCGCGACGCTTCTGCGGTTCATCGCCAATAGCCCCGAAGGAAAGCAACTGATGTCGTCGGCCCTGAAAGCCGGCGTGATGATTACCGCCGTACCGAGGACTAATTCGTTGCTGGTCCAGGCGCCGGTCGAGACGATGCCGCTTCTGGCGCGCCTGATACGCGCTCTGGACAATACTGATCCGCGAATGGCTGAAATCTGCGTCTTCACGCTGACCAACGCCGACGCGACGCAAATGGCCCGCGTGCTGACCGAACTGTTCCGCCTCCAGCAGGCCTCTGCGGACAAGCAGGCGGCACGGTACACGATGCCGGTCTCTGCCGGCGGGGAAAAGGCCGCCGCTGCAACGCTCGGATCGGCGGAGCAGACCGCACTGACCATCACCGTCGATCAGCGGACCAACTCGCTGCTGGTCGGCGGGACGCGGGAATACATCTCACTGGTCGGGCGGGTTATCAGCCAACTGGACGCCTCGCCGGCAGAGGATCGGCATACACTGGTTTATCGCCTCCGAAACGCACAGGCAGTCGATATCGAGAAGGCGCTGACGTCCTTCCTCGACCAGGAGCGCCGGCGGGTAGTCGCCACACTCGGCGCAGACGCCGTCGGAGCGGCAAAGGCGCTATTGGCAAGGGAAGTCGCCGTAGTGGCTGAAGCCACCTCCAACACGTTGCTCATCTCCGGGTCGCCCCGATTCTTCAAGACCGTTACCGCAATGATCCGCGAAATGGACCAGCCGCCGCCACAGGTGCTGGTGCAGGTGCTGCTGGTCGAGGTAACGCTCGACGACACGATCGACTTCGGCGTGCAGTGGTCGCACCTGGGCAAACCCGGCACAGATGAACGAACCAGGTCGCAGACACAGTTCGGTATCACCGCCGGGGCGACAGGATTCACCTTCAGCCTCACCGGCGGAGACCTCGACCTGCTGCTGAGGGCATTGCAGACACAGGGGCGGACGGAACTCCTCTCGCGCCCGCAAATCCTCGCTTCCGACAACCAGGAAGCGCAGATTAACATCGGTCAGCGAGTCCCGTTTATCACCGCCTCGCGCACCACCGACACCGGCACGATTAATACCATCCAGTATGAACCGATCGGAATCATCCTCAACGTTACTCCGCACATCAACCCGGACGGATTCATCAAAATGGAAATCAACCCGGAAATCTCGTCGTTGAGCACTTCTTCGGTTCAGATAAGCGAGAACGTCAACGCCATCATCATCAATAACAGGTCCGCCAAGACCACCGTTACGGTGCAGAACGGGCATACCATCGTCATCGGCGGACTGATCACCAGCAGGGACGAAAAACGCGAAGAAAAGATCCCGTTCCTGGGCGACATCCCCATCATCGGGCACCTCTTCAAGAACACCCGCCACGTCAAGGAAAAGACCGAGTTGCTGATTATCCTGACCCCGCGCATACTGCGAACACCGTCTGAAGCCGACGTGCTGACAGGACAGATGATCAGAAGGCTCCCCGCGAAAACCATTCACGCGGATGAATCCTTCGGCGGATTACTGAACCCCTTGCGAGATTTTTCGCCCACGGAGATCAAGCGGCTTAAGGATGCCGCAATTATGAAACCCGCTCGCAGCGGACCGGTCATTATTCCAATGACCCCCACCGACGAAAAGAAAGATAACTCGCAGAAAAAGTGGACAAACGGGAAAGATATATGATACGCCGAAGCATATTTCTGGTAATTGTCTTTGCATTACTGGCCGGGTGCAATACCGACGGGCCTAATAAGGTCTCGTCGTCCCCTCCAAGACCGGTGGACGAAATCGACCGGATATACCTCCAGGTGTCCCCGAACGCCGTCAATTGGGACGGTAAGCCCGGTCCGGATGGGCTGGAAGCGTGCGTCCATATGTTTCGACTTTCCCAACCGCTTCCCGTAACCGTCCGTGGAACACTACGATTCACTATCTACGAGGGCGTCATCAGCGAGAGCGACCTGGTATCGGCCAGACCGTTCCACTCGTGGCTCTTCGACGGTGAGAAACTCAAGTTGCACCAGGTACGCCTGATGATGGGATGGGGATACGCGATGAGGCTGGGGTGGGAACGGAACAAACCGACCACTTCATCGGTAACGCTTGCAGTCGAATATCTCCCGCTGCAAGGCGTCTCCGTACACGCAAACCCCATTGCTATACCAATCGGACCAAGATGACCCGTATCGGCTTAGAATATGGGCGATTGAAATTGTTCTGTCAGGTCTTGTATCGGGGGTAAAAACGGTTATACTGCCGCGCTTTCCAAGGTAGTAGGTACCATCGGATATTCTATCGAGGAGAGCAAGGAGAGCAGAAATGGCAGATACATTTGTTGACAGCATTATGGAAACGGTCGAGGCCCGCAACGGCGGGGATGTTGAGTTTCACCAGGCTGTGCGGGAAGTGGTTGAGTCAATTGTACCGGTCGTCGAAAAGCACCCGGAATTCACAGCCGCCGGTATCGTACAGCGTGTGGTCGAGCCGGAAAGGCAAATCATCTTCCGCGTACCGTGGATGGACGATAACGGACAGGTCCATGTTAATCGCGGTTTCCGCGTCCAGTTCAACAGCGCCATAGGCCCGTACAAGGGCGGGCTGCGGTTCCACCCGTCCGTCAACGTCGGGATCATCAAGTTCCTCGGATTCGAGCAGATATTCAAGAACGCCCTGACCGGTACGCCCATCGGCGGCGGCAAGGGCGGATGCGACTTCAACCCCAAAGGCAAGAGCGACAACGAGGTCATGCGCTTCTGCCAGTCATTTATGAGCGAACTGTTCCGCCACATCGGGCCTGACACCGACATACCCGCCGGCGACATTGGCGTCGGCGCACGCGAAATCGGGTACCTGTTCGGGCAGTACAAAAAACTTACAAACACCTTCGTCGGCGTCCTGACCGGAAAGGGCCTGGACTGGGGCGGATCGCTGGGGCGAACCGAA
Organism: Planctomycetales bacterium; assembly: GCA_030612725.1. GTDB lineage: Bacteria > Planctomycetota > Phycisphaerae > SM23-33 > SM23-33 > JAUWNJ01. The sequence continues at coordinate 40,751 of JAUWNJ010000028.1, forward strand.
GCGACAGGATACGGATTGGTCTATTTCGTCACCCGAATGCTCGAAGCACGCGGAAAGGACTGGAAAGGGCAAAAGGTCGTAATCTCCGGCTCCGGTAACGTCGCTATCTACGCCACGCAGAAGGTCCAGCAACTCGGCGGAACCGTCATCGCCCTTTCAGACAGTAACGGATACATCGTCGATAACGACGGGATTAAACTCGATACCGTAAGACAGATTAAAGAAGTTCGTCGCGGACGGATTAAGGAATACGTCGAAGAGCACCCCTCGGCGGAGTTCCACGAAGGTTGGCAGGGTATCTGGAGCGTTCCGTGCGACGTAGCGCTGCCGTCTGCTACGCAAAACGAACTTGACGAAACAGGGGCCAAGTTACTCGTTTCCAACGGATGTATCGCCGTCGGCGAGGGTGCGAACATGCCGTCAACGCCCGAAGCAGTGAAGGTCTTCCTCGACGGCGGCGTATCCTTCGGACCGGCCAAGGCAGCAAACGCCGGCGGGGTCGCAACCAGCGCGCTGGAGATGAGCCAGAACTCAATGAGGTTGAGTTGGTCGTTCGAAGAGGTTGACAAGCGTCTCAAAGGGATTATGGACAGTATCTACACCCAGTGCGTCGAAGCCGCCGATACCTACGGATGCAACGACAACCTTGTCGCCGGCGCTAACATCGCCGGATTCCTCAAGGTCGCCAGGGCAATGATGGCACAGGGCGTAGTCTGATAATCACAAACCCGCCATCTTCTTCTTGGCGTCGGAATGTCTGATAAATTCAAACAACAAGTGTACGAGCAAGCGTGGCACGCGGATATTCCTTACGATGAGAAGGAAGTCGTCCGGCTGATTAAGGCTTGCGAATTAATCCGCCGGCATGCCGACGAACTCGAACCGCCGCGACGGTACAACCTCCTTGACGTCGGCTGCGGCGTCGGACCGTTGCGGAAGTGGCTGCCGGAGAACGAATTCAATATCACCGGCCTGGAGCTCAGCGAAGCCGCCGCTGTTGTTGCCCGGAAAAATTACGACGCCTGCGAAGTCGCCGACGTCGAGACCCCCTGGCCTGTCGAACCGGAAAGTTTCGACGGCGTTCACGCCGGTGCAATAATGGAGCACGTTCTCGACTGGCACGCGCCGCTGAACCACGCCAACACCGCGCTCCGCGACGGCGGGCTGATAGTCGTCGCCGTGCCCAACCTGCGATACTGGAAGGAAATCCGCAGACTCATCCGAGGCCGGCAACCACACTGGTTGACCGACATGCAACACCTGCACGGATACACGCCGAAATTCCTCAAGACGCTGGTGTCATTACACGGTTTTGAGGTTATCGGTTTCGAGGCGGATCGCGTGAACCTTCCCCTGATGCCACGACGAAACCGCTGGATCGAGCGGCGATTCGCCCGTATCGGGTCGGTGCTGATCCTCTCTGCCAGACTTATCCGTCGCGTCCGCGTCGAAGACGATTCACGAACAGAGCAATTCGACAATCACAAGCCCGTCGCGATGAGGTCAATCGAAATCATGCCTCGCTGAATCTGGTGCCGTGGCCGCGGTGTTTGCGGCCACGTTTGTCCAGATATGGAAGGTTTA
>JAUWNJ010000058.1 GCA_030612725.1 Planctomycetales bacterium
GCTCTCGGCTGCGAGTGTGAAACTCCGGCTCCATCCGCCGGACATACCATTGGTGATGGATACCATGTCGATACCTCCCACTGCCACTTGCAGCGCTCCGCCTGAATGCCCGCCGGAAGCGATTCGCTCGCCGTCGGCATAGGCCGGACTGCTCGTGCTGCGGAACGTATCATCGACGTAACCGAAACCGTCGGTTCCGATATCGAAATTCGCGTCCAACCCCGTCTGTACAGGCGGCGGGTTTCCGACCTTGAAGGTGAAATCGGACGCGGTAATCTCCGGTGCGGTCGGCAGATCGGGGATGTCCACCATGATGCCGTTGATTCCCCGGTTGTAACTGGTGTAGTTGGCAAACGTCGCCGTCTGGCCCGGAAGCAGGGCCGTCTTGTCGGTTGCGATGGCGTTGTCGTCAGCGGCACCGGCGGCAGGGTTATTCCCGTCAAAGGACGAGTTATTGTAAAAGACGTGCCGTCCGACAGGTTCGGCGGTCATATCGAGAATCCCTCCCCGGTAGATGTCCATCACCGTGTACATGTCCGGGGGCGTCTGGTCGGTCCGGTCGTACATATAGAAGAGGACGTATTCGAGATTACCGGTCGCCGGGCTGTGAAAGGTAAATTCAGAGTTGCCCACATCGGCTTGGGTAATGGTAACCTGCTGAGTGTGATACTGACCGTTAATGCGACTGACCATCCGCCATTGGCCCGGGTACATCGGCCACCAAGGCCCGCCGGTGGTGAACGGGCTTCCTGCCACGGTTCCTTGGTAACGGTACTGCCAGTTTATCGTGAGGTCCGTGCCCTGGGTTACCGGGGAGGCAATTTTCTGATAATGCCAGTAACCGACCCGAAGATGACCTATGACGATCTTTTGTCCCATGAAGAACGCGTACGGCGCCGAGACCACGCGCCAGCAGTCGCCCTCGCCGATATGGCTCCAGCCTGCATTGTATCCGCCAATCTGATTCGACAGCATGAAGCGTCGTATGCGGTACACATTGAGCAGGTAGGTATCCGGTCCTGAATTCGGGTCGGCGGGGGTTATCATAAGGGCCCAGAGGTTGTCGTCGTCCATTACGAAATCCAGGAGCATTTTCGCGGAGTTCTCGGGGACGACCGTGTATGGGTTCTGCTCGTCCTGTTCCTGGTCATTGAGCGCGTCGTAAGCGTAGTCCGTACCGTCCGCCATCCCTTCGGGCAGGATTATGAACCTTGACTCGCCGTGCATTCCGACCTCGGTGCACTGACTGACGGGGGTGATTTCCAACCACGGCTTGTCGGCCCTGACGCCGTAGTTCGCGATGACCTGGGCAGTCGCTCGCGGGTCCCTGTAGGATAACTTGCCCGCGCTCTGCACCAATACTTCTTGCGGCGTGTTCTTCAGGACCTTTATGTATCCAAGGTTGGCGCCGCCGGCCCATAAACCGCCGGGCGTGGCCCACCCACGATAAAGCAGGTTATGGCGGGGAAGGTTGTTGTCTGAAGGGGCAGGTTTGCGATATAGCACCGGGCCGCTGATGTAGCCGTCCGGCCGCCAGGTGATATTGAAGAAAAAATCGGTACCTTCCAGGGCGACATCGTTTGCTACCGATTCGGGCGTTTCTCCGTAGGCTATCTGTGTCCAGTCGGCCCGATCAGCCCAGCCCACGAACGCCATGCTCAGGCCGCTGCCATAGGCCTGTCCCAGGTCCCACAGGCGAACAGTACCTTCCGGCATTGGCGTGTAGCCGCTATCGGTGCTGGAGTTGATGGGCAATCCCGACAACGTACCGCCGACGGTTCCCTCTGCTACCGGGCCGGAAACAATCCCGCTCTCCCCGCTATTACCGCTCAGAAGAACCAGCAAAGACGCTGTAACCACAACAGCCAACGCCACTAACAGCGCACTTGTCGTTCGTCCCATCTGTTTTGCCTCCTCTTGGTGGTAAGAAAACTCCGCAGTTTGTCGCCTCCATCCATACCCGACAGTTTCTGCCCGCGGGATTAAAACATACTCATGAATTGTAGGATAGACGACCCCGAATGTCAAATATAAAAGTCTGCCGCAGGGTATTAAGGGGGCGAATTCTCCCCGCCCAATTCCCGCCCCCATGTTGTCGCATTTGCCTCTATATGCTATCGTAAGTCTCGTGGAGCAAACTGAGTGCCGAACAGGATTGTGGCTGTCCCTATTTTCTCCTCTTATCATTTTGCGTTGTCTGTCGTTGGCCGAGTCGTTCCCACCTTTGATTTCGGTCGAATCAGGACAGCTTCAAGTCGCGGCTCCCCGCCCACTGATAGATGCTCTGGGCCATCTTGGCATAACCAAATTCTACCAATCATAACACCAAAAGCAACAAAAAAGGTTCCTGACCCCTTTAATCCCCCTTAACTCCCTTAATTCCCAATCTCTTCTCCAGTCGTTCTATTTCCTGTGCGGCAGGAGAGTCTTCCCAATACTTTCGGTTATCCTGAATCCATTTTAATGCCTTTTTTCTTCCTTCCGGGCTTTTGCGCCACTTAGGCCATAACTGCTCATAGAACTTCAGCAATTCTGGATACTTAGATTCAAGGCGAGCACGACGGACTTTCTGAGCCTGTTTTATTTTTTTTGCTATGAGGCCCATCATTTCCTTGGCTTCTCTGGCAGATGGACGCTTCGGGTACTTGAGCAAGATATGCTTTAAGTGCGCCTTGGCCTTCTCTCGAAGCGCCTCTCGCTCCAAAGGCGTCGCCGTCCGTGAAAGCTTGGCCTCGGCGAGGTGTAGTTGGGCAAGAGTCAGTTCCGCCCTATCAGCCAAACGGAATGCCGGTCGCATTTTCAGCAGGACGTCCAGGTATTCCACTCCCTTCTTATAATCATCGCCCAATCCGTCGCGGCACCAATCCAGGTGGTACAAGGCCATACTGAACCGGCAGTATGGTGCATATACGCTGTTAGGGTATTTCTCCAGCACGGTCTGGTATCGGCGGTCCTTCCCCTCGTACATCTTCTGACTGTGCAGGCCGACGAGCCAGATGTTCTCAAAAGAGCCGATTTTCTCCACGCCGCCGTACGGAGCACAGAGAATTTTCAGAGCTTCCACGTCTTCTTTTCGCGGCGGCTTTTTGACCTCGATCTTAAGGGGTTTGGCCGAAATGCTCCCTTTCCAGCACGGAACGCTCTTCCGGGTAATGTAGTTTGGGGCAGATCCGTCAGATTCGAACTTCCCGTCCAGGACGTACGTGCCCGGACGCTGACAATAGGGGATTCTCAGCAGCTCCGTGAAACGCTGATACGACTCGCCAGGCCGAAGCGTGATGACCCGAACCCGAGCGATGCTGAACCCGGGGGGAAAAAGGCTCCATGTGCTTGACTTGCCTTGGCGAGTGATCGTGCCGGAGAAGTACCTGGTTGTCCATAGGATCGGCACTTGGACATCGTGGTCGCTCACGTTGGTCACCTGAACGCATATCCTCAGCGGCTCGGCCAAGTACACCTCCTTGGCGTCGGCGGAAATGGACAGCGATAATTCATCACCGCCTGCCCTGACCTGTGCGCCCGTTCCCATGATCGCCAACACAATGACTAATGTTCTTGCCTTCAACATTTCGTGGGTCTCCTAACTAGCGGTTGTCCGGGATGTCCCGGATGCTCGGCTGATTGGTCATGCCGTCGGATATGTGCTCCTTGCAGAATCGTGCCTTGTCGTTTGCCGTAGTGAGGGTTTCGTGCATGATGCATTTTTCACCGTCATCTGGTGGGGTGTACGCGTCGTTGCTACAGTGCACCTGGGGATGCTCGGATGCGCAAATCTGGAACTGGTGTCCCATTTCATGAACCGTCACTTCCCGAATGGCCTTGGCCGAGTTAGCCCCGTAGGAATCCTCAAGAGTTTTGATGTAGACGAAGAGGAAGTTGCAGGTCCAGGTCGAGACTCCCAGCGAGCCTCCGGCCGCATCGATTTGGCGCACCCCTACAAGGTGGGGATTAAAGGGGTCAGGAACCTTTTTTGGCGTCATGTTGCTTTCCTTTGTCTTTTCGCGGTCGCCCGCGAGTGCGAAGCGTCGCCTCCAAACCAAGCCGACGCGCTATCTTCGCAACCCAACCTTCCCCGCCGAACGGA
>JAUWNJ010000062.1 GCA_030612725.1 Planctomycetales bacterium
GCTCTCGGCTGCGAGTGTGAAACTCCGGCTCCATCCGCCGGACATACCATTGGTGATGGATACCATGTCGATACCTCCCACTGCCACTTGCAGCGCTCCGCCTGAATGCCCGCCGGAAGCGATTCGCTCGCCGTCGGCATACGCCGGATTGCTCGTGCCGCGGAACGTATCATCGACGTAACCGAAACCGTCGGTTCCGATATCGAAATTCACATCCAACACCGTCTGTACAGGCGGTGGGTTGCCGACCTTGAAGGTGAAATCGGACGCGGTAATCTCCGGTGCGGTCGGCAGATCGGGGATATCCACCATAATGCCGTTGATTCCCCGGTTGTAACTGGTGTAATTGGCGAACGTCGCCGTCAGGCCCGGAAGCAGGGCCGTCTTGTCGGTTGCGATGGCGTCGTCGTCAGCGGCGCCGGCGGCAGGGTTATTCCCGTCAAAGGACGAATTGTTGTAAAAGACGTGCCGTCCGACAGGTTCGGCGGTCATATCGAGCACCCCTCCCCGGTAGATGTCCATCACCGTGTAAAGGTCCGGGGGCGTCTGGTCGGTCCGGTCGTACAGATAGAATACGATGTATTCGAGTGTCCCTGTCACCGGGCAATTGAATGAGAAATTCGACTGGCCAACGTCGGCCTCGGTAACGGTAATCTGTTGGGTGTAATTTTGTCCGTTGATGCGTCCGATCATCCGCCACTTACCCGGATACATCGGCCACCATGGGCCTCCCGTCGAGAAGGGCGAATTGGTTACCTGGCGCTGATAGGCGTAAACGAATTGGCCGTTGTAGTTCTGCCCGGCGGTAACGGTCGCACCGATCTTCTGATAATGCCAGTAGCCGATCCGATGGACGCCGATGATCATCTTTTCCTCGCGATACTTCGCGAACGGGGCGGTGAAGATCACCGGGCTGATGCCCTCGCCGATATACTGCCAGCCGGCGGGATGCCCACCAGTGGCGTTGTCGCTGCGCGACCGCGTGTAGTAAAAGGGATGGTTGATTCCGGGGATTTTCCCGGTGGTCTTCCACATCATCGACCAGATGCAGTCGTCGTCCATTATCAGGTCCAGCAGCATCCGGCTGGTGTCGAGAGGATGATAGACGCTCTGGTCAGGGGGGCTATTCCAGGAATCGGCCAGGAAGTCCTGCTCGCCGGGAAGCGAATCCGGAGAGATGTGTATCCGCGATTCCCCGTGCATACCCTGCTCGGAGGCCATTGCGATCGGCTCTATTTCCAGCCAGGGCTTGCCCGCCTGGACGCGGTAACGATTGATGATCTGGACCGGAAAGGTGGGATAGCTGTCGCGATAGCGGACTTCGGTGGCGCTCTCTACGATTATGTCGCCCGACTCATTCTTGATGATCTTGTTGTACTCGTAGCCGCTACAGTAGGTCCTCAGCCCGCCAGGCCCGTCGTAGGAACGGTACATCTCATTGTGGCGGGAAGGAGTGCCCTCCTGGTCAACCTTATTATAGAGAAAACAGGCGTCATTTGTACTGGAGTGCAGCGAGAGCCAGAAGTTCGGGCCTTCGAGCATGCAGTCGCCGCTGAATTCGTAACTTTCTTCCTCGCCATATGGCACCTGTGTCCAGTTGGCCCGATTCGCCCACTGCTGGGTAGGCCAATAGTGTTTGTAGGTGTATTTTATGCCAAGGTCCCAGACGCGGACGTAGTTCGCACCCTCCGGCATTGGCGTGTAGCCGCCCTCGGAGGTCGAACTGATGGATGATCCCGCCGACGTACCGACGACGGTTCCTTCGACTACTGGGCCGGGAACAATCCCGGTCTCCTCGCTATTACCGCTCACAAAAACCAGCAGAGATGCCGTAATCACAACAGCCAACGCTGCCAACAGCACACTTGTTGTTCGTCCCATCTGTTTTTTACCTCCTCTTGACGGCAAGAAAGCCCAGCCGCCTATTTTATCCCATAAATTCTCTGTCTGCCTCGCTGCGCGAAGCGTACATTTGCTCTTTGGCCGCTAGTAAGAATGGCCGGCGCTCACGGCGCTGTAATCAGGTTCAGGTCGTTCAGCATGGTCGTGTTGTTCAAACGGGCGATCATCTCGTCCATCGTGCTGACCACGCCGCTGCGATTGTAATCTTGAGGATTTTCAATGTCCGCCGGATTGAGCAGGCTCTTGTGCGGATCGAGCCTGGCACGCATCGCGTCCATTGTGGTAACTGCCGTATCCGTCGTCGAGTTGCCCGAATCGCCCACGGCGTTGCCGAAATAGAACATGTCGGGGTTTGCCAGCAGCGTGGCGAGATTGGCCTTGACGGTAACCTGAAGCCACTGCTTCTGGATATCGCCGTCGGCCCAGATGACGGTAACGCGGTCCGAGCCGCCCACGCCCGCGCCTCTGCGAACGGTAACGCTGGTTGGGGCTGCTGCGGCGGCCCAGTACGGCGGCGGGCCGGTAGCTATCTTTAGGTCGGCAATGATCATCTCCGTCGCTTCCAGGTAGTGGTCTTTCTTGTTATTGTAAGCGCCGATTTTCAGCGTGTGGCTGCCCGCAGAGAGCACCCCCAGGCTTACCTCGGCGTGCACCCATCCGGTGCTTATCGGGTCGCCGTACTCGCCGTCTCCGGTGATCCTGACACGTAGTCGTTACCATCCGTACCGAACAACTGTCCGTCAACGCTCACCAGCGCGTCGGAATATTCGTCCGGCTCAT
>JAUWNJ010000021.1 GCA_030612725.1 Planctomycetales bacterium
CCCCCCCCCCCCCCCCCCCCCCCCCCCCCCCCCCCCCCCCCCCCCCCCCCCCCCCCCCCCCCCCCCCCCCCCCCCACCCCGATTCATTTATTATTCTCGGCGATCCATTTCTGCGTCTTCGCAAGGTCGCGTTTAAACTGGTCCATCGTACGCCACGCAACGTGGTAGTCCACGTACAGAACGTTCGTGCCCCTGTTCCCGTTAAACTCAGGCCTCTCGTAGACCATAATGAGGCCTCCGGGAGCATTGGTCAGCCCATCGCCGAGATAGACATAATCGAACGGGGGCATGGGCTTGCCCTTGGAATCCTTGCGGAGTTTCCGCCCGCTGCTGGGGCTTACCAGCAGTTGCGCCGGCTGACCAGACTCGATAAGTTTGACCAGGTCCGGCGGGAGTTGGTCGTCATTCTCTGCCTGATAGATCAAGATGCCCTTTCCGATACCGTTGAGGTTGGCGCCGGAGAGGGCCTGTCTGGCGCTGCGTTTTGCCGACCAAAGCGCCGGTAGGGCTATGCTGGTGCCGAGGCCTTGTCGCAGGGGGGAGAAGTTGGACGAGAGGAGGCCTCCTCCCGGCATCGAGCCGTAGGACTCGATGGTAATGCCTTTTGCGTCGGAGGAGACAGCGGAGATATCGGGCCAGATGTACTTTTCGACTTTCGGCAGCGGCGGAAGCATTTCCGGCTTGAGGGCCGGTGCGAATTGCCCCAGTGCGTTTATCCCCGCCGTTCCGCCTGCCAGCACCACGCCGTAGAACTGCCTGACCAGCGACGGTGTGTTGGTGTAGGTCAGGATTGAGGCGTTTGGGCTGACGCGCTTGCGGAAGGCAGCGAAGGCGGGCGATTGCGTCAGTGGTTTTTCTTTGGTCCCGCCGACCGCTGCTGCGATTACCTGCGGGAACGCAGCCAGGTATAACTTGCCCTTGTGCACCGCCCACGCCGGCGCGACCGGCATCGGATCGCGGCTTCCGGCCATAGAGACGTAATGCACTTCGACCTCGCCGGATTTATATTTGCGGATGGTTCCCCTGAGTCCGCGTCGTCTATTGGGGTTTCCGGCTATCATTTTCCCGACCTGCTCCTCGATTTTCGCAAGCGAGGCTGAGAATTTCTCGGCGTCCTTCAGTTGGACCGTCAGGACTGTTCCCGTGATTGTCCCGCCCAGCGACGGCGCGCTGATAAGAGTCCACTGGTCGCCCATGTAGGCCAAGAGGTCTTTATCGACGTCCAGCCCGAGTTGTTCGCAGGCTTCGGACAACCCTTCTTCGAGTTCTTTCCTGGCGTTCGGGTCAATTGCCGAGGCAATTTGTTTGATTTCAGCGAGGACTTTGGACGGATTGATGTTCATCGCGACGACGAGGTCGGCGTCGGCGGGGATGCCCGCCAGTGCGCCCGCCCCAAGTGGTTTACCGGCAGCGGCCATCAGCAGACCGCGATGCGGAGCCGGGCTGAAGATGCGGCATTTCTCGTAGAACCCTCTATCGACGATATTGCTCGCGCCGGCGATGGCTGTTACGCCGTCGAAACCCACTGCCTTGACAATTTCGCGGAACTTGTTTTTCCCGTCCGGAGAATCTACCGGCGTCAGTTTCTCGGCGATTGTCAGCAGACGTGGTACGTCCACGTAATAGGCCATTTGTACGTTCTGTCCTGCGACTTCTTTCATGGCTGCGGCGAATTTCGCCGAGTTCGCCAGCGACCTGGATTTACCGTTGACGACCGAAGCGATCTTCGTCGGTACGCCGTCGCCGATGGAGAGGAAGAAAAAGTTCCCGACGTATCCCATCGAGCAAGGACCGACGGGCGTGGAGGTATTATGATAAGAGAGGTTGCCGATGGTTACCCGGGAGAATTTGGCTTTTTCACCGATTAGCCCAAGTAGTTTCTGGAAGTGTACGTCGAAAGCGGCCTTGTCCTTTTGCAGGTCGATTAATATGAAGCCTTCGGGTGTGGGATCCTTTGGTCCGGCCGCTGGTGCAGCGTTTTTGCCGCCTTGTCGGGGGATCTTGATGTCCAGCAGCGCTACAGCGGCGGGTTTCTGCCAGGCGATTGAACCCATTGCCCAGAGGCTCTCGAATATCGCCGGGGCGTCCTGGTCGTTAGTCATCTTCGTAGCGTTCGTCGCGGCGGTCTTGATTGTACCGAACAGTTCCTTTACTCCCGGTTCGTCCAGTAGTTGCCCGAACATCGAGCCTTTGAACGTCAGGCTTTGTCCTGCCCATCCGACATAGACCAGTGCGTTTTCCGGTACTTTCTTGGCCATGGGCACAGCCGCCGGCGAGATACTCGCCAACATCGCAATGATGGACAACGCAAAAATGGTTTTGGTAATTTTTGTATTCATCGATAAATCTCCCTGACTTGTATAAGCAATTTCATGGCCCGGTTTTCCGAGCCCGCTTTCTCAAACATGGCAAAGCATTAACCTAACTCTTAACGAGGGGGAATAAAAGAAAAATTAGTCGGGTAGGCTGGGCCGATAGGCCCACCTTTTCCCTACTGCATGGAATCCGCAATCCGCAATCCACATTTATCTATCCATTATTGCATTACGTCGTCCGGTGGCGCATAATCGGCGTCTTTCGCAAAGGCACTGAACAGGAGAAGCAAACATGAATCGGACAATGCAATTCATTGTAGCGTTGGCGATGTCGGCTGGACTCGTAACGCAGGCGGGCTGCGGGATGCAGAAGAAGGCGTCCGACTCGTCGAAAAAAACAACCGCCGCCAAACCAGAACCCAAACCAGAACCCAAACCCGAAACAACGGAGAAACCTGTGACCGAAAAAGACCCGAACGCCGCAAAGAACCCCGTCGTGATAATCGAGACGTCCATGGGGACGATTAAGGCCGAACTCTTCGCCGACCAGGCCCCGAAAACCGTAACCAACTTCCTCCGCTATACCGACGAGAAGTTTTTCGACGGCCTGATTTTCCACCGCGTCATTGCCGGATTCATGATCCAGGGCGGAGGTTTCACGCCGCAGATGCAGCAGAAGGCCACACACGGGCAAATCGAAAACGAGGCGTCGGTCGAAACACCCAACGACCGCGGTACGCTGGCGATGGCCCGGACAAACGATGTCCACAGCGCAACTGCCCAGTTCTTCATTAACCTTAAAGACAACGGGTTCCTCAACCACAAGAACAAGACCGCCGCCGGCTTCGGTTATTGCGTCTTCGGTAAGGTTATCGACGGGATGAAAGTGGTCGATAAAATCGCCGCTGTCAAGACAGGCCAGGCTGGGCGTTTCAGCGACGTTCCCGTCGAACAGGTTATAATCAAGAGCGTCCGCCGGGAAAAATAGACCCCGAACGCCGAGTGGTTGCAGGGAATATCGATGTCCGTTACTGAAAAGTGGGATTTTTGGATTGATCGCGGCGGAACGTTCACGGATGTTGTAGCCCGCAGCCCCGACGGCGAAATCCATGTCCATAAACTGCTCAGCGAGGACCCGGAACACTATGAAGACGCTCCGCTGGCCGGCATACGCAGACTGTTAGGCATCAAGCCAGGCGGATCAATCCCCGGTAAGTTGATTCGTTCAGTCAAGATGGGCACAACCGTCGCTACCAACGCACTGCTTGAGCGGCACGGCACGCCGGTGTGCCTGATTATTACTCGCGGCTTCGCCGATCTGCTGGAAATCGCATACCAGGACCGCCCCGACATCTTTGCACTTCATATCATCAAGCCTTCGCAGATAACGGATGAGACGATTGAGGTTGACGAGCGGGTGCTGGCCGATGGCACGATTCGCCGCGCGCCGGACCTCGACGCCCTCCGGGCCGACCTTGAGGCTGTGTATGCTCGCGGTATTCGTTCTGCGGCTGTGGTGCTGATGCACTCCTACGCATATCCGGAGCACGAGCGGCTTGTGGGCGAAGTTGCCCGCGCGGTTGGTTTCGAGCATGTCAGTCTCAGTCACGAGGTTTCCGGGGAGATAAAGGCGGTTGCTCGCGGCAGCACGACGGCGGTTGATGCGTACCTGACGCCGATTCTCCGCGAGTACGTCGCCCGCGTTCGTGGCCCGATGGGGCTGGGGGTGGACTTGCGCTTTATGCAATCCCACGGCGGGCTGACCGATGCCGACCACTTCAGCGGCGCAGGTGCGATTCTCTCCGGCCCGGCCGGTGGAGTTGTCGCATGCGCACAGGCTGCCAAGTTGGCGGGATTGGATAAGGTCATCGGCTTCGACATGGGCGGAACCAGCACCGACGTGAGCCGATACGACGGTCAATACGAGCGGGTCTTCGAGACGATCACCGCCGGCGTGCGAATTCAGGCGCCGATGATGAACATCAACACAGTCGCCGCCGGGGGCGGGTCGATATTGAATTTCATCGACGGAAGGATGCGCGTCGGTCCCGACAGCGCCGGGGCCAATCCGGGACCCGCCTGTTACCGTCGTGGCGGCCCACCGGCAGTTACCGACGCGAACGCCGTCCTGGGGCGAATCCAACCCCGCCATTTCCCCGCTTGCTTCGGTCCTGGCGCAGATGAACCGCTCGATACCGATGCCTCGCGGGCTTCCCTTACCGAAATTACCGAAAAAATCCGCGCCGAAACATGCAAGGATATGTCCGTCGAGGAAGTTGCCTCCGGGTTCATCCGCATCGCCAACGAGAACATGGTCAAGCCGATCCGCGAGATAAGCGTCGCGCGCGGGTACGACGTTCGGGAGTACGCCCTGGTGTGTTTCGGCGGGGCCGGCGCACAGCACGCCTGCGCCATCGCCGAAGCGTTGGGCGTCCGAACGATACTGCTTCACCCGCTTGCCGGCGTGCTCAGCGCCTATGGAATGGGTCTGGCCGATATGATCCACACCGACGTTGAAGCGACCCTGGAATCGCTCAATGCAGAGGTGCTTTCGAGGATCGAGGGGCGTTTCGTCGCAATCGAATCGACCGGACGAAAAAAAGTGCTCGACGAAGGCGTCGCGGACGAGCGGATCAGCCACCTCCGCTCGCTCGATTTGCGATACGAGGGCGTCGATGCCTATCTCAACGTACCGTTGGTTGAAGGGGCTGACCCGCGCGAGGATTTCGAGACGCTTCATAAACAACTTTTCGGCTTCATCAAGCCCGGGCATCCGATCGAGGTGGTCAACATTCGCGTCGAGACCACAGGTAAAACGCCCAAGCCAGACGAACCGTCCGTCCATTCCGACGACTATGAGGTGAACCCATCATTGGCCGTTGACTCGGCTACGGTGCACTTTGACATTCTTGAGCCTGACGGCAAGCGGATACTGCGACCGGTCAGCACGCCGGTCTATCGACGAAGCGACTTGTCGCCCGGCGCACACCTGACCGGACCGGCGATAATCGTTGAAGACGTCTCGACGATCGTGGTCGATCCCGGTTGGCAAGGGCGAGTGAATGAACGAGGCCACATCGTACTGACCATAAAGGTCGATGAAAAACGGCGAGAGTGTGTTACATCTGAGCGGGACCCGGTGCTGCTGGAGATTTTCAATAACCTCTTTATGTCCATCGCAGAGCAGATGGGCCTGACGCTTCAAAATGTAAGCCACTCGACGAATATCAAGGAGCGGCTGGATTTTTCATGCGCGCTGTTCGACTCACGAGGCGACCTGATCGCCAACGCCCCGCATATTCCGGTCCATCTCGGCGCGATGGGCGAAAGCGTCCGCGCCATTGTCGGCGCTCGGGGCACAGAGATGCGCCCCGGAGACGTGTACGCCACAAACGACCCGTACAACGGCGGTTCGCACCTTCCTGACATAACGATCATTACGCCCGTTTTTCCGCCTTCGGACGAGCGGGGCAGCCCTTTGTTCTTCGTCGCTACACGCGAGCACCACGCCGACATCGGAGGGATATTACCCGGTTCGATGCCACCGAACTCGCGGACTATCGAAGAGGAAGGGGTTTTGATACACGATTTTACGCTGGTCGAGCAGGGGCGATTTCGTGAGAAGGAATTCACGGACCTGTTGACCGGTGGCGAGTATCCCGCCCGGAACATACCCGAACGGATCAGCGACATACGCGCCGCCATCGCCGCGAATACGGCGGGAATGAGACTACTGGAAGAACTGATCGACCGTTACGGCCTGAAGGTGGTGTCGTCCTACATGCAGCACGTCAAGGACAACGCCGAGCAGGCAATGCGAGCGGTTCTGCGCGAACTGCCCGACGGTGAACATCGCTTCGAGGGTTTTCTCGACGAGGGCGCGAGGATTGTCGCAACGGTTACTATCAGCGGCGACCGCGCTACGGTCGATTTCACCGGTACCGACTCGCAATTATCGAGCAACCTGAACGCCACGCGGGCCGTCGTTATCGCGGCGGTTCTGTACGTCTTTCGAACGCTGATTCCCCGCCCGGTCCCGCTGAACGCCGGATGCCTGCTTCCAATCGAGATAAAGACGCCGCCCGGTTCAATGCTCGACCCGAACCCGCCGGCGGCGGTTACCGGCGGAATCGTCGAGACCTCCATGCGTATCACCGACGTAATCTACGCCGCGCTGGGCAAACTGGCGGCAGGGCAAGGAACGATGAACAACCTGACTTTCGGAACCGGCGGATTCGGATACTACGAGACGATCTGCGGCGGCGCCGGCGCAGGTTTCGGATTCGACGGCGCAAACGCCGTCCACACCCACATGACCAACACGCGGATTACCGACCCGGAAGTTATCGAGCGACGCTATCCGGTCGTGTTGCGGGCCTTCGAGGTCAGGGGCGGTTCCGGCGGAGCGGGCGTCTGGCACGGTGGCGACGGCGTGCGACGCGAAATTGAATTTCTCGAACCGATGAGCGCAGCGATATTGAGCGAACGTCGCATACGCGCGCCCTTCGGACTCAACGGCGCAGGCGACGGGGAAAAAGGACGAAACCTGCTGATTCGCCGGGGCATAGAAGAGGAATTATCGGGCAAGGCGCAGTTGTCTGTTGATGTCGGCGACGTGTTGATTATCGAAACGCCCGGCGGCGGGGCCTATAATCCGTCGCGGGATGAATGGGCCGACATGGTACCGTCGGCGGCGCGACAACTGTTCCGCCAGGAGCGATACGCCGGACCTACCGCCGGCATATCGTCCGGTTATGTGCAGGCGAATTTAGTGGTTCTACCGGCGGCGGTTGCCGACGATTTCGAGACCTACTGCCGGGCCAATTCACGACCCTGCCCGCTCCTGGAGCGGCTCGAACCGGGCCGGACCGTAACACGGTTGCTGGCCAAAGCCGCCGACCTGCGGACCGACCTGCCGAAATACCGAGTGTTTTCCCCCGATGGCTCGTTCACCGAAACGCTCGATGTGTCGAAGTGGTACCGCGACGACCTCGTAGCCTTCCTGCTGGGGTGCAGTTTCAGTTTCGATGAAGCCCTTGCCCTCACGGGCCTGACGCCGAGGCACGTCGAGGAGGCGAGCAACGTACCGATGTACCGCACCACGCGAGATACGATCCCTGCCGGTCCCTTCGGCGGTAAACTGGTCGTTACAATGAGGCCCATCCCACGCAGCCGAGTGGATGAAGCATATGAAGTAACCAGGCCTTATGAAAAGGTCCACGGCGAGCCGATTCATCACGGCGATCCGTCAGTGTTGGGAATCGATAATCTGGATAAACCTGATTGGGGCGCCGCCGTTACTATCGGCAAGGATGAAGTTCCGGTATTCTGGGCATGTGGCGTTACCAGCCAGGTGGCGCTGGAGAGCGCCCTCAAAAGCGGCGCTATTGACCTGGCAATCACGCACGCGCCGGGGCACATGTTTATCGGCGACCGTCGCAACGTCGAGTTTGCAAAGGAGATTGCGGTATGAATGTTAATGAACTGAAAGAGCGGTTTGGTATCTCCGGCGTTGTGGAGTTTGGTCGCGGCGAAGGCGGTTTGACGAGGATGGCGATTACCACGCCCGGCGGCGAAGCGGAGGTCTATCGAAACGGAGCGCACGTAACGCATTTCAAACCCGCCGACGGTCAGCCATGCCTCTGGGTGAGCAAATCCAGCCGGTTTGAACAGGGAAGGGCGATTCGCGGCGGAGTGCCGGTATGCTTCCCGTGGTTCGGTTCGGCGGGACCGGACCCGGAATCTCCATTTCACGGCTTCGCCAGGCGGATGGATTGGGACGTCGAATCTACAGAAAAGACGGACACGGGCGCGGTCGTTACGCTGATTCTCCGATCCGACGAGCAGACGCAGCGACTCTGGCCCGGACAATTCGAGTTGCGAATAACCGTAACGGTGGCCACGACGCTGACGATGGCGCTGGAGGCTCGCAACATCGGGGGCGAGGCGTTCACAATTACCGAGGCTTTGCACAGTTATTTCCGCGTCTCCGACGTGCGGAACGTAAAAATCGCCGGCCTGGAGAATACCGAATACTTCGTTACCGACGAACACGAACGGCAGGGCGACGAACCAATCACTTTCTCGGCCGAGACCGACCGGAAGTACATAAATACGACGTCCACGTGTATCCTGGACGACCCCGGAATGGCCCGGAGAATCACCGTGGAGAAATCCGGTTCGGATTCGACGGTGGTGTGGAACCCGTGGATTACACGGGCGGCGGAAATGTCGGAATTCGGCGACGACGAATGGCCCGGGATGTTGTGCATTGAGACGGCCAACCTTCCCGGAAACGCCGTTACGATTCCGCCCGGCGGCTCGCACGTCATGGAAGCCCGTATCGCCGCAGAACGAACAAATCAATAACGCGGTATTATACCATCAAAGCAACAACGCCCGACGGCAAAAAAGGCTGGCGTCAAAGGCGTTAACCCCGACGCTTCGTGGCATCGTGCGGATGGACGCCAAAATGCAATGATAATAAGGGCGCACCCCTGATCTGAAAAAGTAGTAGTAGTTTGCATCATCCGAGTGTAGTTTTCGTTACTATAGTAAAGCGTTCAGGGCGAAGTTTATTAGAGGATGGTAATGAAAGTTAAACCTCGGATATTATTGAACATAGCGATTGCGGTTGTGATTTTTGCCGGGGCGGGTTCTGTGGTGTGGTTGATGATGGCGCATCGTCGCCAGCCCGACCAACGCAAACGACAGAAAATAATACCGAAAGTCCTTGCCCCGAAAATCAAACCCCGAATGAACCACCCCGTCAAGATCGTCGGTTACGGTTCGGCCGGGGCGTACGTCCAGCCGTTGATCACGCCGCAGGTGAAGGGCGTCGTTGTCGAAAAGACCGACAATTTCCTCTCCGGTAAATACGTTCGCAAGGGTCAGGTGCTCTTTCGCATCGACCCGACGGATTACACCCTGTCTGTCCAGAGGGCCCAAAGTCGCATCGACCTGCTCAAGGCACAGATGGCCAAACTGGAGCAGGAGCAAAAAAACCTCGTCGAATTGAAAAGGATCGAAACCTCTCTGGTGAAACTCGCCTACGAGCAGCTCCGGAAGGTCAAAAGACTGCTGGAGGCCGACGCCGGAAGCGAAAACGAAGTCGATCTCGCCAGCGAGACGCTTCTGGGTCGAAAAAGGCAACTCCAGAGCGTCGTCAGCCAGTTGGCGTTAATCGGTCCTCAGCGCAAGCAGATTGCCGCTGAACTCGCTTCGGCCGGTGTGGAGTTGGCCCAGGCCAAAGTGAATCTCGACCGGTGCACAATTACAAGCCCTGTTGCCGGGCGCGTGCTCAATTGCCGGGTTGAGATCGGGCAGTTGGTCCAGGCCGGGGGAAACTGCGGCGAAATTACCGGTAGCGCCATTATGGAAGTGCCTGTCTCTGTTCCCGCGACCGAACTGAAGTGGCTCGACGAAGATGCGTTGGGTCTCTGCCGGTACGGTAACGTCGCACCCGGTGAGTCCGCGCCTATCAAGGCGGTTGTGAAATGGCAGCAGGACGGCAACGTTACCTGGTCGGGATGCCTCGACCGCATCGAAGCCGGACTCGACGCCAGGACGAGAAAATCTACGCTTGTGATAATAGTGAAAAACCCAAACCCCGGAACCGGTCCGGAACTCGGAGTGAACATGTTCTGCGAGGTTTCCATTGTCGGAAAGACAATATCACGGGTTTATGTGCTTCCACGCGAAGCGATCCTTCCCGACGGTAGCGTGTATGTGGTCGTCGAAGGTCGGCTTCGGAAAAAATCGGTCAAGGTTGCGCGGTACACGGGCGGAAAGGCGTTAATCCTTCCGGGCAACGGTATCAGCGACGGCGACCGGGTGGTAACAGGCGCTATCGCCAAACCGGTAATCGGAATGGAAGTCAAGCCCGTCGGCAAGACGACGAAGGCCTCGCCCGTAACGACAAAACCGAAAAAAGCGGCACCCGCGTCATAGGAGGTTTATCTGTGAGTATAATCCGCCGAATGGTGCTCAATCCGGTTGCCGGTAACATGATTATGCTGCTGATTCTTGGTGGTGGTCTGGCGGCGAGCTTCTTCATTCCACGCGAGATGTTCCCTGAATTCGACGTAAATTTCATAACCGTTGCGGTTCCCTATCCCGGCGCGGGTCCAGCCGATATCGAAAAAGGTATCTGCCTGAAGATCGAAGACGGTCTTTCCGGTGTGGACGGGATTAAGGAGATTTCGTCGGCCAGCAGCGAAGGTGCCGGGGCGGTCTCACTGGAACTGAAGACCGGAGCCGACGTCCGCAAGGTGCTCGATGACGTTAAAAGCGAGGTCGATAAGATCGACTTCAAGGGCGCCGAAGACCCCATTGTCGCGGAAATAACGGTGCAAATACACGTGATTAACGTGGCTTTGGGCATCGGTGGCGACGAGAGGGGGCGTTTGCCGGATATTTCGGAGGAGCATACCCTCAAAGAACTGGCAGAAGACATCCGCGACGAGATTAACGACCTTCCGGAAATCTCCCAGGTGAATATCTTCGGCGTTCGGGACTATGAGATTGTTATTGAGGTTTCCGAGGAATCCCTTCGTCATTACGCCCTTACGCTCGGGCAGATCGCTCATGCGATTCGCCAAAGCAGTTTCGACCTTCCTGTCGGAAGCGTCAAAACCCGTGGTGGTGATTTGACCATTCGCATTGCCGCACAGAAGGACACTGCCGAGGAGTACAAGAAGATCGTCCTGCTCTCCCAGCCCGACGGCGCGGTCGTCCGTCTGGGCGACATTGCCAAAGTCAGTGAGGGTTTCGAGGACGTCGATATCGGCGGGTTGTTTAATGGCCGAAGCGCCGTCATGATCAGCGTCTATAAGACCAGCGACGAGGACAGTATCAAGATCGCCGAGGCGGTCCGCAGATACGTCGAGCGAAAAAAAAGCGACCTTCCCTACGGTGTTACGCTGGACACCTGGTCGGATTTATCCAAACCTATCCAGGACCGACTCGACATGCTCGTTCGCAACGGCCTGTGGGGTCTGGTTCTGGTGTTTCTTATTTTGTGGTTGTTCCTGAGCGCCCGTCTGTCGGTATGGGTGGCGATGGGTATCCCCGTTTCTCTTCTGGGGACGATCTTTGTGCTGCACATGTTTGGTCAGACGCTGAACATGATGAGCATGTTCGCGCTGATAATGGCGCTGGGCCTGATCGTCGATGACGCGATAGTCATAGGTGAAAATGTCTATTCCGGCGTGGAGCGAGGCGAGTTGCCGCGTCTTGCCGCCGTTAACGGAACCCGTCGCGTGCTGATGCCGGTAATAGCGGCAGTGATGACAACGTGGCTTGCGTTTATACCGATGCTGTTCATTCCGGGTGTCATGGGGAAGTTCATTCAGATTTTCCCGATCGTGGTGATACTGGCGTTGGCGTTCTCGCTGGTCGAGTGCGTCCTGATACTCCCGCCTCACCTTGCCCACAGCCTGCGTGCGCAACGGCGACATCACACCGGCACCTCTGCGCCGACCCACCTGGCCGGAGCAATCCGCGCCCGCATAGACAATGCTATACGCTGGTTCATCGACGGGCCGTTCATGCGGACCTATCGTCTGGCTACCCGGTATCGTTATGTAACCATAGCGGCTGCTTTGGGTGTGCTAACCCTTACGGTGGGCGCTCAGCAGGCGGGGTTTATTCCCTTCATTACTATGCCGAAGGACGTTGACAGCGATATGATTCGCGCCCGCGTTACGCTTCAGACCGGTACGCCGTTCGAGCGGACCAGGGAGGTCGCCCGCCAGGTAACCGCCGCAGTGAAACGCATCAACGAGCAGGTCAAGGGCGAAGACGGCGAACCGATTATCCGACACGTCTATTCGCTTCTGGGACAGCATGGCAGGCGTAGCGGCGGAAGTTCGAAGGGGTCGCATCTCTGCCAGGTAATCGTCGAACTCTCGCCGACAGAGTGCAGGGGGCGATCTTTTACCAGTGAACAGATAATCCAGATGTGGCGGAAGAACACAGGACCGATCCCCGATGCCGTCAGCCACAAATTCGGTTCGTTCCGCGGCGGGCCTGGTGGGGCTGCATTTGAAATCCGCCTTCTGGGTCCGAACACCGATTTCCTCAAAGAACCCGCCAAAGACCTCGGAGACCGCCTCGGCGAATTCACCGGTGTCAGCGACATCAGCGACGATGCAGTTCCTGGAAATATGGAGATGAAAATCGTACGCCTCAAACCGGGCGCTGAAAACCTCGGCATCACGCTTGAGATGCTTTCGGCCCAACTCCGCGACGCATTCTACGGTAACGAGAGTGTCAAAATTCAGCGCGGAAGGGACGAGATCAAAGTGATGGTTCGCTACCCAGCCTCGCAACGACAGAACCTCGGCGACGTTGAAAACATGCGTGTCCGAACCGCCGCAGGCGATGAAGTACCGTTCGGCGTCATAGCCGATGTCGTAATGGAACGCGGATACACTACGCTGCGGCGGGTTGGGCGAAACAGCGTGGTTACCGTCTCGGCAGACATCGACGAAAAAACCGCGAACGCAAAAACAATTCTCGACAAACTCTCTTCCGAAAAAGGGTTCTTCGAAGAACTGAAGGGAGAATATCCGGGGCTTAAGATTGAAAAGATCGGTCAGAGTCAGCAGATGGTCGAAACGTTCGACGCTCTGAAGATATGGTTTCCGATAGCGCTGATGGCGATTTATACGATACTGGCTGCGATGTTCCGCAGTTACATCCAGCCGATTATTATAATGATTGCGATTCCGTTCGGATTGGTCGGTGCGGTTATCGGGCACTGGGTTCTCGGATTCGACGTAACGATGTTGAGCGTGTTCGGGATGGTGGCATTGGCGGGGATTGTGGTCAACGATTCGCTGGTGCTGATTGATCAGATAAACAAAGGTGTCCGCGCCGGCGGGCGTGTATTCACATCTGTCGCCGAGGGCGCACGGACACGCTTCAGACCGATTGTGCTGACCACAATCACCACTGTCGCAGGCATTACGCCGCTACTGTTTGAACGGTCGAGCCAGGCGCAATTCCTCAAACCGATGGCCGTGTCGCTCGCCTCCGGATTGATGTTCGCAACGGTGCTGACGCTGCTGGTAGTGCCGAGTTTGTACCTTATCGGAAACGACCTCCGAAGGGTGTTCCGTTGGCAGCGAACCGGCGTCTGGCCAAGCCCCGAAGACGTCATAAAACGCGATGAACCAATGGGTGATTAGTAGCCGGTAGTCGGTAGTCAGTAGTAAAATCCGAAATCCGAATCTCGAAATACGAAACAAATTCAAAATTCGAAATCCAAATGTCCCAAACGATTCTGGCAAGGCTTGTCTGAAGGTGTTTTGGAAATTTGAATTTTGGTCATTCGATATTGTTTCGGATTTCGAGATTCGGATTTCGGATTTCACTCACCACTACTGATCTACTATGTTAAAAAAGAGATGATGCCAACTGAATTGCATATCAACGACGAATGGAAAGACGCTCTCGTCGCAGCCGGGCTTGATACGTTTGACGCGGCGATGGGAAGCGAGGCCGGCAAATGCGTCTCGTGGCACACGAGAGGACAGACGTATCGCATTGAACTGCCTGGTGGCGAAGTTGTCTTTCTCAAACGCGACACCTACACCAGCGCCAAAGACATCCTGACGGACCTGGTGAATCTGCGTCGCCCCCTGGCTCCATGTATTAATGAAATGCACGCCCTTCGTCTTGTCGCTGACCTGGGAATACCGGTGCCGGAGGTAATCGCCTGGGGCAGACGTGGCCGGGCGTCGCTGCCCCGGCAGGCGGCGATTATAATGACGGAACTTCCGGGCGCAGCGATGTCCGAATTTCTCAAGACCGACCATCTTTCCGAGAGCCGACGAATTGTGATGAGCGCCGCCGGCGCTGTCGCAGCCAAACTGTTCCGGGCGGGGCTTTGCTGGCCCGATATGGTTCCGAAACACTTCATTATCGACGGCGATACTGTTGGAATCCTCGACCTGGCGAGGATGCGAAAAACCGCCAGGCCTGTGGAAAAGTTCATGCCCAAACAGGTCCGTCGCTTCAGCGACAGGCTCAACAAACGCGGCGGAAGCGAAGACGACCTGAAAAACTTCCTCGATGCAATCAGTATATAGTTACAATAACTCACAATGCCTTCTTTGATTATCAACGAGATTTACCGCACGATTTCCGGTGAGGGAAGTTCTGCCGGCAGGACCTGCACGATTGTCCGCCTGACCGGATGCAATCTGCGATGCACATGGTGCGATACTGCCTACGCTTACAACGAAGGGCGGGGAATGACCGTCGATGAGGTGCTCGCCGAAGTTCAGCGACTTGACGGGAAATTGGTGCTCGTAACCGGAGGTGAACCATTGGCCCAGGATGCGACGCCGGAACTACTGGAGCGGCTTTGCGACGCAGGTTGCGAAGTGTTCGTCGAAACCAACGGCTCGCTGGACATCGGCGGCCTCGACCGGCGCGTTGTGCGATGCGTTGACATTAAATGCCCCGGTTCGGGCCAGGGCGATTCGCTCCGTCGGAGCAATCTCGATTGCCTGCGGGCGACTGATGAGATAAAGTTTATCCTTGCCGACCGGGTTGATTACGAATTCGCACGCGAACTTATCGAAAGTGGCGATTTGTCCTCCTGCCGCACTATATTTATGACACCGGCAAGCGGATTGCTGGAAGCGTCCGAATTGGCTGGGTGGATACTCGCCGACAACCTGAACGTCCGCCTGGGGTTGCAGATTCATAAATACATCTGGCCCGAAGCCGAACGCGGAGTATGAATAATGCAAGCCGAATTGAGCAAGACATTTAGATTTGACGCCGCTCATCGCCTTCCGAACGTCCCGGCCGGGCACAAGTGCGCCGCGATGCACGGGCACGGGTATCGCGTTACGGTTGTCGTAGCCGGTGAGGTGGACGAGCAGGCTGGATGGGTCATGGACTTCGGAAAGATAAAGGGCGCGGTTGATCCGCTGATAAAACAACTCGACCACACCACGCTGAACGAAATCCCAAGCCTGGAAAACCCGACCAGCGAAATGCTCGCCAAATGGTTCTGGGACCGCATCACGCCGAATCTGCCGGAACTGTCAGCCATCACAGTAGCCGAGTCCGATACTTCACTCTGCACTTATCGGGGTCTTTAAAAGGTTACAGAACCGGAGGCTTTTCTGTTTCTCCCTATGCCCTACGCCCTAAACCCTTCTTTTCACCTTATCATTGATTTTTCCAGTAGTTTGAATCCCAGCGGCGTCTGGGAGATGATCATTTTATTGCGGAGGATCTTTATCGAGCCTTTTCCCGTGGGGGCCCACATATCTTCGCCGATGGAGAATTTGACTATTTCGATAAGAGTTCCCCTGATTTTCTTTCGCTGCTCTCTGGGGCTATCATCATCGTCGTCATCGTCATCGTCGTCGTCATCGTCATCCCCCCACGTGTTATTGTTGTTTGAATTACTGCTGGGGCGTATGCTTATCTTCGGCCCTTTGAAGTTGGGGATAATCGTCAGCAGGTCGCCGACTTCGTAGGTTCTTACGCTGATGGTTTTGTCGAGCGATTCTCCGGTGGATATTTTCACGATTCCGCCCTGGACAAGCCAATAGACGCTGGAATAGCGGTCTCGCCCGGCATTGAGTTGTTCGGTTACCAGGTCCAGCGTGCGTGCGATGGAGATATTTTTGGCCTTGACGGTAACGGGGGTGTCCCTGGTGATTCCGGTAATCTCCAGCGCCCGCCAGTTGACGTGGAAGTTTTCGCCGGACGCTTCGCGCAGAAACGCAATGGCGTTCTTCAGTGCTATCTGCGAGAAGTTGATCTCGCGCAAATTGAGTCTCCGCTTCCTGGCCGGTTCCCTTCGCGTTCGCGTTCGCGTCGAGGGCCTGATATCCTTCAACGACAGCATGGAAATACGGTTGCGAAGCAGCACCCGCATCTGCGTACTGACTTTCACGACCTTTCTGTCCCGATACCACGACAGCGGGTGCCTCTTCGGCGCAATGGAGTTGAGCGTCAGGTCCAGCAGTTTGTCGAATCTTATCTTGCCGGTTTTGAGTGTTACCGGAGTGCCCTTTTTGATACCGATGTTCCTCAGCGCGTTCCAGTCTGCCCGGATGGTCAGGCCCGATAACTTCTCGTAATGCTTCAATACCCGCATCAGCGGCATCTTCGCCAGCGAAACAGCGGGTATCTCCTTGCGGAGTTTCTGTGCGGGCGTCGGATTGCGTACGGGCCTTTTCTTCTCAACAGCGGCTTTTTTCGCCTTGGCCGGTTTGGATTTGGACGATTTGGCGTTCTTGTCGGCCCCGAGGCCCTGCCCGGCGAACAACGATACAACCATCAATAACGCGATTGACCTGGAAATCTTCATGGCGAGTCTCCTAATGGTTCGGAAAGACCTATCTTTTCCCAATGGCACCGTTGGAGATATATATGAATGCCCGCCCGGAATGCCCGGTGCCACATATATTATATCGTCAATCGGACGATATACAAATTTTTTTCTGAATAATGAATATTGTGCGTAGTATCGCTACGCGGTGCTACGCACAATATTCAATATTCTCTGTACCGCATTCTCTTTACCACGATAAAGGTGGGCCTTCGTCCCAGCCTACCGGAGCGCGCCGATGATTTCCGTGACGCTGCTGTGGTTGTGGGTTTCGAGGTATTCGGCGATACCGTCGCGGATTTCGGTCAGGCAGGCGGGATTGACGAACGTCGCCGTTCCGACAGCCAGTCCTGTCGCGCCGGCAAGGAGGAACTCTATCGCGTCGTGGGCCGACTGCAATCCGCCCATGCCGATTATCGGGACGCCCGCGCCTTTGGCTACCTCCGTCCAGACGCGATGAATCATATAAACGGCGATGGGTCTGATTGCTGGACCAGAAAGCCCGCCGGTGCGGTTGGCCAGCACAGGCCTGGCCGTTTCAATGTCGATGACCATCGCGGTAAAAGTGTTCACCAGCGAGAGAGCATCCGCGCCGGATTCGACGGCGGCACGGGCCGGTGCGGTGATGTCCGTTACATTCGGCGAAAGTTTGACAATCAGGATTTTGTTTCGGCAGGCTTTTCGCGCAGCGGCTGTGATCTTGGCGACCTGCTCGCGGTCGGTTCCGAACTGAATCCCGCCTTCTGCCACATTCGGGCAGGAGATGTTCAACTCGACGCCCGATACAACTTCGACATGATCAAGCCGCTCGATAACGGATACATATTCGGCGATGCTCGCCCCGGCTACATTGACGAACACCGGAACGCCAAGCCGCTCCAGAAGCGGGACCTTCTCATCCAGAAACGCCTCCAGCCCGATATTGGCAAGGCCGATGGCGTTGAGCAGCCCTGCGCGGGTCTCGACGATGCGCGGATAATCGTTTCCGGGGCGCGGCGCGGGCGTGATGCTCTTGGTAACGAACGCCCCCAGCCCGCTCAAATCAACGAAGTCGGCGTACTCGTCGGCGTACCCGCACGTCCCCGAAGCCGTCATCAACGGATTGGCCAACTTCACGCCCGCAATGTCAACGCTCAAATCAATCATGGTTTAGTAGCCAGTAGCCAGTAGTCAGTAGTCGGGAATAAAAGCCCTTAATTCATGAACTCTATTCCCATAATAATTCGCCCGCATTGAATACGGGGCCATCTTTGCAGGCGAGTTTGAACATCCATCCCGGCGGTTCGTCGGTTTTGACTTTTATTGCACATCCTTGGCAGACGCCCATTCCGCAGGCCATGTGGCGTTCCATCGCCAGTTGACATTCTATCCCAGACGGGGCGCAAATGTCAGCAACGGCTTTCATCATAGGTTCAGGACCACAGGCATAGACAGCCATCTCTGCCGTTCGACCCCGCTCTAGCCATTGGGCGAAGGCTTCGTGCACCATACCGGCCTGTCCGAGCGAGCCGTCGTCGGTAGTTATCTCGAAGAAGCCCTTTTGCTCTTCGGTCAGAGGCAATGCTGACGCTGATCGTGCGCCGACAAATGCCTTTACGTCCTTGTCGGCGGACGATAGCGATTCAGCCAGGTATATCATTGGTCCGATGCCCGTTCCGCCGCCGATAACCACAGCCAACGGTTTAGAGTTATGGGTTTCGAAGCCATTGCCCAGCGGCCCAAGGATATTGACCTCGTCGCCGATT
Source organism: Planctomycetales bacterium (assembly GCA_030612725.1). Lineage (GTDB taxonomy): Bacteria > Planctomycetota > Phycisphaerae > SM23-33 > SM23-33 > JAUWNJ01. The sequence goes on from JAUWNJ010000021.1 coordinate 18,426, forward strand.
TCGCGTTCGGAAATCCAGTTTGAACCGGCTCCGACAACGCGATAGAGAATATCCAGTTCGACCGTCCCGGCAGGCATATCGCGTCGCCCAGCCAGGCTGAAAGGTCGCCGCAATAGCGGAACGCGCCCGGCGGTCTCTGGTTGCGATAAATCCGTAGGCTGGGCCGGAGGCCCACCTTTTTCGTTGGCGGATATAAAGGTGGGCCTATCGGCCCGGCCTACCGCCTTTCCACACAGAATGTTGATAAACTGCCCCGGATGCGTCGGCGGGAAATTCTCCATTCCCAGGCAAAGGAGATAATGTTCCGGGCAGAGCGGGTCATTGGACAGCACGCTGGCTGTGAATACTCCCCTTGCGCGGGGTTCGGCGAAAGATTGCGTGTTATGCGACGACGACATCGCCACTATCCTAGAAGGCGCTGACTCTCGCGTCAATGTTCGGCAAAGCATCGGATGAATCGCGTCAGAGAAATCCTTGTGGTTTTCCGACGTGTACCGGTACAATACCCCGCAGGGTAAGAGGAGTGATAATTGGACTCGACTCATTCTCAACCGATCGACCGGCACGGTGAGGCAGGGAAACGCGATAGCGGGAAACCGCGATTGCATGAATACTTCCGCGCAATGTCTAAAGAAGGCGCAAGCGACCTCCATCTCAAGGCCGGTACTGCAGCGCGTCTGCGGCTTGGAACAAGGATCATTCCCGTTAAGGGCAAGCCGTTGAGCGGCGACGAAATTGCCGCAATGGCCGAGGAAATTCTCGACGAACGTCAGCGAGCGTTCTTCGCCGAGATCGGTAGTATCGACGTGGCTGAAGAACTCGAAGGCGCAGACCGCTTCCGTATCAATATATACCGTCAGCGAGGAAAGGTGAGTATCGCGGTACGCCGGGTATCCAGGCTGATACCGTCGTTCGGAGAATTGAACCTCCCGCCACAGATACGTCCAATCTCCGAGAATACTTCCGGCGTGGTGCTGGTGGCGGGGATTACCGGGTCGGGTAAATCAACCACCATCGCGGCAATGATCGAGCACATCAACCAGACCCGCCCTTGCCACGTAGTTACCATCGAAGACCCTATCGAGTACCTGTACACCGATAAAAAAGCGCTGATAAACCAGCGCGAAGTCGGGATTGACGTTCCGGACTTCGCCTCGGCCCTGAAATACCTGATGCGCGAAGACCCGGACGTAGTGCTCATAGGCGAGATGCGGGACCGCGAGACGTTTGCAGCGGCGCTTCAGGCGGCGGAAACCGGGCATCTGGTATTCGGAACCATTCACTCTTCCGGCGCTGCCCAGACTATCGGGCGAATCCTCGACCTTTTCGACGCGGACTCGCGGGACCTTGTGCGACAATCGCTTGGGTTCAATCTGCGGGCGATTATTTGCCAGAGGCTTCTTCCGTGCCTGGCGAAAGGCGTGGATCGCGTTCCGGCAGTGGAGATTCTCTTGAACAATCCCTCCGCAAGGCAGATGATTGAAGAGAAGCGGGACGCCGAACTGGCTGAAGTGATTCGCTCAAGCGAGCATGAAGGTATGCAGGACTTCACCGCCAGCCTGCTCGAACTTATCGAAAAGGATTATGTGGACCCGAAGGTCGCGTACGAAGCGGCCCCGAACCCGGATGAACTGAAAATGCGGATGAAGGGTATTTCGGCATCACGCATGGGAATGCGTGGGAGATAGCAGGAATTGCGGATTGCGGATTGTGGGTTTTTTCCTGGTCCCTGTTTTCGGATATTACTGGTTACGAATGATGATGGACTTATTTGCCACAATTACGTTGGGGGCTGTTCCCGATCCGGGCGGATATTTTTTCGCAGTGAAGGTCATTGTCATTCTCGCCTTCATTCTACCCTGGCTTTGGGTGGCGACATGGATTAACAAGGATACCGTTCGCGTACACACGTCGCAGTTACTCTGGAGCGTGCTGATTCTGCTTTTCGGTGCATTATCGGTGTTTATCTGGCTGATGGTTCCGTTGTATGCGGTCGGTCTGATTGTGTACCTTTTGGTAACTTCTGCGGTAACGGCGGCGTATGTAGTCCATCGCAACAAGCGGGTAGTGGCGACGGGGAAAGTGCTGACTGCCGAGCATCTGCGGAACTTCTTCGCTTCTGCCGGTAAACCCAAGGTCGTCGAAGTCGTTCAGCACATCAAGATTTACGATAGCCGCGGTCGCCCTGTTTTTGCTTCGTCTGAAGGACCTGCCGAGAAACTCGAAGCCTACAATCTGGCGCAGGATTTCCTGAACGACGTGATTCTTTTCCGGGCGGAAGATATTGATATGACCCCTGCCGGTGGGCAGGCGGCGGTGCGGTTCGTAGTAGATGGTGTGTTGCAGCGGCGTCCCGTCCTCGACCACGCCGAAGCCGAAGCCGTCATTGATTTCATAAAAGGGATTGCCGGAATGGACGTCGCCGACACTCGCCGCCCGCAGACCGGGAAGATAGGCGTCGAAGCCGGCGCCGTTACGACCGACATGAACGTAACCACCGCCGGGACCACGCAAGGGCAGCGGATGCAAATCAAAGTGGTACTCGAAGCAGTCAGGACCGACCTTGGCGGTCTCGGCATGAATGAGGACATTCGTGCCCGGCTTGAGGAGATAAACGCCGCCGACAACGGGTTGACACTCGTATCGGGCGCCAAGGCCAGCGGCGTTACCAGCACGTTATATTCCCTCCTCCGTCGCCACGACGCCTTCATCAAGCAACTCGTAACACTGGAATTGCAAAGCACGGTCGATCTGGAAAACGTCACGCAGTACCGATGCAGGGACCAGGCGGAAGTTGCCGGGCGATTGGCGTCGATTCTTCGGCGAGACCCGGACGTAGTAATGGTCGGGGACTGCCGAACGAGCCAGGCTGCAGACCTGATCTGTGAAGCGGCAATGGAAAAAAACGTGCTGCTCGGTTCCGCGGCGCCCTCGGCGCTGGCCGCACTGGCGAAATGGGTCAAGGTCGTCGGGAATGCCGATAAGGCGATGACGCCGTTGAAGGTGGTTACTTGTCAGATGCTCCTGAGAAAACTCTGCCCAAACTGCAAAGAAGCATACGGGCCTCCGCGAGATATGTTGGCGAAGTTGAACTTACCGGCTGAAAAAATCAACAAGTTCTATCGTCCGCCGACCAAACCGCTGGTCGATGAGAAGGGTAATCCCTTTATTTGTCCCACTTGTCGCGGTACGGGTTACTACGGCAGGACCGGCGCGTTTGAATTACTGGAAGTAACCGACGAAATTCGTGAACTGGTAACGCAAAACGCGCCACTGTCGCGCATAAAAGCCGCTTGCCGGAAAAATAAAATGCTATACCTCCAGGAACAGGCCCTGCGAAAGGTAATCGCCGGCGTAACCAGTATCGAAGAGGTCATTCGAGTATCGAAGAAGAAATAATTTCCGATTTCCAATTGAAAAAAACAGGAAATTGAAAATCGGAAATCGGAAATTGGAAACGAACAGGTACGGGTGTTGCGGTTACGGTGTTCTTTTTTTCTGTTCAATTGGAAATCCCGTAGGGATGCCTACGGCATTGGAAATCGCAAATCGGAAATTGAAATGGTTATAATCATATTCATCACACTACTGATCCTCGGGATAGCCTTTTATCAGGCGATACAAGGCTGCTTCAGCGCGATGATAATGGCGATCCTGACGGTGCTGACGTCAGCGGTCGCGCTGAACTATTACGAACCGTTGGGTGGTCTTCTCGCCGGCCGGCTCGGCGCTGTGGCGGATCCTTCGGCGCTTCTGGTGATGTTTGTTATCCCGCTGCTTCTGCTGCGGATACTCTTCGACCGTCTTATCGGCGGAAACGTTGTGCTTGGGATGTGGCCTGATCGTATCGGTGGGGGCCTGTTCGGGATTATTACCGCGATGATCATGACAGGAATGTTTATGATTATCTTCCAGTTGCTCCCGATGCCCACATCGATTATCGGATGGCAACCATATAACAGCGGGCTTGGCGTCGAAGACGGCGGACCGCCCAGATGGGCGTCGAAATTTACGCTGGCAACGGCAAAACACCTCTCGGACGGACCCCTTCAGCCGATAATGTCCGGCGGGAACAAATTCAGCGCCGTCCACGACGACCTGATGCTGGAGAGTTTCTGCCTGCGCAACCGCCCCAAAGGCGCGCGGGCATCGACACCGGACGACGCGATAGAAATAATCGGCGCTTATATCGTCCAACTCCCGGATGATGACTATCTTGCGAAACTTCCCGCCGTTGACAGGGCAAGGCTCAAAAAGGAAATACCGCAAATTAATGATAAGGACTCGACCCCGGACTATCCGTTACTTTCGCAGCGGGAGAAAGACGACACGAAAGTCCTGTTGGTTCGTGTAAGTATTGACGAATCCGCCCGCAACGAAGATGACAACTGGTGGCGTCTTCCGGCCACCCATTTCCGCATGGTTTGCGAGTCGGGAAGGAGTTTCTACCCGGTCGGATACCTGACCTACTCTGCACGGTGGAACGTCAATACGTCCGTTTCCGATAAACTCATCACGCAGATAGGCGACATTACCGTCGCACGTCCCTGGCAGGCAAAGGGCGGACCGTCGAGGCTTGCTGTGGATTGGCTCTATCGCATCCCCAGCGACCAGAAGCCTCAATACATCGTCTTTAGACGGACGGCTAAAGTTACGATGCCGCCGGTAACCAAAAAAGGTCTGCCCAAAGCAATCGAGAAAGACAAAGAAGGTAAAAGAATCCAGATTGCCCTATCCGTCAAACCCGTTCAGGGGGAGACGAAACTGCTTCCGTTCGGTACGGGCAGAAGACCTTTCAATCCGGAGGTCGTTAAAGTAAGAGGACAACTTCCCGACGGGGTAAGGGTTCGCCTCGAAGAAGACCCTCGACCAGAAGCGATAAAACAGATACGGATTACCGACGGAAGATTGCAGAAGGCACTCATCGACGGGGCGGTGGCCGACTTGTTCCGCTCAAAGAAACGCGGCGTAAAGTACGTTACGGGATTCTTTGTGCCGGGGCAGGATACCGTCATGATGTACGTACAATGCAAAATCGACCGTGGATCCAGAGGCGCTTCCATTATCAAAAACCTCAAACCAACACTGCTTCTGAGCACAGGAAGGAGCGTGTATCACAAGGGCGCGTACATCTTCTACAGCGTCGGCGGGAAAAAGCAGGTGTATTTCTATTATGATTCCAAGGCATCGAAGAGCCGCATTGATTCCGAATTCTCACAGAAATTCCGGGACAATCTCGCCGAGACCGAAAGGTTCGGTATCATATTCTCCGTACCGGTTTCGAAAAATGTTGCTGTCGTGGGCGTAACCTTCGGTGTCGGACCAAATTACAAATTCTATACCGTCAAGCCTCTGGAGTGCGGCAGAAGATGGTAAGTCAGGGACTTAGGATTTAGGGAACAGATAAAAGACAGAAACCAACCCCGCGGTTTCCTGTTTGGATTCCAGCCGGGCGCAATGCCGGGGCAGTACGATGCAACCCAGGTTGCCTGACGGCGGAGTAGTTGTGCAGGGCATCCGGGAGAAATCCCGAACGAGAGTTGTCTGCATGACGGGCCGATGATGAAGAATGTGGGGGACGGGCGAGATGGCTCGCCGGGAACAGTACTACAGTAGAGAGTGAGGTTACATGAGCGAAGCGGTACCCCTATCAGCACCGGACATCACGCACGCTGAAATCGACGCCGTCGTTGAGGTCATGAAATCCGACCGCCTGAGCATAGGCCCGCACACCGAGGCGTTCGAAGCCGCTGTGGCTGAACGGGCAGGGCGTAAGTTCGGCATCGCCGTCAACTCCGGAACGTCAGGCCTGCACTTGTGCGTCAAGTCCCTGGGAATCGGCGAAGGCGACGAAGTAATCACCACGCCGTTCTCGTTTATCTCCACGACCAATTGCATCCTCTTCGAGCGTGCCAGGCCGGTCTTTGTCGATATCGACCCGGAAACGTACAACATGGACCCCGCTGCAATCGAAGCCGCTATCACGCCGAAAACAAAGGCCATTTTACCGGTCGAAGTCTTCGGCAACATGGCCCACTTCGACGAATACGAGCGAATCGCCCGTAAGCACAATCTGTTGATGATTGAGGATTCCTGCGAGGCCCTCGGCGGAGTTTTGTCTGGTCGGCCTGCGGGGAATTTCGGCGATTGTGGAACGTTCGCGTTTTATCCGAACAAGCAGATAACTACCGGTGAAGGCGGGATGATCGTTACCGATAATGAGGAAATGCGCGATTTGTGCGTCTCAATGCGCAATCAAGGAAGGGCGACCGAAGCGTGGCTTTCGCACGCCCGGCTGGGTTATAACTATCGAATGAGCGAGATTACCGCTGTGCTCGGCGAGGTGCAGATGCAGCGCCTGGATGAAATACTCCAAAAGCGCCGCCGGGCAGCGGAAATGTACAACGATGCCCTTTCCGACATCGAAGAAATCCATTTATCACCAATGGCTGAACGCGAAAACGCCAGTTGGTTCGTCTATGTCATTCGCCTTGCCGATAATTTCACCCAAGCCGACCGCGACGCGATAATCGAAAAACTCCGAGCCGCCGGCATCGGATGCAACAACTATTTCGTACCAATTCACCACCAACCATATATTATGGAAATGCTGGGCACGAAGGCCGGCGATTTCCCAATAACCGAGCGTATTGCCGCTCGCACCATCGCCCTTCCGTTCTTCGCAAACCTGACCCAAGAGCACGTCGCCCGCGTCAAAACTGAACTGATAAACGCCTTGCCAAGCGGAGGCTAACACAGTGTCAGCCGGAGCAGTTGCAAAATTTGAAGATTCCTTCGCCCAATGGCTTGGCGTAAAATCGGCATTCGCCTTCTGGAAAGGCCGGGTGGCGATGTATGCCATTCTCAAATCTATTGGCGTCGGCGAAGGCGACGAGGTTATCCTTCCTGGCTATACCTGCGTGATGGACGTCAACCCCATCAAATACCTCGGTGCAAAGCCCGTCTATGTTGATATAGAGCCTGTTACCTACAACATGGACGTGAACCTGCTGGAAGAAAAGATTACCCCGAAAACAAAGGTTATCGTTGCCCAACACACCTACGGCTACCCGTGCGACATGGATGCAATCATGGATATTGCAGGCCGCCACGATATTCCGGTTGTGGAGGATTGCTGCCTGGCGTTGGGGTCGAAATACAAAGGCAAACTGTGTGGGACGTTCGGCGTGGCCTCTTATTGGTCATTCCAGTGGAACAAGCCATTCACCACCGGTATCGGCGGAATGATAACCACCGATGATAGCGGTCTGGCTGAGAAAATTGAAGCACTCTGCCGGGAAAGACTTCTCCAGCCATCAGCGAAGGCTTCGCTGATGCTCGCGGTTCAGCGAATGGTTTATCGTCTGTTTATCTTTCCCCGCACGACCGCTTTTGCGACCAGTATGTTCCGGTGGTTGACGAAGAGGGGCGTCGTCATCGGCTCGTCAACGACGTGCGAATTCGAACCGACAATGGCCGATGACTTTTTCATGGGTATAAGCGACCGTCAGGCCCGCGCGGGTCTGCGACAGATAAAGAAAATCAAAAAAAACATTTCACATCGGCGGAAAATGAAACCGATTTACGACAACCTTCTCAAGCAGGCTGGATGGGAAACCCCGGAGATTCCTGATTACATGGACCCGGTTTTGGTTCGTTATCCGGTACGTGTAGCCGACAAGGCCCGGGCAATCGCAGAGGCGCCGCGTCATTTCGTTGAACTCGGCACGTGGTTCGAGTGCCCCTTGCATCCCATTGAGACGCCGATGGGCATGTATGGGTATTACGACGGTATGTGCCCGGTGGCCGAGCAGGCCTGCCGGGAAGTAGTCAACCTGCCAACGCATCCGCGGGCAAAACAAGCTACAGCCGTTCGCAGTGCGAACTTCGTGCAATCCATCGGAGAAGCCTCACCCCCCAATGCGCATCGCTTACCATGAAGCATCGCCCAGCGGACGCCGCTCGGCAACTGCGGCAAAAATCGCTTCGGTTCGTTTGGCGATAACGTCGCGGTCGAACCGTTTTGCCAGTTCCAGGCAGTTTCGGCGCACACGCTGCAACTCGGTGGGGTTTTCAGACAGGTCGAGAATGGCTTCGGACATCTCTTTACCGTCCAGTGGTTCGAATGTCCTCCCTGCGTTGAATTGCGTTACGAGGGCGTCGCCTTCGCATCCTCCGGCCACAATCGGCGGCGTTCCGGCTGCGAGGGCCTCATACACCTTTGAAGGCATGGTCCCCGGCAACTGCGTCATTAGTGGCACCAGGCTAACGTCACACGAAGCCAGAACGGCCGGCATTTCCTTCTTGGCCCTGCGATCGAAGAACTTCAGGTTGGTCAGGTTTTTCTCTTTCGCCATGACCACCAACTCTTCTTTCGTCGGACCATCTCCCACCATAACAAACTTGATTTCTGGATGATCTTTCAGTCGTTCCGCCGCTTCAACGGCAGCTTCAAGCCCCTGCGCCAACCCGTGCAGCCCGCAGTAACCGACGAGAAAATCATCAGGACCTGCTCCAAGACTCGCCCGAACTTCACCGCTGCGCAAATCGGGCCTGAAGAACTTTGTGTCCACTCCGTTGCTTATTACGGCCGTGCGGACACGGGGAAACCGCTCGTTAATCTGACCCGCCGCTCCGGGATTCGTCAGGGCCACAACATCCGAATGTTCGTAGCCGAACTTCTCAAGCCAGAACATCGCTTTCAGGAAAGGTCCACCAGTGGTGTGTCCCATGCGAACGATAATATCAGGCCAGATGTCGGAAACATTCATGATTATCCGCGCTCCGGTCGCTCGCCCGATTATCAGACCCGACGGAACCAGAAACAGCGGCGGACTCTCGAAAAGCACAACGTCCTGCCTGCCCAGACCCCATATTCCCAGCAATACGCTCGATAACACGAACGACATATAACTCAGCAGCCTCGGAAGCGTACGCGACGATTTCGACGGATATATCCACGTCCGTATGACGCGAATCCCGTCCATATCCTCCCGCGAGTATATCTTTCGTCGGTATCCGTCGAAAACCTTTCCGGTCGGATAATTCGGCATGGCCGTTAGAACTGTAATCGTATGACCCTTGTCGCGTAGGCGTGTCGCCAGTTCATAAAGCCTCGCCTGCGGTGCGCCCATCTCCGGCGGAAAATATTGTGTGATAATCAGTAGTTTCATTGTTCATTTCCAACAGGGCGTTTGAAGTATGTACCGCTCGGTATGGTAAGAACCGGCGTCCACCCACTTTTTTTATACATGGCAATGGCTGCATCGTTATCGTTATGCACACTCAGGCGCATCGTCCTGTACCCGCGCCGACTGCTCTCGATACGGAATGCCTCCATGAGCATTTTTCCCACGCCGCAACCGCGATAGTCAGGATGTGTGCAGACCGAAAGCAGGTTGGACCACGTCCCTGACGGGTCTTCCGGTGCTGGCGGATATTTCTCCTGCGGCACGAGGTGAATCTTTCGCACGATTTTCCGAAGAAGTCCGACAAAGTGTTCGGCCAGGCGGTGGCGAACCCGACAATGGATGAAGAACTTACAGAAAGACGTACTTATAAATCGCAGAATATGCCTTCTCATGAACGCTGCCCGCAACTCGGGTTTTCCACCGGCAACAAGCCCGACGACTCGCTTGTTTTTACGGTCGATCGCCATCATGCAAATACCGTCAGGATCGTCGATATAGAACCTGTAAAAGGTGCGCAGAAAACCCGACCCCAACAGGGTAAGGAACTCACCGGGGAATGCTGCCTCATGGCAACTCGCAATACCTTCGAGGTCTTCACGCCCTGCGGATGCGACAGTAACCAAAGGCGGGTTGTTCAGCAATTTTGTTGAAACACTCACGTTCGGAGATTTTCCTTTTTCACTAACGTTTCAAGTACTACAAGATAACGGTCGGACAGATTCCTGCGATTATAACGCGAACCGACGTATCGAAAACCAGCCCCGGCCATCTTTTCAGTCCATTCGGGGGCATCTTTTATTTTCAGGATTGCAGAAGCGATTGATTCGGTGTTTTCCGGTTCGGCGTAAAGTCCCGCGCCAGCGTCTTCGACGAGGCTGCGCGCTACGCCGTCAATGGCGATTATTATCGGACGTTTACAGGCCATATAATCGAAAACCTTGTTGGGATAGACGGTCTTAAACGTGTCGTTCTTCATCAGCACAGCAGTGCATACGTCCGAAGCATTGATGTAATCAGCCACCTGCTCTTTCGGTACGGCATCGACGAAGATCACATTATCCAACCCTCGCCGTTCGGCATCCTTGATGAGCATAGGCTTTTCCATCCCATCGCCGACCAGCATGATGCGGATGTCAGGATGGCTGTCTTTGATGCGTTCGGCCACATCCAGCAATTGCCCGACGCGGTTGGCTCGGCCATGAGCGCCGAAATAACTGACGACAAACTTGCCCTCAAGCCTCAGTCGGCGGCGGACCTCGTTGTCCTTAGGCCCCGGCTTCATTATGTCAAGGTCCGCACCATTGGGGATCATACTTATCCGCTTCGGCGGGATTCGCTTTTTCTTTATAAGTGCCTGCTCAAACGCAGGCGTCAGGACGTTAATCCACGAGGCGCGCCTGTAGGCCAGTTCCTCCAGACGGTAACTCATCCAAATTATGGGCTTGGATGTAAGCACGCCCGTGTCGATCGCACTTTCGGGCCAGAGGTCACGGACCTCGAAGACTGCCCGGACGCCGTAGAAGACCGACAGCAGCCACATCGTAATGGCCACTGTCAGCGGCGGGCTGGTCGCGATAATGACATCGGGTCGGGGAGCGTGGGCGATTCCTGCCCATGTCGCCGAAAACGCGAAACACAGGTACGCCCAGAACCGACCGAAGAAACTGCGGTTGTACGCCTCGCTTACATGACAGCGATAGACCGTTACACCGGGGCCAGGCCGCTCGCGGACGACGAATTTGCCCTTGTATTCGGGTGCCTTCGTGCCTTTGGCGTAATGGACCATACCGGCCAGGATCGTTACTTCGTGCCCGGCATCAGCCCAGTACTTTGCGAACTGGTTCCACCGCGACCCGCCGGCATCGCCTTTGCCCAGGAAATATTGATGTATTACCAGGATTCTCATGATTTTACGATTTAACTGATAGCAACGGTCGCCAACGATCGGAATCGAACTGAACCTCGCGGATTATCTGACCTTCACCGCCCGGCGGGACAAGTTCGACACGCCCGACAGCCTCGTCGTGTTCAGACCAGGCAATCACGGAACCAACCGAACATTCCGTAATTACACAGTCCCGCCCAAGGCTCACCAGCGTAACAAAACGCACCGGCAGGATATCGTCCACGCTTGCACAGGTAGTCGGAGCGGACGTTCGCTGCCCGTAGTAAAGCGACTGCCAGCCCATGCGCCGCTGGTTGTCCAGCCCCCGTTCCAGGCGGACATCCATATTGCGGCTACTACTATCGACAAACAGACGTACCTCGTCGCCGTTGGCGTCCATTTTTACCGTCTTATCCTCAAGCCGGCACGGGAAATCGGCCAGATGCCAGAACAACCGAACGTCCGCCTGTCCATGCCCGATAATATCGTCAACAATCAACCAATAATCATTCCCAATTCGGCATATTGTCCGGCGGTGTGTCGCTTTACACGGCAGACGCCCGTATCCGTAATGCTCACCCTGCCACAATTCTATTTGCCCATGCTGAACGTGCCCGATGAAGCGGGACTCGACAAGGGAGAACCATCTGAACCTCGGCCCCTTGATCATCTGGTCCACGTTACCGACGACAACGGTATTATGAGCCGACGTGGACAGGAAATACATGTTCCAGTGTTCGTCCGGGTCGAAGTAGATATACGAGCCGGAATCACGCAGCACATTTATGCCGCGCCACCAGAGGTCCATATGTAGCATGTCGGCCTGATTGGGGCGATTGCGATACGTATGACACCGCGTCATCGCCCACGACCTCCGCCCACGCAGGGTGAAATAACCCCCGGCGAGAAAATCGCTGCTTACCCGCTCGTCCGAACGCACATCAGACTTCATCGCCTCATGCCCAAACAACCACAGCAGGTCCTCCTGCCAGGGACCTTCCTGATACAACTGCTCGTGATGGAAGAGATAATGCATACTCTCGATAATCGGGCGGTAATCGAGATAATCGCAACTATCGAGCGGCAATATGTTCGCCCCGTCGTTCGGGCCATAGTTGGGAACTCCTCCGGTCTCCGAATCCTGCAACTGATAGAGAAATTCGTATGACTTTTTCAATCGCTCCATTGTCAGGTCGGAGAATGTCTGGCCGTTCATCTCGCCCAGCCGAAGGCACCATAAATAGTTGTGCAGCATCAGGCGCTGATAGTTCATCGAGTGTTGCGTATAGGATCCGTCAGACCAATTGTGCTGACGCGCTTCGTCTTCCAGCACACGATGCCCAAGTTCGCGCCAGCGTTCGGCATTCTCTAATTCCGGGAAGAGAAGGCCGATTGTGTACAAACCGGCGGCTTCACTGACGGCGTGGTTTCCCATCTGTGCCCGGGCGTAGTTGATATTTCCGGCGATACGTTCCGCCGAACCTGCCAGGAGAGTTACCAGACGCGCCACTCTCTCGTCGGTTGTAGCCGGGCTGTCCCAGAGAACGTGCATTGCAAAAATGCAGGCAAGCGACCGTATAGCGATTTCCTGACCGCACTGCCAGTTAGGCCCCATCTGCGGGGGGTTGGCAACCATCCAGGATTCTAACAGCTGCCAGAACGCTTCGGCATATTTATCGTCCCTATCTGCCGCATACGCCCGCGCCAGGGCATAGGCCCATCCGAACCGTGAAGGTTCCCATATGAACTTGATGTCACCGACAGATTCGTCAAAATCGCCGCGATCACACCAGTGCTGCTGTGCCGAGGTCTGCTGTCCGGTGAAAGGGTTTCTGTGCCAGTTAATATCCGGATATCCAACGGAGGCGACTTCGTTGAAAAAGTACCGCATCCTGCCTTCCATGAGCGCATCGGCCTCACCGATAGCGTCTGAAACCCATTCCGCACGCGGTTTTGGAGGCTGACCTAACGGGAAGAAGAATTTCACCGCAGATTTTTCACGAAATGAGCGATATTCTGCCGCCCCGGACGGAGCGTCCCCGCCAAGCCAGTATGCCAGAGGGCGCTGGTCCCACTGCCAGGCGGGAAACTTCCGCTTCAATATCCCACAGTTTCTCTTAAGGTCGTGAGTGAGGCGAAAAAGACATCGCCTCAACCCATACTGTTGAATCAATACACGACACCTTTTGATTCTTTCTGTCATTTGGAAACCGGACCAAGGGCGGTTTTCGCCTCGGCATTATAATCGTATGGCCTTGTCCGCCTTGGCGATGAAGGAGCCTTTACCTAACTCCACCAGCATCCGCTCGGACCCAGCCGAGATAAAAGAAGCCCGCGTCCGGATCAGCACACCGCTCCGCCTTAATCCTGGCGAGGAAACTTTTTCGACCTTGGTTTGGCCTATCCGCAAATTCCGCGAAACTTGTCGCATGGATTTTTCTACATTGAATATATCGGCAGAAGAGGGATTGGCTATGCAGACATCAATGTTTTCTCCATAACGTTCTTTAGGTTGCTCATGTCTATGATTAATTTGTCTTCCGGTACGTCAAGACATTTTGCCTTGGATTCCATCAGGTTCTCGATTGTCAGACTATCCAAAAATGCCCCGGAAAAGTTTGGCGAATGAGGGTCAATCGCATACCCAATACCCCATTTTGCTACGCGCTCGGCTAAAACGGTTCCGCTCGCGACCAGAAGCGGGATGCCAAAAAAAACATGCTCATAGAGTTTGTTTGGCAAGGCAACTCGAACATTGTAATCCCGATTATCATACACCGCAAATCCGAGATCTAAATCAGAATGTATCTTTTCCATATCCTCCGGATTCCGGTATTCTCCATGATAAAAGATGTTGGAGTATTTACGGCACACAGCGTGAATTTTATCCATCTCATATCCATCGCCATGAATGTGAAACTCGTATAGATCGCTTCGCTGACCAATGGCCTCCAGGAAAGGGAGCATAACGTCAAGGTATCGAATCACGCCAATGTAGCCAATTCGAATTCGGTTGGGGACAGGTGTGGGTTCTGCCGGACGGGTTAGTTGATTGGCAACGGTTGGGGGTAATTGATTTTCCAGGAGGACCGCTTTGGCCGAGATGCCTGGAATCCGCTTATCAAGTTCTTCCAGAAAACCCTCGCTGGTAATGATTACCCCCAGGGCTTTTCGAAGAGTCCTGTTTTCTAATTTACAGCAAAGATCGGACAACACACCCTTGTGTCGTGTGGAAAATCGCAGGTCGCTGATTTCGTATAACAGACCATGACGACCGATTCCTATCAGAGGGGCGATCAATGTGCTGTCAAATCCCATGAAGTAGGTGAAATCTTTTCTTCGGAACAGCTCGCGAAGAAAAATTTTCAAGAAACCAGTCACTTCTGTGAACAGACGCTTGAGAGTCAAACCGGATGTCATTTTCCCCACAATCCTGATATCCGCCTGGGACTCATTCAATTTGCCGGATTTTTCGTACAGGCAACGGTCAAAAGCATAAACCGTCAGATCAAGCCCAAGCGATTCGAGATATAGGATGCGTCTCTGGATACGCGGACTGTTGATGCTCATGGCAACCATAACCAGGCGTTTCCCCTGCAACAAATCGTTTTCACTTACTTTCATTCGAGACCTCTTCCTTCGCGGAATACGGCGACTGCATCCACCAGCCACGAACGGAATGCGATATTGTTGCCGCAAATCTGTCCGGCACCGCTCTACCCTGTAAGGCATACGTTCGCAGTTGCTGGTGGAATATTCCGCCGAAGTTCCTGACGTTGATTAGTTTCGTTCCGGCAATGTCCTATCCATGGAATATCTTAAGGCTGATGCCTTCGGCTTTGGCCAGGCGGGCAAAGATAGGCGCACGCCACCTCTGGCAGATCCGATAGGTAACGGCAACCTTGATATCCCGCTGAATCTTATAAGGTTTTTGCATTTCGTTGAATCGTCGAAGACGACCCCTCTGACGGTCAAATTCCTGCACGATAAATGGTTGATTCCGGGAGTGCCTCCCAGGGCCGCAACAAACAAACCCTCAGTTGGCATGACTGCAAGGCGTCGCACGTTTCACGAACAGCCACCATGTATCGCATTATACTACTTTTACTATCGGCGCGACAATTCTACAACGTTAGGTTTATGCCGTTGGAAGCAACGGGCCCTTAAGAAGGCCTTGTGCGTGGGTTGTCTCGGCCATGGCAGGGACACGCTGTTATCGTCACGCCCGGCGGTCATCCCGAGTATCTCCAATCGGCTCGCTCAGTGCCTTGACATGTGGTGTGAGGCCACAGTAAAATCACCGTTTCTTGGAAGACACCTTTTCAAACAGACGGGACATCAACCGATGGCATTGCCAAGTCAGCACCCCAAACGGATCCTTCTGACGTTCGACTACGAACTCTTTCTTGGAACGGATAGCGGCACGGTAAGGGAATGCATCATAAGACCAGTTGATACGATATTGGACCTACTCGAAAGGTACCACGCAAGAGGCGTCTTTTTCGTCGATGCCACCTACCTCCTGACTCTGGCAAAACACAGGCACAACGATCTCTCACCGATCGAGGAGCAGTTGCATCGAATTATAGCCTCCGGCAGCAGAATCGAGTTGCATTTACACCCGCACTGGCTTGACGCAGTTCCTCTTGGTGG
This sequence comes from Planctomycetales bacterium, assembly GCA_030612725.1. GTDB lineage: Bacteria > Planctomycetota > Phycisphaerae > SM23-33 > SM23-33 > JAUWNJ01. The sequence goes on from JAUWNJ010000021.1 coordinate 34,155, forward strand.
AAACAGATGGTCTTTCAGCAGTTTCGATAAATTCAGATTGCATGCGCTCAGCGACAACCAATTAAAGGACATCTTCAGGAGTGGCAAGGATGTATTGGAACAGATGATACGCAAAGTGCGCGCCGATTATACGGTTTCCGCATTCAGGGCCGGAGGTTGGTCCATCACGCCATTCGACAGAATTGGTCCACACCTTCTCGATAACGGAATACACATGGATTTCAGCGTGATTCCCGGAGCCTATCTCGACAGCCCGCCCAGGCATTGCTATGACTTCCGTGCCGCACCGACAGACTTGAGCTGTTGGAGATTCAGCTCAGACCCTTGCAAAGTGGATATTAACGGATCTTTTCTCGAAGTTCCAATGACGACCTTCTCCATTTCAGGAATCCACTTGTTCTGGAACAGGCTGAAGATAAGGAATCAACAAAACAGCGGTAATGGCAAGGCTCTTTCAAGGCGCATTCAACGGCGCAAAATGCTGTTACGAGTGATAACAAAACAGTCGAGGTCCCTGACAATCGACGATACGTCGAGAAGGTTGCTATCGAAGTCACTCAAAATCCTCAGTAAGAGGAACCTGAGTTTCTACACGATGGTATCCCACCCGAAAGCCCTCACCGATACCGGCGTTGCTAACCTGGTGCACCTTTTGGAGAACTTCAAAACCCTTGATTTGAACGATGTCAAAGAAAGTCTGTGCGCACTCGGCCCCGAAGATCTATCGGGAAAATAAGAGCCGTCAGCAGGACCCAAAGACAACCAAAACGGGTACGTTGGGATTGCAACATATCATCGCCACAGAGGGCTTGCCCACGGACCAACGAGCCAATTGCTGTTAAAACTCATTCCGGCGCGTCCCGCTCATGCTTCTTTTGAAGCCGAGATCGAAATATCTCCAACAGTGAGTATCGCCACAATCGTCCATAGTATTATCGCGGTCTATTTGGCTCCCAACAAGAGTTTCAATACATCTTTCCAATAAGGCGCATCGATCCTGAAAACTTCCTCCTCGCGCATCACATCTTTCCGTCGAAGCTTCCAGATTGTTTGCATAGTCTCTCGACGAACCGGATGGCGCAACCGAGAAGCTGAACGGGCCACATGTGTCCAGAGGCGGGGCCGGTCACAAAGCCACGCCCAAAAGTATCCTGCTCGGAGGGCCGAGATTGGATCTATAACAAAGGCTCGCAATGTATAAATAATTGCCAATTCGATAGGCCAGAACTCCCAAACGTTAGCAAAGTCGTTGGATTGCCTCTGTAAATAGTCGTTGCATTTGTCTCGGGCAGTATCCGCCTTTCTGTGCCATAGGATTACTGCTGGATCATGAAGAATAAGGTGTCCCTTGTCCAGCATCCGATAGGCCATGTTGGTTTCTTCACCACTATACATATAGTCGTCAGGATATGTTCCTACTTCGTTATACATTTTCTTACGATGAAGCGAGACTCCACCTTGAAAGGTAGGGGCAAAGTAACATGTATCCATCGGGCCCACGTCGCATCTTGTATCAACTTCTTCTAACGTTGAGAAACTCTTGACCAATCCAGTGATTATACTGACGCGGTCGTATCGGCACATTGCCTGATACGCTCTTTCAACAGCTTCTCTATGTAGCAAACCATCGTTGTCGCAATAGAAAATAAAATTCCCCCGAGCGTGCGGAATGGATCTGTTTCGTCCTCCGGGGCACCCATAGTTTCTGTCCAGTTGAACCACGCGTGCCTCGGGAAACTCCCTCTCAACCGCTTCGGCCGACCCGTCGGTTGAGGCATTATCCACCACCAACATCTCGATAGGACGGTAGGTTTGGCTCCTGATGCTCTTAAGCGCAAGCAGAAGATCGTCTCTACGGTTCCAGTTCAGCACAGCCACCGTAATCAGAGGTCGGCACGAGGAGGTGGGCTCAAAGTTTTTTTGCTTTCTGACGCTCATGGGCCTGTACGCCGAATCTCCTTATTCCCCCCTTTCTTGCAAACCGCTGATGCAAAATTACCCGTAAAGGCCGGCGGTTTCCAACTCGCTCCATTCGTTCTGTGAACAAAAGGCCTCTTCGTCATACCGGCGCATCTGTGCCATCACTAACCCATATATGAACAACATTACCATTCCATAAGTCGCCAGTCTTGCGTCAGTAATCATGAAATTCCCAATCGCCAAGGCAGCTATCATACCGGCAACAAAGGCGGACTGTACCGCAATGCCAAGAACGCTGCGGTAGCCAGGGGTGGCGGGCTTCATTCCAAAATATAGTTTCCACAAAAGTAATAAATAGAAAACCAATCCCAATATACCGGATTCCCACAGAACCTGGAGATACTCATTGTGGGGCTGGGACAGCCCCTCCACGGAAGCCTTGAACTGGATATGACCCGCTCCGCCACCCATTCCCATAGTGGCAGCCCGCGGGTTGGTTACTACGAATCGAATCGTGTTCAACTGTGTTCTGACCCGATCCTGAACCAATCCGGGCTGGAGCGTGCTAACGCCTTCCAGTCGGTCGAGAACCACTTTGGCGCCAGGCGCCACCAGGAAAAATAGTAATGATATCCCAAGTATCCCAAAAGCCACTACACGGATCGCCTTGACGTACTTTAGCATCAGCATGGCACGAAGCCCCAGGAAGACAAGCGCGCCAACGGAGGCAAGCAGTCCAGTGCGGGAGCCGGAAAACAGTATAACCGCATAAGATAATGAAGCCGCCAGCGTGTAGATCACGAACCGCCGTACCCCCAGATTTGAATCCAACACCAAGATCGCAACGCAGTACGTCGAGATCGTCGCGCCCCACAGACCCACTGCCCCGCGGTTTAATCCTAAAAATCCTTTCTGTGCAGCCGTGGATTGCATGATCGTAGCGCCCAGGAATGTATCATCGCGGACCAAGTAGTCAACTTCGACGAATCCCAAAAACTGCATTAAGCCGACCGTTGCCATCCCGATCCACAATACCACACACGTTTCCAGGAATTCATTGGCGCGAACTCCACGAAGTATCCCCGTTACCCCTAACAGCAAAAAGACCAGGCTTCCGAATCTTCTATACAGAAATGTCACCCACCCGTACTTCACACCGAGGTTCAACCACGACCCTAACAATGTTCCCGGTAAATAGAGCAGGAAAATGGCGAAAGCCGCGAACAAAACGAACTTATTATCCGTTTTAGACAGGTGGAACAGCAGGTATATCAACAGAAAGGGAAGCAAAAAATCGTGAATGAACAGAGATGTTTCGAAGCCGGGCGGTTCGGCGATTTGAATGGAATTAAATAACAGCGCCGCAAGCACAGCTGTGCGAAAACGCACGTGCAAAACCAGCACGGCAACCACTACACCGATCACTGCAATGGCGATTTGAAATGTCAGGGCCAAAGCCCATTGAGGCGTACCCATAGGGCGCTATTTCCAAAAGATTTCCTAGATTCGTTTATCGCCGATATTCAAATTACGCCTTATTTCGAGTGCCGTTGAAAAAAAGGCTAATTGGACTTTAAGTGGTTGATCCGAATTTGTTCCACAATTTTCTGCCAGTTTTTCAAAAAGGAATCAACCAGATAATGATTGAAGTCAGGCGAGGCACGTTCCACAGCCTGGTCAAGTTCGCTATAGTCATGTATCGGTACACCCAAGTCGTCCAGCAACGAGGTCCGGCTGTCGCGTGTTCCAAAACAGAAAACGGGTTTGCCGTATGCCAGCGAGGGCAACGCTCCGTGCAACCGCCCCGTGACGACCACATGGGCGCGTTTGAAATAGGAAAGGTACAATTCTATGTCCCCGTCAAAGTTCACCAAGGGCAGTTTCCATCCAGCTGCCCGGCACTTTTGATATTCACTGGCCTCATGACAAATGGTCACCACGGGATATTTGCGCCCCAGTTGATGCGAAGCCCATTTCTGCCGTCGAACATGACCGCGGCCAAGCGAAAAGAGGATGTATCCGTTATCCGCTACGCCGTCGCGGGGCAACGTGACAGTTGGGCATCCGGTGTACAGGTAGTCAATGCCCGCCTGTTCCAATAACCGGCAGGTAAATGGGTCGCGGACGCCCACCGGTTCGACCATCATCTTCACGACACTAAGGTCTGGACTGACGGGCTTGGAACGATAATGAATAATCCGATTGCGAACAAGGAATCCACGATTCGGTAGTGGTGCCCAAATGGCCCCAGCCAAGCAATAGGTTGGCCAAGGCAGTTTGCCCAGTCGCTCCTCCAGCCCCGGCCGCTTCCCCGCCGTAAGCATCGTTACACCTGGCGTAATCGTAAAATCATAGTTGCCTTCCGGGTATTCTCCACTTTTCCGATTGAGGATTCCCGCTGGCGCAGGCAGATGTGGCGCTAATAGCAACTGGGTTGCATAGTCAATGACGTAATCGCCAAAGTTGACCGAATTGGGCTTGGGATCCACATATAGCCAGCGGGTATGTACGTCCTCCCGCCATCGGACATGACTGAGTTGTGTCGCTCGATAATGCACAATCACACAAATCCTCGTTGGCACATCATTTGTTTCCAGGCCTTATTGATGAGATAACATTTTTAATCGTCAACCGTTCCTGGCGACTGTACAAAAAAGCAAAGGAGAAAACAACAAAAATGACCAAGCTGACCGCGGCCATGCCGATCAAGTGCAGTATTGTTAAAACACCGATGAATCTGGTCGCGACCCAAAGGGTCAGCAATACTGCTACCGCCGGTATGGCTGGCCTTACTACCATGTCCATCAGTACTTCCACCGGACGGAGTCGAATCGCTCGCGAAACAACAAAAACGCGAAGTATCTGATATGCCCCAAAAAAGACAAACAGGGTGATGCCGCAACGAACAAGCAGGTCGGTCTGGCTCCAACCGATCACCCAAAACATCGCCGCTATCATACCACCGGCCAGTGCCAATCCACCGAGGCCGGGGATGCGAAGGCGCTCCAGTGCTATGGTGAAGACTGCACTGGGCATCGCGGCGACACCAATAGAGGACGCTCCTATCAGCCAAGGTAAGGCACGAAGTAACTCGCTGACGTCTCTGTCAAGCCAGAATCTCAAGAGCGGCTCACCCAAAAAGGCAAAGCCCAGCCACATAAACATCGCTACGCAACTGTAGGTTTTCGTGGAGATACGATAAAGAGTTTTGAATTTTCTGACATCACCTGTCGATACGAGCGAGATCGCCACCGGGGAAATTGCATTGAGACCGGCCAGTAGAAATGCACGGATGAAGGTGTTCAGTTGCAGCGCAATACCATACAGACCCGCCATGGCGAGACCGACCGACCTTTGCAAAATAATCGCTGGCGACTGGAGGAATAGAACATAGTTAAGGCTATTAAACAGCGTCAGTAGATTGAACCCTGCCAGGTCTCGCAGCGTCGTCTTATTGAGCGAACTGAGATGGACTCTTGCCTCGGGGACATTGCGTCGAACCCACAGCACGCTTCCCAAAAAAACCAGGGCAACGGAAGCTGCGAGAATAAATGCGTAGATAGACGCCTTTGGGGCAATTATCTCGAAAAACAGCACTGATGAGCCTGTGCGCAACAACAGGCTAACCGTGTTGAGTTTTGCAAAAACATCCACGCGATGTGACGCCTGCATACAGGCGGTCAGAGGCAACATGAAAGAGTTCAAAATGGCTGAAATACCAACCGCTCCGATGACCAGTTTTCCTTCGATTGCCAGGTCTGCTTCGACTTTCAAAGCCGGCCAGGCTACGGTCAATAAGATCACGATTCCCAACAGCATGAACACCGCCATTACCGAGCACAGGACCAATCCGGCAGTGAAGTATTGCTGAAAGGCTTCACTTTCGCCTCGGGCAAGAAACATGTTCAGCTTCTTGCCGATGCCTGCCGAGGCTCCCAGCTGAATCAATGACAGCATCGCTACCACACTGGTGGCTAAAACGACCAGGCCCCATTGCTCCTCCCCTAAGCGGCGAACCAGATACCCCAACAGGAACATGCTTACGAGCAGACGAACGGCCTGAGCCAACAAGCCGAAGAATACGTTGGATACGAATGTCCGTGCGTAATTCCGGTGCGGCGTCTTGTTTTGACCGGACGCTTTACTCGGTTCAACATTCATGCAGGTATATCCATCAATACAGCAACCGAAATAGTAACCAGCAAACCTCTGCGCATCAAAATCGCTATGACGGCAAGGATACCGGTTGGGATGAAGAGAACCAAGTTCATTAATTCACCGTCCTCAATCGGGCGGGCACCCTGACGTGCCGAATCGAAACGTATCTCCGGGGCGCCACGACCTTATAAACACAGATGCAAAACCCATATCCATCATCTGCTCTACCCGACGAAATAGAATCCGTCGAGCCAATGCCAATAGCGAATCACGATACCAAAATGGTATTTAGCGCCTGATCGACCGTCAATATCTGCGATCCGGAACGATCAGCAAGTTCCGCCACAGCCTCGAAATGCTGACGTGTACATCCAAAGGGCGATGGTCTGTCGCACACGTCGTGAGTGTAAAAGATCAACCAGCCCCGAACTCGCTCATTCTCTCGAATGAGTTTTTCGACATTGTTGATCGTGCTATTATCGTGGTAAAGACAATTTCGATGCAGTAGGTTCAAGTCCATCCGACCGGCGTTGATGCCGGCACGTATCCCACACATGCTTCTGAAGTGCCCGGATATTCTCTTCTTGCATATGGCAGACACACGCCCGCGGGGATAGGAGAAGTTCCGGAGCCTGTATCCGCGCAATACTTTCGCAACCTCCTCGGCGTTTCTGATAATGTTCCTCTCGTATTCCGCACACGTAACGGTCCCGCAGACAACATGGTTAAACGTGTGACACGCCAACTCATGGCCGTCTTTTATCAGTTCCTGCAAGTCCTCAATGTCGAATTGCCGTACAGATTCCGTTGTGGTATTCATCAACCCCAAGGCTGCGTAATAGGTTCCGCGAGCATTGTGCCCCTTCAAGATGGCCCCTGCCGTCCGATACGCCGAGTGGGGAAAATCATCGAACGTAAAGGAAATGATAGGGGCTTCCGGTTGCACCTTGACAACTCTCTTTTGCAGATATTGACTCAGGTGGTACTGCGCCCTGGCAGTCAGCTTTTCCAGAACTCGAGCGGACGTATTCATTCTACGCTTCCCTCGGAACACTCGCGCTGCGGCTCCACCGTTTTCATGCTTGACCAGCGTTTACCTTTGCCAAGGATCTTGCGCTCGAAAAGACTGTATTCATAAGTGAATCCGACTTTTTCGATGGTATGTCGCGAGGGGGCGTTGTTTGCGAGCACAAGGATGTATATTTTGTGGATTCCTGGTATGGCGGCAAGATCCTGAAGTATCTGTCGCAAAGACGATTGATACAGACCGCGTCCTCGTGCATCGGGGACCGTATAGAAGTAACCCAAAACTGCGGACCCGGGCGGGAACTTGGCCGCCTGGTGGACCTTGGGCTGAAATGCTTCTTTCTGGTGCTCCGTAACCCAACCGTAGTGCAACAGTCGCCCATGTTCTGCATAAGTATATACATGATCACCATCTCGCAGATGAGTAAGTGATGCCGACAGGAACATCTTGCGATGCCAGGGTCTGTTTCGCAGATGCGCCAACAGATCGCTGAGAGAGTCTTTTGACATCAAATGCGGCTGTTCGTCTATTATTACATCTTCGGCCTTGTAGGAATATATTTGCAACTCACATCGGTGCCATATATTTCTGAATAACCATCTGACCGGCCAAGCCAGTCTCCGACAGACAGCATCTGCTATGTTGATGCCTCGCATCTTTTGCAGAAATTCTTTGATCGCTCCTGTCCGGATGTGAATCATGCTAAATACCCGCCTGGCGAGCGATTCCAGCCGCAACATTGTCTTGTGCCTTATCAATGCACGACGGCTGGGAAAAACCCTCAGAATGCGGACTTCGTCACGAGTAGTTGCAAAGCGTTCCTTGTATGTTACGCGACCTGGCGACGGGGTCAGGTCCAGCAACGGACACCCCTCCTTCATCAGCGATTCGCTCATCAGTAGAAGACTTAACATTCCCGGCGACAAACGGTCATAAAACGGTGATTGCGCGTGACCAAACAAATGAACGCTGTTCTTTCCGCAGAGCACGCCGCGGGTGGCGATGATCTTACTTCCTGCTTTCAAGACGAAAAGACGGAACAAGTCCGGCACCGCTATCAAAGCAAGGTTAAAGGCATTCTTCAGAAGGTCCTCTTCGTATCTCAGCCTCCCATGAACGGCGCCATGCCGAAAATCATGATAGACTGCGATCTTATCCATTATCGGGGCGAACTCGTCAGGGTCGGTAACCCATTGACATTGGACATCCCCGAGTTTCTTCAGCCTGTTCAGTTTGAGGCGAAACTCCTTCTTACGCCGCATGCGTGAAAGGAACTCCGCAGCGTTCTCAGCCTCCAGCAAAGGACGGTCATGGCATGTCAATTGGCATCTGCCTCCCCATGGACGATCGGAGGCCGTCCAGCCTACTGGGGTCAGGGGTGGCAGATACTCGAATACCAGGGAGTGAGTGGGAAAGGTTTCCCTGATTTTCTCCATGACCTTCTCAATAAAGGCGTCTCCATTGTCAGGATCAGATAACCAGACCTCGTACTCTGCATCGAGGTCTCCGGCGACAACAAGTTTGAGAGAATCGCTGGACACCGCAAGTGTCAGCAGTCCCACCATCTCCCCCTCCGGAGAAAACTCGCTAAGTATGACGGGGCAGAAGCGTTCACGATAAACGCGGTACCAAGTTGTAACAAAACCAATACCTTGAGATGGAGTGGTCCAGGGACATTTTTCGCAAAGAAGCGCCCACTCTCGCAGGAAGGCATCGTTACTAAGCATGGAATATGCTTGGTCCCCTTGTGCGATATCAATCGTCATAGAATTATCACGTCTGGCCTGACGCATCTTATGCAACCCATGCCATGAAGAGTCATCCCGCAAACCGCCTGTTTGGTTAGTTCCTTGGTCCGGCTGAGGGTGAGCAGCAGGATCGACACGCACTGGGCAATAATGGCAACAACGACAAGCAGTTCAGACCAGTGTAAAACCGTTTCTCCGTCCCGTTTCCTTTTCCTGTTTTAGCACATTTCTCTCTGCCCGGCGTCCGGCGGCAATGGGCGTCCGCAGAAAAGCATTAATACGATGAGGTAATAACAATCTCCAATCACGTTTCACTCTATGTTTTCTTCGGCATTTTGGAAAGGTTTATGGACAAATTTCTGTTAACTTGCGGGGACAGGTCGGTTTCGACAACGGTAGCATTTGGCGAGCAGGGCGATTGCGCCAACGGTCGGTAGCGCAAGACTACCCGGGTTCGGGGGTAGTCACTCGATAATCGAAGTCGGACGGCCTGGTTATATATAGAGTTGGGAATGCTGAATACCCAAGATGCTGCTGCAAGATTGGCAGGTCTCTCCTTGCTGGTGGCTGATGTGTGTTGAATTTTCGGTTCCGGTCTGATATTGGTCTGATATGCGGTAAAAAATCGAGAAAACGTCTGGTGGCGTAAGAGGAGCGTAAAGCATTGTGGAAGTGATTGTTATGACGCTATTTACTGAAGAAAGATGCAAATGGGCCGTACTGGACTTGAACCAGTGACCTCCTGCGTGTCGAGCAGGCGCTCTAGCCAACTGAGCTAACGGCCCCCTGAAATCAAAATTAAGTGTATGCCCACCCGGTCAGCCTGTCAAGAGAGCATAATACGATAATACGATTCGTCTCGATTTGTCATTGTGCTCGGAAACTCCAACAGATAAACTACCAAACCCGTTTAACCTTACAAACATTCAAAGCAAGGTGGTGAAAGTGTTCAAGGTAATAAGCAACGACGAAGTCGGTCCAAACGTCCATCGCCTGGTGGTCGCTGCGCCGCGAGTGGCCAAGGCGCGCAAGCCCGGACAATTCGTGATTGTTCGCAAGTCAGACGGAGCCGAGCGAATCCCACTGACAATAGGCGACGCAGACGCCGCTGCAGGAACCATCACGCTGTTCATCCAGGCAGTCGGCGTAAGCACAAAGGAAATCGTCGCGACGCCGGCAGGCGAATCGCTCCGCGACGTTGCAGGCCCGCTGGGACTGCCGACGCACCTGCAAAAATGGGGAAACGTCGCCTGCATCGGCGGCGGGGTCGGAACAGCCGTCCTGTACCCGCTCGCCAAAGCACTGGCCCAAGCGGGAAACAAGGTCTATACCGTCATCGGCGCACGCTCGACTGAGCAGGTAATCCTGGCTGACGAACTGGGCGAGTTCTCCGAGGAAGTCTTCATCGCCACCGAAGACGGAAGCAGCGGACGCGAAGGACTCGTAACCGTAATCCTTGCCGACATGCTGGCCGGCGAACTTCCCAAACCGAACGCGGTTTTCGCCGTCGGACCCGTTCCGATGATGGAGGCCGTCGCCGAGATGACTCGCCCCGCAGCCATTCCCACCATCGTCAGCCTCAACGCCATAATGATCGACGGAACGGGCATGTGCGGCGGATGCCGGGTAACAGTCGGAGGAGAGGTGAAATTCACCTGCGTCGATGGGCCTGAATTCGATGCACACAAGGTCGATTTCGCAGGCCTGCGAAACCGGCTCGGAATGTACCGCGAATATGAAACCGAGGCGCTGCACAAATGCAAACTGGATCAGCAACTCGACGAAATGAAGGAGGCTTCATTAAATGACAACGTCTGCGTCGAGTAACGAACTGACCGCCAAAGAGCGAATGGCTATCGAGCGTGTGAAAATGCCCGAACAGGACGCCGCACAGCGAGCGGGTAACTTTCTCGAAGTCAACCTCGGCCTGGGCGAAGCCGCTGCCGTCCGCGAGGCACAGCGCTGTCTCCAGTGCAAGAATCGCCAGTGCGTCCGTGGCTGCCCCGTCGAGGTGGATATCCCGGAGTTCATCGCCAAGGTCGCAGAAGGCGATTTCGCATCCGCCGCTGTGATACTCGGACGAACCAACGCCTTGCCCGCTATCTGCGGAAGGGTCTGCCCGCAGGAGATCCAATGCGAGGCCGAGTGCGTTCGAGGCCTGAAGGGCGAATCGGTGGCCATCGGACACCTTGAACGATTCGTCGCTGACTGGGCAAGGGAAAATGGCGTACAGGCCGAAAAAATCAAGGTCGAACCGACCGGATTCAGGGTAGCCATCGTCGGGGCCGGTCCTGCCGGACTGACGGCAGCGGGCGAACTGGCGCGGATGGGACACGAAGTAACGATATTCGAGGCTTTGCACGCGCCCGGCGGGGTTTTGAGGTACGGGATTCCCGAATTCCGCCTGCCTGAGAACGTCATCGACTACGAAGTCGCACAGATAGAAGCACTCGGCGTACGCATCGAATGCAACGTCATCGTCGGAAGGACGATTACGCTGGCCGAAATCCGCGATGAGTTCGACGCGGCCTTCATCGCCAACGGAGCGGGGCTTCCGGTGTTCCTGAATGTTCCCGGCGAAGACCTCAACGCCGTCTATTCAGCCAACGAGTTCCTCGTCCGCGTCAACCTTATGGGCGCGTATCGCGACGGGTATGAGCGGACGCCGATAATACGAGGCCGACGGGTAGTCGTAATCGGCGGCGGGAATACCGCAATGGACGCCGTGCGAACTTCCAGGCGGCTTGGGGCCCAAAAAGCGATGATCTTCTACCGTCGCACCGAGGCCGAGATGCCCGCACGCGTCGAAGAAATCAAACATGCCAAGGAAGAAGGCGTCGATTTTCACCTGCTCGAAGCGCCGATTGAAATACTCGGCGAGAATGGCTGGGTGAGCGGGATTCGGATGCAGAAGATGGAACTGGGCGAGCCGGACGATTCCGGCCGGCGGCGTCCCGTGCCTATCCCCGGAAGCGAGCACGAGGTCGAATGCGATGTCGTCGTTGTCGCCGTCGGCATCAACGCCAATCCGCTGCTGACTGCCACCGAGCCTGAACTCAAGACCAACAAATGGGGATACATCGAAGCCGACGAGTCGGGTCAGACCACTATTGAGGGCATCTTCGCCGGCGGGGACATTGTCCGCGGATCAGCGACGGTCATCCTGGCGATGGGCGACGGAAAACTCGCCGCGAAGGGAATCGACGAATATCTGCATGCAAAGAAGTAACCTATCATGAGGGACTGTTGTCCCTGCGCGCCTTTTCGATCAGTTCCACAAGCGTTGCCATCTTATCCTTGCGCGGAGCGAGAACACCGTCGATTTCGCCCTCGTCAAAGTGCTCACGAACGAAGCCTTCGACATCGACGACCTGCCGCCAGCAGTCGAATATCCTTCGGCAGGGAAGGTCGGTCCCTGCCGCCCGACAGTAGGCAAACGACACCTCGTGGCCCAGTATGGGGCAGTAGCGTTTATTATGGTCGTGTTCTTCGATCGACCGGGCCATGTTCACCTGTTGATCACGAAGCGGATTTCAATACGCAGCACGGGCGTCTGCCTGCCGGCAGGTAGGTCCCGCCCATGCTGCGTATTTGGTCAGATTAAGGTTTTTACCATTTTCCCGTTTTGTGGACTTCCGGTTTGGGCAAGTCCTTGAGTTCTTCGACGCCCTTGTCGATTTCTTCCTGAGGCAGCGAGTAGTCGGTAAGTTTGCCCTGGAAGTATGCGTCATAACCAAGCAGGTCCATCAGCCCATGTCCCGACCAGTTGAAGACGATGACCTTTTCTTTGCCTTCTTCTTTGGCCTTGTTGGCTTCGTCGATGACTGCGGCGATGGCGTGGGAAGTTTCCGGAGCCGGGATGAATCCCTCGGTCCGCGCCCACGTAATGGCGGCTTCGTAGCATTTCAACTGATGATATGCCCTGGGCGTCATAAGTCCTTCGACGATGCATTGACTGATCATCGGGGACATTCCGTGGTATCTCAGTCCGCCTGCGTGGATCGGCGGAGGCACGAAACTGTGCCCGAGGGAGTGCATCGGAAGCAGGGGCGTCATTTTGGCCGTGTCGCCGTGGTCGTAGGCGAACGGAGCTCGGGTCATTGTCGGGCAACTCTCGGGTTCGACTGGAATTATGTCAATCTCGGCTCCGTTAATCTTGTCGTTCACGAACGGGAACGCCAGCCCGGCAAAGTTCGACCCGCCACCGCAGCAACCGATAACGGCATCGACTTTCTTCTCGCCGGCCTTGGCCAACTGCTTCTGCGCCTCCTGCCCGATGATGGTCTGGTGCAGCATCACGTGGTTGAGGACGCTTCCGAGGCTGTAGCGGGTCTTACCGGTCGGGTCGGTAACCGCCTGCTCGATTGCTTCGCTGATGGCGATACCGAGCGAACCGGGCGTATTGGGCATCTTGGCGAGAATGTCCCGACCGGCCTGGGTTTCGTCGGAAGGGCTGGCGACGCAGTTGGCGCCCCAGGTCTGCATCATTAGTTTGCGGAACGGTTTCTGGTCGAAACTGATCCGCACCATGAAGACCTTGCACTCCAGCCCCAGCAAAGAGCAGGCAAATGCCAGCGCGCTGCCCCATTGTCCCGCGCCGGTCTCGGTGGTAAGTCGCTCGATGCCGAACTGTTTATTGTACCACGCCTGTGGGACGGCGGTGTTGGGCTTGTGGCTTCCGGGCGGGGAGACGCCCTCGTTTTTGTAGTAAATCCTTGCCGGCGTGCCCAGCGCCTTTTCCAGTCGGCGGGCGCGGTAGAGCGGGCTGGGACGCCACAGCGAGAGAATCTGCAAAATCTCGTCGGGTATGTCGATCCACCGCTCGGTGGAGACTTCCTGCTCGATGAGGTTCATCGGGAACACCGGCGCGAGCATGTCGGGGGTTATCGGTTTGCCATCAGGCCCCAACGGCGGGAGCGGCGGGTTCGGAAGATCGGCAAGAAGATTATACCACTGCCGTGGGATTTCGTTATCGTCCAACAGAATTTTAGTCGTTTCCATGTTCTTCTCCCAGGTACCGGCGGCCCGGATACGCTTCCGGTACTTACCGGGACCCTGTAACAATTCTTTGACTGCCGCAGTGTTCCTCTGCGATGCGGCGCGACTATTTTATTATATGAACTATCGGCATAATGCGAAAGCACGATGAACTACCGTGCAATTACTATGTTTCTGTGCGATGGTCCAACACTCTTTTTGCTTTTCCGACAAACCGTTCCAGTGTCTGGGGTTCCACGAGGTGGACATCGGCGTGGATACCGGTGATTGAATGGATTTCCTGGCCGATGCGGTCTCGAAGGGCCTGCATGTGGCTCATTTTGTCGGAGAGGTCTTTTGAGCGAACCTCCACGTGGACCTTTACTTCGTCCAGCGTTCCCGGCCTGCCAATCTCTATAAGGTAATGCGGAGCAGTGCCTTCAACCCGCAGCAAGGCCTCCTCAATCTGCGAGGGGAACACATTTACGCCGCGAATGATCAGCATATCGTCGGTCCGTCCGACCACGCGGTTCATGCGAATACCCGTTCGTCCGCAGGGACAGGGCGCCGGGTCGAGTTGGGCGATGTCTCGCGTACGATAGCGAATAATCGGCATGGCCTGTTTGGTCAAAGAGGTGAATACCAACTCGCCCTGATTCCCCGGCTGGACCGGTTCCAGCGTTTCGGGGTCCACGCATTCGACAATAAAGTGGTCTTCCTGGATGTGCATTCCGTTTCGTGCGGCGCATTCTCCGCTGACGCCCGGGCCGATGACTTCGCTGAGTCCGTAGTTGTTGAACGCCAGCAGGCCCATATCGGCCTCGATCTGCGCTCGCATGTCCTCGGTCCATGGTTCCGCTCCGAAGTGCGCGAATTTCAACGAGAGTTCTTTCGGGTCGATGCCCATTGCTCCGACGGCCTCGGCGATAGTCAGTGCGTAACTCGGAGTGCAGACCAGAACATCCGCCGCCAGGTCCTTCAGCAGCATAATCTGCCGCTGGGTGTTTCCGGCCGATGCCGGTACGACAGCAGCGCCCACGCGCTCCACGCCGTAGTGCAGTCCGAAGCCGCCGGTGAACAGTCCATAACCGAAGGCTATATGCACCGTGTGTTCGGGGCGAAGCCCTCCGCTGACCAGGAAACGGGCGCAGAGATCCGCCCACGTGCTCAAATCTTCTTTGGTATAAGCGACAAAGGTGGGTTTCCCCGTCGTTCCCGACGAGCCATGGAAACGTGCGACACGATCCCGCCCCACGGCGAGAAATCCCAACGGATAATGATCGCGGAGGTCCGCCTTTGTGGTGAATGGAAGGCGTCGCAGGTCGTCGAGCGTTTTGATATTGTCGGGGCCTACCTTTGCCTTGGCAAAGGCTTCTTTATAGAACGGGACTTCGGCCACTCGCGCGAGGGTCTGGGTGAGTCGCTCCAGTTGCAGCGCCCGAAGTTCATCGTGCGGCATTGTTTCCGCCGAGTCCCAAATGCGATTTTCCGTAACGAATTCGCTCATTACCATTGACCCTGGATAGTTGCAGGCCGACGATCAGTCTGCGTTGTCGTACAGTTCCAATCCGCCGATTACGTTGACGCCTTTGTCCTGAAGCACGTCGATTGCTTTGTCGGGATCGTCAAAGCGGAACACGAGAGCGGCTTTGTCTTTCCGTCCGAACGTGAAGGCGTACATGTACTCGATGCTTATGTCGGCTGCCTCGATAATCTCGAGTATATCGGCCAGTCCGCCCGGACGGTCTTCGACCTCAACGGCCACTATTTCGGTTACCTTGACTACGCAACCGGCCTGGGTCAGTACGTCCCTGGCTTTCTCCGGTTCTTTGACGATCAGTCGCATGATGCCGAATTGCTGCGTGTCGGCCAGCGATAGCGTCAGGATGTTCACGCCGGCCTTGGACAGCGCATGGCACGGTTCGGAAAGTCGGCCTGGTTTGTTCTCCAGGAACACCGAAAGTTGCTTAATCTTCATTGGTGGACCTTTCACATTTCTCGTTTGTCGATAATTCGCTTTGCCTTTCCCATGCTTCGCTCGATGGTGTGCGGTTCCACGAGCCGCACGCCGACTCGGATATTCAACGTTCTTTCGATAGATTGCGCCAGCACAGTCCGAAGTTTTTCCATCGACCTGACCTCGTCGCTGAAGACCTCTTCGGTAACTTCAACCTGGACCTCAATCTGGTCGAGTCCTTTTTCTCGCATGAGAATAATCTGATAGTGCGGTAGTGTGCCCTCAACGGCCAGAAGCGCCTCTTCAATCTGTGATGGAAATACGTTAACGCCTCGAATGATGAACATATCATCCGTTCGTCTGCCGATGCGACGGATTTTCCGCACCGTTCGCCCGCACGGACAAGGCTCCTGGATTATCGACGTGATGTCTCGCGTACGATAGCGGATCATCGGCATTGCCTTTTTCGAGAGTGTCGTCAGAACCAGTTCGCCTTCGGCCCCGTCGGGTAGGGTGTCTCCCGTTTCAGGATCGATGATTTCCGGATAAAAGTGATCTTCGAAGATGTGCAAGCCGCTCTGGTCGGAACATTCCGAAGCCACCCCCGGACCGATAATCTCCGAAAGACCGTAAATGTCGTAGGCCTTGATATTACTCGCCGATTCGATGTACTTACGCATTGCCTCGGTCCACGGTTCAGCCCCGAAGACACCGGTCTTGATCGGTAAATCCTTGATGTCCACCCCCATATTCCCTGCCCGTTCAATCAGATGGAGAAAGTAGCTGGGAGTGCAGGCTATCGCCGTAACACCGAAGTCTTTCATCACCATGATTTGCCGGTCGGTGTTTCCACCGGAAATGGGAATAACCGTCGCTCCGAGCGATTCAGCGCCGTAGTGCGCGCCCAGGCCGCCGGTGAACAACCCGTAGCCGTAAGCGTTCTGAATGATGTCGCCTTGCCCGCATCCGCAGGCGGCGAACGTGCGAACCATCACCGAAGTCCAGACGTCAATGTCTTCAGCCGTATATGCCACCACAATCGGCTTGCCCGTCGTTCCGCTCGATGCGTGCAGGCGAACCACTTCGTTGATGCCGCAGGCGAACAGGCCGAACGGATATGTGTCCCGGAGATCGGTTTTTACGGTGAAAGGAAGTTTCGCGATGTCGTCGAGGCTGCGAATATCATCGGGAGTAACCGACCTTTCGTCCATTCGTTTGCGATACATTTCAACGCGGTCATATACCCTGTGAACGACGGCGATGAGGCGCTGAGTCTGGAGGGTTCGAAGTTGATCGACGGGCAGATAATCACTGCTGCAAGCCGGATTGAATTTACCGCCTATGTCATTCCATAATATCGCCACTGTTATTAATCTCCTGCGGCGTTTCGCCCTGTCTCGAATGCTTCGATATTCGCGTCGTGCAGTTTTTCAGGGAGATTGGCCTTTATTGAGTCTAACCAAAACGGCAGATCGATTTCCAGATGATTACTTAAGATTCCCAGCATTGCAACGTTGAGGCTGCGACGATTACCAAGGGCATTTACGTCGATTTTGTCGGGGCCAATCAGGACGCCTCCTTCACGAAGCACATGACGATTGACATCGACCTGCTCGCCGTCGAGCACGACGAGGAAGTCCGCCCGGCCCGATGGAATCATTGGGCTTAGGACGTTTTTTCCGAAGCGGACGTCGCTGGCTACTGATCCGCCGCGTTGACTCATTCCGTGAATCTCGCTTTTCTTTGTGTCAAGCCCCGCCCGAAAAGCCACCTCGGCCAGGATGTCCGACGCCTTCAGGACGCCCTGTCCGCCAAGTCCGGCAATTACGACATTTGTAACAGCAGTACGTAGCACGGGCGTCTCGCCCGTGAATTCCGTGGATTGTTTCCTGTGTTTCCGCACGGGCGAGACGCCCGTGTTACGTATTCGCACGGGCGAGACGCCCGTGTTACGTGTTCGGTTAGTTTGACTACTCATGGGCGTTGGCCTCGGCGGCTTGCTGTTCGTATTCCCGAATCTTCTTTGCCGCCAGCAGGCAGGGACGACGGGCGATAATCACGCATAATTCCCCGGATTTCAACGCTTCAGCCAGGGCACGCTCGAACTTCTCTGCCTCCTTTGTGGGGTCGAACACCTCGACGCGCTCAATGCCGAGCGATTTGGCGAAATCCTCAAAGATGATTTGATTGGTCGGCTGGTGGTCGAGTTTTCGCCCCGTTCCGGGGTGCTCCTGCAGGCCTGTCATCGCCGTCGTACCGTTATCAAGGATGAGTACCACGTGCCCGGTTTTGGGCGGATTGTACACCATCTCTACCAGTCCGGTTATTCCGCTGTGAACGAACGTGCTGTCGCCGATGACGCTCACGACGCGGCGGGCCTTCTCGTCCGGCAGCACGTGTCTCATTCCCAGGCCTACGCCGATGCTCGCGCCCATGCAGACACAGGTGTCCATTGCCTCGAACGGAGGCAGTACGCCGAGCGTATAGCAGCCTATGTCGCCCGGCACGATGCAGTTTAACTTCTTGAGGATTTTGAAACCGGTGCGGTGCGGACAACCCGGGCACAGTTGCGGGGGTTTGCCCTTCGCCGGAGCCGGTTCGGGGGACGTGTCCGCCGACAGAATTCGACGCACGCGCCCCACGTTGAGTTCGCCGAATCGGTACATCGGGTCTTTGCCTTCAACTTTCAGACCGGCTGCGAGCAGCGTTTCGACCAGGACGGGATCGCCTTCCTCGATTACAACGCAACGCGCGACGCTTTTGGTGAAGTTTTCGATTGTCTTTATCGGTATCGGCCAGGTCAGTCCTATCTTCAGGAAACTGGCTTCCGGAGCGGCCTCGCGCGCGTGGGCGTATGAGATGCCTGTGGCGATGATACCGAGGTCGTCGTTGCCCTTGATGGTTTGGTTCAGGTCGCTACGTTCGTTCCAGTCGGTTATTTGGGTCAGTCTCTCTCGCATACGCTTATGAGCGGGCCTGGCGTATGCGGGGATCATTACACGGGACTTGATATCTCGGACAAACTCCGGTTTTTGGGGTTCCGTCGCCGAGCGGGCGGGAATCACGACCGTCTTGGAGTGGCAGATGCGAGTGGTTACGCGAAGAAAGACCGGCGTGTGGAATTTTTCGGACAGTTCAATCGCCCGGAGCGTGAAATCGTAGGCTTCCTGGGAATCTGACGGCTCGAACATCGGTATTCCGGCTGCCCGGGCATAGTGGCGGTTGTCCTGCTCGTTCTGGCTCGACGCCATACCGGGATCGTCGGCTGTAACTATCACCATCGCGCCGGTTACGCCGGTGTAGGCGGAAGTGAACAACGGGTCGGCGGCGACGTTCAGCCCGACGTGCTTCATCGTTACAAGCGTTCGAGCGCCGGCGAAGGAGGCCCCCAGGGCGACTTCCATAGCGACTTTTTCATTCGGCGCCCATTGGGCCAAACCGCCTATCAGGGAAAAATTCTCCAGAATCTCCGTGGACGGCGTACCGGGATAACCGGTTCCCAACGCCACACCGGCATCCAGAGCGGCCTTGGCGACGGCTTCGTTTCCGCTCATAAGCAGGCGTCCAGCCGGAGTTGTCTCGTCAGAAACCATTAAATCAGAATAGTAACTTGTAACAGGAAAAACAATAGTCGCCGTACAATAAAAAGAGAAATACGTCGTGCGCGGGGGGGGGGGGGGGGGGGGGGGGGGGGGGGGGGGGGGGGGGGGGGGGGGGGGGGGGGGGGGCGGGGGGGGGGCGGGGG
>JAUWNJ010000046.1 GCA_030612725.1 Planctomycetales bacterium
CCCCCCCCCCCCCCCCCCCCCCCCCCCCCCCCCCCCCCCCCCCCCCCCCCCCCCCCCCCCCCCCCCGGGCCGACGGTTATTGTTGTTCCTCGTGGCGTTCCGCCCCGGCGTGCAGCCAGAGGTTGATGCACGGGTCTGTTGCGTCGGAGATAAGGTGATGGTCCTCGCCGGGTTCGATGATCATGACGTCGCCGGTTCGCAGCGGGTATTCGGTTCCGTCGATATTCATTACCGCCCTGCCCTGGAGGATAACGAATGCCTCGCAATGGTCATGGACGTGCCGGTCAACGCCGTCAGGCCCGTCGTGGCTGTGCGTGCGAAAGCCCGGCGGCTTGTAACTCAACGAACCACCGGAAAGATATTTTCCGGGCAACACGCCCTTGAGGAAGTGGCCATCGTTGTCCATGGGAAGTTCGTTGAGGCGCAGAATCTTCATAGCATTAAGTTTAGCAGGGACGCAGGGAATGCAGGGGATAAAATCTTTTTTTGTTTCTTTCTATTAAAATATCATCCTGTGCATCCCTGCTAATTTTTTTGTAAAAAATGCTGCCCGGGTAACGGCCCCTGGGGTCGGGGTCGCTCTCACGATGGGAACCGTACCCGGGCTGCTAATTTTTTTCTTTCCGAATCATCTATCCAGCCTGACCCTGACCATTCGGCGAATCAATGATCAGGTTCACCGGTCCTGCCGCCTGGCTTCGCACCGACATCTTCGCCCCGAACAAACCGGTCTGGACCTTAACGCCCTGTCTGTCGAGCGCGTCGAGAAGGGCTTCGTGCAACAGCATCGCTTCGCCGGACGCCGCGGCAGCGGAGAAGGCGGGGCGGCGACCCTTACGGGCATCGGCAAGGAGCGTGAAATTGGAAACCACCAGGACGCCACCGGCGACGTCGTGGACGGACCGGTTCAACTTGTCGGTATCGTCAGTGAAAATTCGCAGGTTGGCGACTTTTTCGGCCAGCCAGTTCGCATCGTCGGCAGAGTCGCCGACGCCGACGCCGACATAAACCAGCAGACCGACCCCAATTTGCCCGACAATCCGCCCGGCGGCTTCAACTTCCGCCCACGCCACTCGTTGCACCATCGCTCTCATAATTCACATCCTTGCCCCCGCCCCCTTGGGGCAGGCATACTGGGCTGCGACTTTCTTCGCCACGGACGCCACGCGACGTGCAAGCCCCGCCGGCGAAATAACCCGTACCTGGTCGCCATACCCCAGAATCCACCATGTAATCTCGCCAAGCCCGTCAACCCGCACATGAAAGTCGATTGCTCCGTCGTCGTTCCACTCGACGCGCTGGGAGTGATGCCAGTTCACCTCGGCTACGTTACCGGCCACCCTGGGGCTGAACCGCAAATGAATGTCATAAAGTTTTCCTTCGGGGATCATGCACCACGCATCGCCAAAATCCTTTCCGTTATCGTTTTCGGCATGGTCGGCTGGGTCGAACGCCTTGTTCAGAACGGTGAGTTTCTTTATCCGCCCCAATTTGAACGTCCGCCGCTGACGATGCCTGCGCGAATAGCCGATCATGTACCACGCCCTTGAGATAAACATCAGTTTGGCAGGCTCGACCGTGGTGATAATCTGCTTATGCTCGTGGAAACTGATATAGACGATCCGGCAAACCTTCCGATCGACCACCGCAGCCGCCAGACGGTCGAACATGTCTTCAAGCCCCTTGTGCCGGGCAGACGGCGGCGGAACCATCGACAGGCGGTCCATTATCGTACCAAGATAGTCCCTGACGGCTTCAGGAAGAACGCTTTCAATCTTCAGCGCGCCGCGGGCGCGAGCCGCCGCCAGAGGCCCAGCCGCTGAACCGCCCCGACCGGCAGATACCATCATCGCAAGGGCTTCGGAAAGAGTCAGGTTGACGGGGGGCATGAAGAAAAAATGATTGATGCGGTACGTACCCTCATCCCGGTCGTAGTAATAAGGAATGCGAGCCATTTCGAGCACATTCATATCCCGAAAAACCGTTCGCCGACTCACCGCAAGCTCTTCAGCCAACTGCGCCACAGTGTAACTCCGTCCACTTTGCAGCATCGTAATAAGCCGCAACAGCCTGTAAATTCTGCTTATTTTCATCCCTGACTCCTCGATATGCTCACATAACGACAGTGACAACAACCCTGTCACCGCCAATAATTATTTTAAATTTTTTTATCCCGCAATCACGGGCAAATCCGTCGTTATGTGTAAGGATAACTACGGAAATTATATCATACATTCCATGCCTCGCTGAAGCGAGCACGCCAACAGATTGGTTGATTGGTTGATTGGTTGATTGGTTGATTGGTTGATTGGTAAATCAGTTCATCAGTTTCAGGGTCTGTTTTTCTGTTTTTGCCTAATCCCTAATCCCAAGTCACTAGTCCCTATTTTTGATATTTTTTTGATTTCGGGCAAAAATTGTGGTAATATAATAGTCGTCAGGATCGGCTTGAGGGAAAGTGGTTTGGTCGCCCTCATTTATATCTCCTACCCCAAAGGCCGGTGAAGTAATCGGTCATTTCCGTTGGTCTTCTGAAGAAGGCAGGTGCTTTATGCATTCGCAGGTACCAGATGTATCCGATGCGCCCGTTGCCCACAACGACCACAAAAACGGTGGTTCCGGCGGGTTCGATGAGGCCATGAAAAACCTCGTTGAGGCAATCGCCGAGCGGAAAGTCGAACCAATACGCATAGCCTACCTGGGGTTACGGTCCGCAAACGGAAAAGTACCAACCCGCGAAATTCTCGATTCCGTGGGTCAATCCATTACGGCGAAATCCGGTTCAGTATGGGAGATGATTGTCTCCGCCTTCAGTCACGGACATTGCGTCATGTGCAACAACGGAGTATCGCCCTGCCGGACGTGCCAAGGCAGCGGAATGGTCAACGATTATATCTGCCCCGACTGCGATGGACTTGGCATCGAGGTCTGTATGTTTTGCGTGGGAACGGGATGGAGCGACCTTCACGATATACCCGCCGAGATTCGCCCTGATGCGGTTCTCAGGCGGATTAAGCACGTCAAAAAAGACCTCGCGATACTGGATAAGATCAGCGAGGCCGACATGCTGGCGTCGATTGGAAAACTCGACCAACATCAGCAGCGCGAATTGGTGCCCCGCCTGATACGTCTCCAGGCAAGACTGACCCGAATGGCCGGCGTCGAAGTCGGAAACAACACCGAACACGTCGCCCGCTTCGGCGCAGCCGCTTCACGAATCAAGCATCTCATCGAAGCGATACGAGCGCAACATCCACAAGCTGATGAAAATCAGTAGGCCCCCAGTTCCTTTGCCAGTTCGACGATTCTTCGGAAATTCTCCAGGCTCACGCTTGATGGAACCGAGTGGTCGGAGGAGAAGATGTACCCGCCGGATTCTTTGACGACCGGAATGACCTTTCGCATCTCCGCCTCGATCTTCTCGACATCGTCCCAAAGAACGGCGTTGATCCCGCCGTGAAGTACCAGGTCGTCGCCGTATTGTTTCTTGATGGCGACCGGGTCCATGCCGGCCTTGACTTCCAGGGGGTTCAGCGCGTCGATTCCGATCTCGATAAGTTCCGGAATGAACGGCCTGACGTCGCCGCAGGAATGGAGATGGGCATAGACACCGTGGGCGTGCGCCCATTCGCATGCACGCTTGTGCACGGGCTTGAGCAACTCGCGATACATATCCAGCGAGAAGAACTGATTCTGCTTGTATCCCATGTCGTCGGGCCAGAAAACGGCGTCGAATGTGTAACCGGCGTCCCAGACCATATCCGCCAAGGCCAAGGACATATCCAGGTAATGGTTGAACATGTCCGCGCACCATTCGGGTTTTTCCACAAGCGCCATCAGCAGCCGCTCGGTTCCGACGGCCCAGGCGTGAGTAACATCGAATCCGAACCATAGGCTAGCTTCAATCCAATGGCCGTTTTCGCGCCAGGTCTTGTAATTTGCCGCCAGATAATCCCAGTCGATGCGGTCCCGGCTGGGAGTCATTCGCTCTTTGGCCTGCCGCCACTTGTCCGGGTCGGTGATGGTGAAATCCAGAAAATCAGGCGTGGATTCGGCGTGCTTCCACTTCTTCATCGTTGCGCCCCACGCGCTGGTGTAAATCTTGTATTCCTCGGTCTCTTCAAGAACTTTCTCTTCATATCGGGGGCTGTTATCCATTTCAATGTAGGCTATGCGGTCAGCGCCGAAGTATTCCACCCAATCGGCGTCTTTGGGCATACCCTCTCGCTGCCAGCGCTCGATGGTGCTATCCCATGGTATGTCGATAATCGGCACGCGGTCCGCCTCGCGGTGCTCGAACATCCTCGTGAAACGCTCATGCGATGTCATCTCTGTCATTGATGTAACTCCTAGAACAACCTCATAAAGTTATAATAATACTTGAACACTATCTCAACGTATCAAATCCGAAATCCGAATATCGAAATCCGAAACAAATTCAAAATCCGAATCTTCAAATGCTCCAAACCACCGAGTGGTGGTGAGGCTATGTTTAGGATTTTGGTCATTCGTGCTTCGGTATTGTTTCGGATTTCGGATTTCGATATTCGGATTTAATTAGTCCACTCGCATCAGCCCCTGCGCGACGGCGTATTCGCGGAGGCGGGCGATTTCGGCCCGCGACGGCAGGGCCTGTAGTTCCGGAAACTCATCGGCCCGGTAGCACGGGTGATATTGGCCCACGACGTTTATACCACAGTCGGGAGCCGTCTCGGCCACAATGTCTATTATCCTTTCGCTACCTGACAGGTCGGCCGGCATGACCAGATGCCGCACCAACACGCCCCGCACCGCCAAACCTCGCTCATCAAGGGTCAGCGGGCCGACTTGGCGATACATCTCTGCCAGTGCAGCCTTGGCGACCTGCGGATAGTCCGCCACACCGGAATACTTTCGCCCCGCCGTCACGGTGCGAGATGTCGAAATTCTGACAGAAGACGCAATCAAGATTGCATCGCTGGAAGAAGATAGTTCCGCTGCCGCCGGAGCCGACCAGGACCGGTTCCTCGCCGAAGTGCGGCCCAGCCGAGGCGACGTGCGGGGCTGCGCCGATGCGGCAGAACCCCACCTCGCCGCCCAGCCGGTCCACGCCGCAACGACGCGGACACACCCTGCACGGGCTTAACATCGAACGGACAAGATTCACCGCGGCGTCTTCCATCGGGACAATAATAATACAGCAACGAAAAAAAGTAATAAATTTAAGGTTGACAGATTTGAGATAATGTGTTATGGGAACAAATAGAGGGTTGGGTTTAAATTTAAAGAGAAGTCATAAACACATCTTATTGAAAGGGGTAACGAAATGAACACGAAGTTTGCAGCAGCAGGAATGGTTATTGCGATTATGGTGGGCGCTACGGCGGTTCTTGGGGCAGTGCCCTACGCCAGCGGTACGCTCCAGGTCGAGACCACCATGAACGTCGGGATCGACATGGGCGTGAGCAACAGCGTGTACAACCCGCGCTCCTTCGCCGGGTACAACTACGTCCCTCAACTCTGGGAAGGGTTCGCCCGGTACCCAAACGGCTCGGATGTTGTTGACAAGTGCCACCTCAACGGTGAGCAGATGCGCATGGCCGGGCCATTCGGCGGGAACAGCACCACCTACGTTCTTGCCGCGGGCGGCTCCAACAACGACTACTTCTCAAGGCTGGATTTCGCAAACCTCGATAATCGTGTCGTTGCCGCCGGGCCGGCGGACCTCGAACCGAACTCCTTCGACTGGCTCGATGACGACACCGTCATCTTCAGCAGTTACGAGAATCGCAAAAACCTCTACCTGGCCGACATCGTCGCCGAGCCGTTCAGCGTTGCACTCAACACGACGTGGAATGCCAACGGCTACGTGACGACCAGCGCCACAACACGAATTCGCAATGTCCGCATCGGCGAAACTTACGGAGATTACGCCTACTACGGCGACGCCGGCGTATCCACTGCGAAGTTCTGGGCGATCAACCTTGCCACCGGCGCCGAAACGGAACTGGGCGCCTTGAGTGTTACCGGCGACGGAAGCTGGGGGCTCTGGACGGTTCAGGAAGCGGGCGGTTATCTCTATCTGCACACGAGCCACGACGGCATCTATGTCTATAACATGACCGACGCTACCACGCTGGGCAGTCTGTTCACGTACCACACCAAGGCCGAACTCGACGCCCTGGTCGGCTTGACCGACCCGAGCTGGGGCTGCGACGTGGTTGACGGCGGAGCGAGAATAGTGCTGGGAGTCGGGAACGGCAAGACGGTCGAACTTATACCTGAACCCGCCACGCTTACCTTAATCGCCCTCGGCGGCCTAGGCCTGCTGAAGCGAAGGCGGAGAAAGTAATCCGCAGATTACGTGTATTGACAAACAGAATCGCTTAAACTGGACTGCAACCTTACCGGCGCTAAACGGCAAGCCGCACGGCTTGCCGTTTAGCGCTGTTTTCAAACCCAAGACGCCAAAAATCCCGCTACTACTTCGTATGTTTGCGGAAATCCTCGTGGACGTTCTTTCCGAAGGCGTCATCGGTGAAGTATCTGTATCCCACCTGCGCCATGGCCTCGGCTGCCCGAAGCATCTGCTTAAGTCCGTAGGCGCTTCCGGCGGCCTTGCGGAAAGCGACGGAGTGGGCGGCGATTACCCTCCTGGCAATACCAAAATAGAAGTGAGCGCCCGGGACCACGCAGGAGACATCGCCGAAATCGGACGAACCACGCCCCGGCTTATCGGGAATGACGGGGTTCAACCCAACGGCTTCAGCCGCTTCCATAAACGCCTCGTTGAAAGGTTTATTGATTAGGTGTGCCCGGTACGCCTCCAGCGCCGGGGCGATCCGGGCTTTCGTTCCGGTCATAAGAGCGGCGCCCTTTACTATGTCGCCGAAGCGTTCAACCATGTCTGCAAGAACGTCCTCATCAGGCGACCTGATGTAGAACCGGCAGGAAGCCAGGTCGGGGATAATGTTGGGGACCACCCCCCCCTCAGTAACGACGCCGTGGATCCGACTGGATTCCGGTAGTTGCTGCCGCCAGGCGCTGACGCCGGCAAAGAGCAGCATCACGGCGTCCAGCGCGTTCCTTGCCTTCTCAGGAGATGCGGCTGCATGGGCGGAAACCCCATCGAAGGAAACGTCAACCGGCCGGAACGCGGTGCTGCCGGTGTCCGGAGTCGTGCGGAATAACGGGTGCGCCATTACCGCCGCGTCAATTCCCTTCAATGCGCCCTTTTGCATCATCTTGACTTTTCCGCCTTTGGCCTCCTCGGCCGGCGTACCCATCACAACGACCGTTCCGGCGATCTTTTCCCGCTTCATCACATCGCGGAGCGCAACGCCCGCGCCAATCGCAGCGGCGCATATCAGATTATGCCCGCAGGCATGGCCCATCTCCGGAAGAGCGTCGTACTCGGCCATAAGGCAGAACACAGGTTTGCCCCGCCCGCCGACGGCATTGTACGCCGTCGAAAGACCCGCAAACGGCGTCTTCACACTGAAGCCCCACTTCTTCAGCAACTGCACCTGCCAGGCGCAGGCCTTGGTCTCGGCGAATCCCAGTTCGGGATTGCGGTGTATCTTCATCGCCAGCGATTCCAGTTGCCCGGAATGTTTGGCAATAGTCTTTTTGATTTCCGTATTAATTGTCTTCACAGTTGCTCCCTTATTTGAATTTTTCGTAAGATACGATTTCGTCCATTCCCTTGCGGTCGTGGTATTTCGGCTCGCCGGCGGGATACCCCAGCGTCATTACTTCGACGACCGTCACCTCATCCGGGACGCCAAGCAGGTCGCGGATCTCGTCCTGTTTGAACGAACCGATCCAGCATGTCCCCAACCCCTCGGCCACCGCCGCCAGGGCGATGTGCTCCATCGCGATTCCCAGGTCCACCGGGTCGCTGGGGACGCCGCAAGCCATCCGTCGCTCGGGCGCAAGTCCGACCCCGGCAATTACCAAGGCCGCCTCGCCGACGAACGCCTGGTCGTGACAGACGGAAACCAACTTCTTTCGCGTCGCGGCGTCGCGGATGAGGACGAATTTCCAAGGCTGACGGTTATTCGCCGAAGGAGCCTGGCGCACTGCCTCGAAAATCCGGTCCAGTTTCTCCTGCTCAACGGGCTTGTCCCGATAGGCCCGCACGCTGTAACGCTTCTTGATGGCTTCGTATAGTTCCATGATGATTACTCCTTGTGGTTGGTAATCGGTAATTGGTAATCGGTCGAACTGCATCCCGGCCTACGACTTCTTTTCTGTCTCTAACTGCTTACCGATTACCAATTACAATTATATTCACTGTGGATAAACTTTCCTGTCGGTAAAGTCAATATAACGTTTTTTTGTTTCGAGTCTTTCTATCTGTGGAAGATTGGTCCGAATGTTGATAGAATGATATTGGAATGAAGTTAGGTCTTTCACAAC
Organism: Planctomycetales bacterium; assembly: GCA_030612725.1. GTDB lineage: Bacteria > Planctomycetota > Phycisphaerae > SM23-33 > SM23-33 > JAUWNJ01. The sequence goes on from JAUWNJ010000046.1 coordinate 8,401, forward strand.
ATTTTCGGCTTGAGCAGCAGATGAAACTCTCGCCTCGGCTTATCCAGGCGATGGAGATTCTCCAACTGCCCATGCTTGCGCTTACCGAGCGGATCGACGAAGAGTTATCTTCCAATCCCTGTCTGGAAGTGCAGGAATCGCCCGACGACGCCAACGCCGACGAACGCCGAGAAGACAACAGCCCAGACCGCGGCGAAGAGACGCTGGTGGTAAATTCCGAGGGCGATAACAAGGCCGATTTCGAGAGGCTGGCCGATTTCGGCGATGCGTACGCCGAAGTCCTGGACTGGATGGACCGTCCAGGCCGCCGGCGGGGTTCCGGGTCTGGAGAGAGCGACGTCAAAATGATGGCGCTGGCAAATACGCCGGCGCCGGAGCAGAGCCTGGGCGAATACCTCATCCACCAGTGGACATTCGTAGAAGCGCCCGAAGAAATCAAGTCGGCTGGGCGAGTAATCATCTCCAATGTGGATGACGACGGATACCTTCGCATGCCGCTCGATGAACTGACCGAGCAGAGCGACGACAACCATTCGCTCCAGGCCGCCCTCGCTATGGTTCAGAAACTGGACCCTCCGGGAGTCGCCGCCCACGATTTGCGAGAATGCCTCCTTATCCAGTTGGACGCCGAAGCCAGGGCGGGACACGACGTAGCGCTGCCGCGTCTCCTGGTCGATGAATTCCTGCGAGAAATCGAACTGAACCACATCCCGCAGATTGCCAAACGCACAGGACATTCCGTTCAGGAAATCAAAGAGGCGATCGAGAATCTGGGGCGGCTCGACCCTCGCCCGGGGCGGATCATAGGCCAACGAGCGGTACCATATATTATCCCCGACGCGATTGTCGATCTTGATGATGACGATAATCTTATCGTTACGATGCGCGACGGAAACACACCGGCGTTGAGGGTATCGGATACCTACCGCGAAATGGTCAAATCACGCCAGGTTGACACCGGAACCAAAAAATTCATTCGCAACAATCTCCGTTCAGCCCAGTGGCTCATCAGTGCGATTATGCAGCGGCGGCAAACGGTCAGGCGGGTTATAGAAGAAGTTTTCGCCGCCCAGAAAGATTTCCTGGAGCAAGGGCGCGAAGCGCTCAAGCCGCTTCCGATGACGGAAGTGGCTGCGAAGGTCGGCGTACACGTCGCAACCGTCAGCCGGGCGGTGGCGGGAAAATATATCCAGTCGCCGCGAGGAATCTTCCCGCTCCGAATGTTCTTCTCAGGCGGAAAGACCACCGACGACGGACAGGATATAGCATGGGACGCAATTAAGGTGAAATTGCAGGACGTCATCAACCACGAAGATAAGTCCAAACCACTCAATGACGATCAAATCGCCAAGGCGCTGCGCGAAAACGGCATCAAAATTGCCCGTAGAACCGTAGCAAAGTACAGGGGACTCCTGAACATCCCCCCTGCCAGACAACGAAAAGAATTTTAAAGCGATCAGCGTTCCACGTAGTGGTGCTACGCACAGCAGTCAGCAGTCGGCAAAAGATAAAAAAAACTGCTGATTGCCAATCCGTTTCTTCTCTTTGTACGCTTTTGCTGATCGCTGAATGCTGTGCGTAGCACCACTACGTGGAACGCTGAGAAGCTATTTATCCATGACTGATCGCATTTTGTCCATTTTGGGTGTTTTTCGGCGTCGCCTTGTGCTTATTCGCGCCGTCGAAGCATCGGTCGTCGTCGCTACGGCTTCGGGTCTGTCGGCGGCGACGATGATGGGAGCATGGACGCTGGCGGGAAAATTCACCCTCGCTGCCGCCCTGCTCTGCGCACTACCTCTGGTGGCCGGGGTGGTCCTGGCGATAAAAAAGCATCTGCGATATGGATTGCACTCCGAACAGGTTATTCAATGGTTCGTGATAATCCTTCTTACCGCTTGCGGTTTCGCCGGGTTACTGTGCGTACTGACGGGCGCATATGTCAATCTGCCGAAGAACTGGTTATTTTTGATTTTCCCGGCTGGGGCTATTTTTGCATTTGTGGTTGTGCTGATTCGCCGACTCAGGTTGCAGCATGTCGCTGTTTGGGTTGACAAGCGTGCCGATCTGCGTGAGCGGCTCAGTACGGCATTGGAATTAATCGAGTCCGGTGAGTCCGACTCCGATTTTGGCTTCGCCCGCGCGGTGCACGATCAGGCAATCGCCGCTGCCGACGAACCACGTCTGGGGCGGATGGGCTTCTGGACCGCTGCGCGAGCGACGGGCGGGGCGTTGGGACTGACGACGGTAGCTCTCGCGCTGATGCTCGTCGTCGAACCGCTCGAATCGCCGTCAGCCCAACAGCAACGCCAATGGCAAAACGTATCCGGGCAAGCGAACCAGACCCTGCGAAGGCAACTCGATGCCATCAAAGCCAATGCAGCGTCAGGCAATTCAGCCATTACCGAACAGATTCGTCGGATGGAAAAATTGGCTGGCTCTTTGCGTGCCGCCAAGCCGGACGATGCGAAGCGATGGCGTGAAAAAGTCGTTGAACTGGAGGAAATCGCCGAGGCTTTGCGAGAGGTTATTCGTAGCGACAAGGTCGATGCAAAAACTGCCGAGCGGGTCGAGCGTTTGGCCGGTTCGCTTGAGCGGATCGCCGCCGGTATTTCCGAAGGGATGAGCGGCGGCGAGTATGCCAGTACCGGCAACGGGTGGCGTGGGCGCGGTGTTCGCGACCACGGAAGCCACCCCGGCACAAACGTGGCTGCAAACACCGCAGCCACGGCACCCTACACACCTCTGACGGTATATAATCCGCTTCATGCTCCACCGGCAACCACTGCGACAAGCGATACGCCGCCAGCCGAGATAAATGTCCAGATTCCCTACGACCGCGCCTGGGCCGATGCCTGCCGCCGAACCACCGAAGCAATGGATAAGCAAACCGTCCCCGCTGAATACCGCCAACTTATCCGCGATTTCTTCGATACGGACAGGTAATACAGCGCACGAAAAGCTAATGCGCTGCCGGGCGATAAACGAGCCGCGGGGGGGCGGGGGGGGGGGGGGCCGGGGGGGAGGGTGTATTTGCGGGGCCGGGGGGGGGGGGGGGGGGGTGGGGGGGGGGGGGGGGGGTTTTTTTTGGGGGGGGG
>JAUWNJ010000042.1 GCA_030612725.1 Planctomycetales bacterium
AATTACTGGCGTCTATACCAGTTTAACTGTTGGCCACATTTTGGGGCGTAAACGTCTTACGGTTACTGCGACGGGCCAAGCCTCTGCGCGCATGGGCTTGCCGCTTCGCAGTAACGTTGAGAAGTTTCGTATGGTCTGAAATACATCGAATAACTGGCGTCAACCGGACTCACCTGCCACTTAAGCAGATTCTGACAGACTCCATACGCGCGTTTCGGCGGATTTGACAGTTTCGCCCATTGAGCCTAGATCGCTAAGGCTTGGCGAATAAAGACGTTAGCGATAGCGGCATCGGACTTGCTCAACGTTGGAGTGGCCAAGGTGTATTTACACTTCGGCGAGGTATCGGATAAATGGTTGCCCAGGCAATACAAGATAATCATATGAATCCGCTGGGTCTGGTGGTCAACGGCGAAGCCGGCGAGTACGCCGAAGCACTGGCGCAAATTGTCGGGCCTCGGTGGATTGAAACTTACAGGGTCAGTTCCGATGGAGAAGTCATAGGACTGGTCCAGTCGGGTCTCGCCGATGCGGTCGTGCTGGATGAAGCCGTTGCGGAAATCGACGTCATGTCGCTGTTGCGGATGATCCGCAGGCTGAATGAGTCGCTTCTGGTCGTCCTGCTTGCCCGAAATCCGGACAGCCGACGACTTGAGGAAGCCCTCAGCCTGGCCGCCTTCAGCGTAGTGGTAAAACCACTCAGGCTGGAAGAATTACTGGTGCAAATTCACCGGATGATGGTTCGTCTGAATACGAACATCCGGAGAGATAGATTTTGAGTGAAAAGAAGAAAAAGAAGAAGAAAACAGAATAGCAGGATTACAGGGATTACTGGATTACAGGGATTTTGGTTCTGCTGAAAGAAACAAAAGAAAAGGAGCAAGAAATGGCAAAAGCCAAGAGTAAGAAAAAAACAGCAAAGACAAAGATTCGCCCACTGGGTGAGAAGGTTCTCATCAAGCGTCTCGAAGCCGAAACGAAGACCCGTGGCGGGATCGTCCTTCCCGACGCCGCAAAGGAAAAACCCCAACAGGGTAAAATCCTCGCCCTCGGCGACGGTAAATTGCTCGACGACGGAACACGGGCTGATTTCCAGGTAAAGGTCGGACAAACCGTGCTGTTCACCTCGTACGCCGGAACCGAAATAAAGGTCAATGGCGAAGAAGTGATGCTTATGGACGAAAGCGACATTCTCGCAATACTGGAGTAGGAGACTTCTCAACACTGAACTCGTGAGAAAAGGAGTACAACACAGAGACACAGAGGGACAGAGAAAACAGAAAAAACTACATCTTTTTCTTTTTTTATTCTCTGTATCTCTGCGTCTCTGTGTCGAAAAAATTATCCTTTACTCACCACACCGATTCTGAAAATCAGACAGGAGCAACAAAAATGGCAAAGAAAAAAATCACATTTGACGTAGAGGCCCGCGAGGCCATTCGTCAGGGCGTCAGGAAACTCGCCCAGGCGGTTAAAGTTACGCTAGGCCCGACAGGGCGAGTCGTAGTGCTGGAAAAATCCTTCGGCTCACCGACCGTTACCAAAGACGGCGTTACGGTGGCTAAGGAAATCGAACTGGAAAACCCCGAAGAGAACATGGGCGCGCAAATGGTGCGTGAAGTCGCCTCAAAGACATCCAACGTCGCCGGCGACGGTACGACCACTGCCACAATCTATGCCGAAGCCATCTTCGAGGAAGGACTGAAGAACGTAACTGCCGGCGCTAAGGCGATGCAACTGAAGCGTGGCATCGAAAAGGCCACCGACGCTATCGTGGCCGAACTTCAGCGGATGAGCAAACCCGTCAGGCAATCCAAAGAGATCGCCCAAGTCGGAACATGCGCTGCCAACCAGGACGCTGAAATCGGCAAAATGATAGCCGAAGCGATGGACAAAGTCGGTAAAGACGGCGTTATCACAGTCGAAGAAGGCAAAGGCCTGGACACAGCCGTCGAGCTGGTCGAAGGTATGCAGTTCGACAAGGGTTACATCTCGCCGCATTTCGTCAATAACGTCGAAACGATGGAGTGCGATCTGGAGAACCCGTTCATCCTGATTAACGAGAAGAAAATCTCGTCTATCAAAGACCTCGTTCCGCTTCTCGAAAAAATCGCCCAGTCGGGCAAGCCGCTGCTGATAGTGGCTGAGGATATCGAGGGCGAGGCGTTGGCGACGCTGGTGGTCAACAAACTTCGCGGCACGCTCCAGTGCTGCACGGTCAAAGCCCCCGGCTTCGGCGACCGCCGAAAGGAAATGCTCGCCGACATCGCCGTCCTGACCGGCGGAAACGCCGTTATGGAAGACATGGGCGTGTCGCTGGAGAATCTCCAGATGACCGACCTGGGCACAGCCAAGCGCGTCCGCATCGACAAGGACAACACCACCATCATCGAAGGCGGCGGAAAAACTTCCGACATCAAGGGCAGAATCGAGCAGATTAAGAATCAAATCGACGCTACCGACTACGACTACGACGTCGAGAAACTCCAGGAGCGCCTGGCCAAGTTGTCCGGCGGAGTCGCCCAGATTAACGTCGGTGCCGCTACCGAAGTCGAGATGAAAGAGAAGAAGGCCCGCGTCGAAGACGCTCTCCACGCCTGCCGGGCGGCGGTAGAAGAAGGTATCCTGCCAGGCGGCGGCGTAGCCGTGCTGCGGGCACGCAAAGCCCTCGATAAGGTCAAATGCGACAGCGACGACGAGAAAACCGGAGTCGATATCGTTCGCCGGTCGCTGGTGTCGCCGATTAAGCAGATTGCGACCAACTCAGGCCTGGACGGCTCAATCGTCGCAGCAAAGGTCGAAGAGTCCGATAAGGACAACTTTGGCTACGACGCGATGGCCGGCAAGTACTGCGACCTTGTCAAGGCCGGCGTTATCGTCCCGACCAAGGTCGAGCGGATAGCCCTGCAAAACGCAGCCTCCGTATCAGGCCTGCTTCTGACGACCGACGCGATGATCAGCGAAATCCCCGAAAAGAAAACCCCCGCAGGCCCACCCGCCGGCGGAATGGAAGGGATGTATTAACAGACAGGGACTTGGGATTAGGGACTAGTTAAGAAGCCCAGCCATTAAAATGGCTGGGCTTTTTTTATCTTTTACCGGCAACAATGCAGCCTATACTAATGAAGGCATTCATTTCAGAAAGGGCGACAACTATGAAGCGGGCAAACATTCAGAACTTCCTGACCGCATTAGCCGTTACTTCAATCCTGACCTTCGTTGCAGGGTGCCAACCCCAGGCCCAACCGACTGTCGAACCCTCCAGCCAACCATCCGGCAGGACGGAAAAGGTTGTTTTCCCCCTGGCCCGGGCGATTAAGCAACCGATTTCAAAGTACACACTGGATGAGTTGGCGGAAATGTGGCCTGCGTTCAGGCACGCGCCTATCGAGACGGCAGGGTTCAATCACTTTACTCTGCCGTTCCATTATACCAGCCTCGACGGTTCCGGCGATTCGAATGAGGCCCTGGCCTTTTCTTTCCTGCTTTCGCACTCAATTGACTGGGCGCCTGGCTGCTACTGCACCCGCCATGCGTATTTCACGTTCAAACGGGCACGTCGATATATGTGTGAACTCGCAATCAACTACAACAAGGAAAAAATCAAGTTTGCCATCAAAGACTGGCAGGCGACCCACGCCGTCGGCGGAAAACTGATTCAGAGTAAGGACGGATATGCCGGGACGCTGGAGATTTACGACCGCTCCGGAAAGAAGGGGCTTGAAAAGGAATACAAGAAACCCCGCGAATACTTCGATCTGCTGGGCGACATGTCCGTGGATGTGATGAAATTTCTAGGCCACACGCCGTCGCGCGCTTTGGTTCAGCATCTCCACCGCCGACGTTGCGAACACCACCAGTCACTCATCGACTTAGGTAAGGCTGCGTTCGTAAAGGAAAAAAGCGAGGAGGAGTTTGGGCTATACGAGCAAATTCTAAAGCGGGACCCGGGCTTTGCGGACGTTCGCTACTGGTGGGCCAACCAGAAATGGTGGCGAGACAGAAACCGTCATAAATTGGAATATCAGATGGCACTGGCTATGGATAGTTATCTCATAGTACCGGCTGTGTGGGACTTCCATCCAGAATACTGCTCTGACAAGAAACTCGCCGGCAAGCACAGCCAATGGATAAGAAAGGCTGAGTGGCTTGTCGGAACGGATTTCCCTGACTTTCTGATGATACGTTTGAAATCAGCGTGCAAAAAGAAGCAAATCTCACACAACCTTCTTGTGCGTACTACGAAAGTTGCAGCCAAATACCCGAACAGCCACTGGTATTTATGGTATTTGAGCGAAGCCCATCGTCAAGGCTGGGGTTCCGGGGATTCCGACTTGGCTGCGAGCATGTCCCTTGTCGGGATGCGCGACCGTTATCTTACCTCGTCTGCCGACAAAGATGACGTAACCGAACGGTTTGCCTTGAGCATGATAGACCTGGGCCGAAATGACATTGCCGCACAGGTTTTGCTTCCGTTATTTCGAAAAAAATATAGTAAAGGCGGAGCAAGTCAGGCCGGCTGGTATGCCAAAGAGGTAGCCAAATGCCTGGACATTATGGGCAGGCACGAGGAGGCTATCGCATTCTATCGCATCGCGTTCAAGGGCCTGTCCGAAGGCGACCCGGAGAAGAACAGGGCACTGGTGAAAGGCGCGATTGCTGCGGCGCTGGCTGGGAAGGGTGATATCCTCAAGCAAATTCTCCGTGACCGGCGCAAGGAACTCGCCGATGCGAATATGCTCTACCTCCTTGAGGCCTACCACGATGCTCTGGACGGAAAACCTGTTGATATAAAAGTCGTTGCGAAAAAGAGCAGGCACAAAACACCATGGAATCACCAAGAGGAGGACGTCTTATACATCCAGATGGACCTGCTTGCGGGAAAGGACGTTCGTCGAAAAGGGTTGAAGTCATGGATGAACGCCACTCCGAATAACAGACCGTTCATGATCCTTTTCGACGCATATGATCGTAAAGATCCCCAGCCTGAATCCGCATGTTTCTATGAGGCCATCGAGTGGATTTACGGCAATGACCCCTGGGTCAAAAAGGCTGTGGCGGACTACCGGCAAAGGGCAAAGAAAACCAAGGTGCTCAGCGCGGATGAGTTACTGAAGCGACTGAAGGATTTCACACCAATTCCCTTTCCCGAGAAAGACACATCTCGAAAAAAATTGGCCGGTAAGGTTCTACGCACTTTACCACCGGGAGCGGTTGCTGCCGCCATCCGAAAGATAACAGAAAAGCGAGAATTTGCCAAGGCAGAAGAATTGGCATTGCGGCTTCATCACCTGGGAATTGACTGTGATCTGTGGATAGTAAGCGCACACGCCAACCACATGGTCCATCTGGTCAGGCAGGCCCGGCAGAAGGCCAATCGTTTGAAAACAGGGGAAAACCGGTCCGGTCTATGAGGCCGTGGCGAAAAGTGCGGGGATTGCTTCGGCTAGGCCGTCGAGCATGAACTGGACGGCCAATGCCGCCAGAATTAACCCCATCACACACGAGAATGTTACCATTATGGTTCGCCCCAGGTGGTGCATCAGCGGTATGGAGGCGCGGTAACACAGGTAAGAAAACGCACAGACCAGCACAACGGCCAACAGCACCGACCCCAGGTACGCCGGTCCCGACGCTGACGCCTGCGTCGATAATACCAGTACGCTCGACATGGCGGCAGGGCCGGCCATCATGGGTATCGCCATCGGCACGATGCCTGTATCGTGGCCACCCTGTTCAGACGAACCGGCGGAACGTCTGCGAGACCAATGGAACTGTCGTCCCGAAAGCATCTGAAGCGCGATGACCAGCAGGATGATTCCACCGGCGATTCGAATTGCCGGCATGGTCAGGTGGAACGCCCACAGCACAGCGGTTCCGCCGACGGCAAAGGCCGACAACACGCCGACTGCAACCAGGCAGACCTTCCCCGCCAAACGTCGGCGCTGCGGCGCATCCATCGGCTGGGTAACCATAACGAAAACCGGCACGTTTCCGAACGGGTCCACAATCGCAAAGAGCATCACAAACGCACGCAAACCGAAATTAAACAACTCGTTATCCATGATAGTTCCAATCGCCAGTGAGTTTATGTTTTTACCCGTCGATAGGCAAGGTCAAAAAAAATGCCTGAAAATAGCGTTTTTTCGACTTGACGTGCACTTCTCCGGTGCGCATTATACCGACACGTTGATATTGGAAACCTCTTTTTGAAGGAGCGATGCACATGGCAAAAGCAATGACAAAGTCTCAGATACTCAAAGACCTGGCCGAAGCAACCGACCTGCCGAAGAAAAAAATGGTAGAGGTCCTCGAAGCGTTGGCCACAATGGCCTACAAGGAAGCCAAGAACGGCTTCACCATTCCGGGCCTGGGCAAACTCGTACTGCGTGACCGGAAGGCAAGACTCGGACGCAACCCGCAAACGGGCGAGACGATTCAGATACCGGCCAAGAAGGTACTGAAGTTCCGTATCGCCAAAGCGGCAAAAGACGCCGTCCTCTAAACATTATGTAACCATCCGCATTTCGCGGACCAAATGAGTCCGTGAAGTGCTTTCGGGATGAATATGGTTGGCCGGTTGGTCCAACCTGTGGATGTGGTTATGCGCGGCGGGTCTCTCGACCCGTCGTGCGTATTATATCGTCGCCGATTCGCCCGATATGGTAAAGCACCCTACGAGCCGCGACTGCAAGGGAGCGGTCATTAAGATTTTCGCACTGGTCCGACCGCTCCCTTACAGTCGCGGCTCGTTTATCGCCCGTCAGCGCATTAATTAATTTGACGACGGTATTACTCGCCAGACGGTTGGCTTTTAGCGGCAGGTTTTGTGGTGGTTGGTTTTGTCGCGGGGATTGGTCTGCGAAACGCCACCGGTAGTTTCCCCCGTCCGATAACCTTTCCGTCGGCGCTGCGGATTACAATGTCATACGTCAACCCGCCGGCCAGGGACAGTCGGGCCGATTTGACCCCCCTGCCGACAGCGACAACCTTACCATTCAGGTAAGCGGTTATTTCCTTTTCGCCCTCGCCCTTAAAGCCCACCTTCGCCTTGCAGGGACTCGTATAAAACAGCGTTACGTCGGTAGCCTGAACCCACTGGATAGACATGTCCCACACCAACGGGAAAGAGACCCCCGTCTTCCTGAACGACGTGGCGTAAATGCGATGAAACCAGACTCGATGATCGGCGGCTGTGGAGCATTTATTAGTGAACCATGCCTTGTTCAGTTCATTCGGTTCTGCCGATCCGAGATGATACCATTGCCCGTCCCATACTTCGGTCCAACTGTGATTACCGGCGATACCGGGGCGTTTGCCGTCCTTGTCGGGCTTCCACAACGGGATGCCCGCAAGCCTTGCCGGTATCCCGACTGCCCGACAGGCATCGACCAGCAAGACCGACAGACCTGTGCATGAGGCGAATTTCGCCTCTATGGATTCGTACGGACTCTGGTCCGGCTTGGAACGCTTGGTGGCGTGATACTTTACATCCAGTATCTTGAAGACCTCCTTGTTCAACAACTTCGCCGCCTCGCCGGCCGACTTGCATTTCCACGCTATTGCCGAGAAACGCTCGTAAAAATCCTTCCGCCAGTTATCCCGCCGCTCGTTGATACTCGCGTACGGCAGGATGTCGTTATAGAACAACGATTCGGGAATCTGCTTGCTCCATGGGGCGTTTTTGCGGGCCTTGAATGCGTATTCTATATTCTCCAGCAGGAAGTCTTTGCTCAGCGATTTCAGATCGCGTTCCGGCATGTTGGCGATGAGGAACGCAACGGCCTTGCGATGGGCTTTCGGGGCGGAGCGGATTGTCGCTAGTAATTGGCTGCGGTTTTTCCCTGCCCTGGACAAGGCAATCATCACACCGGAGCGGTCCGACTTATCGAGCAGCGCAACAGCCTGCTTAATTTCTTCCAGTTCCGCCAGAGCGCCGGCGTCGGGGCGGGCCAGTGGTTCGGCGCGGAAGACGATTTTTATCTGCTCGCCTTTCTTGAACTCGCCTTTCAATGGAATGAGTATGAAGTTGTCGGTAACGACCGGTTTGAGGCCTGCCCCTTCGAGGATTTCGACGTCTTTTAAGCGCCTCGGTAGAAGCGCCATGACGGGACGGTATCGCCCGCTGGGCCATTTGCCGTCCTCGTTCGTCGTTACTGTGAATGTATATACATCTTTTTTGACTGTGAATTTCTGACTCCACGGTAGCGTTCGCCGAGCCAGCCGAGCATCCCATGCCGGGTCTCCGTAAAGGACCGTCGTGTCGCGTTCCCACAGCAGCCCCAGCGCATCACGGTCAACTACTCGCTTTCCGGAGGCGTCCTTTTTAGCAAGGCTGAAGCGGTTCACAAGGTCGTTCATCAGCCTGGGATTCCGCCGAACGTTGAAATCTTCGACTATAACATTCAGAACCTTGGGGTACTTCGTCTCAAGCCGGTGCAGAAGCGATTGCTGATTGAAATAGAACGACTCGGTTACGTTGAACCGTCCCGGCTGGCTGACCAGCAGCCCCACCATTCCCCATCCCATGTGCCCGTACCACTGCGTTGCGATGTACGCGAACATCTGATGCGCCCCGCCGCTGTGCATCCACGCCAATGCCATGCAATCACGCTGCGGAATCAGCCCGATAAGGCAGTTTCCAACGGCAAGGTAGGCCTTGGGATTGGGCGAGTTGATGTCGTATTTTTTACCGGTGGTATCCAGTCCGTACAGTTGCCCGTCCTTACATCGAAATTGCCCCCCCTTGAATTTGTATCCAACCTGCCAGTCTTTGGTTGTGGCGTGTCCGCTGGTGAAGAAGCAGTCTGGTTTGGTGTTATTGAGCGCATCGACCATAATCTTGACGCCGTCCGGCTCGTACTTCGCCTCTTTCTCTTCGCCGCCTTTGGACTTGATCCACATTTTGCCCTTTATGCTTTCGGCGAATCGTAAACCTGAATCAAACGGCGTAAGAGGCCCTGATGATGTACCGCTGATTGACCGCCGGAGGACCAGCGGTTCGGCGCAAGCGGCGATACGAAGCGCGTCGGCGGCATTGTATCCTGTCAGGATGGCCCATAGTGCGTCTTCGTAGATGTCATCGTCCAGTTTGCGGAGCATGTGATGGATGTTCACTATGAATGGGCGGGTAATCTCTTCCGGTGTAGCGACGAAGCAGACGTAATCGGGCATCCGGGCAGAGAGTTCCATAGCGACTTCCCGGACGTCGGAGGAATATAGGACCACCTCGCCGGAGTGTTTCCGGGCCAGGGCATCGACCACCTTTCGCCATTGGGGATTTCCGAACGTTTTTTCGCTGACGACAACCGCGTACACCTTCGTTAGAGTCTTAACGGACGGCGCTTCGGCAGGCCTGGACGTCTCACCGGCCAATTGACCATATGCGGCAAGACCACCAAGACCAAAACAAACCATCAAAACGCTGACTACCGCTGTTGTTTTACGAGCAAGCATATCCTTCTCCATTTGATCTTTTCATAATTGCCGCGATGCGGATTTTTACGGCGATTGCACACCTCTGCAAGCATATTCGATAAAAACAGGGACCAGGGACTTGGGATTAGGCAATGCGTAGCACCGCGTAGCGATACTACGTATCACTACGTGAAAGCGGACACGCCAATAGATTGGTTGATTGGTTGATTGGTTGACTGGTTGATTGGTTGACTGGTTGACTGGTAAATCAGTTCATCAGTTTCGGGTTCTGTTTTTCTGTTTTTCTGTTTTTCTGTTTTTGCCTAATCCCTGGTCCCTGGTCCCTGGTCCCTGTTTTTCCGTCGTATGCGGTATCAGGCGCTTCGTTCGGATGTTCCGGCGGCGTTCTGGTGCGGGTCGGGAGAATATACCACAACACAATTCCGTCCCGCTCTTTTGGCTGCGTATAGCGCCTCATCGGCGTTCTGGACAAGTTCGTTGGGTCTGGTGAAGGTTATGTCTTTCGTAGTGGCGATACCGATGCTGATGCTTTGGTTGAATTCCTTCTGGTCGGCGACAACCGGTGCTTGCAATATCATCTCTCGTATTCTTTCGGCTATAATCTGCGCTTCGGCGATACTGCAATCAGGCATGACAATAAGGAATTCGTCGCCGCCGCATCTTCCGATTGTGTCATAAGAGCGGAGATGATTTTTGATTCTGTGTACAACTTCCCGGAGTACTTCATCACCGAAAAGATGCCCGTGGGTATCGTTAACGGACTTGAACTTATCCAGATCGATAATAGCTATGCTGACTTCCGTTTGCTCTCTGGATGAGCGGGTAATCTCCTGTTTGACGGTTTCCATAATGGCTACGTGATTTTGCGTACCGGTCAGTCCGTCTCTCATTGCTTCTTCGCGGAGCATTTCCTGGGCGGCAAGGAGATCTTCATGCACCCGCAGGTTCCTCATGGCGGCATTGAGGCGGGCCTTCAGTTCCATCATATCGAACGGTTTGGTGATGTAGTCGTCAGCGCCGGAGTTGATTCCAAAGATGATGTCCGATTGGTCAACCCTGACGGTCAGCAGGATCATATAGGTATATCTGTCCGTTTCCTGTTGCCTGACCCGTCGGCAGATTTCAGGGCCTTCCATTCCCGGCATCATCCAATCGAGAATCGCCAGTTTCGGCGCATCCGGTTCCTGAAGGATATCCCACGCATCCGTACCATTGGAGCAAACCACAATTTCGTACCCGCATTGAGAAAGCGGCACTTCCAGTCTGCGACACATTACGGCATCATCGTCGGCGATAAGGATTCTCATATATTTGCCCTTTCATACATCGCTGGCTCAAGCCAGTCTTCATGGGAAATCTTTTCTTTCAGAAGGTGGAATTGGTGTCGCAACTCAGTAATCAAGACGCTTACCTTTTCCATATCGCCGCTTTCGGCGGAATCTTCCATCTCCGCGGCAACATCGTAGATACCGACAGCCCATATATTGGACGCCCCACCTCTGATGGTGTGGGCTGAAAGCCTGGCAATGGAAGCGTCGCCGGTGCGAACCGCATCCTGAAGAGACGACATGTGCCCCGGAAAAACCTCAACGAACACATCGACAAGTTCTCCGTACAGTTCCATATCGCCGTCGAGATTTCTTATAGGTCCGTCGATGTCGAGAACGTCTCTGAACCCCCGGCCTGTGGTTACAGTATCTTTATCGCTCTGATAAGGATATTGGGACGCCAATTCGATTACTTTTTCGATTGCCTTTCGCAGGTCCTGTTTGCTGAACGGTTTGGAGATGTAATCGTCCATTCCGGCGTCCATGCAACGTTGACGGTCGCCTTTCATGGCGTTGGCCGTCATGGCGACAATCGGGACATATCCGCCGGTGGACTGCTCGTGCCTGCGAATGGCGGCGGTCGCCTGGTATCCGTCCATCTCCGGCATCCGGCAGTCCATAAGGATCAGGTCAAACTCGCCGGACTCGTGGGCGGTAACGGCATCTTTACCATTTTCGACCACCGTAACCTCATGGTTCCATTTCGTCAGGGTTCGAACCGCGATATGCTGGTTGACCTTATCGTCCTCGGCAAGGAGAATGCGAAGCGGTCGATCACTCCCGCCCGACGCGTTCCGCGACGCTGTTGAATGGCGTTCATGCACCGTTTCACCGCCGAGTGCGGACAGCACAGCCTCCAGAAGACGGGTTTGTCTGACCGGTTTTGTTACGCAGGCTGTAATACCTTCTGTCTGGTTACAGTTATTACTCGGTTTCCCGACGTGGGTCAGCATGATGACGGGAATGTTCTGCCATTCGGGATTTTTGCTGATCCGCTGTAACACAGCCAATCCGCTCATTCCGGGCATTCGGGTATCCAGCAGCAACAGCCGGGGCAATTTGTTATCCGTAGCCTGGGTCTCATTCAATACAGTCAGCGCATTATCGCCGCTTTCGGCAACCTTTACGTCCATACCCCAACGAGTAAGAATACCTCCGAGTACGTTGCGGCTTGTCGCGTTATCGTCCACAATCAGGACGGGGACGCCGACGAGACTATCAATAAGTTTCATGTCCGGCGTAAGAGACTGGTCCGGCTGGACGTCAAACTCAGCGGTGAAGTGGAACGTGCTTCCTTCTCCGAGGGTACTGTGGACGGATATTTCCCCGCCCATCATTTCCACGAGTTTCGAGGAAATCGCCAGTCCAAGCCCCGTACCACCGTATTTTCTCGTAGTGGCGGCGTCGGCCTGGGCGAAAACGTCGAAAATAACTTCCCGTTTCTCATCCGAGATACCGATACCAGTGTCGCTGACGGAGAAATGCAGGCATACTTTGCCCGACAGGTCGCTAGCGGTTTCGACGAGGACGAATACCTCGCCCTGCTCAGTGAACTTGATGGCGTTACCAACCAGATTGACGATTATCTGTCGAAGCCGTCCCGGATCGCCCACAAGCCCGTCGGGGACGTCCGGCAAGACATGGCAGATAAGTTCCAGACCTTTACTGTCGGACCGGCCCGCAAGAGTTTGAACGGTCTCCCAGAGCGTCTTGCGAAGAGAGAATTCGACGTGTTCGAACGCAAGCCGACCGGCTTCGATTTTCGAGAAATCCAGAATGTCGTTAATCAGATCCAGCAGGGATTGCGCCGACGACATGACCGTGCTGAGGTACTCGCGCTGTTCGGAGGTCAATTCCGTGTCCAGCGCCAGTTCGGTCATACCGATGACGGCGTTCATGGGTGTGCGGATTTCGTGACTCATATTGGCCAGAAATTCGCTCTTGGCGTTGTCGGCCACCTTTGCCTCATCGGCCAGTCGATTGGCGCGGTCGATAGTCTGTTTCAGTTGATGATTAATGGCTTCGGTTTGTTCATTGGCCTGCCTTATGTCCGCTTCGGTCGCTTTACGCTCGGCAAGTTCTTTCCGAAGGTTGCTCTCAAGGTCGTGGATTCGCAAAGCGGGCTTCACTCTCGCTGTGAGAACGTGCGGATTGAAAGGTTTGGTAACGTAGTCGTCAGCGCCTGCCTCCATCCCATCAATAATGTCCTGCTCGCCGTCCCTGGCGGTAACGAGGATTACATATGTATATTCCGATCTTTGCAGGGAACGGAGCCTGCGACATACTTCTATACCGTCCATTCCGGGCATGCGCCAGTCAAGTATCGCAAGCCTCGGCGCATCATCGGCCGACAAGACCGACCACGCCTCGTTACCGTCGGAAACGGCGGTAACATCCCAATTCAGCCCACTGAGAATCGACTTGAGCATAGCCAGCGAACTTTCGTCGTCGTCAGCGATCAATACACGCCCGTTCGACTTGACCTCTGGTTCGTCCTGGGTGCAATTGCCGAAACGTGCTGGGCCAATGAAAGCGGCCATTAATCCGTCCTCTCCGCGTAAATACGCAAACCGCCAGACCACCGGATAAACCACACCAACCGGCCCGAACGAGTACAAACCGCACCCATACTCCGACGATACCTTTGTCGGACAGATTAATACGCGACTTAATCACCTTAAATGAGGAAAAATAGAGAACGAGGGAAAAAATACAGATACGCTCCACATCCTAGTTTAGCCATCGCCGGTACGACGATGCTTTTGCACTCGGATGCCCCCGTCGCCGTACCGGCGACGGCCAAACTTACAAATTACGCCTGACAAAACTCTTGTCGATAACATCAACTTCGACTCTCGTCGGAGTCGGCAAGCCGACCAATTCCGCCGGCTGGGTCGATGCCATTGCCCAGGCTGTCTCGAACGGTACATCGCAATGGCAAGCGACGTTTATAACCGCCCGGTCCATCGTCAACACCGAGCCGGCAAGAGAAGGCGAATCATCGTGGCTGACGAATCCGTCGTCGTGGACCTGACAGGTAACATCGCCGATGCTGTAGGTCCCTGGCGGCATGTTGGCAGCCATCATCGCATCTGTAATCAGCACGCTGTGCTGCGGCGTTTTGGCACGAATGAAGTTCTTCAGTGTCGGAAATGGGATGTGATGTCCGTCGGCGATAAAACCGGCCCACAGACGATCGTCGGCCAGTTGACGCTGGAGGTAATTATCCAGACGAGGCAACATGTAGTGCGAACCGTTGCCCAGGTGCGTACACATCTTCGCACCGGCTTCGACTGCCCGGTCGATTGTCTCGGCGTCGGCTTTGTGATGACCGAGCGAGACAACGACGCCGTCGGATGAAGCGTCGGCGATAAGTTTCATTGCGCCGGGCAGTTCCGGTGCAAGCGTCAGCAGGCGAACCGTTCCTTCAGCAGCGGCCTGGAGTTCGTCCAGCAGGTCTGGCGAATCCTTCGGAGTCATTACATATTCGAGCGAATGTGCACCGCGCGGACCGTCCTCGCTGCTGATAAACGGACCCTCGATGTGGAAACCGGCGATCATGGAAGAAAGCAACTCGTCAGTCTTTCGCAACTCGACCATTCGGACAACGCGAGCGATCATTTGCTCAATCGGGGCTGTAATGATCGTTACAAGAACGCTTACTACGCCGCACCGCTGCATCGCTTCGAATGCGGCTCTGACCTTTTCGAGAGTAAGCCTCTCAACGTTCGAATCGTTAAAGTCCACACCGGCGTACCCGTTGACCTGAAGGTCAACCAGTCCAGGACCAGCCGCTCGGATAACACGCCCGCCTTCATCCCGCACTACCGAAATATCGCCTTTGACGCCCATTTACTGAAAAGTATTCCCAATACGGTAATTTGTCAAGGTAAGTCAGGACTGAAACATCCCCGGTTTTGTCTCAACCGGGTGGCCGGGGGGGGGGGGGGGGTGGGGGGCGCCGGCCCGCCCCACCCCACCGCGCGCGCTCCCGCGCCCCCCCCCCCCC
>JAUWNJ010000063.1 GCA_030612725.1 Planctomycetales bacterium
GGGGGGGGGGGGGGGGGGGGGGGGTGGCCGCCGCCCGGCGGGGCGGGGGCGTGTCCCCCCCCCCCCCCCCCCCCCCCCCCCCGGGCCACCCGGGCCTGGTTCATCGGACATTAGAAATACGGAACTCAATAAACACGTTCTTTTACCCAACCGGCCAGCCTGATAAGATTTGCAATAGCAATCACGAAAGGTCAGACACAATGAGCGAATCCGAATTAAGGGAACTGTTCTTCAGGATCGGCGCGAGATGCAACATCGAGCAATACGACATGCTCAAACGCTGCTCGGAAAAGAAAGACATAACCGAGTGGAACAAATGGCGCATGGCGAATCACGAAGAAAAAATTTGGCTGCAAGGCGCGAATCTTTCTGGTGCTCATCTGGAAGGTGTCAAATTTTGGCAAGCCCATCTGGAAGGCGCGCACCTTATGAGCGCCCATCTGGAAGGCGCGAAATTTTGGGTGGCCCATCTGGAAGGTACGATACTAAAGTATGCTCGTCTGGAAGGCGCAATCCTTTCAAGCGCCCATCTGAAAAATGCGGAACTTCTACAGGCCCATCTGGAGGGCGCGGGCCTTTGGTATGCTTGCTTGGCAGGCGCTAACTTTGGGCAAGCCCATCTGGAAGGTGCCAACCTTGTCGGAACCCATTTGGAAGGCGCAGAATTTGAGGCAGCTATAGTCGATGGCAGTACGCTGATATGGGGTAGCCAGATTGACAGGAAAACCGACTTTACCATCGTTGGTTTGGATGCTGCCCGCATTGAGCCGGGTTTGAAGCAACTGCTTCAGTACAACATCCGGCTGAAAGGGTGGAAGGAATGGTATAAGGACCATCGCTTGCTGACACCCTTGGTGTGGCTTTTCTGGCAGATGTCTGATTATGGTCGGTCCACTGGCAGGGTTATAGGCACATTCTTTGTTCTGGCGTTTGCCTTTGCGGGAATCTATTTCGCTGTGCCGGGGCTTGTTGAAAATCTCCACGTAACGGGGCATTGGTGGGGCGACCTTGTGCGGGCAGTGTATTTCTCAATTGTAACGATGACTACGCTTGGTTTCGGGGATATGTACGCACATCCGCAAAGTATTGCGGGGCATCTTCTGTTGATGTTTCAGGTGCTGCTTGGCTACGTTTTGCTTGGTGCGTTGATAACTCGTTTTGCCGTGCTGTTCACTGCCGGCGGGCCTGCGGGGAAATTCGCCAAGAAAAAAACACGTGGCGGCGATTAGTGAGTAGGCTGGCTCCGGCCCAGCCTACATCTCTTCGATGGCGGAAAGCATACCGTCGGCATCATCATCGGAGATCGTACCGACACACTTGACCCACTCTGCCTCCGCGACCGGTTCGACCAGCACGTCCGCACCCTCCGGCAGATGTGCCTGCAAATCCAGAACCACCACGCCGTTCTTTACTTTCCCGTGATAAGTCATAGCCAATTTCTCTCCCACTTCATTATCCCACCGAGTAGTCCGGTATGCAAGGTCAGAAGCCTTATTGCCACGGCACTCTTTACGCGAGCATCAACTGCACAATCGTCTTGAGGTAATCAAGTTTCGCCAGGCGGATCGGGAGGGGGCATTGTGCCCATTCGGTCTCGCCGGGGATTTCGAAGTTGAGCAGGCCTGTGTAGCCGATTTCCTTCAACGCCGAAAATACCTCGTCCCAGCGAACAGTGCCGTGGCCATAGGGCATAAGGTGCTGATCGGCCGAGCCGTCGTTGTCGGTGAGGTGCATCGCCTTCAGCAAAGGCCCTGCCTTATGGATAAAGGCTGACTGCAGGCCGCTGGTCATGTTCAGATGCCCCGTGTCCAGGCATATTCCCAGGTGCGAAGAGCCGACTGCCTGGATTATCTCGCATAAATCCTCCGCCTCCGGTGCGGTTTTCGGAATGTTCTCCAGGCATATCACCAGGTCGGTTCCCTGAATATAGTCCGTCAGTGCGCCCAAGGCCCGCAAGTTCAGTTCCCGAACTTTCTGACGTTCGCAACCCTGATCTATCAGTTGGAACCCGCCGGGATGCAGCACAGCCGCCCGAATATCCAACGCGACGAACAGGTCGAGCCACTGTTTGAGGGTGTCGATTGCCTCGTCCTGGTTGTCGGTGGCGATGTCGCAGGCTAGCCAGAGATGGCCTTGAGGGAAGGCAACGCCGTTATCGTCGGCGAATTTTCTGAAGGCTTCGCCGGCGGTGGGGGGGTTCTGTCTCTCCAGTAGGCGCTCGGCGTGTTCGGTGGACAGTTCCAGGCGCTGCCATCCCTTCGCCGCGAAGGTCTGTACCATATCTTCGGGCGACAATTCGATAAAATAACTGCTCCACATTCCGGGTGTCATGTCTGCTCCTGTTATGTTATTCCGGCCTATGCGTTGGGGTGCCGTGGCCGCGGTGTTTGCGGCCACGTTTGCGTATCCGCGTGGC